>JAJDVQ010000052.1 GCA_022826045.1 Acidimicrobiia bacterium | reverse complement strand
ACCGAGAATGGGTGCCGCTGGTCCCCAGCGCGTTGGAGCCGCGCCTGGTGCCCGCAGTGGCATGGGTCGTGCCGGTCTGGGTGCCGGTGTTCGGCCCCCGGTTGTTGGTCGACACATTGCCGTTCGCCCGCCGCTGCGCGCTGTGGCTGTTGTCGTCCCAGGTGCCGTCCCAGAAATCGTTGTAGTCGTCAGCGATCTTGGGGCCGTTCAGCCAATACACCGGCGTCGAGAACGGCGTGTGGCTCGGCTCGCCGCTCACCACGATCCCCGTCGCGGTGTGCCACGCCGCGTCCACCGACGGCGTGGAGCCCACCACCCGGAACGTCGACGCATACGGCCGGATGTCCGCGTGGCCGGTGCCCGCGCCGCTCACCCGGGCGCGCACGAACCCGTCATAGACCCCGATATCGCTCGGCACCGAATTACGCTCAGTATGAGTCTTGAACAACAACCGGAACTGCCCGCCCGCACCCACACCCGCAGGCTTCAGCGCCCAGTCGTCAGGCACCACGCTGACATTCACGATCTGCACAGTGGCTGTGCTGTTGGCGCCCAGTGTGAAACCCGCCGGCGGCGCTGCCAGTGCGATAGTGAACTGCTCGTAGTCCTCGATCTGACTGTCGGCGAGGACGGGGATATTGCAGACATGGGAAGTCCGCCCCGAGGGCACGGTGCAGGAATGAGGGCCGGCGGTGAAATCGTCCCCAGCGGTGGCCGTGCCCGCAGTGGTGTTGATAGTGAACGTCGCCTGCGACGCGGTCGCTGGGCTGAAGGTCAGCTTGGCGTGTGCCGAATCGCCCTCGGCGGCGTTGTAGCCGCCTCGGTCGAACTGGACGGTGGTAGTGGACTGGGCGCCTGCCTCAGGCGTCGGCGGGCCGGTGAGCACCAGCACCGAGGCCGCCAGAGCGAGCCCAACCGAGGCAAGCAGCCTCCGCCACCATGGGCTCACGACCCCCCCCCCCCGGAAGTCTGACCGTCGAGCAGCCATCAAAGAGGAACGGTTTCCAAGCGACCTCAGGTTCAAGTTCATTCCGAGTGCCTCCACACTTCACAGCGGCCCACAACAATAGGCTGCTCAGACAGCGCGCGGCAAGACATGACAGCAGGACAGTCGTGTCGACGCCTCGGACGAGCGGTCTCGATGAGGTGCGAGCCTGCGACAGTGACGCTGCAACTGCGCTGCGGGCCGAGCGGGGCCGGGGCGACGCTCAGGTGCTGCGGCGGAGGCGGATGACGGGAATCTCCCGATCGACCGATGCTTGGTAGTCGCCGAATCGGGGCATGGCCTCGCACATCGCGTCGAACGCCTTGGTGCGCTCGCTGCCCGACAGTTCGGCGGCGGTCGCTGCGAACGACTCGGCGCCGATCTCGACGGTGACCGCCGGGTTGGCGGTGACGTTGTGGTACCACGCCGGATGGCTGGGATGGCCGCCGGCCGACGCGAACACGATCCAGTCACCGTCGAGCTCGTGATAGGTGAGCGGGCTGGTGAGCTGCCGCCCGCTGCGAGCGCCGGTCATGGTCAGCAGCAGCATGGGATTGCCCTCGAACATGCCGCCGCAGCGCCCCTCGTTCTCGCGGAACTCGGCGATGATCTGCTTGTTGAACGACAGCACCTGGCCGTCTTCCATCCCCTTCATCGCCATGGCACGCACTCCCGCTCGATTCGACTCGCCCCCGAACCTTATGGCATCGCAACTACTCGTCCATGGCGGCAGCCGGGCCCAGCGTCGTCCCGTGTCAGGGTTTTTGAGACGGGTCGTTGTTTGGTGCTGACCTGAAGGAGTGTCCTGATGGGCCGTCAAGTGCGATCGGGGCAGCCTCAGTTGTGCAGTGCTGCGGCTGTCTGCGAAAGTGGCCGTGACCGTCCTGCGGGTTTGCTCATGAGATAGCTGCGAGTTTGCACAATAGCGAACTGCGGAAATGATCAGTAGCGCTAGGATTCAGGGCATGGAACTCATCGCCCGCCACCTTCGGCCCGAGATCGAAGAAGCACTGGAGTGGTCGCGGGTGGTGATGATCCACGGGGCACGCCAGACCGGCAAGACCACGCTGGCGCGGGAAATCGCCGAAGCGCGCGCTCGAGTTCCATGTCGTAGTACAGAGCGCCGAGCGACCGCGCGAGTGTCGTCTTGCCGCACTGACGCGGCCCCACCAACGCCACTGCCGGGTAGGCCCCGAGACGGTTCCCGAGCAGCGCGCCGACTCCGCCGTCGGCGATCTTCCGTTGCAGCACTCAGCCGAGCCTACCATTGATTTCTCATCTGTCATAGTTAAATTGCTGTTTATCTTGTTGTAAATTTCTATTCTTGCATGACAAGTTGAGCCTTCGTCGCTCTTGCGGATCGGGCCACTGGGCTCGGTGGCGTCAGGTGATGTGTCCGGTGCCGACGAAGCGTCGGGCGATGGTGACGTTGGCTGCGACGAGCGGCAGCGGACGCGCTGGAGGCGGCCTTCTGAGCGCGGTTTCCTATGCTGGAAACGACAGGCGGAGGCACGAAGAGTCGGCAGCCTCCGGGCAAAGGCACAACTGGCTGAGGGGTACCGCATGCCGCTCCTGATTCGCACCTACGCTCTCTACGCGCTTGCCAGGCGGCTGATCTGTCTGGTCGCCATCATCGCGGCGACGGCCGCCGTGATCGTGGCGCTGCCTCGGCAGGCAGCGGCGCAATCGACGCCGACGATCTCTGTCTCGTGCCCGCAGAGCATTCCCACCGTCGCCGCCGACGGCCGCGACATCGGCACGACGTCGTGCACGTTCACCGCTTCTGCCGCGCCGCTGTCGCCGCTCACGATCACGTACCAGGTCAGCGGCGTCGGCGACCGCACGCTGGAGCACCAGCACGAGATCACCTTGAGCGGGGGGGAGGCGTCGACGACGGGACCCGTCTACTACCTGCGGAACACCACTGAGTCCATCACCGTCAGCATTCAGCCCGACGGCGCCTATGGGCTCGGCAACGCCCATACCGCCACCATTGCGGTGGGCGCGTGGGTCACGTCGACGCCGAGGCCACCAGTGGGCGTCAATGTCAACGGGGCCGCAGCACTTGACGGCTTTGTGCTGCTGACCAGTGCATATCACAACAAGTTCTACCTGATCGACGGCCAAGGGCGCGTGGCCTACGAGTGGATCCGGAATGGAGCGCTCGGGAAGCTGCGCGATGACGGCAAGCTGCTCGCGGCGCATACCGGAACCAGTCTTGCCGAGATCAATCCCGACGGAACCGACGCCTACACATATGCGACGCCAGATCAGCATCACGACGTGCTGAAGCTCGCGAACGGCGACTACATGTACATCGATTCCGACTATCTGAGTGCGGCCGAGGCAACCGCGGCTGGGGCGAATCCGGCGTGCCTGCCGGCCGGCAACGACAAGGGCCAAGTGCTGGAACTGGATTCGGTGGTGGTGCTGCGTCCGTCCGGGACGAACGGCGGCAGCGAGGTGTGGAGATGGAACGTCCGCGATCACCTGATCCAGGACTTCGACTCCAGCAAGGCCAACTATGGCGTGGTCGCCGATCATCCCGAGCGCATCGACATCAACTACGGGCTCTGCCGGATGCACCAGTCGAACAACACCTTCTTGAAGAACCCTCATCACCTCACGCATCTCAACTCGATCGACTACAACGCAGAATTGGGGCAGATCTTGATCACGTCGCGTCATTTCAGCGAAGCCTGGGTGATCGACTACTCCACCACGACCTCCCAGGCAGCCGGCAGCACCGGCGGGACGTACGGCAAGGGCGGAGACCTGCTGTACCGCTGGGGAAACCCGCGCACCTTCCGCGGCGGCGCCAAGAGCGACCAAGAACTCTTCTTCCCACACAACGCGCACTGGATCCCCGACGGGCTGCCGGGCGCGGGCAACGTCATCGTCTACAACAACGGATTCGAGCATCCCGGCTACCTGCGCGACTACGCGTCGGTGGACGAAGTGGTCTTCCCGGCGTACGAGGGCAACTACCTGCGAGCAGGCAGCGGCTTCATGCCTGCGACCCGCGTGTGGAGCTACTTCATGCGTGAGCGGACATGGCTGATGTCCAATGCGCAGCGGCTGCCCAACGGCAACACACTCATCGTCGAGGGCGAGCACGGCAGGATCACCGAAGTCACCCCCGACGGCGAGGTCGTCTGGCACTACCGATCCCCGCTCGTGCGCGGTACCCAAGTGCTGTTGCGGGGAAGCGAGCCGTCGGCGCCCGGCGACGTCTGGATCTACCGGGCCTACAAATACGCTGCCGACCATCCCGGCATCGCGGCGCTCACGTTGATCGCGGAAGCCGACAGGCGGACCATCGAGCAGCCCGATGCAGTCACGCCCGAGGTGAGCATCACGGCAGGAAGCGACATCGCCGAGGGCGGCGACGCAGTGTTCACGCTGACCGCGAGTCCTGCGCCGTCGGCACCGCTGCAGGTCACTGTCTCGGTCTCCGCGACCGGCGATTTCGGCGTGACGCCGGGCTCGCAGCCGGTGACCATCCCGACCTCAGGCACTGCGACGGTGACGGTGTCCACGGTCAACGACTCGGCCGAGGAGGCCGA
Organism: Acidimicrobiia bacterium; assembly: GCA_022826045.1. Taxonomy (GTDB): domain Bacteria; phylum Actinomycetota; class Acidimicrobiia; order Acidimicrobiales; family Poriferisodalaceae; genus Poriferisodalis. Next base: position 56,537 of record JAJDVQ010000052.1, on the reverse strand, counting down.
TGGCGATGTCACCGTGACTGTCGCAAGCGGTCAGGGCTGGACCGTGTCGTCGGCGAGCGGCTCTGCCACGGTCGCCGTCGCAGACGACGACGGCTGCACGCCGAACCTGCCGCCGGACGCCATAACGGCCGCAGAGGTCCAGAACTGGCGCGACGAATACACGCACGACGAGCACGTGGAGCGCTGGAACCGGGTGCTGGCTGCTCTGGGCGTGGACACGGGCGAGACGGCGATGACCGTTGCCAATGCCCAAACCATCAAGGCGCAGTTCGACAACACCCGCTGGGACCGCACCGTGCGCACCCTCCAAGCCATGGCACAGTGCGACGACCCGACGCCCCCGCCTGTGACGCCGGAGGTGAGCGTCTCGGCAGGCAGCAACATCACTGAGGGCGGCGACGCGACCTTCACCGTCACCGCCGACCCCGCGCCGACTGCGCCGCTGACAGTGGACGTGACCGTCTCGCAGTCGGGCGATTTCGGCGTCACGACTGGGTCGCAGACGGTCACGGTCCCCACATCGGGCAGCATCACGCTGACGGTGACGACGACCAACGACTCGGCCGACGAGGCCGACGGATCGGTGACAGTCGTCGTCGATGATGGCAGCGGCTATGCCGTCTCTGCGACCGCCGGATCGGCGTCGGTGGCGGTCGATGACGACGATCCGCCACCGAATACGGTGCCGTCGTTGTCGATCAGCGACGCGTCAGCGAGCGAGGGCGACGGCTTTGTCAGCTTCGCAGTGGAGATGAGCGGGCCGGCAGCAGCGCCGGTGACCGTGTACTACAGCGCGTTCGGCGGCGGCACCGCGACGGCCTACGACGACTTCCTGCCACAGTGGAGCCAGGTAACCTTCGCGCCCGGCGACACCTCCAAGACGGTGCAGATCTCGCTCATCGACGACGGCGTGGCCGGCGAAGGATCCGAGACGTTCTGGCTGCGGCTGCTCCTCACGGACACCACCTACGCGACCCTGAGCGACGGCCTCGCTCAGGGCACCATCACCGACAACGACTGACACCCCGCGCAACCGAGGAAAGGCTGCGCTCGATCAGCGCGGGATGAGTTCTCATCGCAGTCGCGGCGATGGGTCTTGGGCCGCGACCCGAATCGCCTCCATGGTGATGGCACCAGCGCCTGCTGCCAGTCCTGAGCCGGCTCAGGCGGTGAGCTGGTCCAGCTTGCTGGCGATTCCCTCCAAGAGTTCGCGATGGCCGCTCAGCGCTTCGCTCGTGCCACGCTGCGACTCCTCCAGCCGACCGAGCCGCTCATTCGTCTCTACCTGCGACTCCTCCAACCGGCCGAGCCGCTCATTCGTCTCGACCTGCGATTCCTCGATGCGCTGCAGCGACTTGCGATGCACCGCGAATGTCTCGTCGAGCATCTCGCCCACCGATGGCATTCCTTCCGGCAACGACTCTTCGTTCATGAGTCGAGCGTAACCGCGACCTGTGCAACCGATGCAACTGATTTACTGCGTCCCGGGGTCTGGCCCCCGAGGCTGGTGTATCTCAGTCCGCGGAATGCGAGTGCGACGCTGCGGCGACTGACAGGCCGAATTCGTTGCCGGCGTCGATCAGCGCGTCGAAGAGGTACTGGCCGAAGGACCGGTCGCAGAAGATCAGGTAGGAGCGGACCCCGTCACGGTCATTGCGGGCGATGTCGCACGTGACCAGGGCCACCGAGGCCGAGACCACGGCACCCTCGGGCGTCATGTGGTCGCTCCAGTCGAGGCCGCACACCTTCTCGAGCATGCGCGCAGCGCTGGTGCCGGTCACCCGGAACATCGCCCGACCGTGGGTCCAGTCCAGCGCGGAGCAGAACTCCTGCTCTTCGCATCCGGCGAGGTCGGCGACGGTCGCCGCGACCTCGCCGGCGGTCCCGAGGACGATCCACTCACCAGGACGGGAACCCAGCACGAGTGCCCCGCCGGCTACCGCCCGCGAGGTTCCGAACGGCGCGCCGAGCAGATCGGCCGCCGGTCCATCGGCACCTGCGCGTACGAGCCACTTGGTGACAGCGCTTTCGTCGGAGAGCGTCAAATCACCGGCTCGCATAGCCGGATAGCTGCGCACCACCGGGCTCTCGAAGGCCGGGCTCTGGGGCGCCGAATTCTGGGGCGATGCTGCCTCAGCCACGGAGACGCTCCCCCGCCGGGTCGAAGTGGGCGTGGTGGTCGATCACCGTTGCGCCGATGCGCTCCCCAGACTCCAGCAGCACCGTCACCTTCGTGCCGCCGGCGGCCAGGTCGGGCTCGACCTGGCCGAGGCAGATCGACCGGTTCAGCGTCGGCGAGTAGCGCGACGAGGTGATCCGTCCCAGGATCTCGTTGGTATCGCCCCGCACGATCTGCGCGGCCTCTTCAGGCACCACGTCGGGATCGTCGGGCTGGATGGCCACGACCATCGGGAGCGACCGGTCGGCCGCCCAGGCCAGCTCTGGCTTGCCGGCGAAATCGTCCTTGTCGAGCTTGATCAGCGACCCCAAGCCGGTGCTGGGTCCCAGCGTCAGCCCGTCGGTGTCCTGGCCCACGATGAAGTGCCCCTTCTCGAGGCGCATGATGCGCTGGGCCTCCAAGCCGAACGGTCCCACGCCGAGATCGCTGCCGGAATCCATGAGGGCTTCCCAGACATGCAGGCCGTGGCCTGCAGGCACGTGCAGCTCGAATGACAGCTCGCCGGTGAAGCCGATGCGCCACATGAAGCAGCCCGCCACGCCCGCCACCGTGGCTTCCCGAACGGTCATATACGGGAATGCCTCAGCGTCGAGGTCGACGCCCTCGCAGACCCTGCTCATGAGCTCGCGAGACTTGGGCCCCGCCACGTTGATGCTGGCGTACGCCGTGGTGACCGGGGTGACGTGCACCTGCCAGTCCGGGCGCTCGGTCTGGAGCCAGTTCTCCACCCATTCCCAGACGCCGCCGGCACCCGAGCTGGTGGTGGACATCATGTAATGGTCCTCGCCGAGGCGACCGGTGACGCCGTCGTCGAGCACCACGCCGTCCTCGGCGCACATCATCCCGTAGCGCACCCGGCCCACGCCCAGCTTCATCCACTTGTTGACGTAGAGCAGGCTCAGGAGCTTGGGCACGTCGGGGCCGCGCAGGTCGAGCTTGCCCAGCGGGGTGACATCGATGAGCCCGACGTTCTCGCGGACATTGCGCACCTCGGCTGCAGGGTCGCCGTAGTGATCGGGGCGCAACCACTGGCCGGCCTGGATGATGGAGACGTTGTTGGCCTCGTGCCAGGGGTGGATCGGCGACACCCGCACCGGCTCGAACATCCGCCCGGCGAGCGCACCGAGCGTGAGCGGTGCGTAGGGGGGCCGCCACACGGTGGTGCCGACCTGGCTGATCGTCTCGCCGCGCGCCTCGGCAATGGCTGCGACGGTGTTGACCGTTTCCAGCTTGCCCTGCGAGGGTCCCATCGTGGCCGTGGTGTAGCGCTTGGCCAGCTCCACCGAGTCGTAGCCCTCGTGCGCCGCGGCCACCAAGTCCTTGGAGCTGATGTCCTCGGACATGTCCACCATGCCGTGGGTGTCGGCGCGGTAGAGCTCGGGATGCGGATCGCGGCCGAGCGGCACCCGCTCGTCGGGTGCCCAGGCGGGCTCATCACCGTCGACCGGCAGCGCCCGAGCGGTGCGCGACTGCAGGCGATGGCGGACCGCCGCGGCACGGGCTGCGGCGAGGCGTCCTGTGGCGGCGCCATGCTGACGCAGCCCGTCAAGATCGGCGTCGCCGGCCAGCCCGCCCGTCGCCAGCACATTGCTGGGGGGGTCGGACGGGAAGAACCTGGCTGCGGCAGGGTCGTAGACGGGACGGTCGCCTGCCATGTTGAGCAGCGATGTGGGAGCCGTCCAGCCCGCTGCCACGACGAGCAGATCGGCGTCGATGGAGGCTCCGTCGGCTACGACTGCGTCGACTGCTCGCGATGAGCCGCTGGTTGAGCTGATGCGGCCACCGGTGCGTCCGTCGATGACGGCCGCGATCTCGGTGCCCACCCGTTCCAGGTCGGCAGCCGCGGCGTCGCCGTCGGCGTTGGCGCTGAACACCACCGCCCGCTCGCCCGGCTTGACGCCCCAGAGGTTCGCCAGGCGACGTGCTGCGCCCGACGTGATGACGCCGGGCCGGTCGTTGCCCTCGAACACGTAGGGCCGCTCGATCAGTCCGGGCGCCGCCACCAGCGTCTTGGCACGGGCCTTGATGAGACGCTCCACCGCGATCGGGTGGTTGCGCTGCACGATGCCGAGCCAGTTGTCCTCATACCGCCCGGTCACGGTCGAGTCGGTCAGCACCTCGACATCGGAAGCGTCGAGCGCAGCGCGCAGCTCTGCCAGAGCGGCTTGATCGGCGGCATCGCTCGAGTAGCGCAGATGGCCGCCCACTGCGTGCTCGTGGGACACCAGCAGCACGCTGGCGCCCTCGCCGCTGGCGGCCAGCGCCGCTTCGATGCCGGCAGGGCCTGCTCCGGCCACCACCACGTCGGGGTGGGTGTAGCGCTTGTCGTGGTAGGCGTGCGGCGTGTCGAGGTCGATCTTGCCGCCGGGGGCGAACGTGGCGAGCACCCGCTCGTACGTGGGCCACAGCCACTGCGGCCGCATGAAGGTCTTGTAGTAGAAGCCGGCCGTCAGGAAGCGACCGAACAGGCTGTTCGCCGCCTTGATGTCGCGGTTCAGCGACGGCCACGCATTCTGCGAGCGGACGTCCATGCCGCTCTCCAGCAAGCGGTGGCCGGCCCGCACGTTGGGGTCGTCGCCCACCTGGACCATCAGGTTGGGATCCCAGTAGTCGGCGGTGAGGATGCCCCGGGGCCGGTGGTACTTCATGGAGCGGGAGAAGATCTGCTCTCCAGAAGCGGCTAGGGCAGAGGCGATCGTGTCGCCCTCGAACCCGCTGAAACGCTTGCCGTTCCAGCGGAAGCGAAGCTTGGCGGCCCGGTCGATCACCTCGGTGGGCTGGACGCCCTGCCGGCTCATCGTCATGCCGCGCTGCCTCTCATGCTGCGCCGCCTAGCTCGCCGTCGGGCTGGGTGCCCCAGACAACTCCGGGTACGCACGCACTCATGCTGCGCCGCCTCGCTTGTCGCCGGGCAGGGGCGGATCGCGGAATTCGTTGGTGGCGGTGTTGCGCTCGATCGAGAACCAGCGGCGGCAGCCCGACGCGCAGTACCAGTTCTCGCGCAGCCAGCCGGCGGGGTTGTCGCGCAGGTAGAGGTAGGCCCGCCATTCGGCTGGCGAGGCTGTGTTGGGATCGGGACGGGCGTGCGACTCGCCCCCGTACCGGAGGTCGGTCGAGTTGCGTGGACCGCAGTTGGGGCAAGGGACAAGCAACATCAGTGACCCACCGCTGTCGTATCGGCGCCGGTGGGCCTCATGGCACTCGGGGGAAGCACGAAGCGAGACATCAGTGGCCCACCGACGCTGCACCCTTTTCGCCCACGAGTTCGCCGTTGTCGAAACGGCTGAGGGCGAAGGCCTCGATCAGCTTGGGCGTGCGGCCTGTAGCAGCGGCCTCGGCCATCTGCTCGCCGGAAACCGGTGCAGCCTTGAATCCGTAGGTGCCCCAGCCCACATCCACCAGGAAGCCGTCGACGGGTGTGAAGCCCATCACCGGCGAGTAGTCGGGAGTCATGTCGCATAGGCCTGACCACTGGCGCAGAATCCGCATACGCGAAACGCCGGGCATCAGCTCGAGCACGTGCCCAGCCAGTCCCTCGGTGAACTCCAGCGAACCGCGCACCGAGTAGTTGGCATAGGGGTCGACCGAGGCGCCGAACACCAGCTCGCCCCGGTCGGTCTGGCTCACGTACACGTGCAGCGAACCCGAGACCACCACCGTGGGCAGGAACATCTTCACCGGCTCGGTGACGGCGGCCTGCAGGGGGTGGGTGGTGATGGGCAGCCGCACGCCGGCCATGGTCGAGATGAGCGATGCCCACCCGGCGGTGCAGTTGATGACGATCGGCGTGGAGATGTCGCCGCGATTCGTGCGAACGCCGGTGACCCGGCCCCCGGCGCCCTTGCCGTCGGGACCGTCGCCGCCTTCGCAGAGAATGTCGGTGACCTCGGTCTTCTGGTGCATCTCGACGCCCATGTGGTCCGCCGCCCGGGCGTAGCCCCACACCACCGCGTCGTGGCGAACGACGCCGCCTGGCGGGTGATACAGCGCGCCCTGGATCGGGTAGCGGGGATGGTCGGAGGTGTCGAGGCTCGGGCACTCCTTCTTGATCTCGTCGGGGCCGATCACGCTGGAGTTGACGCCGCCGAGCTTGTTGACCTCGGCGCGCCAGTGCATCGTGCGCAGGGAGCTGTCGGAGTGGGCCAGCGTGAGGTGGCCTCGCTGGCTGAACATCACGTTGATGTTCAGCTCCACTGCCATCTGCTCATAGAGGTGCACCGACCGGTCGTAGAAGGCCACCCCCTCAGGGGTGAGGTAGTTGGAGCGCACGATGGCGGTGTTGCGCCCCGAGCCGCCGCTGCCCAGGTAGGCCTTGTCGAGCACGGCCACGTTGGTCATGCCGTGGTTGCGGGCCAGGTAGTAGGCGGTAGCCAAGCCGTGCACGCCGCCGCCGATCACCACGGCGTCGTAGGACCGTTGCAGATCGCAGTCGCGCCACACCCGCGGCCACGACTGGCCCCGGAGGCCCTTCCAGGCCAACGCAGCAGCCGAATACTTGGGCGGACGCTTCCGCAGCCGGCCCGCAAGTCCTGCCATTGCTCTGCAGGCTAAGCACCCCGCTCGGTGACGAGAAGTATCAATTTGCAAACAATTCAGATGTACTGCCTCTCAATCGCTCCTACGCTGTGCGGCGTGAACCTGCAACGCCTGCGCTACTTCGTCACGGTGGCCGATGAGCTGCACTTCGGCCGGGCCGCGCAGCGACTGCACATGTCCCAGCCGCCGCTGAGCCAGCAGATCCGGCAGCTCGAGCGCGAGCTCGACACCGCACTGTTCGACCGCAGCACCCGGCGGGTCACGCTCACCGAGGCCGGACGGTTCCTCTATCCCGAAGCGCTGCGACTGCTGGCGGCCGCGGACGGCGTGGAGCGCCTCATGTCGCAGCGCCGCGAAGGTCACACGGGCACGCTGCGGGTCGGCTTCGTCGACTCGGCTGCCTACGAGGTGATGCCGCGCGTGCTGGCCGAGTACCGCCGACGACGGCCCAGGGTCGACTTCGAGCTGCACACGCTGAGCTCCGACGAACAGGTCAAGGCGCTGCGCGCCGGACGCATCGATCTGGGCATCGGCAGGACCGCCGGCGACGCCGACCAGGTGGAGGCGACCTTGGTGATGAACGAGCGGCTGCTGCTGGCCGCGGGCGGCGCTCACCGGCTGGCTCAGCAGCCGGCTGCAGCGCTGCGCGACCTGGCCGGCGAGCCGATCATCGGTTTCGACCGGGGGGTGTCGCCCAGCCTCCACGCCGTGCTGGCCGGGATGTTCAGCGCCCAGGGCGTCGCCTACGACCCCATGATCGAGGCCACCGAGTACACCACCATCCTCGGATTCGTGGCCGCAGGCGAGGGCGTCGCCATCGTGCCCGCCAGCGTGCAGACGTTCCGGCCGCCAGGCCTGCACTACGTGCCGATCAGCGACACCGCCGCCTCGGTCCCCCTGCTGCTGCTCACCCGCTCGGGCGAACCCCTGCCGCTGGTCACCCAAGCCCTCGACGTCGTCACCGAGCTCTACAGCCCGGCATAGCTGCTGCGAAGCAAGACAGTCGCGGGAGCCTTCGGTCGGATGCGGCATATGGTGCAGCATGCTCTGAGATGGCAAAGTGCCTTGCGCCCCGGAAGTCCACTGCCGACCCCGCCGCCGAGCGCGGTCAAGCAATCGCTCAACCTGCAAGGACATGTGATCCGGATCGGTAGCATCCGGCGCGACGCCACTAGTGGCAGTTGTTCGGCGGGGAGCACCGAAATGAGCGCTGCACTGCCAGCATTTAGGGTCGAGAACTTGGGCCCCATCGCGACAGGCACCATCCAGCTGCGCCCACTCACGATCCTCATCGGCAAGAACAACTCGGGCAAGACCTACATGGCCCAAGCGATTTATGCCGCGTTCAAGACACTCCAGCGCGTGAACGGGCCGGTCGAACCAGCCCTCACACCAGAAGAGTCGATTGACCTGGTCAGCGAATTGCGAGATACGAGCGTCGCGCACACAGCAGACTTGATTCACCCCTTCGAGAGCAAAGTCCAAGCGTGGATGAGTTCACGACTCGAACGCGCAGGCGAGCTGCTCAAGAATCGGCTGGCGGTCTACTTCGACGTCGAGAGTCTCGACGAACTCAGACGATGGGGTTGCAGCGAGCCCCTCGAGTTCGCCATTGCCCGGGAGGCTTCCGGCGACAGTCCCTCGACCCTCTTCGCGCTTTCCGGTGACCACGAACGGCACCCCCTGTCTCCGAAGGACATCAGCCTTGGTGATCTTCGAGCAACTCGCACCTTCGACCTGATTGACGACTACCTGACGGAGTTGGCCGAGGACGGGGAGTCGACTCGTGACGAGCAGTTGTCCCGACGGGCTACGTCGTTTCTGGCTGATCTCTTTTGGCATCGCCATCTTCTTCCTGAGTCAGGTCTGGGCGGCGCGGTGCACTATCTGCCGGCAGGTCGGTCTGGTCTCCTCGAATCGTGGACTGACGTGGTGCACATGCGACTTGAGCAAGAGCGCGAGGGTCTTGCTCTTTCCGGTCGTGAACCTGCTGCGCTCGGCGGGATCGCGCTCGATTTTCTGATCGAACTCCAACGGCTGACCAGTCCGCGCCGCCGACATCGATCATGGGCACTGCCGCGGCGACCCCGGCATGCAGGCGGACGCGATTTCGAAGCGGCGACAAACCACCTTGAGACACTCATCGGCGGCAGTGTGGTGATCGGTCACGGTCGCGAACGGGTGCCGTCGCTGAGCTACAAGCACGGCAAGCAGATCATTCCTGTTCAGCGAGCATCCTCGATGGTTGCCGAACTCGCGCCACTCATCAGTTGGATCAGCGAACTGCTCAGCCCCGGCGACCTACTGCTCATCGACGAGCCCGAGGCGCACATGCACCCTGAAGCCGTGCTCGCCGTGTCTGAGGCACTCGTAGCGCTCTCACAGGCCGGCGTCAACGTGCTGTGTACGACGCACAGCACTGAATTCCTGCATCAGGTATCCAACTGCATGCTGCGTGCATCGGCAAAGCAACCGGAGGGGCAAGGTGTCGGCGCTTCGATCAGCGTCGAGGACCTCGCTGTCTACAGATTTGACCGTCGCGACCGCACGGTCGGGACCGCCATCGTCCCCGTCGAGATCGATCCGGATTGGGGCATTCCCGAGGACGAGTACGTCGCCGTAGCCGATCGGCTCTCCGAAGAAACCTCGCGGCTTCTCAGCGATACTCAGTGAGCAGCGGCACTTCGGCCACACGGCTGACCTCGCTGCACGCTCGATGTGGATGCGAGATCGACATTGACCCGCAGATGGCGGTTCTCGCCAAGGACGGCTGCACGATCTCTGTCGAACTCGTCGCGGCGGCCTGGGACTGCGATGACTGCAGTGCTTTCGCACATGGAGAGGTCAAGCCTGACATCATTGCGCTCCGCGATTGCGGCGAACGAGATGAATGGCTCATCGTGGAGATGAAGCTCACGCTCCGCGAGCACGCCGGTGAACAGGCCAGAGCCGGGCTGTCCAAGCTGGGCCAGCACGCGCTCTTCCCGATGCAGATCGATGTCGCCGAAGTCATCTTTGTCGTCAAGCGCCGACGCAAGAGCGACTCGACCATCATGCGAGCAATTGGGATCATTCGTGTCGGAAACTGGGCCATCGAACCGACGCTCCTCGACTCAGGGAGCATTCTCCGCTGCACCCAACAAGACGTCATGAGTGATGAATCCACCGGAAGCTGATCCGTTGAGGCAAGCCGCGCAGCCGAGCCAGGAGGTCAGTACGCGGTGAGTTTCGTCAAAGCATCCTCGATGGTGACACGCCCATCACAACGATCGAACCGAGGGACTTCCCCAAGAGTGCATACGGGCCGCCGCCAAGCGGTTCCGGGTCCTCCGAAGGCGGTTCCGGCGACGCGTAGCGAGGCGAGGCGCTTACCCAGTTGGCCAGCCAGGTAGATGAGGCGGGTGTGGTTCCCACTTACCGTGCCCGCCAAGCCAGGCATCCATCGCCTCGCCGGGTGCCGGCTCTGACAGTCCCCCCGCGACGCAGAATCGAGGCGTCGGCCTACTTGGCTGACCGATCCTCCACCTGCGCCCAAGCTGTATTTGGTTGTAATACAATTAACGCTGTGGAGAGCCCGTTCGACCTGGATCTCCTCGACGACGATGACCCATTCGAAATCACCGACCAACTGCCGCACCTGCTCAAGCACAGCGCGCTCGGCGTACCCGACATCGTTGACGTCTGGCAAAGCGAACCGTTCTTCTACCCTGCAACCCCGCCGGCGCACTGGCTCATGGTCTCCGAAGTCAGCGGAGTCGTACTCGTGGTCCCCCTCGCACCATCGGACTCGGGCGACCCGACGCGGTGCCGACCGATCGGCTGTTACGAGGCGCCTTCGCACCTCGTCTCCCAATACCTGGAGGACAGATGAACGCTGAGCGCATGACCCCCACCGAGGAATTCGAGTTCTACAGCCGACCAGAAAATCTGCGTCCCCAAGGACCAGCGCAACGACGCACACCGAGGCTGTCCGATCCGATCGCCGTGCGCTTCCCGCCGAGTGTGCTCGAGCAGATCAGAGCAGTCGCCGCAGCCGAGGATCGCTCAGTGTCATCCTGGGTTCGACGCGCAGTGAACGAGGCCCTGCCAACCCCGGCCCGCTGAGTCCCTTCTGCATCGCCGCACGCAGGCGCGAACTGCTGGCACTGCCGAGCCAGCGGTCTTGGTCGACTTGGCGGCGCGGGTGATGAGCGGGCGGAGATGCTCGGACGCGAGGCGTCGGCTACTCGTCGTCGTCCTGTTCTGGGTCTGCTGGCCTGGTAGCGGCTGAGACGCCTTCCACCGGGCCATAGACATCCTCGATGCGGAAGTTCTCAGGACAGTCTCGTCTGGGGGCGTAGCCGCCGCGCCGCTCAAACAGCCCGACGCGTCCGGGGGTCTGTCAGCCGGACCGTAACCCCCTGGCAGAGAGCCCCGGCACACCCAACAGTGACACTCGGAAAGTTTGTGTAACTGGCGTGGTCTGAGGGTCCGCGGCCGGGGGCTGTGGGCCGGGGACGGCGATGACGGACTGGGCCGAGATGCGAGTCTGACGGGCCTGAGAGTGCTCGGTCGTCCGGACGAGCATCGGTTGGCGCTGGTCCCCGAGCGGCGGGGCTGACCTTCGTGGGATCATTGGCTTATCTCTGCGCGTCTCTCAGAGTCTCGTTGATGGAGATGCAGAGGCGCTCGAAGCGGTCAAGAGTCGTCGCCGAGAATCGGTTCAACAGGGCTGCTCGATTCTCCAGCAGGTAGCGCGCGGGTGCGTTGTGATCGAATGATCCCAAGGCTCGTTCGATCCGCTTCACGATGCGGTCGTCTCCGTCGAGGTCACCGACCTTCACATTCGACTGTTGGGCGCCGTTGTAGATCACCAGGTAATCGCCGTCTGAGAACAGGTCTTCGATGTCCGCTGATCTCGTGGGCGATCCCGCTTCGGGGGTGACCACCCGCTTGTCGTCCAGGAGTCCGGCTTCGATGAGGTTTCGGATTCGCTGGCTGCTCGACTGGCCTCCGTCGACGAGCACGGTCACGTCCAGCGACCGTCCGACGAGGGTCACGAAGGTCGGAATGTTGCTCGCGCCTCCCGCGGGCAGTATCCGCCAGCGGTCATCAAGGCCCGTCCGGTTCTTGGACTTCAAGCAGTCTGACATGACTGTCAAGTAGGTGAAGTCCGAGAGTCCTTCGACCACGAGATTGTCTGGGCCCACGAAGAGGTTCTGGGCGATGTCGTAGCCCAGGGCCGCCTGGAGCGGGAAGAGCGTGTCAGGGTCTCTTGAGGCACCGTCGGTCTTCGTCGCTCTCGCGCCGTGGTCTGGACCGGCGTCCTCGACCACCCTCACGCGGTCGAGCCGTGCGGAATCAACCAGAAACGGCGAGTGAGTCGTGAAGATCACCTGATGCCGTTGCGCCAGTCGGTCGCCGATGAAGCGAAGGAAGTCGTCTTGGGCGCGTGCGTGCAGTCCAAGGCCCGGTTCGTCCAAGAGCACGATGACGTTGGCGTCGTCTTCGAATTCCGCGAATGCGGCGATGAACGAGACGAACCAGCGGAATCCGCTCGACCGAGCGTCGAGGCTGTTGGTGAAGTGGTGCCGGTCGTCCATCACGTCGAGCTTGAGATCGCGCCTGATGATCTGCTCGCCATGCAGTCCCTGGGCGGCAACAGGGTCGATGTCAATCATGAGGCGAAGATGCGGGTTCTGCTTCCAGTACTTCAGGACTTCGTGGGTCAGCGACGCTCCGACGGCCTGCAGTTCCGCTTTGCGGATGTCATAGTCCTCAGCCACGATCTCTTCGTCGGCGAAGCCCATCCGCAGTAAAGCCAACGCAGTTCGCTGATCGTCGTCGAGTTGATCGACCTGATCATCCCCGATCGCTTCGACGAGTGGCGCTGTGTCCGTCGTGCCAGGAAGCTGTGCGTAGTCATCGAAGTAGAAGAACCTCGGCATGAACGCGCTCACGAACCTCCCAACAGCCTTCCTGACGGTCTCAAAATCTCCGTACACCTCATCGAGCCGCTCGACGGCCGCGGCAGCCGCTTCAGACTCGGGCAGCAACTCGCCATCGTCATCAGTCGCTTCTGCCTGTTCCTCCAGACGCTCTCTCAAGACGCCGAGATCGTCCACTGCTTCCACCTGAACGCGGCCGATCAGGTGGCTGATCGCCGCCTGAGCGTCGCACTCGGGAAGCACGTATTTGAACCCGGAGGACTCGTAGCTCCGGTACACCCGAAACTCGCCTCCGAGCAAGACCCCTTCACCGAATCGGTCGTCCGTTGCCTGCTTTTCTTCATCAGTGAGGGAGAACACGGCCTCGATCGGACGAGCCGAGTCAAACGCGCCGCTCCGCTCGTGCGCCTTCTGAAGCCAACGCGGATAGTCGAGCCGCGGCACAGCTTGGCTCTCTGTCGCCGAATTCAGCGAGTGCAGCGCGTGCAACAGGTTGGTCTTGCCCGACTCATTCTTGCCGACAAGAACCGTGACCTCAGGGTCAACGACGATCTCACCAGAATCGAGGACATTCCGATACGGCCCCACTCGGAACGATTTCAACCTCATAGGTCCCTACCTCCATGATTGCGACGAGTATGGCGAAGGGCTATGACACCAACGCCAGCACCTCGACGTTCTCGCTGGTCACAGCGCTGCAAAAGCAGGCTCGCCCGGCGCGGCTGTCTTGGCTTCCATGCGTGCGAGGCTGTCGAACGCAGCGTCCGCGAACCGCGCCGCACTGAACAGCAGCTAAAGCCGCCGAGCTTTCGAGGCTACTTGGACCTCATGGCGCTGACGGCGTGCTTGCAGGCGTCGAGGTCCGGCACACTCTCGCCGCGCTTCGGTTTCCCCGCCGATCGGGACGAACCCGCGACCGGCAGAAGCGATGCGCCTACCGGCTGCCGTCGCCACGCCATTCTTGGGCACCACGCTTCGACCCAGCGCCTCGGGGACGATCGACGTGCGGACGTTGTGCCCCGCTGTGAGTGCATAGCCATGGGCTGGGTGGTGCAGGCATCCCTGCCAGACAGAATGCCCAAGGCACCAACTGCGAAGCGGAGCGACTCGTGCGGATGATTCCCGTGAAGTCCAGAGGCGCTTGGAGACGTGTTGGCGTCATGCTGCGCCGCTGGGAGATCTGGCTGCGGCTGCGGAGACTGCGCGGCGATCCAGACAAGTGGTTCACGGAGTCGAGGATGCCCGAATATGGCTCGCCTTGGGATCGATCGCGTTCGCACCCCTGTGCCGAGCTGTCCGTCGGGACTGTCCGGGTCATTGACGTAGTGGAGGCGGAGGCGCGTCTGCGTCTCGAGGCAGTTCACGATTACTTCAGGGTGCTGTGTGCAGCCATGCAGACTCGCAGCACCTATTCGCTCTATGTGATGTGCCGCTCGATCATCGAGGCATGCGCGTTTTCCTCATGGGTCTTCAACCCAAGAGTTGGGCCTACGGAGCGGTTGTTGCGGGGCTTGGTGCTCCGGGAGCGGTCCTTGGGCAGCCATCTGAGATCACTTCGATCGATGCAAAGCGACGACTCCGACGTGCGGAGTCCGGACGAGCTCCAAGACATCGAGCGGGCACGCCGCGAGGTCGTGACCCAACTGGCCGACGTCGAGCGCGTCGCCGGGAAGATTCGCGACGAACTCAAGTCAAGGTGTGGGGAGATATCCAAGCGACCGTCGCACTCTCGACGAGTGCGCGAGATGCTCTGCGACGACATGGACCTGCCGCAAGGCTTCGACGCCTATCACCGGATGAGCGGAGTCGCCCACTCCGATGCCATCGGCATCATCGGCACTTGGAGTCTGGACAGCGGCACGCCGTCCATCGACTACTACAGCTTCTTGAGTCCCTTCCATCTGGCTCTCTGTTCAATCCACTTCACACTCGAGCAGCGCGGGGCCTGCTGGGGTGAGACCCACACGGGGACCAAACTGCACAAGATCATTGCCCGGGTAGAGCGCATCATCGAAGGAGAACCCGGTGTCGAATTGATCTAGGAGCATCCGCATCTCAACGAGTCGCCATGGCTCAGGCCGATGGCTTGGACCCGACAGATCGTCCATTTGGACTGCGGAAAGCCACTGGTCCCAACTTGGATGCGAAGACCCAGCTAAATCGCAGCGGACCGTGCGGTTTCGAGCAGTTCGTCGAGCAGCGGGTTTCCCCATGTCAGGAGGTGCAGGGTTTCGGCCTGCTGGGCTTGGGTGCGGTCGAAGGTGATGGGGTGGGTCTGGCCGTCGAGGTGGAGCAGCCAGGCACCCTCGATGTCGGGGTGAGGGGTCAGGCGTTCGGCGCAGGGCGGGATCTGCAGGAGGGCTTCGCGCAGGGCGGTCAGATCCATGGCGGGCTGAAGCGGCTCGGGGTGGCGGGGTACGGCGTCGAGGTCGGCGAGCTTGACGGGCGACGCCATTGCCTGGCGGTTCATTTGCTCGATCTCGTTGACGGCGTGGACGGGGGTGATCTGGCCGAGGGCTGCTCGCTGCATGGCTGACTCCATCGATGCGAGCACGGGCTGGGCGTTGCCGACGACGTTGGTGAACCATTTGAGGCGATCTTCGATGCGGCGCAGGACGTCGTCTTCGACGGTGCCTTTGTAGGACAGGTTGGTGACCTCGACGCGGGGCTGGCCGCCGATGCGGTCGACGCGTCCGATGCGCTGCTCGACTCGCATGAAGTTCCATGGCAGGTCGTAGTTGATGACCCGGGCGCAGGTCTGGAGGTTCAGGCCTTCTGACATCGAGTCGGTGCCGAGCATGATGCGCACTTCGTCGCCTTGGCGGAACAGCTCCTTGACACGCTCCTTGGAGACAGCGGCCCACTCGCCGGCGGCGGTGTCCCAGCGCTCGCCTCTGCCGGCGAAGTAGCAGACGATCCCGGCGCCGTAGATGGCACGCAGGCGTTCTCGCAGGTAGCGCAGCGTGTCGGCGTACTGGGTGAACACCACCACGCTGCGGTGGCCGCCGGTGAAGCTGGACTCGAGCAGGTCGTAGAGCCGCTGGGTCTTGGGCTCGTCGGGCGGCAGGTCGCTCAGCTCGCTGATGAAGCTGTCCAGTTCGGTCAGCTCTTCGGACAGGTACTCGTCTGCGCTGGCGGCGACCGCGTCGTCCCACTCGTCGCCGGCCGTGTCGGGGTCCCACGCCCAGTCGCCACCTGCAGTACCCGGCGGTGATTGCGAGGCGGCTGGGCCATCAGCGGCGAGGGCGTTCGATTCCTGCGACGACGCCAAGTCGTCATCATCGACGAAAGCGCCCAGCGGGCGGCGGCCTTGCAGTACCTCGCGGCGACGCTCGAGCGAGCATCGCACCGCGTGGAAGCTCGACGTGAGCCGCCGCCGGTAGATGGTCATGATGAAGCCCAACGGCCGCCGCCGGCCCCGGTCGGCCAGGTACGCGTCGTAGTGGCGCTTGATGTAGCTGTCGATACGGCCGTACAGCTCCTCGGCCGGCTGTCCGAGCTCGCACGACTCGTGCGTCACACGACGCTCTGGCACCACGGTGCCCTCGGGCAGCACTCCCTCGGCCTGGTACCGACGAAGGGTCGCTCGCGTGGTGCGGAACACACGGTCGCGCACCGGCGTGTTGGCCCGCAGCCAGGCGTCCCACTGCGTCTGCTGCTTCCTGTTCAGGTCACGCGTCACGCTCTTGGAGTACGGGCGCTCATGGAACTCGGTGATGCTCTTCGCGGCAACCAGGCCGAGCTCTGCCTTCAAGTCAGCGACCAACGCAGGGTCAGCGTCGACCGTTGCGAAGTGCCCTGCCAGCATCCCGCGCAGGAACAGCCAGTCACGGTCGGCGAACCCGGCACCGAACTCTGCGAAGTACCGCTCCATGCGCTCGGGCGAATCCGACCACCGCGACGGCAGGCCGAACAACGCCAGCAGATCCCAGATGTCGTGAGTATTCATCTGCATCGGCGTGGCCGACGCCAACAGCAGCACCCTCCACATGCCGGCCCGCTTCATCGCCGTCAGCGTCGCCAGCATCTGGTTCGGCGAGTCTGAAGCCTTGGTGCCGCGGCGGCGGGCATGATGGGCTTCGTCCACGAACACCAGATCCCACTGGGCACCCTCGGTCAGCGCAGCACGGTGGCCCTGCCGCCGAGCGAGATGAGACGACGCCAGCAACACGGGCGCCGACCGCCAGGTACCTCCACCAGCCGAGTCCGCCTGCTCGCGCCTTCCGTCGACCCACACCAGTTCGCCGCTGTCCAGGCGCGGCACGTCGAGCAGGAACTTCTCGCTCAGTTCCTCCTGCCACTGGATCAGCACCGACGCAGGAACCAGCAGCAGCGCTGTGCTCAACCGACCCGACAGCAGCAACTCCCGAAGCACCAGACCGGTCTCGATCGTCTTGCCCAAGCCGACCTCATCAGCCAGCAGATAGGAACGCGGCCACGACTCAGTAATGCGCCGCGCAATCGCGAGCTGATGAGGCCACGGCTCGACGGCCGCCGACACCAACCCGACACCGGAGCAGGTGCGCGGCGCGTCGCGGATCGCTGCCAGCGGCTCAAGTTCGGAGGGAGTCAGCGGGGGCGGCGGCTCGAGCGGATCGCGAGGCGGTGGCGTCCAATCGTCCGGCACGAGTTGCACCAGTCGATCGCGCACAGCCTGCGGCAGCGCCACGGTTCGCCAAGTGGTTCCGCCTGCACCAGCCTCACCGTCACTGGCATCGCCACTGCCGCCGCAAGGCGGCTCGCCGCTCCACAGTTCCTCGAACTGCTGCGCCAATGGCTCGCCATGGTCCGCCCAGCCTTCGGTGCGCCACGACCGGTACACGCTGAACGACTCGAAATTGTGCTGCCAGCCCGATGCCGACTCGTTGATGCTGCCGCTGAACGCCACACGATTGCCCGCGCCGTCGGCGAGCACCCCGAACTTGGCGTGGAAGTAGCGCCGCCCCGCCTCGGCACCTGCCAGCGGAACACCGTCTGTGTCGCATGGCACGCCGACCCGGATCTGAAGCCGTCCCTCGCGCACCAGCCACGCGATGACCTCAAGACGCTGGCGTGCGACCTCGCCGGCACTCAGCGCGTGATCCACACCGCTGTCGAGACTGCCGGCCAGGACATCGGCCAACTCCGCTTGGCCGAGCAGCGCGTCACGGTCGTCCTCCGACAACTGTGTGCCCACCAACAGCCTGATCGTGCCGCTGTTGGCGATGAACCGTGCCAGCCCCGCCGCTGCCGACACGAACGACGACGACGAGAAGTAGCCCGCCACCCGGTCGTACGAACTCGCTCGCTCCAACACCGGCACATAGAAGCTGTTCAGCGGATCGTCGGACGAGTCGTAACCGGTGCGCAGGCTCAGCCCGACGAACCCGCCGTCAGTCATTCGCCACGCCCGGCAACGTCGGTTCCTCGACCGTGACTGCGTCCACTTCACTCGGCAGGTCGATGTCCTTGAAGTGCGTCGTCACCAACGAACGCAAGTGCCCGGCCTCCGGGACATTCCACTCCCCTTGGTGCTTGGTGCTCGGCAGCGCATGCGCGAACGCCCTCAGGCACGAAATGAAATCCGAATTCTCTGTGAACTCGCGTTCATCCAGCCATTGCTTCGCAGCCCCGCTGCCGTCCTCTGCGGTGATGTAGGCAGCCGTGTGGATGGCATCGACCCACACATCAATGGTCGTACGAGCACGGTCGATGCCTGGCAGATGCGCGTCCGTCTCGCGGCGCAGACGCAGACGTGGTTCGGTCAGGCTCACCGTGCCCTTCGAGGCGGTCACCAGCTTCGCAGCCTCCACATCGTCGAGATCGAGGTCACTGATGGACAGGGCCAGCTTCCGCGCCTCGTCGTACGGGAACTCGCGAGCGGCGAAAGTGCTCCACGCCAGCAGCGTGAAATCGGTGAGCGGATCGAACTCAATCTCGCGGCCGACCAGCCGCAGCCGCTCCCGGCGCAGCACCTCCGTTCGAGCAACCGTCAGCGCTTCCTCTGGCCGCAGCAGCCGAGAGCGGCCGGTCTCGTCGGCTTCCGCCGCGTAGACGGGCCAGTGAGACGACAGCACCGACAAGGCAGGCCCGTAGGTGGACAGCAGCAGATCAACACCGGCGAGACCCTGCTGATGCCCTCTCGCAAGCGCGTCACCCGCCGCGTCGCGAATGCCCGCAGCTATGTCGTCGATATAGACGGTGTCACCGTCGGCCCCGTCTTCGGACCGCTTCCGGCAGCTCAAGAACATCGTCGACTTCACAGCGTTCTGTCGAGCCTGATGAAGCGACTGCTCACTCTCGGTATGCACCGGCCACGAAGCGCGAATCTCGAACCCAGCCTGCAACAGCGCCGTGCCGAGCGAGTCCCACGCATCAGCCCGCTTGTGCGTGAACATCACCGTCATCACACCGTCCGACTCCAGCACCCGATGGCATTCAGCGAAGATCGCAGCCATCTTCGCCGTGTAATCGTGATCGGCCAATGTCTTGGCTCGCCTGCCCGCGTGGGCGAAGCGCGCCCTGTTCGTGACCGCCTCGTCGTGCTTGTTGGTCAGCTGATCTGCAAACAGGTCAGGCCACAGCCGGCCGAGCGTCCGCTTGTGCCACACGTAGAAATAATCCGCCAACTCGGCATACATCACGTTGTCGTAATACGGCGGGTCGATGCACACCAAGGACTGCGACTCGTCGGGCAACGACGTCAGATTCCCGGCATTTTCTCTGGTTACGGCGACATTTGGAGAGGAAACTCCGCGGCCCCCAAGAAGGCCCTCATCACCAGCGGAACTTAGGAGCTTTGCAAGCCCCCCATAGGCCCTTGCCACTCCGCGTCGCAGGCACCATTGGAACAAATCAGTTCCGCTTTCGAATTCGGCGAACGCGTGCTTGAACGCGAAATTGTGGGAATCAAAGACCGAACGGATCTTCTGCCTCGATACATCCCAACTCGCCATTCGGGCGTTCCAGTTGACAGCCTTGCCAAGGATCATGGCGATCAGCGAGAGCACGGCGTCTGCCTGATTCAGATCTTCTGTCTCGGCGTGTATCTCGGTGATCAGTCTTCGGTACTCCTCGACAAAGGTTCCATGTACCAGTAACTGGCGGGGCGTGAACATGTCTCGCCAATGGTTCATCCCATAGCTGTGTGGTTCGTTTGTCTTGTTACCTGGAGGAACGGTCTCGGCGGGAAGAATGTCGTCGCGTTCCCATTGCGGCAGGAGCTGCTCCAATTCGGCTTCCGCGGCTTTGAGCGCTTGCAGATCAACTTCAGCCGGGGCGCGGAAACCTCGCCCTTTCGCCGTTCGCGTCGCAACGGCGTACAACACTTCGCCCATGCGCCCTGCCTGCGCCTCGGTCTTGATGTATGCACTATCGATCACCAGGTGGTCCCACGGCGAGACCGCTGAGCCGCGCGACCACGTGCCAGCCTTCTTTGTGTCGAAACGCGCTGCTGCTCCTTCAACAATCTCGAATTCCGGACCGTCGAGTTCGTCGCCATCACGCTCTGTGACCAATCGCACAGCAACCGGCTCGTGACCTCGCCGTAGCGCCCAGTCGCCTACCAAAGGCACATATTTGCCTGTCCTCGGGCACACGACTGTCCGAGCGAAGATGTATGTTGACGTCTTCTCGTTCGGTAGCGACGGAAAGTAGTCGCCGAGCTTTGTTTCCAACCTCTCAACGAGAATCGAACCCCAGTGCTCCAATTCCGCGAGTAACTCGAGTCCGTAACGCACTGGACTCTGGACGCCGGCTTGAAGGACTGCGACGGCGACGGGGTTGAGGTCATTCGCATGGGAAGGCAGACGGAACCGCGCCGCCTCGTAGAGGATCGAGCCACCTCCCGCCGTCGGATCGAGCACCGTCGGAACACGGCCCCAAGTGTGCTCCAGCACTCGATGCAGAAGTTCAACGTTGTGCTCGTCAGGAGAGTTCTTGTATGCCTGCTTGTAGGTGTACGGGTTCGGAATCGAGTTGCCCGTGGCCTTCGCCGCCCGAACCAGGCGGTCTGCAGCTATGGGGTCGCCCCAAATACCGCAGAGTTGAAGAACCCAGCATTGGTACGCCTCGGGCGAGGACAGCTCATCGTGCCCCTCAAATCTGGCAGCGAATGCCGAGGACCAAGCGGGCAACAGACTCGCCAGGATCGCTCCTGCGCTGGCAACCAACGGCCGCCGTGCCCACCACACATGCAGTGCAAAGAGTGGCGGCAAGTCCATACTCACTGCGCGCTCGCGCACGGATTCGACACCAAGCTCAGCGACCGGGAACCAATCCTCGATCAGCAAACGGGGCCGTTCGCCCTCAGTCATCAGCTAGCAGGATGCGCAGGGCCCGGAGGGCTCGTCCGCTTGCGGGGCCAGACGTGCGCGCGTACCAGTACAGCGCTTCTTCGTGCGACAGGGCCTCCACCCCGTCGACGATCGCCCGTCGCCGCAGTGGCCTTGCCACTGGCAGGGATGCGCTCACTGTCAGTGCCAGCCGCACACCTGGGCCTTGCTGCAGGTTGAAGGGTCGGCACCGCCGCGGCGAGACAGCAGCGGGCGGGTAGCCAGAGGCCTCTACCGCGTCGAGCACCGCGCGTCGGAACGGGGTGGCGCGTGTTGCATCGACTTTGGCTACCGCCTCTTTGGCGTCGTTGAACGTTTCGCTGAGGTGGAAGCCCCAGTCGTCGCCGGCCTGCGTCGGCTGCAGTAGCAGCTCGAAACGCCGCTCGCGCAAGGTCGGCACGGTCATTGCTCGCCACCGCTCGGAGCGTTGCCTGCGGGTTCGGCCTCGATGCGCAGGGCACCCGGGTCGTTGTTGGCGACTACCGATCGGAACTGCTCCCAGTCCTTACCGTCTACCGCGATGGGAGACGCTGGTGTCAGCTGCATGGCAAAGGTGCCGCCCACGGCGGTGCCGAGATCGGCCAGTGCCCACATCGTTTCCTCGATGCGGCGCCAACCGGCGATGCTGCCCGCAAGGCCAGCATCGACAGCGCCTTGGAGGCCATCGAATTCGACTTGGAGGGAGGCCCTGACGCTGCATTCGAACCGTGGTAGCTGGGAGGCACAGTGGCCGAGTGCCCGAAGGTCGGCCGTGCCCTCGGATGCTCCGGCGCTCGCGGTGATGGTCAGTGACGCGATCTCATCGATCCCGGCATCGGCAACCGCGTCGCGGAGCTTGCCGAGCGTGACACCGGCAGTCTCGCCTTCGACGACGATGCTGCGCGACGGAGGCGGCGTCGGCGCAGCCTGCTGGGCGGGGACGAACACGAACACGGCGTCGAGTTCGGCGCTTTCGATCTCGGTGGGCGACAACTGCTGAGGCTCGGCTTCGGCGCTCGGTGAGGTCAGCGAAACCGCCACCTGCCGACCGGCTCGCACTGCAGAGGCAAGCGCAGACAGGACTTCTTTCTTGGGCGGCTCGCCAGCGAGCGCTGTGGTGAGCTCTCGCCGCAGGCTGGCCCCGTCGAACGGCCCTGCACTGGGCGTCACCACTGCGCTGATTGCCGCCCAGTTGGCTGGTTTGCGCAGCAGGTTCAGCTCTGCGGCTCGGGCCGGGGTGTACAGCAGCGTGTCGGTGGCGATGCGGATTCCCCCCGGAGGGTCGTCCTTGCCGTGCGCCTGCTGCGTGTCGGGGTCGTAGTACACCCAGGTGCCGTTACCGATGCCTGCCTGGATGGTCTGGGTGAGCAGGGTGGCGTTCAGCACGAGCTTCTGGCGGTGGTCTCGCCACGGCCAGCCCGCCAGCTCCGCGGTGGTGATCTCGGCGCGGGCCTTGCCGAAGCCGCTGGCGCTCGCCAGCAGGTCGGTGGGAGGCGGCGTATCGGTGATCTTTCCGTGGCTGCGGAGCGCATCCACGATCACCGATGTCTGCGCGCCATTGGGCGTCTTGCCGTAGTCGCTGAATGGCAGATGCAGGTGCCGCAGGTTGCTATTCGCCGGTGCGTTCTCGGGCCAGTACAAGTGGGCGTAGGCCCGCGTGACGGCGATGCGGGATTCCAGCTCGGCATCTTGGGCCAAGCGCCGGAGCGCCTTCGCCACCTGCTTGTCGAACTGGCCGAGGCGCACCGGGTCGTCGGTGATTCGCTTCGCCGCAAGCTCGAACCTGACTCGGTCGCGCATCGCGTCCACCTCGTCCTCGTCGGCCACCAACGTCACGATCGCGTTGCGGTTGGTGCGGTTCTGCTCCTTCACTCCATGACGGTGGGCCACATCGACGACTCGTTCGGGGACATCGTTCGCCGATGCGGCGGTGACCCTCAGATCCTCGTGCGAGAACACCACCAGGTGCAGCTGCTGGGCATCGGGCACGTCGGCAGGGCCGGCCGGGAAATGCACCGCCTTGGTGAGCCCGTCAGTGGCGAAGATGCGGCGAATGCGCCGATCCAGCTCTTCTGTGACATCAGTGTTCTTGACGTTGGCGACCTCGCTGGCAATGATGCGATTGGCGTTGGGTTCCACCTGGAACCGCCACCGAGCGCCGTCGTAGATGAGATGCCACGCGACACGGCTGGTCTCTTGCAGCGCGGCTTCCACAGCGTCGGGCTCCTCGCCCGGCGTCAGCGTTCCGGCATAGAGATCGGGTGCCGAGGCGCCGGGCAGCGTTCCGCTGATCACGCTGTTGCAGAACACAGCACGGCAGGCCCGACTGGCGAGCCGCTTGGCCGGCCACCGTTCGTTGTCGACCGATGCTGCGTGGCTGGTGGACGCAGCAAAATCCGCGACTGCCGGGCCGTCGAGCGCTTCGCGGCCGATCGACGTGGTGATTGCCGATCTCACTGTCAGATTGTCGAGCGGAAGATCTCCGAGATTGATGATCGGCGCAGAAACCTCAGCACGCCACAGCGCCGCGACCGTCTCGGCCAGCATCTTGAGCGCGCCGCGTGCACGCTGGAACCCGGGCATCGGCCCGATCCGCTTGTCGAGGCAGTCGATTAGCGCAGGATGGAACGGGTACGCAGTCCGCAGGCGTTCGGCGTAGCCCGCCGGATCGTCAGTGGCCGCACCGCCCACCGTCACGCCCTGCTCAGCCAGCGTCGCATAGTGCTGCCGGTAAGCCTGAGCGGCAGCCAAGGCGGCATTCTCGTCCACCTCGGCGAACAGCCGCCGGCGCAGGATGAAACCGATCTCATCGTCCTCCGCGGGGCGGCCCACCGCACCCTTGGGGCGCTCCATCACATCATGAGCCTCGGCGAGCACCTGCTGGGTCTCGGCCTCGCGCAGCGCCTTGGCGACCTCGGCGGTCTCGGCCTCGAACGCCTCGGTGCCAGTAGCCAGCGTGACGATGATGCGCGCCCGCGGCGCTGCAGTGGCCGCTTCGAACAGCACCTTGAGCCCAGCGATGGTCTGCGCTGCGAGATTGCGCTGCACCTCGCTTCCCGAGGTGGCCAGCAGCCGCAGGTGCTGGGCGATCTCGTCGATCACGATCACCGTCGGACGGTCACCGATGATGTCCAGCCACACCTGCTTGCCGATAGCCGTCCGAGCCTCATCGCTCTGGCGCACCGCGGCCCAAGCGTCGTCGCCGAGCTGGCGGGCGATCTCGCCCCACATGGTGTAGGTGGTGACGCCATCGGTGGTGAGCCCGTTGATCGAGTCGAGGCTGTCGCCCACCACCGCCGCCACCGCGCACTCGTCGGGCAGCAAGGCCGGGTCGACGAACTCGTCGAGATTCGGCGGGCGGGCACCGCTCGCCAAATGCCACAACGCGATCAGCCCATGCGTCTTGCCGCCGCCGAAGCTGGTCTCGTAGCGGTACACCGCATGCTCGGCGCTGGGCGCAGCGCTGGCATTGCCCGACAGACGAGCGAACGTCCCCGCCAGCAGCTCACGCAGCCCCTTCGTCGGATGGGTGATCTTGAAGAACGAATCCGCGTCGGCGTAATCGTGATACCCCGCAGCACCCCGGATCACCTGATCCAGCTGCGCCGCAAAATGCTTGTCAACCAACCCACCACGCAGCACCTCATCACGAGGCACGCACGTCTCCACCACGCTCGCCAGTGCCGCCATGAACCGGCGAGGTTAGAACCTAGCTGCCACACGAACCGCCTCGACCCGCCGGCGAACGGGCAGCCGGTGTGGTTGGGGTCGGGACCAGAGATGTCGGCCGCGGCGAGGTCGCGGACGGCGCGGTCTTGGCGGTCGCAGTGCATGTGCCGAGGTCATCGACGCAGGGGAACCGGCCCGGGCCTGGGCCGACCTCGTGCAGCCTGTTGGCGACCAAGGACTAGGCATCCGCGCCCTGCGCTCTTGGACGCGCGACGATCGCGCGGCTGCGTCTCGCGCTGTGATTGCGCACCAAGCCGCCGCCGCAGAAGTTCCGGGTGGGGGGCACGGAAGTGACTGTGGGAAGCAGTTTCGCTGCTTCCAGTCTCCAGCGACGTGCGAGTTAGGAAGATGACATCGTGAGACCACCCTTCTCAGTGAGGCAAGATCCCGAGCGGTACGAGGAGTTCTTCGTCTTACGCGAGGGCGTCTCCGATGGACTGCGCTGGACGCCATGTACCCGGCTCGTGGCCGTCCCAGCGTGCCGCCTGAGATGCTGCTCAAGGCGTCGGTGTTGATGGCGTTGTTCTCGGTGCGCTCGGAGCGGGCGTTCTGCGAGCGGCTGCGCTATGACATGTTGTTCAAGTGGTTCTTGGGGCTGCGCATCGACGAGCGCGGCTTCGACGCGTCGACGTTGTCCAAGAACCGGCAGCGGCTGCTGGACCATGAGATAGCTGACCGGTTCTTCGCGGCGGTGGTCGAGCAGGCGCATTTGCGGCGGTATTGCTCGAGCGATCATTTCAGCGTGGACGGCACGCTGTTGGAGGCGTGGGCGTCGCACAAGAGCTTCAAGCCCAAAGACGCCCCCGGCGGCGATGGGGCGCCGCGGGGCCGCAACGCCGAGGCGGACTTCCGGGGAGCGCGGCGCCGCCACGACACGCACCAGTCCACCACCGATCCCGAGGCTCGCCTGTACCGCAAGTCCGCCGGGACAGCGGCGGTGCTGTGCTTCATGGGCCACATCGTGACCGAGAACCGCAACGGCCTCGTCGCCGACGCTGAGCTCACCCGAGCCGACGGCTACGCGGAACGCGACACCGCCGTCAAGATGCTCCAACGGCGTCCGCCGCGTCGGCGTCGGCGCACCGTGGGCGCCGACAAGGCCTACGACACCAAAGGCTTCGTCAAAGACGCCCGCGCTGCGGGGTTCACGCCCCACGTCGCCCAGAACACCGCCAACCGCCGCTCCGCCGTCGACGGGCGCACCACACGCCACGCCGGCTACCGGGTGTCCCAGCGGACCCGAAAACGCGTCGAGGAGCCCTTCGGGTGGATCAAGACCATCGGCGGCGGACGAAAACTCAGACACAAAGGCACCGCCCGCAACCGGGCCGCGTTCCTGACCGCAGCCGCCGCCTACAACCTCGTCCGCATAGCCAAACTCGACACCCAAACCGCCTGACCGAGCACCCGTGCCGGGCCGACACGGCCCGCCAGAACCCCCAACAGGCACCCCCAGCCCCGCCCGCACACACCCAACCAGCCACAACACCGAAATTTCAGCAGCCTGCTAACGCCGCGATCAGGCGCGACAGCGACCGGACATACAACTACCTCGCCCGCTTGCTGCTTGAGCGGATGAGCTGGTTCGCCCGCGATGTCGGAGTTCCGGCGCAGCCGATCTTCGCCGCCGTCAAGCGGATGCCCCGCCGCTCCCTGGACGACTACATTGATCTGCTTCGCGAGCGTTCAGACGACATCGACTGGCAGTGGCTGAGGCTGCCGGTGGAAGTGGATCAGGCCGCGAACCGGGTCGGCATGCAGTGGGCTGACATCGCCGGCCGAGCCATGTGGAAGGCAACGACCCCACGGCCTCGGCCGCCCCACCGTGTCGAGGCCGCGTACCTGCGAGCCCTCGCTCCCGTCATCTGGCACCGCCGCAACATCGAGACCTACGGGATCAAGTCGGTCTCGGCAGCGTGGCACTCGACCCAACTGTGGTGGGCCGAGGTCACGTCCGCGATCCCGCGCGGGCGCACATGACGCGCAGAACGGGAGGCCGGTCCGCCTGAAGTCGGCCCAAGGCCGAGTGCTCAGGTTGCCCTGCGCAGGCGGTGGACTCCGCGCCTCCCGTTGATCATCACTATAGCCGAGGGGGTGCGACATGGATCGCCGACCAAGCCAGCGGTGCAGGCTTGGGTGCAGCGAAGCTCTCCACCGCCCAGTCCCCGCCCCCGAGCGGCTCGCCCGTGGAAACAAATGAACAAATAGAAAGAAATAGACAAATAGATAGGAATGGATAAGGGCACGGCCGGTGCCCACTCGCCACTGCGGTATGAGCGCGACTCGCCGATCCGACTTGCGCCGCAGCACCTTGACTGGGTGAGCCCGCGGCAGCGGGCTAGATGGCGAGATCGTTGAGGTTGTAGTCGCGGATGACGCGGTCGAACGTCTCGTCGCTGTAGCGGAAGTCGTCTTCGAGGCCGACGAAGGGGGCGTAGGTGTAGCGGCGCTCGCCGGGGCGATGCTGCGCCCGGGCGTCGATGGCCACCGCGATCACCGATGACCGCTTGAACACCCGCTCCTCGTCGTAGACGACCACGCCGTCACGCTCGTGCACCCGCAGTTGACCTGCCACGCCGACGACGGACGAGCGCCGGTGGAAGCCGAACGTGACCGAGATCCGCGGATCGGCCGAAGTATTGGCATAAGAGCCGTGGACCATGTGACGGTTCACCACGGTCGCATCACCCGGCTCGCACAGCAGCGGGATGGCGTCGGGCAGCATCGTGCTGCCGCCGTTGTCGGCAACCTTCGCACGCAGGTCGATGCGCCCCAGCTTGTGCGTGCCGGGCACCACCCACAGTGCATTGGCTGCAGTGGTCTCATACAGCTGCACCTGGAAGTTGAAGCCGTGGATGCCCATGTCCCAGTCGGGGTTGTCCCAGTGGGTGACCCCGTCCTGGTGCCACGACACCGAGCCGCCCAGCCCGGGTTCCTTCACGAAGATGGCGTCGTTGTAGGGAACGAAGTCGGGGCCGTTGATGCTCTCGGCGATCGACATCAGGTCGGGATGGCCATACAACCGCAGCGCGGAGGGCATCGACTGGCACATGCCGAAGATCAGGTAGACGACATCGGGCGGGGCGTCGGCATCGGGGGTGGGCTGGTCCATCTGGACCTGGTGGCGACCGCCGAGGGCGCTGGTGCCGCCGAACGGGTCCGACAGCGGCGCGATGTGGATGTACGGCTCGACTGCATAGTCGCGGCCCAGCGCGGGCCGGCCGTGGCGGTCCACCTCTGCGCCTTGGCGCACCGGCGCACGCTCGATGACCTCGGCCACATCGGACCGGAGCTCGGCAATCTCGTCAGGGCCGACGACTCCGGTGAAGACATAGAAGCCGTGCTTCCAGTAGTTCTCCAGGATCTCGGGATGCAGCTTGCCGTCGGACCCGTACCGGACGGGACCCCTGTTGCCGGTGTCACGAGCGCGCTGCACGCCGCCAGCGAGGTAGTCGGCCATGTCTGCGAGGTGCTGCTCCCTCGTCGGCGCATCGGCCGCTTCCGTTCGATCCGCAACGTCCGTCATCGCGCTCCCCCAGGCAGCCCCCGTCGCAACGATGGTAATCGGGCAACCCGCCGGCTCTCCTGCCGCGAAGCGTGCTGAGCGCCATCGCACTCAGGACGGCTCGGGCTAGCGGTCGGTCAGCAGCGGATTGCGCCAGCGGAGGCCGCTGAACCGCGCAAAGTCCCCGTCGTTGGAGTGGACTTCCGCCTGGTGTTCGACAGCGAGCGCCGCAATGTGCGCATCAGAGACCAGGTTCCCGCCGATACCGGCTTCGACCAGCAATCGCCGCAAGATCGCGAGATGCTGCGTTCCGGGATTCAACGGCATGACATTGGGCACGGCAAACCAGTCGGAAACGGTGTCAGCAGCGTGCTCTGGGGTCAGGGGGCTTTCGTAGAACGTCCGCTGGGTCGTCAGACGGAGAAAGCCGCAGACGACGATCCACGGCAATCCGATGCGCTCGCTCCCTCTGAGCAATGACTCCCACCAGTCGCGTGCGATGTCATGGCCCGGTGCTATGTCGTTGTGGGCGTAGA
Organism: Acidimicrobiia bacterium; assembly: GCA_022826045.1. Taxonomy (GTDB): domain Bacteria; phylum Actinomycetota; class Acidimicrobiia; order Acidimicrobiales; family Poriferisodalaceae; genus Poriferisodalis. Next base: position 27,834 of record JAJDVQ010000052.1, on the reverse strand, counting down.
TCAGCAGGTTGAGGTCGGGAACGATCACTGGTCTTTGACACGATGTGACGCTTCTCGTGCGATCCGGGCTTCCTTCTCGAGGTAGGCCTCGACTTCTCGCTCGTCGGCAAACTGGTTGAGCCGCAGCAGGTCGACTCCCGGCGCGAACCCGCTCGAATGCGGTCGAACCCGGTAGGGCTCCCTGGGCTCGGCCGCAACCGGGCCCAGGCCGCGTCGCAGCACCTCGTTGACGACCTGCTTGAAAGGCTGATCCAAGTGACGCGCCCGGTCCTTGAGCGCGTCCGCAATGTCGTCGTCAAGCGTCAGAGTTGTGCGCATGGAGACATCATGATGTCTGATCTATTGGATGTCAAGATGCTGCCGCCACGGGCGACGGGTGCGGCCAACGGCCGCTTTCATCTCGCGCAGCGGGCTCTCAGCCGGTGATGGCGTCGAGGGTTTCCTCGCTGGGAGCGAAATAGAACGAGCCCGAGGCCGGGTTCGAGAAGTCGGTGATGGCGTCGCGCACGCCATTGGCATCGTCAAGCCCGTACATCCGGCGCAGGCGGCGCCGCAGCGGTGCCTGGTCCTTGCAGAACGCCATGAAGTACAGGCCCACGGTGCCGTCGTGGAACGCGTACGGCGTGGAGCGGCGGGCGATCTCGTTGATCTTGTCGCTGCCCTCGTTGCCGTGGTTGCCATCCGCGCGCAGCTCCACATGGCTCAGGTGGCTGTAGGGCTCCTGACTGTCGGTCTTGTCGGTCTCGGGGAACTTCTTGCGCCCGAAGTTCTTCTCCTGCTGCTCATCGGAGAGCGCGTTCCAGCCGTCGAGGTCGTGCACCCAGCGCTGGGCGATGATGTGGCTGCCGCCTGCGCCCGCGTCGCCGTCGGGCACGATGGCCACGGCAGGCTGATCCTCGTCGGCGGGGTTGCCGGTGCCGTCCTTGAAGCCGGTCATGTCCAGCGAGTCGCCGTAGATGAACGTGGGCGTCTCACGAGCGACGGCCATGTGGCCCGCCAGGGCGGTACGAGCGTCGTACTGCGCCTTCCACACCTTGTCCTTGTCGTCGTGGTTCAGCCACAGCAACAGCTCTTCCTGTGTGCCCTTGGCTTCGCGCCCGGAGCCGTCCTCGGACTGGACGGTCACGTAGGCCTGGAAGTCGTCGGGCACGTCATCGGTCAGCTCCGGCAGCAGGCCCGGTCCGAAGCCGAGCGTCAGGTTGATGCCCTGCGCGTCGCACGCAGCCCGCAGGTCGGCAAGGACGGACGTGACCACACCGAGATCCGCGCCCTCGACGCGGCTCAGGTGGACGTACCACTGGTTGGTGCCCATCTCGTTGAAGATGGCCTTCTGCGGCGTTGGCATCTGTGCTCCTTGAGGGGTTCGATGGTGCAAGCGAGAGCGACCCCGCCGCGCAGCCCGAGCGGCGACACGGCGAGATTGCGGGGCTGATCGTAGGCCAACCGGAACGGCGCGCGCACCGCCGGTTCCCGCTCTTCGAACGGGCCGCTGTGTGGCTGTTCCGCGTGTGCCAGCATGTGGCCACCGACACTGTCCCCGGCCAGCGGAGATCCGGCTATGAGCATCGCAGCGCCACAGCGCACGTATGACACTGAGCTGCCTATTCGGGATGATCTGGGAGCTGCACATGGCGAGATCGCGGCCCGCTGGTCGAGGCCCGGCACCTGGTGGACCGGCGAGCAGCGTGCCGAGATCGTGCGGCAGGTGCGCGCAGCGCGCGACCATCGCACCGACGATGGCAGCGTGCTGCCGCCGTGGGTGCAGCCCGTCAGCATCGACGGCCTCGTCGATGCTGACGGCCCGCTGCGGGCCGCTGCAGTCGATGCGGTCTGGCGCATCACCAACCACCCGGGAACGCTGACCGAAGACTGGTACCAGTCGATCATCGAACGCGGCGTGGACCCGTTGGCCTACGTGGAGCTGGTGGGGTTGGTGGCGCAGTCCAATTGCGTCGATCGCTTCGCCGACGCGCTGGAACTGCCGCGCATCGAGCTCGACGAGCCCGCCGACGGACCGCCGGGACGGGAAGGCGCACCTGCAGCCGTGAAGTACCACTGGGTGCCAACCGCCGACATCAAGATGCCCAACGTCATCAAGGCGCTCAGCGCCGTGCCGGCGGAGAACGAGGCACTGTTCATCCTCTCCGACGCCCAGTACGTGCCGATGGAGCGTGTGCGGGGCGATGTGGTGTCCGACCGCAATTCGCTCACCCGGCCCCAGATCGAGGTGCTTGCAGCGCGGACCTCGAAGCTCAACGAGTGCTTCTACTGAACGTCTGCGCATGCGTTGCTGCTCGGTCTGAGCGGCCAGAACAAGGACATGGACGTCAGCTACGAAGCCGTCAACGGTTCCGACGCAGGTGATGGCGGCGTTCCTCACGGCGCGCTGCTGGCGCGACTCGCCGAGGCGATGTGGGAAGGCGACCGCGAGGCCACGGCCGCTGCGCGAGCCGCGGTGGTCGACGCCGCGGGCGCCGACGTGATGGTCGACGCGGTGGCGGTCAGCGCCAACTTCCACATGATGACCCGGGTTGCCGACGGCACCGGCACGCCGCTGGATCCGGGCACCTACGACATGTCGGCGCCGGTGCGCGAGGCCTGCGACCTCAACGGCTTCGTGTCGCGCCGCGATCCTCAGGGCGACCGCCAGACCGCCCAAGGAGCGTCGAACTGACCGTCCGGCTTGTCACGCGAGCGTCGGACTGAATTCGGCACCACAGGGCTGCGCAGCGGCTGTACCGTCGCAATCTAGGAATCGGCGGCCGGAGGCGTGAGAATGGGGTTCGTACGCCAGCAAGCAGTCAACTGGCGTCACGAAGTGCCCGGTGCACGTTGGTTCAAGACTGACCTGCAAGTCCACTCCATCGACGATTCACCGAATCGCTCAGTGACCGTGCCTTCCGACCTCGATGTGGCCGAGCCATCGTCGGGGCAGCTTGCGGCATACGCACGACGCTTTCTCGATGCGGCCGTCGCAAACGGAGTTCAAGTGCTCGGGCTCACGCCGAATTGCCCGCACTTCGGCTCTAGCGGTGGGCTGAGCGCTGCCTGGCACATCGTGGAGGAATGGAATTGTGGCCTCCACGAGAGCGGAAAGCCCTATCGCGAGCAGATCTTCGCCGTATTCCCGGGTTTCAAGCCGAGGCTGAGCGACGGGCGCGGTGGGCTTGATCTCATCTTCCTCTTCGATCCCGAGATCGGCTGTGAGCGCTACCTGAGCCTGTTCGATCTGCTGATGCAAGGCAGGCATCCGTGGAATGGAACGCAGGTGGCCACCGCGCCGCTAAGTGCGGACGAATCGTTTGATCTGATGCGGGACAACCGACAGCAGGATCTAGACGCTCGCGACGATGCGGCGTGGGACTATCTCGTGTTGGCTCCAGACGTGTTTAGCGAAACCGGGCTTCTCGGTACACCGAGCGAACACGTCGAAAGAGAGGACTTCGACACTCGCGACCTTACCGCTCTTGAACTCCCCAGAAACGCTCTTCAGAAGGAAGCCCTCCAAGGCAAACCCTGGGTCAATGAGTTCGTGTCGGCCAATCGCCTAGCCTTTTTTCACAGCAGTGCTGCACGGTCCTTCGAGGACATCGGCAGCCGTCACGTCTGGGTGAAGATGGCTAGCCCAACCATCGAAGCGCTGCGCCAGGCGTTCATCGCTCATCCGACGCGCCTGTGCCCCGGCCACGAATTGGACGACGCTGGCTCTCTCCGGAATCTCAAGAAGCCGCCGGACGTGATGCAAAACGAACGGCCGTGGCTCAGATCCGTCACGGTGGAAGGCGCAGCATCCTTCTTCGCTTCCCAGAATGACGCTCTTCCGGTGACGTTCGAGTTCAGCCCTGACTTGAACTGCGTCATTGGCGGCAGTATGACCGGGAAGAGCACGCTCCTCGACGGATTGCGCGTGCACGTCGAAGCACCGCTGCCGCAAGACTCTCAGACCAGAGAGCAGGTCACCGAACGTGCGAAGGAGCGGTTCCTTGCCGGCGCGGCGTCGGTCGAGCTCGACTGTCCGGGCAGTGATCCAACTGCGTTGCCACATGATCGGTGGCCCGCGGTGTTCTACACGCAGGGTGAGCTGAAGAGCCTCGCCCAGGACCCCGCCGCCGTCCAGAACATTCTGGCCCGGCTCGATGCCAGGGAGACCCTCGAGATTGAACATCGCGAGAGCGCCCTGCGCTCGCACGACGAAGAACTGTCCAAGGCTGCCACTCGGCTCGCCGACCTGGACAATGAACTCGCAGCAGCCGAACAGGCACTCGATCGCAGCCTGCGGGCACGAGAGGAACTGAGGGCGTTCTCTGACGCTGGCATCGAAGAACTAGACGGTGCCGCCTCCTCGGCGGCAGCCTGGCGCAGTGTCGCGACGGCGGTCGATGACATCGTGAGCAAGACCGAAGAGCTCATGTCATCCATGAGGTCTCTGGCTCTTCCCGGTACCGACGCCGTTGAGGACACAGCGCTTGAACAACTCGAAGACCAGTGGCTCATGGCGTCAGAAGCCGCAAGCGCGTTCTTCAACAGTCTCGCCGAAGCACAGCACATGGCATCAACGGGTGTGCAAATGCGCGAGTCTCGGCGGGACGAACTGAGAGTGCAGGTTGAACGAGCACTCGCAGATCAGGGATTCGACGGCGCGCGCATCAACGAGTTTCAGGCGCTCAATACGCAGGCAGCCCTCCTCGACAGCTATCAGGCGAACTTCGACGATCTTGTCGCTGCATCGGACAAACTGACGTCGACATTCAACCGAGGCTTGAGTATCAGGAACCAGCTGATGAGCGAGCAACGCCAAGCCTTCGACAGGGTCCTCCATTCTATTGACGAGCGATTTGGCGCCCGCTTCGCAGCACGACGCATCGACAACGGCGGCTCGGAGGCTCTCGAGAAATTCCTGACTGACCTCGGCCAGCGAGGAATCACCCGCTGGTGGAACGACCGAAAGAGCAACCCCGAGACTTCACCGCAAGAGCTCTTGCAGCATCTCGAAGACGACAATCTCGAAGCCGTAGGCATGACTCGTGCCGTACAACACACCTTCAAGAGTTCCATGACATCCGCCAAGCGTCGTGAGCTAGCGGCGCTTCGCTGTCCAGATCGTTATCGGCTCGAATTCATGGCTGCCGATGAAAGCTACCGGCCGCTCGACAAGCTCTCCGGAGGACAACGCGTCAATCTGTTGCTGTCATTGCTGCTTGCGACCACCGACCCCCGTCCGCTCGTGATCGACCAGCCGGAAGACGAACTGGACAACCGTTTCTTGTTCGAAACACTTCTGCCCGCACTCAACGGCTTGAAGGGGCAGCGCCAAGTAATTGTTGCCACCCACAATGCGAACATCGTCGTCAACGGCGACGCCGATCAGGTTATGCAGCTGGAGGCCGAGGCTGAGCACGGACACGTCGTGTGCGCAGGTGCCATCGAAGACCCAATCGTGCGGAACGCCATCGTCCAGACCGTGGATGGAGGAGACGAGGCGTTCCGCCTTCGCCGACTCAAGTACGGATTCTGAGGCTCTCCATGGAGTGGACGGACATCCTCAACCGGATTGCGGCGGGCGAGGGCGAGCACACCGAGTTCAAGCCAAACTTCAAGGACAAGTCGAAGGTAGGCAGAGCGATCTGCGCATTCGCCAACACGAACGGTGGACTCGTCTTGTTGGGCGTCAGCGATGCGCAGCAGATCATTGGTGTTGACGAAGACGGCGAGCAGCTACAGGAGCGGTTGACCTCGTTTCTGCAATCCGGCTGTAGCTACCCCGTCAGCGCACGCCTCGGCCGGCACAATGATCCCAACGGTTGGGTCCACTGGATTGAGGTACCGCGTCAACGGGGATTCGAGCCGATGCGTCACGACGGCCGGGTGTGGGTGCGCCGAGGTCGCAGCAGCGTCGAGCCGTCTCCCACAGAATTGCAGGACCTCTACAACACATTCGGCTACATCCTGACCGAAGAGCGCACGATCGAGGCGGCGACAGCGTCCGAACTTGACCTCGGGAGCTTCCGGTCGTATCTGGCATCGCTTGGAATCGACACACAAGATGGTCCACAACCAGATGCTGATGACGATTTGCGAAATCGTGGCGTTGTCGCGGAGATCGGCGGAGCGTTGCGGCCAACGTTGTACGGGGTGCTGGCATTCGGCAGGGATCCGCAGGGCTACCCCCAAACGCGCAGTTTCTTCGTCGAGTGCGTGGCGTACGGCGGGAACGATCGCGCTGATCGGGTGCTGCAGTCTGCCGAGGCCAAAGGCCGCTTGGGGGAACAGGTTGAGCGTGCTGTGGGGTGGTTTGCCGGGCTAGGCAAATTCGAGACCTACCGCGGTTTACGGCGACATGATGAGAGATTGCTTCCGCTCACCGCCTTGCGCGAAGCGTTGGTGAATGCAGTAGCGCACCGCGACTACGCGATCACAGGCTCGAAAATCCTGCTCGAAGTACTCGCTGATCGCGTCGAGCTGACCAGTCCAGGCTCGCTGCCGAATCACATGACTTCGGACAGCGTACGTGCGGGTGGTCGCGCCCGGTCTCGAAACGAGTCGATGGCGAACTTGATGCTCGCGCTCGGCTACATGGAGCAACGCGGTCGAGGTTGGCCGATCATGCGTCAAGCGATGCTTGAATTCAATAGATCAGAACCTGAGATCGAACACGATCCGGATGGAAAGTTCGTACGCGTTCGATTCTCGATCGACCGCTAGAAGGCCTAGCGAACACTGAGAGCAGCCCGCGGTCTCGATCTCAGGATCTGAAGCGCTTGGTGGGCAGGTGCGGGCCGATGTAGCCCACATGCACCTTGCCGGTGTTGCGGCCGGTGTCGTCGTGAAAATAGAGCCGCGGCGCCAGGCCGCCGTTGGAGAGCTTGAGATGCGCCTCCATGACGATGTGGCCCGCGTCGCTGACTCGCGCCGACACCGGCATCTCCCGCAGGCGCCGCAGCTCGGATCTCCTCATGACCTCTTCGGACTCGCGCATCGCCAGCTTCTTCGAATTCGCGAACCACTTGCGCGGGTGCTTGCTCGACTTGCACCAGTCCCGGAAGTCACCGAACTCCGCGCCTGAGTGGGCGTAGGCCTCCAGCGCGAGCAACCCGTCGAACACGCTGCGGGCCCATGACCGCGCCTCGATCGAGTTGTCGAGCTCTGCGACGTGCTGGTCGACCTCGGGTGGGATCTCGACCCGCACGAGGTTGGCTCGCGCCAGCTGCAGCGCGTGGCTCACCGAGGTCACCGGCGGGTACTTCCTGCCCGCAGCATCGGTCACCATCGGGGTGCCGGCCTCGCCGACCCGGACCAGCATCTCCACCATCTGGTCCTCCTTGTCGATGAGCTTCTCCTGGAGTTCCTCGGTGCGGAGCTGCGCCAGCTCAAGCTCGTCCTGCATGTCGAGCACCTGCTGCGACATCTCGTCACGCTGATCCCGGGCTGTCTGTCGCTGCTCGCGCGTCTCGAACAACGCTTCCCACAGATCGTCGCGCTCAGATTCGAGCGCCTCGATGCGTTCGTGCAAGCCAGAGCCCGAGGCAAGCTCGGGTGCCCTGCGCTGGCTGCCGAGTTCGGCTTGGGATTGGCTGAAGAGCGTCGGCGGCTCGCGTTCGACCATGGCCAGGCTCAAGAGCTGGCTCGCCCAGCGGCCGGCTTGATGCGGATCCGAACGCACCACTTCCTTGGCGAGCGTGCGGTGCCGGTGCGGCTCGTGCTCACCGGGCAGGTAGAGCCGGGCCTCGCCGGGCTCAAGGTCCATCTCGCCGCCGATCAGGCGCTGGAACGGTGTCAGCGTTTCCAGCGGCATGACAAAGACGCGAGCCAAGCCGGCGGCCTGCGACGCCGCGCTCTGCGCTCGCCGGGTCATGTCGCCCAGTGCCGTGCTCGGGTTGATGGGATCCCACGCCAGCACGAGGTACGGCACCGGTCGATCGGGCGACAGGACGGCATTGCGGATGGCCTTGGCGTGCTCAACATCGCGGACAGGAACCGGCGAGGTGGTGAGCGGTTCGCGGCCGAGGTGAGGCCGCCCGCCCCGGCCGTGGGCAGTGTCGAGCAGGTCGGACACCAGCGACTCCGCTCCCGTCGAGCGGAGCTGGGCCCAGCGCGACTGCCCGGAGTCGGTACCGGGCGCAGCGGGGACCCCCGGGTCGGCCGCACCGAGGCTCCCCGGCGTAGCAGCGATATGAGGCGCCTCGACGTCCACCCAGACCCAGGCTTCGCCGTTGCCGCTGAGCACCCGGATCCTGACCACCGACCTGCCCGGTGCGGCGTGCTGTGTGAGCTCCAATGTCGTCGTGGTGACACCGCCGTTCGTCCTGGTCGCCCGCGTCAGGTCGACGCGGCTGCCGTTCTCCCGCGCGATATGCCCGTCGTCGCCGCCGTCGCCCTCGACGTCGGCCACGTCGAGATGCGGATGCTGCGTCTGAGCCCACGCTCGAAAGCTGCGGGCCACGTGCTTGTGCAGCCCGGCGCCCTCGTCCTCCCACATGACGCGGTAGATGACCTCGAGGGCAGCGAGATCATCGTCGGTCAGGTCGTGATCGTCCTCAAGCACGGTTCCCCCACGTCGTCAATCCAAGCGAGGCGGCGCATCGCAACGCCATTCGCTGGAGCCGGTGGGGCCGGAACGCCGCTGTGGGCGCTTCCGGCCGCCATGGCTAGCTCTGTTCGTAGATCGGCGTGAGGAGGGCGCGGCCCAGCGTCGTGCCGAACATGTTGAAGCCGCAGATTGCCGGCGAGACGTTCTCGTCGATCGGCAGCGAGGCAACGCTCAGCGCGTGCACGGCGAACATGTAGCGGTGCGAGCCATGGCCGGCCGGCGGCGCAGAGCCCAGGTAACCGGACAGTCCCGCATCATTGCGAAGCTGCTTGGCACCGTCGGGCAGCCCGTTGCCTTCGGCATCGCCGACCCCTGATGCGAGCTCGGTGCACGACGCGGGAATGTCGAACACGACCCAGTGCCAGAAGCCGCTGCCGGTGGGCGCGTCGGGGTCGAAGCACGTGACGGCGTAGCTCTGCGTGCCCTCGGGCGCGCCCGACCACGCCAGGTGAGGCGATCGGTCTTCGCCTCCGGCGCCGAAGATGCCCGAGACCTGCGGCATCGGGAGCATCTGCCCCTCGGCGACGTCGTCGCTTCGCACCTCGAACGACGCGACAGAGGGAAGGAAGTCATAGGGGCTGGGAGGTTGTGGCATGACGGGCGCCTTTCTGTTCGCTGCTCGGACAGTTGACACTATTCGTTGCGCTGCGCTAGACAAGCCGTGTGTTCACCGCTCGGGGTGTGAACTCCGAGCCGCACATCACACAACCCAAACTGACAGACCAAGGACCGGCCCGCTTCGGCGGGTCGGTCCTTGGGTTCACAGCCCGGCCCGCTGCGGGTGATGCCGCAAACGGTTACAGACACGCGGCAGACTGACGGTCGATCAACGACCGGAGGTGGCCGTGACGCGCTGCAGCCCCGCATCAGCCGCAGACAGCCTCCGGCGCTGGTGGGCCGATGCCGTCGGCTACCAGGTGTACGTGCGCTCCTTCGCCGATTCTGACAATGACGGCGTGGGCGACCTCGGCGGTGTGATCGCCAAGCTCGACTACTTGGCGCGCCTCGGCGTGGACTTCGTCTGGATCACGCCCTTCTATCCCACGCCCGGCCACGACTGGGGCTACGACGTGGCCGACTACTGCGACGTCGACCCGCTCTTCGGCGACTTGGCCACGTTCGACCGGCTGGTGGCCGCAGCGCGCGAGCGCGACATCCGCATCGTCACCGACCTGGTGCCGAATCACACGAGCAGCAGCCACCGCTGGTTCCAGGCGGCTCTTGGCAACGCCGGCGCATCCGACCGCGAGCGCTATCGCGACTACTACATCTGGCGCGACCCGGCGCCCGACGGCGGCCCGCCGAACAACTGGGTCGGCTATTTCGGCGGTCCGGCGTGGACGCTGGAGCCCGAGTCCGGCCAGTACTACCTGCACCTGTTCCTGCCGTCGCAGCCCGACCTGAACTGGCGCAACCCCGCCGTGTCCGACGAGTGGGACCGGATCCTGCGGTTCTGGCTGGACCGCGGCGTCGCCGGCTTCCGGGTCGACGTGGCCGGCGGCCTGGTCAAGGACGCCGGGCTGCGCTCGAATCCGCAGCTGCTGCCCATCCCGCCCCGAGCATCCCGCTGGGAGCAGTGGGACTGCTTCGAGCATCTCTATGACGTCTTCCAGCCCGAGAGCCAGGACGTGTTCCGTCGCTGGCGGAAGATCTGCGACGAATACGGGGCGTTCCTGCACGGCGAGACGTATCACCTCGACCCTCGGGGCATGGACGACCTGCTGCCGCCCGACGGCATGCACGGCGGCTACTGGTTCGCGCCGATGCACATCGACTGGGAGCCCGCCGCGATCCGCAGAACGCTCCGCGGCCCGTCGAGCGCGTTGGCCGGCCGCCTGCTGTGGGCGATGAGCAGCCACGACATGCCCCGGGCGCCGACCCGCTTCGCCCTCAGCAGCGATGGCGGCAGCGATGGCCGCGCCCACGACGACGGCTGGGGTGCTGCGCGCACCCTCGCCTTCAACGTGCTCGCCGCCTTCCTGCCCGGCACCCTGGTGCTGTACCAGGGCGAGGAACTCGGCTTGGCCGACGGCGAGGTGTCGGCCGAGGACAAGCTGGATCCCGTCGGTCCCGACGACGACGTGAGCGCCGGGCGGGACGGCTGCCGCACGCACATGCCGTGGGGCGACGGCCCGCACAACGGCTTCTCGGCGGCCGAGCCGTGGCTGCGATCGGCTGAGCGTCCCGCCGGCGAGACGGCCGCGGCGCAGTCCCAGGACGAGCGATCGTGGCTGGGCGCGTACCGGACGCTGCTGGACGTGCAGCAGCGAGTGCGACCGGCACTCTCGAACGGGTCCGCCAACGACAGCGCGCAGGTGGAATGGACCGACAGCGGCCGCGGCCCGGTCATCTCGTACCGGCGGGGCCGCCTGGCGGTGACGGCCAACGTCGGCGATACGGCGTGCGAGGTGCCATTCGAGGACGGCGCCACGCTGCTCTACGACTCGGCGACTGCATGCCGTCACCCGAGCGCGGCCCCCGAGGGCGCATCGGCACAGGATGCGTCGGACCGAATTCACCTGTTGCCTCCCGCGAGCGCAGCCGTCTGGCAGATCCAGCGATAGGGCCTGAACGCCCGTCACGCGAATGTCATATGGCCCGGCGAACGACGACCGTTTACCGCTCGTTAGCCTTCAGGGCAGCACAACACCGAGACCACCGGCCAGCAGCGATCGTTCTTCAGGTTGCATGGCGTGCCCGACAACGTGCGGCAGCTCTATGGCGATGCGTCTCTCAGGGAGGAAACACTCAATGACACACCCATCTCATCAACGAACCCGCCGCTGGCGCCGCATGACTCGGCTGATCGGCGTGCTGTTCGCGTTCTCGCTCGTTGCTGCTGCGTGCGGCAGCGACGACGACAGCGAGGACGCCGACGAGGCACCCGCCGCGACAGAGGCGATGGCCGAGGAGTCGATGGCCGACTCCATGGACGACGACCACATGGACGATTCCATGGACGACTCCATGGACGACGACCACATGGACGATTCCATGGACGAGTCGATGGACGACGAGATGATGGACGATTCCATGGACGAGTCGATGGACGACGAGATGATGGATCTCTCGGGCACCAAGGTGAGCGTCTTCGGTCCGGAGTCAAGCGATGAAGAGGCCGGAGCGCTGCGAGATGCACTCGACCACTTCGCCGCACAGACGGGCATCGAGATCACCTATACCGGCGCCCGCGATGCTGCTGACCAGATCAACGCCCAAGCTGCCGGCGGCAACCCGCCGGACATCTTCATCTTTCCGCAGCCGGGCAAGCTGGCCGACTTCGCGCGTGACGGTTATCTGGAGCCTCTTCCTGCCGACGTGGTCGCGGCAATGAACGAACACTGGACGCCGGCATGGACGGTATTCGGCGATGTCGACGGCACCCAGTACGGCATCCCGAACAAGTCCGACCTCAAGTCGCTGGTCTGGTACAAGCCGGCGCTGTTCGAGTCGAAGGGCTACTCGGTGCCCGGCACGTGGGACGAGCTCAAGGCGCTGTCGGCGGAGATGATCGCCAACGGCGACACGCCGTTCTGCATCGGCATCGAGAGCGGCCCGGCCACCGGCTGGACCTTCACTGACTGGGTCGAAGACCTGATGCTGCGCTTCCACACGCCTGAGGACTACGACGCATGGGTCGCCGGCGATCTGGCCTTCTCCAGCGACGAGGTGAGCGGCGTGTTCACCGAGGTGCTGGACCTGTGGAACACGCCGGGCATGGTGTTCGCCGCGGGCGGATCCATCGCTGCGACTCCGTTCGGCGACAACGGCCAGCCGCTGGTCGACAACGACTGCATGATGCACCGCCAAGCGTCGTTCTACGCCGCGTTCATCCCGGAGGGAACCGTGTTCGCTGACGGCTCCGCCGATGCCGTCGACACCTTCTACTTCCCGTCGGTGCGGGGCGACCAGCCCGTGCTGGGCGCCGGCACGCTGGTGGGCGCCTTCCGTGACGCTCCCGAAGTGTGGGAAGTCATGAAGTACTTCGGCAGTTCCGAGTACGCCGAAGTGCGCCAGCGGGCGCAGACCGATCGCAAGGGCGGCGGCCTGTCCGGCTTCCTGTCGGCTGCGACCAACCAGGACCCGAGCGTGTACCAGCCGCTCGAGCAGTCGTTCCTCAGCATCCTGCAGAACGCCGATGTAGTGCGCTTCGACGGTTCCGACCTGATGCCTGCTGAGGTAGGCGCTGGCACGTTCTGGACCGAGGGCACTGCAGTGGTCAACGGCGACAAGACCGTCGCCGAGGCCACCCAGGTCATCGACGACAGCTGGCCGCAGTAAGCAGCGGGAGTCGTTCGAGAACGGCGAGGAAACAACATGCGTGAACGGAGGCCGGCCCACCGACATGGGCCGGCCTCCGGCGCGCTCAGACATCAGCTGAGCCCCTCGGGGAGGCGCGCCGGCGCACGCCTTTCCCTGCTGGCCGGGCGCCTGTAAGACCGCAGCGATGGCAGCGCTGTGGGGGGCCTTCGTCGGCGTGGTGATCTCCGTCGGCGCCAGCGCTGCGCTGTTCTGGGGCACTCACCGGCTGTTCGCACTCGTCGAGCGCCGATGGGCCGCGGTGGCCGCCGTGTCGGGCGTGATCACCGGCGCAGTCGCGGGCGCGCTGGCGTCGGGGATTCGCAGCGGACCAGACTCCGAGCAGCTGCTGGCCGGCTCGCAGCTCGTCTGGATCATCGGCGGTGCTGCTGTGGCCGGACTGGCGGGTGCAGCCGTCGGCATCGGCTGGCCGCTTTCGGCGGCCCGCATCGTGGCTGTGCAAAGCCGCCTGCGGGCGTTGACGTTCGTGGGGCCGGCGATGCTGTTCGTCGCGCTGGGGCTGATCATCCCGCTGCTGCGCACCATCTACCTGTCGCTGTTCGACAAGCGCGGCACCGATTTCCGCGGGCTGGCCAACTACGGCGAGATCTTCACCAATGCCCAGAGTCTCGACCTCTCCGGCTGGGCGGGCATCTTCGGCAGCCAACTGTTCTACGGCGCCGTCGTGCTGTTCGCCTTGATGGCCGTCATTGCGCTGTACCGGGGCCGTCGCCGCGGCGTCCGGGCCGACTTCTCGCCCGGCACGATCGGGATCGGGCTCGGCGCCGGCCTGCTGCTGAGTTTCGCCGTGTTCGCCAGCCTGCGCGGCACGGTCATGAACAACCTGTGGTGGGTGGTGGCAGTCACCTTCCTGTCCACGGCACTGGGCCTGCTCGCCGCCGTGATCGCCGACCGCGTCAAGCGAGAATCGCTCGCCAAGAGCCTGATCTTCCTGCCGATGGCGATCTCGTTCGTCGGCGCAGGGATCATCTGGCGCTTCATGTACATCGCCCGGCCGCCGCAGAAGAGCCAGACCGGGCTGCTCAACGCCATCTGGGTCTGGCTCGGCACGCTGCGGCCCTCCACCGGCGGTGCTTGGGCTGCCGTGGCCGTCCTGGCCTCGGTGACGGCAGTGCTCACGGGCCTGTGCGCCTTCGGCGTGCGGCGGCGGCAGACGGCAATTGCGGTGGGATCGGCGACGGCGGCGATCCCGCTGCTGTGGCTGATCTACCGCTTCCTCGGCCCGGGCGTGGGCGGCTCGGTGCCGGGCCCCAACGACGAGCCGATTGCTGGCACCATCCTGTTCGTCCAGGAATCGCCGTTCAACAACCTGTGGCTGATGGTGGTGCTGATCTGGATTCAGACCGGCTTCGCCATGGTCATCCTGTCCGCAGCCATCAAGGCAGTACCCGCCGACCTGATCGAAGCCGCCCGGGTGGACGGCGCCGACGAGCGGCAGGTCTTCTTCCAGGTGACGCTGCCCACGATCGTGCCGACGATCACCGTTGTCATGACCGCCATGATCGTGCTGGTGATGAAAGTGTTCGACATCGTGCGGGTGATGACCAACGGGAACTTCGGCACCCAAGTCATCGCCAACGAGATGTGGCAGCGCAGCTTCACCGAGTTCAACCTGGGGCTGGGATCGGCCTTGGCCGTCGTGCTCTTCCTCGGAGTGGTGCCGGTCATGGGCCTCAACATCAGACGGATGCAGCGCGGTGAGTAGCACCATGACCCGCTCGGACGGAACGGCCCCCGCAGCGCCGCGACCGGGCGGGCGCGGGCGGGACCCCGCCGGACGCGGCAGCGACCGACTGGGCGCTGTCATCTACCGCTTCTTGCGCTCGATACCCACCTGGGTGCTGTGGCTGATGGTGATCGTGTGGAGCGTCCCCACCGGCAGCCTGTTTCTCAACTCGTTCCGCCACCGTGACGACCAGCGGGCTTCAGGCTGGTGGACATCGTTCGCCGAAGGCAACTGGACGCTCGAGAACTACAGCGACGTGCTGTCGTCGGGCCAGCAGACAGGCGGGCTGTGGCAGGCGCTGCTCAACTCATTCGCCATCGCCATCCCGGCCACCGTCATCCCGATCGCCATCGCCGCCCTGGCGGCCTACGCGTTCGCGTGGATCCCCTTCCGGGGCCGCGAGTGGCTGTTCATCGGCACCGTCTCGCTGCTGGCCCTGCCCAACCAGGTGGCGTTGCTGCCGCTGCTGCAGATGTTCTCCGGCGGCGCCCACTGGACCCTGCCCGGAACCGAGATCGTGATCACGCTGTTCCCCGACTTCAGCCTGGCCGGCACTGCGACCGCCGTCTGGCTGACCCACACGGCGTTTGCCCTGCCGTTCGCCATCTTCCTGCTGCACAACTACATCTCGACACTGCCCGGCGAGCTGTTCGAGGCAGCGCGCATCGACGGTGCCGACCACTTCACCATCTTCTGGCGCATCGTCGTGCCGCTGTCGGTTCCCGCGCTGGCGGCCTTTGCCATCTTCCAGTTCCTGTGGACATGGAACGACTACCTGATCGCCTTGACCATGCTCGGCGCTGCGGGCGAGAACTACCCCGCCACCATCAAGATCGCCTCGATGGCCGGCGAGTTCGGCCTGCGAGAGCACCTGCTGTCGGCGGGAGCGTTCGTGCAGGCAGGAGTGCCGATGCTCGTGTTCTTCTTCCTGCAGCGGTTCTTCGTGCGCGGCCTGCTGGCGGGATCTGTGAAATCCTGAGTCCCGTGGTAGCAACATCGAATCTGGTGCGGAGCGAGCCGCGGCCACTGGGCCGCGAGGCCCAGGCGGGACCGCTGGCGCTGGGCCTGTGGCGCTTCACCGGCACGGACGCAGGGGCCAATGCTGCGCTGATCGAGGCTGGCCTTGATCTGGGCATGAACTTGGTCGACATCGCCGACGTGTACGGGCTGGACTGGGGCGGAACCGGTTTCGGGGCCTGTGAGGAGAACTTGGGCGCAGTGCTGGAGGCTCGCCCCGATTTGCGTGAGCGCATGGTGCTGGCCACCAAGGGCGGCATCGTGCCGCCGGTGCCGTACGACTCGAGCGCAGCGGCACTTCGCTCGGCGTGCGAGGCCTCCCTGCGCCGGCTGGGCACCGACCGCATCGACCTGTACCAAGTGCACCGGCCCGACATGCTCACCCATCCGGCCGAGCTGGCCGACACCCTCGACACGCTGGTTGCCGACGGCTTGGTGGTTGCCGTCGGCGTCTCCAACTACACGCCGTCCCAGACCCGGGCACTGGCGGCACATCTCGATGCACCGCTGATCAGCACCCAGCCCGAGTACTCGGCGGCGTGCTTGGACCCGCTGCGCGACGGCACCCTCGACCTGTGCGCCGAGATCGACATGGTGCCCTTGGCATGGAGCCCGCTGGCAGGCGGGCGACTCATGGCACAGGCAGACGATGACAGCGGCGTCCGGCCGGAACTGCTGGCCACGCTCGACCGGCTGGCCGAGCGGGAGGGGGTCGATCGAGCCGCGGTGTGCGTCGCCTTCGTGCTCGCCCACCCGACCGCGCCAGTGGCCATCGTCGGCACTCGGCAGCCTGAGCGCCTCGAATCGCTCCAGGCGGCCCTCGAGGTGCATCTCGACCGCAACGACGTGTACGACATCATCGAGGCTTCCGAAGGGCAACCCCTGCCGTGAGCAGCGGAAGCATCTCCCCCGGCGACCGGCCGATGCGCTTCGGCGTCATCGGCACGGGGATGATGGGCATCGAGCACATCGCGAACGTGATTGCGCTCGACGGTGCCGAGCTGACTGCCGCCTGCGATAACTGGGAGCCATCGCTCAAGACGGCCCAGCACGAGCTGGCCTCCAGCGGGCTCGACCCGGTGCCGGCGTTCGGCCACCACCACGAGTTGCTCGACGCGGGGCTATGCGATGCGGTCGTTGTCGCGACGCCCAACCATCTCCATACCGACATCGTCTTGGACGTGGCATCTGCCGGGCTGCCGCAGCTCGTCGAGAAGCCACTGGCCACGACGCTGGACGACTGCCGCCGCATCATCAGTGGCGTCGAGGCGCTCGGCCGCGACGCGCCGCCGGTGTGGGTGGGCCTTGAGTACCGCTACATGGCACCGGTGGCTGCGCTCATCGAACAGGCCCACGCCAGGACGATCGGCGCTGTCCGGATGATCGCCATGCGCGAGCACCGCTTCCCCTTCCAGCCGAAGGTGCGCGACTGGAACCGGTTCGACTGCAACACCGGCGGGTCCCTGGTCGAGAAGTGCTGCCACTTCTTCGACCTCATGCGCCTCATCGCCCGAAGCGAGCCCGTGCGTGTCATGGCCTCCGGGGCGCAGGATCTGAATCATCTCGACGAGACCTACGGCGGCGAGACGCCCGACATCTTGGACAACGCCTTCGTGATCGTGGACTTCGCGTCGGGCGCTCGGGCGCTGCTGGATCTGTGCATGTTCGCTGACGCGACCCGCAACCAGGAGGAGCTCTCGGTGGTGGGCGACGACGGCAAACTCGAAGCGCTGATCCCCGACAATGTGCTGCGGGTGGGAGTGCGTGGGCGTGACTGGATCGGCAACGTCACCGAACGGCAGGTCGCCAGCACCGCACCGGTCGTCGGCCATCACCACGGTTCGTCGTACATCGAGCTGGAGCGCTTTCGAAACGCCGTGCTCACGTCGAGCCCGGCGGAGTGCACGCTGGCCGATGGGCTGTGGTCGGTGGCCATCGGCCGGGCCGCGCATATCTCGATAGACGAGGGCCGGCCTGTGGAGATGAGCGAGCTGCTCACCCCTGCCGAACTCGCCGGGCTGGGCCGATGAACACAGCGGCGCAGCTTGCGGAGCCGCAGCCATGAGCACAGCGCCGCCGGAGGTCGCGTGGTTCTCGGCGCTGTGCGACGACGACTACGAGTTCCTGGGCGTGCCAGACCCGACGCTGGCCAGCACTTGGGAGCACTGCGCCGACATCGTCACCACAGCAGAGCGAAACGGCTTCGACAACGTGCTGCTGCCCTCGGGGTACACGCTGGGCATCGACGCCACCGCCTTCGCCGCTGGCATCGCTACGCGCACACAGCGCATCAACCTGCTGCTGGCGGTGCGCATGGGCGAGCTGTGGCCGCCGCAGCTGGCCCGCCAGCTCGCATCCATCGACCAGATGGCCGACGGGCGGCTCACCATCAACATCATCTCCAGCGACCTGCCCGGCGCGCCGCTGCCCTCAGGCCCCCGTTACCAGCGCACCCGCGAGCACATGGCGGTGCTGCGCACCCTGCTCGACGGCCAGCCGGTGGACTTCGACGGCGAGTTCGTCTCGGTGCAGCTCGACCCGCCCCGCGTCGGCACCGTCAGCGGCCGCTGCCCGCCGTTCTACTTCGGGGGCTTCTCCGATGACGCCAAGCACACCGCGGCGGTCGCCGCCGACGTGTTCCTCACCTGGCCCGACACCGTCGCAGGCGTCGCTGCGACGGTCAGCGAGATGCGAGACCGGGCCGCGGCAGCAGGACGCGAGCTGAAGTTCGGCCTGCGCGCGCACATGATCGTGCGACCGACAACCGCCGAAGCCATGGACGCCACCCGTCGGCTGGTCAGCCAGCTCGACGACGACACCGGGGCATCGATCCGAGCCCGAGCGCTCGACTCGGCCTCGGTCGGCGTGCGACGCCAGGCCGAGCTGCGCGACAGCGCCGATGGCGACGGCTTCGCCGAGGAGGGCCTGTGGACCGGCATCGGCCGGGCCCGCAGCGGCGCCGGGGCCGCCATTGTGGGCGATCCCGACGCCGTCGCCGCCAAGCTGGATGCCTACCGGGCAGTGGGCATCGATGCATTCATCCTGTCGGGCTATCCGCATCTCGCCGAGTGCGACCTGTTCGGCCGCCTGGTGCTGCAGACCATGCCGCACCGCAAGCTCTGGAACCCCTGAGCCCGCAGCACGCGAGGTGCTCAGGAGCGGATGGCGGCCTCGGTCTCGGGGTCGAAGAAGTGCAGTTCGTCGACGTCCACATTCAGCTCGATCGCCGAGCCGGGGCGGGCGGTGCTGCGCGGATGAACCCGGGCGATGACCATGCGGTCCTCGATGCCCTCGAGCGCATCGGGATCGCCCGCCTCCACCGACGGCGCATCGAGCTGGAAGTGCAGCAGCAAGTCTGAGCCCAGGGCTTCCGACAGCGACACCTCCGCTGACAGGCGCGGCCGCCCGCTGTCGCCTGCGACCGAGGCGTCCTCGAACGCCTCGGGCCGGATGCCCACCACCACGTCGGCGCCGCCGCAGGCGCGCAGCGCGGGCTTCGCATCGAGCACCCGCCCGGGCAGATCCAGCACTTGGGAACCCATCTGCAGCTGCCAGCCGCCATCAGGACCGGCGCCCGAGCTGAGTCGGGCCATGCGCAGGTTCATCGACGGAGCGCCGATGAAGCCGGCCACGAAGAGATTGTCGGGGCGTTCGTAGAGATCGGTCGGGGCGTCCACCTGCTGCAGCAGCCCGTCCTTGAGCACGGCCACGCGGTCGCCCATGGTCATGGCCTCGACCTGGTCGTGAGTCACGTAGACGGTGGTGGCGCCCAGCCGGTGCTGCAGGGCGGTGATCTCGGCCCGCATCTGCACCCGCAGCTTGGCATCGAGGTTGGACAGCGGCTCGTCCATCAGGAACACCGCCGGATCCCGCACGATGGCACGGCCCATCGCCACCCGCTGGCGCTGGCCGCCCGAGAGCTGCGCCGGCTTGTTGGCCAGCAGCGGCTCCAGCTCGAGCAGCCGGGCAGCCTCGCCCACGCGCTCTTCGATCTCGGCCTTGGGCACGCCTGCCAGCTTCAGCGGGAAGCCGATGTTGCGAGCCACATCGAGGTGCGGGTACAGCGCGTAGCTCTGGAAGACCATCGCGATGTTGCGATCCTTGGGCTCGGTCTCGTTCATCCGCTCGCCGCCGATCAGCAGCTCTCCGTCGCTGATCTCCTCCAGCCCGGCCACCATGCGCAGCGCGGTGGACTTGCCGCACCCCGACGGTCCCACCAGCACCAGGAACTCGCCGTCGGCGATGTCGATGTTCAAATCGGTGACGGCGACGAAGCCGTTGGGGTATTTCTTCGTCAGTCGGTCGAGGGTGACCGTCGCCATGTGACCCCCATCTGAGGCGCTCACGCGTGCTTGGCCGAGACTAGCCCGTAAGCGGTTGCGGACCTGACTCGACAGAGGGCGTGGCAGACTTCGCGCGGTGACTGCTTGCGCCCCTGCCACGGAGACCGCCGAGCCGTCCGAAGCCGATCCGCACGCCGAACGTGCTCGACTGATGGACGACCTGGCCCGCGCCTGCCGCACGAGCTCGCCTGAGCAGGCGGGCGGAATGGTCCACCTTCCCACCGGGTCACCTGTGGTCTCCCGCTCTTGTTCGCTGCGCTCACGGGCCGCTCGGGCCACGGCTTCGCCAATCGGCTCAGCCTCTGAGCAGTGAACGACACTGCCGGTGACAGCCGGCTGGGTCCGTCCCAGCGCGCCGCTTGGCTCGACGAGCTCAGCGGCGGCCATGTCGACGTCATCGTCATCGGCGGCGGCGTCACCGGTGCAGGCTGCGCGCTGGACTTGGCGCTGCGGGGCCGCAGCGTGGCCCTGCTCGAACAGCGCGACCTGGCTTCGGGCACATCGAGCCGCTCGTCCAAGCTGATCCACGGCGGGCTGCGCTACCTGCAGCGTCTCGAGTTCGGGCTGGTGTCCGAGTCGCTCAACGAGCGCCGGCTGCTGCTGGGCCGGCTGGCGCCGCACCTGGTGCGCCCGGTGCAGTTCCTCTACCCCATCCGGCGAGGCTGGCCCGAACGGCTGCGCACCGGGGCAGGAATCCTGCTGTACAGCCTGATGGCGGGGATGGGCCCCCATGCCATCGGCTCGCACCGGCATCTCGGCGCCGTCGGCACGCAGCACCTGGCACCGGGCCTCGACCCCGGCGTGGTGCGTGGCGGCATCGCCTACTGGGACGGCCAGACCGACGACGCCCGCCTCGTCGTCGCGATCGCCCGCACGGCTGCGGCGCATGGGGCGCGCATCCTCACCTCCACCCGCGTCCAGGAGCTGATCGTCACCGGCAAGGCGGTGCGGGGCGTCATCGCGCACTGCGGCGAGACCGGGCGCACGTTCAGGCTGGACGCCGATGCGGTGATCAACGCCACGGGCGTGTGGACGAGCCAGATCGAGCAGCTCGCGGAGCGCGACTCGCAGGACACCGACGGTTCGCGCACCCGCATCCGTGCCTCCAAGGGGATCCACCTGCTGGTCCCCAGGGACCGGATCGACCTCGGCTGCGGGCTCATCGTGCCCACCCCGCCCAGCGTCCTGTTCGTGGTGCCGTGGGGGGACCGGTGGATCATCGGCACCACCGACAGCGACTGGGATCTCGGCTACGCCCACCCTGCTGCGAGCAGTGCCGACATCGATCTGCTGCTGCAACGGCTCAACGGGGTGCTGGCCGACCCGATCAGCCGCGACGACATCTGCGGCGTCTATGCGGGCCTGCGCCCGCTGGTGGCCGGCGACAGCCCGTCCGACGCCGAGCAGTCGGCCCAGCTGAGCCGTGAGCACAGCGTCACCCGGGCGGCCCGCGGGCTGATCTCGGTGGCCGGCGGCAAGTACACGACCTACCGCGTCATGGCAGCCGACACGGTCGAGATGGCGCTCGCCGAAGTCGAGGCTGCTCACGGCCGCCCGCCGCCCAAGCTGTCGCGTCGGCGACGCAATGCCGCAGCCCGCCGATCCGCCACCGGCGTGACGCCGCTGGTGGGTGCCGCGGGCTACGAGGAGCGGCGTCGCCGCCAGGACGAGATCGCGGCGAATGCCGGCATCAGCCGGGCCGCCGCGATGCACCTGCTCGAGCGTCACGGCGACCGCATCGACGAGGTGGTCGAGCTGATCGCCGAGCAGCCCGACCTGGCTAGGCCGCTGGCCGAGGGCCACCGGTACCTGCGCGCCGAGGTGACCCACGCCGTGCGCAACGAGGCCGCACTGCATCTCGACGACGTGCTGACACGGCGCACCCGGCTCTCGGTGGAGGCATGGGATCGGGGCGTCGACGTGGCGCAGGACACAGCGGAGCTGATGGGTGCCGAGCTGGGATGGTCGCCCGACACCATCGAACGCGAGGTGTGGCACTACCACGCCCGGGTCGAGGCCGAGCGCGAGAGCCAGACGAGGCCCGACGACCAGACCGCCGACGCCGCCCGCCTCGGCGCCCCCGACATCCGCCGCTGAGCGGCGCACTGCGTCGCTCGCGCCGAGCCCGCTGCCGCGTCTCCGCAGCCGTCAGGGCGGGTACTTCGCCCCTGCTCGGGTAGGGCAGACTCGCGGTCTGCTCCGGTGCCCGCACGGGAACCCGACCGGCAGCATCCGAACCATTCAACAACAGCAAACAACAGCCCTGCCCGTCGCTCGACGAGGAGCAACGCCATGACCTACACCGCGCCCACCGACAGGTTCCGCTTCGATGCGCTGCGCGACGGGGTAGAAGGCAAGCGGGTGCTCATCACCGGTGCCGGCAAGGACGGCGGCATCGGCCAGGCATTCGCGCTCAGCGCCGGACTGAACGGTGCAGCCTCGGTCGGCATCCACTTCCACCGCAGCTACGAGGACGGGTTCGACCTGGTCGACCGCCTGCGCGACGAAGGCGTGCACGCCTTCCCCGTGCAGGCCGATGTCACCAACCTGCGGGACCTGTGGGCCATCCGCAGCTATGTGATCGACCAGATGGGCGGCCTGCCGCCGAACCTGGTGATCTGCAACTCGGGGCTCACCGAGTCGGGCTACAGCCTGGGACGCACGCTGCGACCAGTCGAAGGCGAGTCCTCGTCGCTGCGGCGGGCCCGGGTGCGCCAGGCGTTCATCGAGAACCTGGAGCAGTCACGGCTGGTGCTCGACACCAAGGTCGACGGCTTCCTGGCATCGACCCACCTGTGGGCGGGCGAGGCGGTGTACGCCGACGAGCAGGCGCAGTTCGTGTACGTGTCGTCCCGGCAGGCCGTCGACCCCGGACCGGCAGTGCCCGGCTACGCGCTCAGCAACTGGGCGGTGCTGCAGCTTCCCAATGTGCTCAAGGCGAACCTGGGCCGCAGCGCCGACCTGGTCACGTGCTTCACGCTGCTGCTGCCGTTCGTGCGCACCGGCATGACCAACGAGTACGCCGGCAACGAGCGGGTCTTCGGGCGCTGGCAGCCGCGGATGCTCGAGCCCTGCGAGATGGCCGAGGCGTTCATGGCGCTGCTGGCCCGGCCCGCCGACGAGACCGACGGCGCCATGTACGAGCTGATGGTGAGCGCCGCCGCCGAGACCGACCCGGTGGGTCCGCCGCCGATCGAACTGGTGTGGCACCGGCTTGCGCTGAACCTCGACGAGCAGCCCGTCGACTGGAGCACCGCCGACCCGCTTCGCTTCGCCTGACCTCGCAGGTTGGCAACCTGCGACTGAAAGACATCAGAAAATAACGGAAATCACCAACGTTCTTCCTGTCACAATACTGAGAGCCGCACCCCGAAAGGTGCGGCTCTCAAGGGCCTAGCGCTGGTGCGCCGAGTTGGTTTGATAGCCCGGCCTCGGACGGTTCGATTCCGTCTAGGTCCACCAGCGACCCTAGGGTCGCACGCCCAATGTACACAAGCGAATTCCGCCGGAGCGACAGCGGGATGCAGAGAACGGGCAGGCCCTGCCGTCGACCGCGAGTGTGGGACTGATCGGGTCGCTCGATATCTGTAGTTAGGTATACTTTACAATATATGACAACTACTGTTATAGTGCGGTGCCATGCTCAAGAACGACACGACTGCACCTCCCCGCCGACGAGCCAGCGGCTCGGCCAAGTGCCTGCGCCTCGCGGCCCTCATCGTCGCCCTCGGCGTGGCGGCGGCCTGCGGCTCCGCACGCACGCTGGAAGGCACCGCTGCGGAGATCTACGACGGCGAGTGCGTCGCGGAGTCGGACCGGCAGCTCACGGTCTATTCGGGCCGCACCGAGAATCTGATCCAGCCCGTCCTCGATGCCTTCGAGTGCGAGACCGGCATCACGGTGGCGGTCCGGTGGGGCGCCTCCACTGATCTGGCTCTGCTGCTGGCCGAGGAAGGCGACCGCACACCCGCCGACGTGTTCCTGTCTCGCTCGCCCGGCCCCGTGGGCTTCCTAGCCAACCAGGGGCTGCTCACGACCGTCGACGGCGACGTGGCGAACCTGGTCACGGCCGACCACCGGTCCGACGCCGGAACGTGGGTCGGCTTCACCGGTCGCCAGCGCGTGCTCGTCTACAACCTCGACAGCGTCGCCGACGACGAGCTGCCCGCATCGATCTTCGACCTCACTGACGAGCGTTACCGCGGGCGGGTGGCCATCCCGGCAACGAACGGCTCGTTCGTCGACTGGTTCACCGTGTTCCGCGACCAGCACGGCAGCGACACTGCGGCGCAATGGCTCGACGACATGGTGGCCAACGATGCCCGCTACTACCCCAACAACCGGTCCATCGTCGAGGCTGCCGGGCGCGGCGAGATCGACATGGGACTGGTGAATCACTACTACCAGTACCAAGTTGCTGCGGCATTGGGCGACGATCACCGCGCCGCCAACTGGGACTTCGCCGGCGACGACGTCGGCTCGATGCTCATCATCACCGCCGCCACGGTGACCACCGCCAGCGACGACCCGGGGCTCTCCAACCAGTTCATCGCCTACCTGCTGAGCCAGGCCGCCCAGCAGTACTTCAGCAACGAGACGCTCGAATACCCGCTGGCGGCCGGCGTGGCACCCGCAGGCGTCCTGCCCCCGCTGGGCGGCCCCGAGATCGGCAGCATCGACTTCGACGCCTTGGGCGACGGATTCGCACGTTCGACGGAGATCATCGAAGCAAGCGGCATCCTGAACGAGTGACCTCAGCACGGCTCAGCCTCGAACGTACGCGGATTGGCGGAACTCGCCGTCGCGTTGCCCGTTGCTTCCCGCTCTTGTTCGCTGCGCTCACGGGCCGCTCGGGCCACGGCTTCGCCATTCGGCTCAGCCTCTGGGCCGGAGCGGCGCGATGATCGGGGCACTCCGGCGGCGACGCAGCCGCGCCCCTGCTGCACTGCGCATCGCAGGGGTGGTGCTGGCATTCGGGTTCGCCTTCCCCGGGGTGTACCTGGTGTACCGGGCGCTGCGAGACGGCACCGGTCCGGAGGGACTGCTGTGGAGCGCCCGCACCCTCGGCCCGCTGTGGCGGTCGCTGCGCCTGGCGGTGTCGGTGTCGGCGAGCGCGCTGGTGCTCGGCACCGGCCTGGCGTGGCTCACCATGCGGACCGACCTGCCGCTGCGCAAGCTGTGGCGGGTGCTGCTGCCGCTTCCGCTCGTCTACCCGACGTTCGTGGGCGCGGCAGCGTTCATCCGCACGCTCAATCCGGGCGGGCTGGCCAATGACCTGCTCAGCAGTATCGGCATCGGCTCGGTGCCCGAGCTGCGGGGCTTCTGGGGCGCATGGCTCGTGCTGGTGCTGATGACCTTTCCCTACGTGTACCTGCCGGTGGCGGCACGGCTGCGGCACCTCCCCGGCAGCCTCGAGGAGAGCGCCCGGCTGCTCGGCGACAGCGCGTTCGCCGTGTTCCGCCGAATCTGCCTGCCGCACGCGGGCACCGCCATCGGCGCCGGGACGCTGCTGGTGTTCCTCTACACGCTGAGCGACTTCGGCGCCGTGCAGCTCATGCGGTACGACACGCTGACACGAGCCATCGCGACGAACTACCTGGCCAACCCGCCCGTCGCCCTGGCGCTCAGCCTGATGCTGCTGGTGCTCGCAGCGATCGTGGTGCTGGCCGAGCGGTGGTTCTCACGCCGCCTGCCCGACGCCATGTCGGCCAAGGGCGACCGGCCGCTCGACTACCGGCTCGGCCGGTGGCGGCCGTGGGCCACCGCAGCGGTGGCGCTGACGGTGTTCGCGAGCGTCATCGCACCGTTCATCGCCCTGGCCGACTGGGCGCGCCGCGGCCTGTTCCGCTCGCTGACCGGCGACCGCGCGCTCACCGTCGACTACTCCGCCATCGCGGAGTCCACGTTCAACACCGTGTGGGTGAGCGTCGTGGCCGCAGTGGTGTCGGTGGCGGCGGTGCTGCCGATCGCCCTGCTGGTGGGGCGCTACCGGTCCCGGACCGGATCGCTGGCGCACGCGGTGGTCATCAGCACGTTCGCACTCCCCGGGCTGCTCATTGCCCTGTCGATGCGCTTCTGGACCCTGCGCACCGACCTGATGCTCGACTTGCTGGGCGACACTGCGGCGCTGCTGATCTTCGCCTACATCGTGCGCTTCGGCTCGCTCGCGATGGGCATCAGCGTGGTCGCGGTGCGCAGCGTGCCCGAGCGCCTGCACGACTCGGCCCGTCTCCTCGGCGCCGGTCCCCTGCGACGGTTCGTCACGGTGGACATGCCGGTCATGGGCCCCGCGCTCGGGGCAGGCGCAGGGTTGGTGCTGCTGTCGGTGATGAAAGAACTGCCGATCAGCCTGTTCGTGTCGCCGCTCGGCTTCTCGACGCTGACCACCCGGATCTACGGATCCTTCGAGGATGCCTTCATTGCCGAGGCCGGGCTGCTGAGCGTGATCCTGGTGGTGCTGTCGTTCGTGCTCACCTGGTTCCTGGTAGTCCGGCGCCAGGAACACACCTGAGCGCCAACGCGACTCAGCCGGGCATCTCGGTGCGCACACCGTCGAATCGGCCGAAGTCTCGGTCGAAGGTGACCACCACACAACGATGCTCGATCGCGAGCGCGGCGAGATGAGCGTCATTGACGAGATTCCCGCCCGTCCCGAAGGGGGCCAGCAGCTCACCCACCACGTCGAGATGTCGAGCCGTTGGCTCCACGACTACCGCCGAGGGTTGTGCGAGCCAGGCCTGCACCTGCTCGATGGCCGCTCGCGGATCGAGGGGCCGGGCGAAGATGCTGCGCTTGGTCGTGAGTCGGATGAACGCCAGCAGTGCCACCCAGGCCAGCGCCACGGTCGCGCCGCCGTTCAGCGCGTCGTCAAGCCAGCGCCTTGATTCGGTGTGCCGAGGCGCGTCGATGTTGACGGCATACAGCAGGACATTGGCGTCGACGAGCTTCACCTGCCGGTTTCCATCCGGCGAGCGAGTTCGTCATCTTCGAGTTCGGCAGCGATACGCAGCGCGCTGTCAAGGTCGACCGCTGGCATGCCCATCGCCCTCGCTGTGGTCTCAAAGCGCGGGGCAGCTTCGACTGTGCGGTGGCCCTCACGGACCAAGTCGTTGAGTGCTCGCTTGAACGAGATCTTGCGGTCGGTCATGCGACGCCGGATGATCTGTTCGGCATCGGCGTCGAGTGTCACCGTTGTGCGCATATCGACATCATAGCATCATTCTGATTGATGTCTTGCTGTCATTTTGGGAGAGCCGCACACCCTACGGCAGTCGTGCTGCCCGGGGCGCAGTTCAGCGGTGGTCGACCATCACGTGTTCTTTGGCCAGGAACATCGTGGAGTGGCCGAAGTCGATGAAGTTGGCCTCGTCCTCGTAGGCGCGGCGGGACGCTGCCCGGTTCTCGGGGATCGGGTTGCCCATGGCGCTGCGGTCCATCCAGACCTCGGCGTGGCCGGTGTAGGGCTCCACCTTCGATCCTCGTGAGCGGTTGACGGCTGTGGTCGTCGCTGGTGGTGTGCACCTGCACATAGCGCAGGAACTTGGCCGTGGCCGAGTGCGATACCACCAGCGGGCCGTGCACGTTCAGCCAGTAGTCCTGCATCTCGGCCCGGGTCATGCCCTTCTTGCGCCGCAGCAAGAATGTGAGTCGCAGCATGGTCCGCCTCCTCCGCCGTCAAGCGATCGAGCTTGGTGGCGACATTAGAGCGTTAGCGGATTGATCGGTTGTCGGGTTGCCAGCGGTTGCGGTGGTCGATGAGCTTGATGGTGATGATGAAGGCGACGGCGAGGGCGATCTGGGCGAGCCGGTGGCGGGGCTTGCGGTCGGTGTTGCGGCGGAGC
>JAJDVQ010000062.1 GCA_022826045.1 Acidimicrobiia bacterium | reverse complement strand
TTAGAGGCCGCGCGGATAGATCGGCTCTGAACGATTTCGAGCCGTGGAATCGCCTCTGGATGGGTCTCTGACCTGCAGCATCGACACGACAGACGATGCGATTGCATACAGTCGTTTTATCAATCCGCTAACGCTCTTAGGCCCGTGACTATGGGGTTCCCGGCGTCGAGATTGTGTACGTGCTGTCTGGTGTTTGTGCATCAACACAGTCCGGTAGCGCCTCCTGGGTTAGCCGACCAGCGCGTCAGCGTGATCGAGGACGAGTTGCGATTGGCTGCTGGATTGACCGCTCTGCGTGAGAGCGCCGGCTTGACCCAGCGCGACCTCGCTGAGCGAATCGGCGTATCGCAACCCCGCATCGCCGCCATCGAATGCTCCGACAATGTCACGATCAGCGTTCTCCAGCGCTACGCACGCGGAGTAGATGGCCGCCTCGAAGTGTCCGTAGTGCAAGATCAACGACGGACTCCTCTGCTCTGACACCTGTAGGCCGCGCGGATTGACCGCTACGTGAACTCGACCAGATCAACATCGGCACCGCACGTAGCCGGGCGAATTCAGACCCGGGGATGAGGCCACATCGGTTGCGCGTCTCCCAGTACGATCCGGCGAGGAGTGCCCGACCCGATGGCCCGGGTCAACCCACTTCTCGCCGTCCAAGGCCATCATGAGCGACAGAGTTGCCCACCTACAGATCATTCAGGGCGTCATCAATCGTCTGAGTCAGAACTCATTCCTGCTCAAGGGCTGGGCCGTCGTCTTGGTCTCGGGTCTCTTCGCCTTGGCAGCGGGCAATTCCGAGATCCTGTTCGTCTACTTGGCCTACATTCCTGCGATCGCCTTCTGGTGCCTCGATGCCTACTTCCTCCGGCAAGAACGTCTGTATCGAGCCTCTACGACGAGATGCGCGAGGTTGAGGAAGCTGACGTTGACTTCTCCATGGACACACGATCCGTTGCTGACAAGGTTGCGCCCTGGTACAAGGTCGCAGTCTCACCGACGATCATCGCCTTTCACCTGACGCTGATAAGCGCTGTCGCTCTGGTCATGGCGATTATTCTCGGCCAGCAGTGAGCAGACCGCAGCGGGCCGCGATGAAGCCGCCCACGCCGACGGTCGTCTTCGATAGCTATTGGACATTCGCGACGCGCAGACAGGAGATCTTCCACCAGAGAGTGGAGGGTGCTCCGCCTCCGTGGACGGACGACCCGGTTCTGACGGAGTTTCGGTTCACCAATGCGTACCGCGCAGCCGACCGAGTGAGCCAGTACCTGATCCAACACGTCGCGTACCAAGGAGATCAGTCGGCCGAGGAAGTCGTGTTCCGGGTGCTGCTGTTCAAGCTGTTCAACCGAATCTCGACCTGGGAACTTCTCGAGTCCAAGATCGGGGAGATCACCGCTGCCGGGTTCGACGTCGAGCGATACGACTCCGTCATGGCGAGAGCCATCGGGAAAGGGCAGCGGCTCTACTCCGCGGCGTACATCATGCCGCCCGCTTCTCGAGGTGGCGGCCGGAAACACTCGAGCCACCTTCAGCTGATTAAGGGCATGCTCGACGACAAGCTGCCCGATCAACTTGTCGGTTCCGCCTCGATGGCTGAGGCCTTCGGGCTGCTCCTCGGGTATCGGGGGGTTGGCACATTCCTGGCGTACCAGCTCGTTACCGACCTCAACTACACCGCGGCGCTGGACTACTCGGAGATGGAGTTCGTGATGGCGGGCCCTGGGGCGCGGAGCGGGATCGAGAAGTGCTTCTCGGACCTCGGTGACTATTCCGTCGAGGACGTCATTCGTTGGACGGCCGATCGCCAGTTAGGCGAGATGCGAGAGCGCGGGCTGGACTTCATGGACCTCTGGGGTCGGCCGCTCCAACTCATCGACTGTCAGAACCTGTTCTGCGAGGTGGACAAGTACGCAAGGGTCGTGCACCCTGAGGTTGCGAGCCGGGCCGGTCGCACGAGAATCAAACAGCGCTTCCAGGCCGACCCCTCGCCTCTCGAGGTGTGGTTCCCGCCGAAGTGGGGGCTCAATGAGCATCTACCAGGCGCGCCCTTCAGCCCAGCGACGACGGAGTTGGGCCGATCCGATCGTTTCGGCCCCAGCTCTGCCCACGCATCATGTCGGCAAGGGCGGCTGTTCTGCTCCGAGCCCTACGCCTCAGCTCTTTCGTAAGTCGATTCGGGTCGACGGCCCAGAGGCGGCTCTAGCCGCAACGCACACCGTCAGACTCTGCCGAACGACCAGCGAACACAGACCTGATGCTCCTATGAGGGAGATCTGCACGTCGCCCACCGTCGAGGCCGCCGAAGCCCGCTTCGAGAGCTTCGCCGACGACTGGGAAACCGCCTACCCAGCCATGATCGGCTCCCGGCGGAAGTCCCGGGGCGAGTTCGTGCCGTTCGGGGAGTTCCCCGCCGAGCTGCGCAGAGCCGCCTGCACCGCCAACGCCACAGACAGCCACTGCGCCCGATTCCGACGAGCCGTCAGACACCGAGGCCACTTCCCCAACGAACAGGCCGCCATGAAAGCCCACCTGCCTTGCCGCCACCGCCAGACCCAAGAACCGCAGCAACCTCACCGGCAAGACCAACGGCTGGAAGACCATCCTGAACACACCGGCCGTCCACTACGGCGACCGGATCGCCGACCACATCCGACGGACACCACCACAGCCGGATACACAAAAAACCCGACAGACCCGGCTCTGGGTGAACCAGCATGGAGTCGGTCGAATCGCCACCGGCCAGATCACGAATTCAGACATTCGATGACGGGCCCGAGCTGAGTCGAAGACAGCCGGACGCGATAGCCCGTACGACTGCGTCGGTTCGGTCGCGTCAGGTCCGTCCAGAAGCGCTATCGCTGAACTCCACGCGCAGGACCGAGACACCTGGAACTGACTCGACGTCTCGCATGGCCGAGCACAGCGCCTCATCTCGTGTCTGCGCTGCTCGAGCGAACTCCAGTGTGTTGCGCCCGATGGTCGCGTCGCCGCAGCCGGCCTCGTACAGGGCATCAAGTGTGTCCCAGTCGAGCAGGTCAGGCCCCTGGGTTACGAGCACAAATCGAAAAGCCTTGCTTGGCTTGCTCAGCGAGACATCGTTTGCAGGCATCTCACTCCGGTCCATTGCTGCTTCGTCGAAGGCACTTGGCGACTCTGGCTACGAGGGTAGCTGCGTGGTCTTCGGGGACTGCCGGTGTGCTCCAGATGGATACTGAGCACTCTCGGTGGCCGAACGGACAGTGGGCGCGGCCCCAAGCATGGCTGCTGCGCCCCTTCGAGAGCACGACGGTCCACCCGGCCGCTTTGAGCACGTCTATCGCCCGTCGAATCTCCTTCTTCGGGTGGACACCCTGAGCCATCGACGGCAAGTTAGATCATAGAAATACATAAAAGAGACTGAATTTTACTTATGCAGGATTTTCCTTGTGGTTAGCTCTTGAGTTGCTGGGCCAGCGCGTCCAGTGTTTGTCGCACCTCGGCCAACGTCGCCGAAGGGTCGCCGCCAGGATCTACCGGAGCGTGCAGGCGCAACCGGCTGCCCCCGGGCACCTGTTCGAGATCGAAGCGCCAGCGCTCGGGTGGAGAGTCCAGCGATTCGATGGCGGCCCGCACCGCGTCAGGCTTGGCCTTGAGATCGATCTCGTCCACGACGCCTGGTCCGCTCGACGTCCTGGTCCGGCCGTAGCGATCGAAATAGGCGATGTCGGCGGCCGGGTAGCGCCGCGACGTCGGTTTGAAGTCGGTGCCGATGGTGTAGGCCACCGGGAACAGGCAGATCTGCGTCACGTGGTCCGGCAGCTCCAGCAGCTCGGCGACCGCGGGCGCCTCGTTGAGGTACATCGTGGTCCAGACGGTCCCCAGGCCCCTGCTCCGCAGCGCAACCATGAAGCTCCACGCCGACTGGATCACCGAGTCGAACAGCCCGGGCCGTCCGCTGCCGTCATGGCGCCCGAGAATCGTGGGGATGACGAGCGCCGGCGTCCTGGCGATGTTCTCGCCGAGATGACGTGCACCAGCCATCAACCGTTCGTTCTGGTGGCCGCTGCCCTCCAGCCGCTTCGCTGTCTCGATCACCCAATCGACGCCCGCCGACAGGTACAGCTCGGCCATCCGATCCTTGGTCTGCTGATCCCTGATGATCATCCAACGACGGCTGCCGTTGTTCCCCCCGGTCGGCGCCTGCTCGGCCACGTCGATGCAGTCGAGGATGGTCTGGTCATCGACCCCCCGGTCGAAGTCGAGACGCTGGCGCACGCCTCGGGTTGTCATCAGCGCATGGTCCACGATCGCCTGGTAGCCGGGCGTGCCCGGTGCAAATGCCGGCTCAGCCGTCATGTCACTTCGATCCCTTCGTGATGCGCCATTCGAGAGTACGGCGACGTGCCGGAACTAGCTTGGGAAGATGCTCACGGCCGGGGACGTGGCGTCGTTCGAAGCTGACGGCTTCGTCGCGGTTGACTCGTTGATCGACCTCGACCTGATCGAGCCGCTCAGGGGGCGGTTCGAGCGGCTGTTCTGCGGCAAGTTCGAAACCGGCATCTCCCCCGACGAGGTCAATTGGCTCGCTGGCCGCGACGATCCGACCCTGACACGGCAGATCTGCAATGGCTGGAAGGCCGACCGGCTGATTGCCTCCACCGTGCTCGACGCCCGTCTCGGCGAAGCCGTGGCCACGCTGGCGGGTTGGCCCGGCGCCCGCATCATTCAGGACAACGTGCTGTGGAAGCCGCCTGGCGCCCGTTCGGTGGGCTTCCACCGTGACAACGCCTACCTGGCTTGGTACACGCCGACCGAGATGTTCTCGTGCTGGATCGCGCTGGACGACACCGCAGCCAGCGGCGGCACCATGGAGATCGCACGGGGATCGCACCGGTGGCCCGCCGGCGGCGATCAGATGGGTGAGTTCCATGCGCCCGAGGACTACCGGGCCACTGTCTCCGCAGCCGCCCGGGCGACGGGCGCTGAACTCGACATCGCGCCGGTGGAGGTGCCTTCCGGGGGCGGGTCGTTCCATCACGGCTGGACTTGGCACGGCTCGGGGCCGAATGAGTCCAACCGGCACCGGCGGGCGTTGGTGCTGCACTGCGCCTCCAGCGAGGCCCGGTTCGACCGGGCCGGCTTCGGCGAGGGCAACGGGCCGATCTACTCCCGCTATGCCCGGCTCGCCGACGACGAGATGGACGAGAACCACTTCCCCGTCCTGTGGCGGCGCGACGGCTACCGGACGCCCGGCATCTAGCCGGTATCAGCAACAGCGGGGCCCAAGCGCCTAGCGTTCGAAGGCACCGGAGGGGGACACCGATGGCACCGACCGTGCAGAGCTCAGCGGCATCGAACGACTACCGGTACCTCGTGCAGGACGACCGCATCCACGGCAGCCTTTACACCGATCCCAGGGTGTTCGCGGACGAGATGGAGCGCATCTTCACCGACGGCTGGGTCTTCGTGGGCCACGAATCGGAGGTTCCCGAGATCGGCGATTGGGTCTCCCGGCGCCTCGGCACCGAGCCGGTGCTGATGGTGCGCAACCGCGACGGCGCGATCAGCGTCGTGGCGAATCGCTGCGCGCACCGCGGCACCACGCTCTGCCCGCAGAACGACGGCAACAACCGCAATTTCCGCTGCGCCTACCACGGCTGGACCTACGACCTCGACGGCACGCTGCTCGGCGTTCCCGGGCCCAAGGGCTTCCACAAGGACAGCGCCGATCTGGGGCTCGACCGGCCCGGCCAGGTCGACGACTACCGGGGGTTCGTGTTCGCCAATCGCAGCGGCACTGCCGGACCGCTCAGCGACCATCTCGGCGCAGGCGGCACTGACCTCATTGATCGCACGTCGAATATGTCGCCCACCGGCAGGGTCCGCCTCTCGGCCGGCTGGATCGGTCAGCGGATCGACTCGAACTGGAAGATGTGGCCCGAAAGCGACCACGACGGCTACCACCTCAACTTCACGCACGCCTCGATGGCGCGGGCCGTCCCCGACACCTATTACGACGAGATCGTGATGACCGGCGAGGAGGCCTCAGAGTCGGCCACCCGCGCCTACGACGGCGGCCATCTCGAACTCGACTTCCGCCGCAGCTACACCGCTGAATTGGCGTGGCTGGGCACCACACGCGAAAAAGTCGCCGACTACTGCGAGGCTCTCGAGGGGTCCTATGGCCCCGAGAAGGCCAAGACGATCATGTGGGACGGCCCACCGCACGCGCTGGTGTTCCCGAACCTGTTCTTGGCCGAGATGAACATCGCCCGGATCGAGCCGGTCTCGCCGGGCGTCACAGTGCACCGCCATACGCCCCTGCTGGTCGAGGGCACCGACGAGAGCGTCAACCGGCGGCTGGTGCTGCAGTCCGAAGCAGCGATGGGTCCCGCGTCGTTCTTCCTGACCGACGATGCCGTGATCGCCGAACGCATGCATCGTGCCTTCGAAGGGGCTGCTGTCGGCGACGACGGATGGGTGGATCTCAGCCGAGGCCTCGAGCGCGAACAGTCGGCAGACGGTCAGCGCTGGAGCGACATCACCGACGAGACCACCAACCGCGGCTTCTGGCACCACTACCGCGAGGTCATGGCCAGCGTGGCGGGCGACCGGCACAACGGCGTCTGAGCAACTGCGATGGCGACCGTGGACGAGCCAACGCGACGCGACATCGAGGCATTCGTGTATCTCGAAGCCCGGCTGGCGGACGAGTCCCGCTACGACGAGTGGGAAGCGCTGGTCACCGACGACATGCACTACTGGGTGCCGTTCGGCCCAGGCGACTACGAGCCCGGCACCCGGGTCAGCTACATCAACGACAACCGGGCACGCCTAGGCACCCGCATCCGGCAGCTCGCCACCGGCGTTCATCACGCACAGGACCCGCCGTCGTCGATGCGCCGGGTGGTGTCGAACATCGAGATCCTGAGCGCGGGAGGCGAGGAGTTCGAGGTGGGCAGCAACTTCGTGCTCTACGAGCACGCCGTCCAAGCCACCGGCCACCTGCGACTGTGGGCGGGCCGCACGACGCATCGCTTGCGGCGCACTGCCGACGGCTTGCGCATGGCGGGCAAGAAGGTGGAGCTGGTGAACTCCACGTCGCCGCTGCCGAACCTGCCGTTCATCATCTGAACGGCGCCCCGTCTGGCTAGTCGAACTTGGGCGGGCGCTTCTCCACGAATGCCCGCTGGGCCGCCCGGGCATCGCTGCTGTGGAACGTCTCGCCCTCCAGGCTGAGCGACAGCGGCAGGATCTGTGCCGACATCTGCCGGATCCAGTTGTTGATCGGCACTTTCGAGGCGCTGATGGCCTTCTGCGGGCCGGCCGCGAGCTGGTCTGCTTTCTCGACTGCGGTGTCGAGGATCGCCTCATCGTCCACCAGGAAGTTGACGAGCCCCATGTCGTAGAGCATCTGGCCGGTCACCCGCTCGCCGGTCATGAGGTGCCACTTGGCCCGGTTCACGCCCATCAGCAGCGGCCAGATCACCTGGCCGCCGTCGCCCGCGCCGATGCCCATGTTGACGTGCGTGTCGGCAAACACCGAGCTGTGCCCTGCCACGACGACATCGCACAGCAGGGCGATGTTGGCGCCGAGGCCCATGGCGTAGCCCTGAACAGCGGAGATGATCGGCTTGCGCAGCTCGAGCAGGTGGTCGACGATCTGGCGCCCCTCTTCGAAGCTGACTGCCGGCCCGCCGGTGTCGCTGAAGTCGCCACCGGCGCAGAACGCACGGCCTGAGCCGGCGAGCACCACGACCTTCACGTCGTCATCGGTCTGAGCGTCGCGGGTGAAGCTGGCCATCTCGTGGTGCATCTGGCCGTTGACGGCGTTGAGCCGTTCTGGGCGATTCAGCGTGACCACGGCGACGCCGTTGTCGCGCTTGTCGATGAGCATTGCCTGATAGTTCGCTTGATCCAGCGGCATGACGAGCCTCCCCCGTGTCTCAGGCCACTTGGCTGGCGCTCAACGTACTGCGGATAGCACCCGGCCTACTTCGGTGTGGGGGCGGCCGACGATGCGTTCGTAGTTCGCTGGGTCGGTGGCACCCTCGGTGACCATGATCAGCACGGTGGCGCTCGCAGGGTCATCCAGCGCCGCTGAGCCCTGCTCATCGGCCAGGAGCGCTCGCACGCCGGCCAGCGAGGCGCTGCCGGTCTCGCCGGCGACCACTTGAGAATCGGCCAGGTCACCCATGGCCGCACCGGCTGCGTCGCTGTCCACCGAGACGCACCAGTCGACGCCGCTCGCCATCATCGGCCACGCCAGCGGCGAGGGCACGCCGCAGTTGAGGCCGACCATGATCGACCGGTGCGGGCCGGAAGTCTCGGTGATCTCCCCGTTGATCGTCGACATCTGCACGCAGTTGGCGTCGTCGGGCTCCACCGACACCAGCACCGGCCGGTGCTTCCCGCTGCGGTAGTGGGTGACCGCCGCAGCCATGAAAGCGCCGACACCCACGGGGACGGCGACCAGATCTGGTTGGTCGATGCCGTTGGCGGCGAGTGCATCGTCGACCTCGGCGAAGATCGTCGTGTAGCCCTCGGCGACGTTGGCGGGGATGGTCTCGTATCCGGGCCACGAAGTGTCCGACACGACGAGGCAGCGATCGCTTGCCAGCTCGGCGCTCTGTTCGATGGCGTCGTCGTAGGTGCCGTCCACGACGGTCACCGCCGCGCTCTCGCCCTCGATCGCGGCGATGCGAGCCTCCGAGGTGCCGTCGGGCACCAGGATGTGCGCGTCGAAGCCCAGCAGGCGTGCCATGAATGCGACCGCTCGCCCGTGGTTGCCGTCGGTGGCAGCCGCCAGCGTCATCGGCCGCAGGTGCGCCAGGCTGGCCGCCAGCTCGTTGATGTTGGCCCACGGCGGGGGCTCCTCGCCGATGTGCTCGCAGACAGCGCGGTATGACGCCCACGACGCACCCAGAATCTTGAACGAGGGCAGGCCCATGCGCTGCGTCTCGGCCTTCACCAGCACTCGCCCCACGCCGAGGCTGTCGGCCAGCCGGGGAGCATCGACAACCAGCGTCGGCGCGTACGCAGGCAGCCGGCGATGAAACGCCATCACCTCAGGCGGCACAGCCGGCCAGTCGCGCCCGTCGAACAGCGGGTTCCGATTGACCAGAGCACCCATTGCTGACCTCCCCAATCCAGTAATTCCGTCGAGTTCGGTCTCAGTCGAGTTCGTCGAGCGCAGCGAACAGCCGCTGGGCCTGCTCAGCCGCCTTGGCCCGCACCTCGGCGGGGTCGACACGCGTCGCGGCACCGCCCACCAGTACCTGCTCGCCGTTGACCGTGATGTCGAGGGGGTGCACGCCGGGGGTGTAGGCGAGGTGCCACGGATCGGCACTGGGGTACGACCAGCGCACCGTGTCGCTGCGGGCATCAGGCATCAGCTCCCAGCCTTCTGCGAGCCACTCCCACGGCGGGTCGGGCGAGGCGGTCACGTCGTGCTCGCGCAGCCGGGCGTAGGCCACCCGGAACTCATCGAGCATGTCTGAGCCGATGCCGTCGGTGCCGAGCGCGATGGGGTTCGATTCGGCGAACCGGCCGGGATTGGCGTAGCCGACTGCATTGTTCATGTTGGAGCGAGGGTTGTGCACGATCGTCCCCGCGAGGCCGTGGTCGGTGGGCAGGTGCACGCCATGGATGAGCAGCCAGCGTTCGTCGCTGAGACCGGCCAGCCGCTCCGCGGCGTTGGCATCCGGCGGCCCTTCGGCCACGTGAATGTGCACTCCGACTTCGTGCCGGCGAGCCAAGTCTGCGGCCGCCGCCAGCGTGTCGTCGGTACAGGTGAACGACGCATGGACGCCGACGTACCCCAAGCCGCCAGCGGCCAGGTAGCGCTCGTTCTCTGCGAGGCCGCGCCTGGCGCCGCCAGCGCCGTGACGGTCGGTCACGCCGTAGCAACAGCTCACCCGCACGCCGACCTCGGCGCATGCCGTCGCGATCACGTCGAGCGAGCCCTCAATGGCGTTGGGCGACTCGTGATGATCGACAATGGCAGTGCAGCCCGATTCCAGCGCTTCCAGCGCACCGAGCTTCGCCGACCACTCCAGCATCTCGAGGTCGAGCGCACGATCGAGGCGCCACCACACCAGTTCGAGGATCTCGGCAAAGCCTCCCGGCGTGCGTGGCGGCGCAGGCATGCCCCTGGCCAACGCCGAGTAGAGGTGATGATGCGAGCACACCAGTCCCGGCGTCATCGCACCCGTGTATGCATTGGAACTCATCGCTAGCACGGCGTCCCTGGCTTCAAAACTGCGCGTAGCTGAGGTCACTTGAGGCTCACTCCCCAGAACGCAGTGTTGAAGGCATCGAAGGCATCCGGACCGATCTCCACGCCCTCGGGCGTCAGCCACATCGCCCACACACCCGCCTTCACTGCATCAGTTGGCGGTACTACGATCACACTTCGACGATCTTCGCTGACTCGACACTTGCTCGTTTCAGATGCACATTCAGTCACGTAGATGACATCAGCGTCAGACTCGGGCAGTCTCTTGAACCAAGTAACGTCAACTACATCTGGCAGAGAAGAGTCCTCACCAAACCGCAACTCTAGGATCCCGATATCGCCAGCGGCCGGGTTCTTCCGATCCATGATCAAAGTGCAAGATGGAAAGCTATGCACGCTTGGAGGTATCAGTTCCTTGACGTAGCTTCGCGGATAACTCCAATCAGATTCAAGTAAACGCGCTTCACACTTCTGTCCAGAGTCTGAAACTGCCACAAGCGATGGCACGAGGACATCCAAAACGAGCAATGTTGTCACGGGCAATACAGCAGCAGTGCTTGAAGCAACATCCTCATCATTCGAAGAATCCGCGCACCCGACCATCGTCAATGACGAAACCGTAACTATGCATACTGATAGTGAGCGCAGCTTCCTTGCATGCTCCATCTGAAACAATTGCACGGGCGGCTCCATTCGCCAATTTCTACGCCACTCAATCGCTGGTGCTTTCGGAATAAACTAGCGCGATGCATTCTTGCATCGTCAAGAACTGCGCATTTCGTACAACTATTGTCGCATCGCACCATGTATCAGCACGCCGACAGAGTTCCAGAGACTCATACAGTGCAGGACGATCGCTGACTAGCGTTACGGAATATTCTGGATCCGTTACCATCCAGATTGCACTACTGCTCATACAAGCGACTTCGTGTGCCCAGCCAACGCAGCCGACACCATAGCGATCGTACAAGGATGATTCAACTGTTGGATTCCGCCACGCGGCAGTGGCCTCAAATAGTTCAACACACGTCTGCATATCAGTTTCGAAACGTCGGACAGTCGGCGGATTCCATATCTGCCGACGAATAAGGCCCCAGAAATAGCTTTTCTCCACAGCTTGTCGTACGGACTCAAGTTCCCCTATATTGAGTTTGATA
This sequence comes from Acidimicrobiia bacterium, assembly GCA_022826045.1. Classification (GTDB taxonomy): domain Bacteria; phylum Actinomycetota; class Acidimicrobiia; order Acidimicrobiales; family Poriferisodalaceae; genus Poriferisodalis. The sequence goes on along the minus strand of JAJDVQ010000062.1, from coordinate 8,302 downwards.
TCAGCGTCTTGCGGAAGACTGCTTTCCAAGAAAGACAACGATCCTGGATAACACATTTCCACTGTAGTATCGCAAGATTCCTGTCGAAGACAATCGATGATAGCTGAAGACCAACAACGGCCAATTCGGCCATCGTTTCCACAGTCAGTCGCTATGGCAAGAAACGTGTCATCTGCAAGACGATGGCGCGGATTCCATTCATCAACTATTTCCGAACAATAGAGCTCACGACTACCCACATGACCTTGATCGTCCAGCGGAGCGTTGCCGCGTTCATGCTCACCGTTCATAGAAGCGCTGGCACCAATGTCACCATCGAGAGCGAACAGATCTCATCAGATCTCTAGTTCGGGTTGGTTATTTTGACATGGCGTGAGAGAGCTTTAGCGTAATGCTCTTCGCCGTTATAGAGCGTGACCTCACTGGCAACCAGGGTCCGAAAACGACCTTGATGGTTACCGAACTGAAGTTCAGCCGAATGATACCATTCCGTTCGGTCTGCCTTCCCTTTCTTGTGCCACCGAGTAGCCCCTTGCCACGTTCCCCACCATCGTTGTGTCTGCAGTTTCACCGCGAGGTGTATATAGGAGACCTTGTTATTGCACTGGACCACACCTTTGCCCTTAATGTAAGTGCCTTGTCCTGAACGTCTGCGGCTTGTGGAGATGTGTGGATTATCTGCTCGAGTTGTACAGCCGGTCGCGTCATCTTGGAATTCGGGACCAAGCTGGCAGCAGTAGAATTCGATGTCATCTTGTTCGCCATCTGCACTCTGACTCGCTAGGCCTGCGGACTCTTTGTTGAGAGCCCACAGGTACTTCTTAAATTCCTTCTTGGCCGCCTTTGAATCTGACCCCGCCTGCTGGTCTGAAGATTCATCATTGCCTGTGGAATCACCTGATACTCCCTCATCTTCAGCGCCTGCGGGGTCCACCATGACTGACAAGAAGATCGCCATGGCGAACATGACGGCTATACTTTTCTTCATTCCTTGCTCCTACTGAGTGATGGCTGATTGCCGCGGGTAAGGTACCAGATGCTCGCCGCTATCTCGGTATAGTACTAGCAAGACTCTCGGTGTAGTACTAGCAAGACTTGAGCCTTCGCGGGATCACTCGCCGTTCAGGTCGGGGAGTACCTCGACGAGGCGGTCGAGTTGGGTGTCGACATCGGGCGAGGCCAACCGGATGCAAAGGTGTTCGCAGCCGGCGTCGATGTAGCTCTGCAGCCAGGCGGCAACCTCGGCAGGTGTGCCCGAGTAGGTGCCCATGATGCGCCGGAGCACCTCGATCTCTACCCCGTAGTAGAGCTTCGAATGCTCTGCCACCTCGGCGGCTGCGGTTTCCGGCTCGCCGATGTTGACTGTCAGGTACGCCGCCGCGGTGATCGACGCCGGGTCACGGCCTGCTTCGGCAGCATGAGCTCGCACGGTGGCGAGCTGCTCAGCGAATGCGTCTACCGAGGGGGCAGTCGGGAACCAGCCGTCGAAGTGCCGGCCTGCGCGTTCGAGTCCGCGCGGGCCTGAGCCCCCCAGCCACAGGCGTGGCCCGCCCTCGGTTGCGCAGACCGGCTGCAGCCGCTGTTGGGTCGGTGTGCCTTCGGCGCGCCAGAGCTCACGAGCCCGATGCACCGCATCCATCATCCGGGTGCCTCGCCGGTTGAAGTCGGCACCGACCAGGTCGAAATCGGCGTTGACCTCCGCCCCGGGAGGGCCTGCGCCGACACCCAGGATGAGCCTGCCGCCCGACAGCGCATCCACCGTGGCCGCCTGCTGGGCGAGCTGCGTGGCGCTGCGCATCGAGGCCAGCAGCACCGCCGTGCCGAGATCGATGCGCTCGGTGGCCGCGGCCACGCCCGCCAGCACCGAGAGCGGCTCCGCTCTCGGCTTGGCGAGCAAGGAGTCGCCGATCCACACGGCGTCGAAACCAAGCTCTTCCGCTCGCACGGCCCATTCGACAAGTCGGCGCGGATCGCCGTCGTGCGGCGGATACATCGCCAGCTCTCGCGAAGGCAGCAGCAGACCGAAGGTGACTGATCCAGGTGATGTCATGGCGAGCACTCTGCCAGTCGTGAGCCTGGATTGCGTCGCCGCCCTCAGATTGTGCGGCGGGAGTGCCTAGACCCAAGCGTCAGCACGCTCGCGGTTGGACGGGTTGCGCATCGGCAGCTCGTTGTGCCAGACGCCCTCGTGCTCGCGCAGCGCAGCCGCCACCGCGCCGGCTGTGGGCACGAGGCCGATCTCGCCGACGCCCTTGATGCCGTAGGGAGCACCGGGCTGCGGCGACTCCACCAGGATCACGTCGACGTCGGGCATGTCCTTGGGCCGGATGATCGCGAGGCTGCGCAGCGTGGAGTTGAGCGGACGCCCGTCGGCATCGGCAGGAAAGCCCTCGCTGAGCGCGTAGCCGAGTCCCATGTGCACGCTGCCCTCGATCTGGCCCTCGCACAGCACCGGATTCACGGCTCGGCCGACATCGTGAGCGGCGATGACTCGCTCCACATCGCCGGAGTCGGGGTCGAGGATGACGACCTGGGCGGCGTAGCCGAAGGTCGAATGGATGACCGGGTGCTCCAAGCCCTCCGACAGCGAGTTCGTCCAGTCCACCCGGTACTCGCCCTCGTAGTCCGTCTCGGGCCGGCAGCCGTCGGCGAGTGCAGCACGGCACGCATCGGCCACCGCGCCTGCGCCCATGAGCGTGCCTCGGCTGCCAGTGGTCTGGCCGGCACCGAGCTCGCGTGTGGAATCCACGATCACTCGCACTGCTTCGGGGTCGACACCGAGCTCCTCCACGGCCACTTGCAGCGCCACGGTGTGCACGCCCTGGCCCATCTCCGTCCAGCAGTGCCGCACCTCGACGGTACCGTCGTCGCAGAAGCGCACGATCGCCTTGGCGATCTCCTTGAAGCCGTTCCCGAGGCCGGAGTTCTTCAGCCCCAGGCCGATCCCCACCGGCTTGCCAGCGGCGCGGGCTGCCTCGTAGGGCTCGCGCACAGCATCGAGGCACGCCTGGGCGCCCAGGCAGCCGTCGTCCATGATCTGGCCCGGTCCCCACACTCCCCCGGGCACCACCACGTTGCGCTCTCGCATCTCGAACCCGCTGATGCCTACCGCTTCGGCCAGCCGGTCCATCACGCCTTCCATGGCGAACTGTGCTTGGTTGGCACCGAAACCGCGGAACGCGCCGCACACCGGGTTGTTGGTGCGCACCGCGACCGACTCGACATCCACCGCCGGCACTAGGTACGGCCCGGTGGCATGCCCGGCCGACCGTTCCAGCACCTTCATGCCCACCGACGCGTAGGGACCCGAGTCGCCGAACATGCGCGCCCGCACGGCGGTGAGCTTGCCGTCGGCGTCGCAGCCGACCTCATAGGTCATGCGGATGGGGTGCCGCTTGGGGTGCATGAGGAGCGACTCCTCACGCGACAGCGTGATGCGCACCGGACGACCCGTCAGCCATGCGGCCAACGCAGTGTGGGCCTGGTTCGACATGTCCTCCTTGCCGCCGAATGCTCCGCCGTTCGAAACCAGCTCGGTCGTCACGATGGAGGGGTCGAGCGCCAGTACTGCTGCGATGTCGTTGCGGTCGTCCCAAATGCCCTGGCCGCCGGTGTACACGTGCAAACCGGCGGCGACCCCGTTGGCGGGCGTGGGCACCGCAAGCGTCGACTCGGGCTCGAGATAGGCGTGCTCGATGCGCTGGGTCTGGAACGTCTCAGTCACGACATGCGCGGAGACGGCCAGCGCAGCGTCGACGTCGCCGCGGGAGTAGGTGGAGCGGGACAGGATGTTGCCGTCGAGCTCCCAGACGGCGTCGATGTCGCTGTCCTTCACTCGCACCGGGTCGGTCATGGGTTCGAGGACGTCGTAGGACACCTCGATCAGCTCTGCAGCACGTCGAGCAGCAGGCCGGTTGTCGGCCACGACGATGGCGAGCACGTCGCCGAGGTAGGACGTGCGCCCGCCGACCGGGATCATCACCGGCCAGTCCTTGTGGATCAGGCCCACTCGCAGCACGCCGGGGATGTCGGCCGCAGTGAACACCGCCTGCACCCCGGGCTCGGCCTCGGCCGCACTCGTGTCAATCGCGAGCACGTCGGCACGGGCATGATCGGCGAAGCGCAGCGCGCCGTGCAGCATCCCGGCCGGATACATGTCGTCGATGTAGGGACGGCTGCCCAGCGTGAGCTCGCGGGCCTCGTAGCGGACGCCGGAGCTGCCGACGCCCTTGGGGGGCAGCGCCACTGGCACCTCTCCCGCAGCCAGCGACTCGACCGCGTCGAGGATCTTGGTGTAACCGGTGCAGCGGCACAGGTGCCCGCCCAGGTGGCGGCTGGCCTCTTCACGGGTCAGCGCCGAGCCCTTGCGGTCGAGCAGGGCCTTGAGCCGCACCACGATGCCCGGCGTGCAGAAACCGCACTGCAGGGCGCCGTGCGCCGCGAACGTGTTCGCCATCGCATCCATCTCGGCCTCATCGAAGCCCTCGACTGTGGTGATCTCAGTGCCGGCTGAGCGTTCGAGGCTGGTCTGGCAGGCCACTCGGGCTTTGCCGTCCACCAGCACCGTGCAGCAACCGCATTGACCTGACGGAGCGCAACCGTCCTTGGGCGAGATGATCCCCAGCTCGTCTCGCAGTGCCGCCAGCAGGTGCTCGTGATCGCTCGCGACGGTGACCGGCGTGCCGTTCAGCACGAACTCGGTGGTCATTGGAATCCTCGTCTCCGGGACCTCGTCGTCCCTTCCCCGCAGGCCATTGTCGCACCACCGCGGGGCAACTCACACCACCGGCCCTAGGAAGCGGCGCGAATAGCTGAGCCTTCTCGTTGTCGCACCCGTTGTTTCCCGCTCTTGTTCGCTGCGCTCACGGGCCGCTCGGGCCACGGCTTCGCCTGTCGGCTCAGCCTCTCGACGGTTACGGCGGCGGGATCACGCCCTTCTGCTGGCCGATCAGCTGGTAGGTCTCAGGTCGGCGGTAGCGGTCGAAGTTGAACAGCGTGTTCTTGTAGTGCGAGCACCAGTCGAGATCGCACTGGGCAGTGATCAGCTCGTCACCGTCGGTGACCGCCTGGGCCACGATCTGGCCTGACGGGGCGATCACCGCCGAGTGCGCGAGCGATTCCACACCCTCTTCGGTGCCGCCCTTGGCGACGCCGACCACCCAGGTGCCGTTCTGGTAGGCGCCTGCCTGCATGACGAGGTGATTGTGAAAGGCCTGCAGGGGATCCTGAGTCGGGTCGGGGGCATAGAACAGCGGCGTGTTGTAGCCGATGAAGATCATCTCGACACCCTGGAGGCCCATCACCCGGTAGGTCTCTGGCCAGCGACGGTCGTTGCACAGGGCGATGCCCATGACACCGCCGAACGCCCGCCACACGCTGAAGCCTTCGGAGGACTCCTCGAAGTAGCGACGCTCCAGATGCTGGAAAGGTCGTTGCGGCTCGTGCTCTTCGTGCCCCGGAATGTGCACCTTGCGGTACTTGGCCACGAGGCTGCCCTCGCTGTCCACGAGGATCGCCGTGTTGAAGCGGCGGCCGTCAGGCGTCAGCTCGGCATAGCCCAGGTGGAAGCCGATGCCGAGCCGCTTGGCCTCGTCGAACAGCGGCTGGGTCTCCGCTGAGGGCATCTCCGTCTCGAAGTATGCGAGCAGCTCGGGCGCCTCATCGGGGAAGTACCAGCGAGGAAAGAACGTGGTGAGTGCGAGCTCCGGGAAAACCACCACATCACAGCCTCGATCTGCTGCTTGATGCAGCAAGGCGATCAACCGCTCGACCACCTTGGCACGGGTCTCGTAGCGGGCGATCGGCCCAAGCTGCGCGGCTCCCACGTTGATGAGCCTCACGCTGGCGCTCCATTGGCGGTCAGCTCGCCGTCGATGTCGCCGCTGGCCAGTCGCCACACGACGTCGGCCAGCAGATTCGCGCCTGCCTCGATGTCCTCAGGCGACGTGTACTCGGCGGGGTTGTGGCTGACCCCGTCGAAGCTGGGCACGAAGATCATTGCGGTCGGGCAGACACGAGCCAGCATCTGCGCGTCGTGGCCTGCGCCAGACGGCATGCGACGGTGCGTCAGGCCCGCCTCGGCAGCGCAGCGCTCGACGAGGTCGATGACCGCCGGATGGAATTCGACGGGTTCGAACCGGGCGGTGCGCCGCATCGATGCGTCGAGGTGTTCCTCCTCCGCATTGCGACGCACGATCTCGTCGAGCCGAGCCTCCGCGTGCTGCAGCATCGCCTCGGAGGTGTTGCGCAGATCCACGGTCATCACCGCCGCGCCGGCAATGACGTTGACCAGGTTCGGCACCAGCGAGATGGAGCCGACGGTGCCGACCTGCGAGTCGCCGATGTTGTGCGCCAGTTCGCGCACTTCGCCGGCTATGCGGCACGCTGCGAGCCCGGCATCGCGCCGCAGCGGCATCGGCGTGGTGCCGGCGTGATTCGACTGGCCGCCGAGCGTGACCTCGGTCCATGAGATGCCCTGCACGCCTTCCACCACGCCGATCTGGGTTTCGTGGAACTCCAGCACCGGTCCCTGCTCGATATGCAGCTCCATGTAGGCGTAGGGCACTGTGCCAGGCACAGGCGCGGCACCGCGATAGCCGAGGCGATCCAGCTCGTCGCCCACCGCGATGCCGTCGCGGTCGGTGATCTCCAGCGCTTCCTCGAGGGCCATGCCGCCCACGTAGGCGAGGCTGCCGAGCATGTCGGGCGCGAACCGGCTGCCTTCCTCGTCGGTGAAGTACGCCACCGACAGCGGGCGAGCCGGCATCCGGCCACTCGCCAGCGCCGACTCGATGACCTCCAGCCCGGCCAGCACCCCGAGATTGCCGTCGTAACGTCCGCCGGTGGCAACCGTGTCGATGTGGCTGCCCATCATCACCGAGTCGGCAATGCCTCCCGGCTCCGTGCAGGCCACGACATTGCCCAGGCCGTCGACAGTGACTTCGAGACCCAGATCTGCCATCCACGTGCCGACCAGGTCACGCCCGGCCCGGTCCTCGTCGGTGAGCGCAAGCCGGCAGTTGCCCGTCGTGCCTTCGATGGCGCCGATCTGGGCGAGCTCATCCAGGCGACGCATCAAACGCCCACCGTCAATCTGCGGTGCCCCCCCAGCCGATCCACTCATGTGCTCATTCTGTCATCGCGGCCAACGCTCGCCGCATCGCGGGCTGAATGCCAAGACACTCCCGGGTTGAACAGCGACGGCGAACATTGCTCGTCTCGGACGCTTGCTCGATGTCAAGCACCGGTCTGAGATATTGCGGCCACCTCACAGTCCGGGAAGCCAGACGTTGGCCGCAGGGTCCGTTCTCCGGGCGTCTCCGAACGGAACCTCTCCCTGCGTGCACCTTGGGGCTGGCCGCGGGCGGCGCGGATGCGTAACACACTTGGTTGCACTTTTGGTTATCGCTGACCATCGCGCCAGCGGAAGTGCAGCATGCACGCCCGTTCATGGCCGGTGACGCGTTCGATGGGATGACCATTCCCGGGTTGACGCCCGAATCCGAGGGCCTCGGCGTCGTGCTGACCCATCCGTGCTCGATGCGCGCCGATGGTGTCCGGCTGATTCCGCGACTGCAGTATTTGGACGTTGACCGTCGCCGCTCTGCTTCCGCTTGGTGTGCCGTCGCCGGATGCCCATTGTCTGGGCTCGGCTGCGCTGCCTGGGTTGTGACCGGAACGGGCCCGGCTTCGCCTGTCAGTTGAAATCGAGCCGCGGGTTATCGCTGAACGGCTCGCTGACGGTGAGCGCTACCCAGTGTTCCCACTGTGGGCGAGTCGTATCGGCTTCGTAGGTGAAGAAGCGAGCACATCCATGCATTTCGGCCGTAGCGAGATGAATGGCATCTGGCGGCTTGATGCGTCGCATGTTGCTCTTGCGCGACGCTCGGACGATTTCGCGAGCGCGCTCGGCGATACGCATCGATAAGTCAACGAGCTTGATGGGTGATTCCGCGATCCAGAGTTGCGCGATCGCGTTCTCGTCTGCGTCCGGGTCGCCTGATGCATGCTCGCTGGCCACGAAGGCAACCTCGGTCACGGAGAGGACGGAGGTCAACAACTCGATACGGCCACGCTCGGCATCTTCAAGAAGCGATGCCACGACCGAAGCGCGGCCAGCTTCGTTCGCCAAGTAGGCGATGAAGACGTTCGCGTCCAAGTAGGCGCGCCGGGGGCTATTGGTCATCCCGCATCCGGCGGACGAGCAGCTCGGCCGGCTCGTGCGTCTTGAGCACCCCCCGGGCAGAGCGGTACGCGGTGCTGGAGCCCTCCTCTACGAGGTCAACGCTGGTGATGTCTCGGA
>JAJDVQ010000076.1 GCA_022826045.1 Acidimicrobiia bacterium | reverse complement strand
CTCGGCTGGCACCGCGCCGGGCGGCCCCCCAACGGCCGCATCGAAGGAACCAACAACCTGCTCCAGGTCCTGCGCCGCAAAGCCCACGGCTCCGCCAACCACGCCAACTTCGAAGCCCGCGGCATCCTCACCACATAACCTGACCCAGCCGAGCCCAGCAGCCCCATCCCAAAAAACGCGAAGGCTCAAGTTTTTGGCCTTGTGCCTGTTGTCAGACGTGTCGCGTCGAGTGTGGGGCCGCAGGAGCGCTCCTGTCTCGGTGGGAGCCTGAACGTCTCGACTCGGATGTGACGAAGCGCCCCTGCCGATCCCGGACCCGCCGGAGCATCACTTCCAGCAGGAGCACCCCATGACACCGCCAGTCGGGGGGATCGACCCCACCAGGACACCTTCACTTTGGGGATCGTCGACGCCAACGGCGTCGAGCTGACCCATGAGACCTACGACAACACCGCCGCCGGCTGCGGAGCGGCGATCGATCTGCTCGACGCGCACGGCGTCTGCCTGGTCGGCGTGGAGGGATCGGCGAAATGGGGAGTCCATGTCTCGATCGCCTGGCCGCGGCGGGGTTCGACGCCCGCGAGGTCCCTGTGTCGCGCTCGGCCGCGCAGCGCCGCTCTCGGCGGCTGGACAAGACCGACGCCGTCGACGCGGTCGCCTCAGCACGGGCGCTGCTGGCCGAGCCCGCCCTCGGCCCGGTCCAGGCGCTGGAGGTCTATGACCCCCTCGTCGCGGAGATCGAGGCTGTGCTCGAGCATCGCCGGGCGCTGGCAGCCGCACGCACGCTGGGTTTGCACCATGCCGCGGACCAGATCTCCAAGCCGCCCGCCGAGATACGCGACCAGCTCGCCAGCGTCGGCAAGATCGAAGCCCGGCTGCGCCGCCTCGAACACATCGACCCCGCCAGCGCCACCACTCCAGCCGGCAGATACCGCCTCGCGCAGCTCCAGACGTTCATCGACCAAGACCGCCAGGCACGCCACGAGATCCGCCGCCTCGAACGGCTCATCAACGAGCTGCTCGACCAGCACGGCACCACCCTGCGCGACGAACCCGGCATCGGCCCCATCTCCGCCGCGTCGTCGAAACCGCTGATGCACACCGGCGCCGGATTCGCCTTGAACTTCGCTGCGGCCGTGCCACCGAGGGCACCCTTGGCGCAGGTCACCGTGACCGTCGTGGCCGCCCCGACAAATAACGATACCGCGGCACTGATCTTTGCTACCAACCGTTCACGCGCAGGTCATCTATCTCAGCCTGATACTTCTGGGGAATTTCCAACGGCCAGCTGTCATGGTTCAAGCGGTTGATAACCTCTTGCGCAAAATACGTTCGCTGTGGCAGCAGTAATTCATCGCGAATATCTGGCTCAAGTGTCGGATATGTTGCCGCATACCGGCCGCAAACATGTAGCAGTTCCCTATATTCATATAGTGAGATACTCCAGTCGGGATCAAGATACAGTACATCGCCGGCAGAGTTGCCTTCCCGGTCGGCCATCTTGGCGTCGGGCCACGGCGAATCCCGCCCACACTGCTCGAAGACTTCGAAGAACGCTTCATGCAACAGGTCAACTTCAGTCGGCGCTGGCGACCAGAACGACTCAGCGTTGCGCACAATGGACAACATCTCACGTTCAAAGTCCCACAAGAGTCTGGCTTCAGCACTTGCATCGCCGTGCGCGATTCGCGATGCCGACATCGCAGCCTGCAGTTCGAAATTCGGTAGGAAAAAAGCACCTGTGGGAATGTTGACGATGTAGCTGCTAAGCAGTTCCATGACACCGACGTTTCGCAGCATTTGAGCTGCGCCGAGATGCTCAACGGCAGGGCCATCGCGGAGTTCGCGACGATTGAGATCATGCAAGTCAAACTCAGATGTGGCGTTCGCAGAGCCGGAGCTTGCTGAACTAACTCCGGATTGCTCGATGTCCAGCGACAACGCGTTCTCATAGGTGCTGCGGTCGGCACCTGCACAACCGGCCAACAATCCCGCCAAGACCATCATCATCACAGTCACCCACCTCGGTCCGCGGTCGCGAGTCAAGTCGGTACCCGCGCTGACGTTCATCTCACTGCCTGTCTGCCCCGCGTTCCCATGCATCACGCGCTCGTCCCTTTCATGACTTCGGCGGCACCACCGTCGCGGTGCAAGCGCCGATAGCTGCTGCGCTGGCCTGGGGACTCGGAGTAAGCCGTGCCCGCAGGAAAAAGCCCGCGCACACGCTCAGCTTCCCCACAGGATCGAGCACCCCCTTGCGCAGCGCAGGCAAAGCGTAGTCAAAGAACGAGCCATGCTCCAGCACGGTTTGGAACATCTGATCGGAATAGTAATCGCACTGCCAATGTTCCGAGGTGATCGGCTGGCAGCCCTCAAGTGCTTCGAGCGGGTCGCCATCGGAAGAACCATCCGGCTTGATCATCAAGATTCGGCCGAAATCTCCGTTCTTCGTGACGATCCGGTCCCCCGTCTCTATAATCTTCGGATCCGACCGCAGGATATACGTCCGTGTGTCGCGGATCCTCCTACACCACAAGTACGTCTGAGACTCCGTCAACTCGGACTCATGACAAGCAGAATCAGGCGCATAACCGTGAGGCGGGTTTCTCACAAACACGTCGGCTCCCTTGCCCAAAGGCTTCAACTCGGTGCCGCAGCCGGACGGGAGCTCGATTTGGCCGGTGGGGCAGTAGGAGGTGACGGTGGTGGATTTGGTGAGAGTCTCGGGCCCATTGCTGTAGGTGACGAGCACTGCGTACTGGCCGACTTCGCTGGGCGTGACGGCGAGCTTGGCCCGGCCGCCGCTCGCATCGAACGAAGCGGTGAGACCGCCAGGGAACGACGACGCCAGCTTCGTCGCGGTGCTGACGGGCTGATAGCTCCAAGTGCTGGTCGCGGTGGTGCCGTTCTTGACGCGCAGACTCGCCGGCTGGCGAGCAGCCGGTGTGTGGTCGGCTTTGACGGCGAGGACGTAGTCGCCGTCGCTTTCGGCGTGGTAGGTGGTGGCCTCGACGGTGTAGGTGCCCGCGGCCAGCAGCTTGCGGACGATCCGCGAGTCGCGGTGACTGCCGCCGTAACGGCCCCGGCAGGCATAGTCGCTGGGGCGGCACTGATCGTCGTTGGACGCAAGCACCATGCCGGACCCGTCGGCTGCGTCGCCGTCGAGGATCAGCAGATACATGTCCACCAGCCACCTATTCGACGATGCCGACTTCAGCGCCACCGTCACCCACCCCGCTCTCTCCAGCTCGAGCACGTGACGACGCGCATAATGATCGCCGCCGGTGCCGGCACGGCGACGCGCCGACATGCAACCCCCTTGCGCGCTCAGCGTGCCCTGCACCCTCACACCGCCCGAACCGAACACGCCCAACTGTGTCGTGCAGCCCCCCACACGCGTCACAGTGAACTCCGCGTAGACCCGATGCGATGCTCCCTGCTTCGAGCACATCAGCCCGACGGTCGCATTCGTGCCTTTGTCCACTCTCAACGACACCGTGCGGGCGCCGCCCGTTGCGGGCGACACCGACGCAGATCCAGGCGTCGCAGTGCACACGGCGTCCGTGGGGACGACATCGAAGTCTTCGGAGACCACCGCGCTGTCGGCATCACCTGCAGGCGCGGATGCGTCGCCGAAACCGCTGATGCGCACAGGCGCCGGGTTCGCCTTGAACTTCGCCGACGCCGTATCACTCATTGTTCCCGAAGCGCAGGCCACCTCGACAGTGACCGTCGTGGCCGACGCGACACTCAGGCTGACCGTACGCGACGCACCCGACGCCGGCGAGACCGAAGCAGCATCAGGCTTGACAGAGCACTTGGCATCCGCAGGCGAAACCGTGAACCCCGAAGCAACCACAGCAGCAGCCTCGCCGAGCGCAGGCGTCGCCTCGGCATCAGCGAAACCGCCGATGCTCACCGCAGCGGCAGCCGTCAGCTTGAGCGTCAGCGTGAAACTGCCAGTCAGCCGATCGGACCCGGTGGTCACCTCAATCGTGTACGTGCCCGCCACGAGGCTGAGACCGCGGATGCGGCTGTCGCGCCCGTCCGCGCCCGAATCGTCATCAGAACCCACCACAGTGCCGTCGCTGCCGGTCACGTACACATGCGGATCACCCGAAGAGACCGCATCGAGATCGAGCGTCGCCGCGCCGGCGACAGCGAACGTGAACCGCCACGCGTAGTACGGCACCTGGTCGGTGCTCTTGTGCACCGACTCGCAGCCCGCCGCCCACGACCCGCTGCGCGTCACCGTCCCCGAACCCAGCGTGCTCAACGCGGTGGTGCATTCGGGATCGTCCTCGCCGACTGGGTCTTCTTCTTCATCGGGGTGACAGTGCGGCGGTGTCGTGGCGCGGTCGACCGAATGCCCTGCCGCGCACGTCCATGTCGGGGCTCGTGTGAGCGTGCGCTCGCAGGTGCCGGAATCGCCTGACGCCGCCGTCCAGCCACCGGCGCAGCTACGGCTGACCGCCCCCAGGCGGATGCCGGCCGGGCGTTCGCACCTCGACGACGAGTTGAGCGAATAACCCGCGGCCGTGCACGACGCGGACGGCACCGCCGACTGGGTCTCGCGCACCGTCCGCGTCGCGGTGACCGTGCGAGCCACCGGCTTGCAGCACACCTGACGAGTACGAGTCTCGTCGCGGTACACCGTGCGGGTCACCGGCTTGCAGCACACCTGCTTGGTGCGATGCCCGTACTTCACGCACACCGACTGGCCGATCACCACATCCCAAGAGACGCAGTAGCGCACCCGCGTCGTGTACGGCACATGCTCGGTCACGACGCTCTTGACGCGCACCGTGTACTCTTGGGTATATGGCACATGCTCGGTCACGACGCTCTTGACGCGCACCGTGTACTCCTGGGTGTACGGCACATGCTCGGTCACGACGCTCCGTGTGGTGACTTGGCGGGTCACGGTGCGCTGGCACTCGGGCGGGTTGCCGACCAGCGCCCACCGCTCGGCGGTGTTGCACGAGTAGGTGGGCAGCGTGGTGTGCGCCGTGGTGGTGACGCAGTCGCTGCCGGACACCTCTACGGCGTGACCGCCGATCGTGGCAGGGCACGACGCGCGGGCCGTCTGGGTCTCGTGTTTCTCGCAGTCGCCGCTCACCGAGTTGTAGCTGTAGCCCTGTGCGCACTGCGGAGTTGCGTCCACAGCACCATCGGCTGATCCGTCCGTATCGGCGCCCGAGGAGGTCGGCGTCAGGACGGCCGCCGTTATGACGACCGTGGCGAGCGCCAGCCTGACCCGGCGCATCATCGCGGGCCCACGAACGCGCACGACGGGGGCGCGCTCCACCTCGGCGGGCTTGACAGGCTGCCCTTGTGGCCCGCATAGATGCCCGGCTTCCAGTGCGTGGCGCCGCCGGTGTCTGCGAACACCATGGGCACCCGGCCGCACCTCGAACCCAGGCGCCTGTTCAGCCGGTCCGCATCGTCGGCGTCGCCGGGCGACGAAGCCTGGGCCTCGCGGTGAATCTCCGACGCCATCAGGTTCGCGGCGGCCAGCCGGGCGCTGTAACCGGCCACCGACTCGCCCACGCCGCCTACCAGCGTCTGCACCATCGCCACCGCCAGCCCGGCGATCGACGCCACGGCCGCGGCTATGAGCAGCCACCCCAAGGTGGCCAGGCCTGCTTCATCGCGGCCGATGGCATGGGAGTGATCTCCGTACGCGGCACGCGAAAGCACGGCCTTGCTGCTCGCAGGACGCGCCGCTACCTTTTGCGGACGCTCATGAGACGCCGACCTGAACTGCGACGACCCGAGACGCGCGTGCGAATGCACGGGGCGTCGGCTGTCTGGGGGATTGTCGGCCTGATGCTGGGCGGCAGCTGGCCTCGCGACGTTCTCGTCGCAAGGCGTCGCGGTTATTCCGCGATCACCCCCCCCCCCCCCCGGGTACGGTCGTTTGCGCGGTTCGGGCCGATCATGAGCGGCGGAATGTAACGAGCAACGCGGAGGCTGTCAACGACACCCCGTCGGACAGGCCCCGATACAACGTCGCAGGCTGGCCGTCGCGGCACTCCTCACCCGCTTGTTTGCAGGTGTTTCGTGACTCGTCGGGGTTGCTGTGAGGCGCGGCGCGACGAGACGGCGCCGCGCGCGACCTGAAGCCGCCGCAGTGGCGCACGGCAGCGACATCGCCGGCGCTGCAGGCGTGCCGCCGCGGGCACCGCGTCGGCTGGCGACGCGTTGGCGACGTGTTCTGCTCGTCGCTGTCGGGCTGATGCTGGTGGCTGGGAGCGTGCTGGGGTTCTCGTTGACCGCCGCCGCTTTCGACGAGCGTGTCGCGGTGGTGGTGGCAGCACGCGACCTCGCCGAAAGCCACGTGCTGGCACCGGGCGACCTGGCGCCCTCGCTGATGCTCCCCGGCGAAGTTCCGCACCTCGCATGGGATGAACCCACGGCAGAGGCACTCGCAGGGTTCGCGCTGACCCACACGGTGCCCGCGGGGTCGCTGATCACCCCGGCGATGCTCACCGAGCCTGCGGTCGGGCCATTCGGCGACCGTCTGGAAGTGCACGTGCCCATCGACACCAGCCTTGCGCCCGCCGGTGTCGTCGAAGGCGACTTGGTGCTCCTGATCGACCCGGGTGCGCCGCCCAACACGCACAGCGCGGGTCGCCCACGACGGGTGATCGACCTGCTGCGGGTGGAGTCGATGGCAGGCACGGCCCTGCGGCTGTTGGCGCCTCCCGCCGACTGGGTGCGTTGGCAGACGCTGGCAGCCCGGCTGGGCGGCCCGCCGTTGGCGCTGCCGGTGCCGCTCGGCGGCGACCCCGCCGCGCTCGCCGCCGATCTCAACGAAGTGTGGGCGGATCAGCACCGGCAGGCCGCAGCGGACGGCTCACCGCTGGGACCCCGATGGGCCGCCGCCGGCCGTCCGGGACTGCTCGAAGCAATCATCGCGGTCGGCGCAAGCCTGTCGCCGTCGGGTGTCACCCAAGGCGACCTGGCGCTGCTGGTGGACCCCGGCGTTCCGCTCGACGCTGCGAGCGGCGGCAGGCCGCGCGCTGTGCTCCGCCCGGTACGGCTGGACCACTACCGAGACGGGCTGCTGGGCATCTGGGCCGAGCCCGCCGACTGGGTGTGGTGGCAGACCTTGGCGCAGCGCCTTGGGACAGCCCCGATGCTGCTGCGTGTCCACCCCGACACGGACATCTCCCAAGTCACGGCTGATCTGAACGAAGCCTGGCGCGGCGAATGGGAGCAGCGCCAGTGATGGCCACCGTCCACAGCGCCCTCAGCACCGGCAGCGGATTCGACGCACCGCTGATCGAGACTGGAGCGCTCACTGTGGCGCTCGCGCACGGCCTCGCCGCGGGCGGCGTCGACGTGCTCGTGATCGATGCCGACGCGCACGGCACCCGACTGGCCCAGCGCATTGCTGCAGCCGCCAAGATCCGGCTTCGGCCCGATGAACGGGGTTTGCCCACGCTGGTCACGTCCCGAGCGTCTCTCGGCCTCGACAACGTGGTGCGCCACTGCTGGACTCTGCCCAAGCGCAGCTCTTCGCCGACGACGGGGTCGGTGCTGCTGACGGCTGCACCGTGCCACCCCGACGGCGCCCGGCACACTGCCGCATGGCTCGCTGAGCGCGCCGAGCAGCTCGCGGCGCTGGGGCAGCGGTTCGTCGTGGTGGTGTCGCTGCCCGGTGCCGGTGTGCAGGCGTATCGGGCGCTGCAGGCCGTTGCCCACACGAACGTGGTTGCTGATCCGCGGCAGGGCACTGCTGCGCCGGGCGGGCGTCGCGCCGTGCTCGCGGCTTTCGGGCTGCATTCGACACCCGATCCGGTCACCGTGCTGTGCGCCGGGACGCTGCTGGGCGCTGTCGGGCCGGTGCGGGAGCGGGTACTGCTGGGCGCCCGCCCGCGTCGCCGGGAGCATGCCGCTCTGGGTGCGCTCGAGACCGCAGCTGCGCGCCTGGTTGCAACTGCCGCTTGCGCTGCTGCCGCGTTGGCTCGCCCTAGAGGCACGCTGTGAGCCTCGCCCGCTCAATCTGGGCCGAGGTCCACGGTCAGGTACAAGCCCATCGGCTGGCCTTGCCGGGCGACTCGGGCGCGGACAGCCACGATGCGTCGGCTGCCGCCTGCCGGCAGCTCGCCGACGAGCTGATTGAGCGGATGGAAGCCACAGCGCTCGACCAGCGAGGCGTGGCCCTCGCCGACACTGAGCGCGCTTGGCTCGACAGCCAGCTCGAAGCGCTGCTCGGCGCAGGGCCTCTGGAGCGGTTCTTGCGCCGCGACGACGTGGAGAACGTGTGGCTGTTCGGCGCCCGCCGCGGGGCGCTGGGCCTGTCGGGAGGACGGATCGAGCCGATCGACGAGCCGCTGTTCGCCGACGACGCCGAGATGATCGGCTTCATCTCCCATCTCGCGGTCACTCACGGTCAGACCGGCCGCCGGTTCGACCACTCCGCGCCGCTGCTCGACCTGCGACTGCGCAGCGGGGAGCGCCTGTTCGCCGCCATGGACGTCTGCGACGTGCCCTACCTGACGATCAGGTGCCACCGGCACCGGCTGGTGAGCCTTGACGATCTGGTCGCAGCCGGCACGCTCGACAACGACGCCGCGTCGTTCCTCGCAGCTGCGGTACGGCCCCCTGCCCCGGCGAACGTGCTGGTGTGCGGAGCACTGGGATCGGGCAAGACCACGCTGCTTCGTGCCCTGCTGGGAGAGATCGGCACTGAGGAGGTGGTCTGCACCTTGGAGCAGACCTTCGAGCTGTTCCTGGCCGATACCCACCCGTGGGTGTTCGCCGCGGAGACCCGCGAGCCCAACAGCGACGGCGAGGGCGAGATCGGCATGGAGGAGCTGGCACGCCGATCGCTGCGCACCGGCGCAGACCGCGTCATCGTCGGCGAACTGCGTGGCCCCGAGGCCGCCGCGTTCCTGTCTGCGTGCGGTACCGGCAGCGACGGATCGATGGCCACTATCCACGCGTCGTCGCCTCGCCAAGCGCTGGCGCGGCTGGTGCGCTACTGCCTCGCCGCCGGGACGGCACCGGCGCAGACGGCACTGATCCAAGAGGCTTCCGAGGTCATTCACCTCGTCGTGCACATGGGCACCGACCCGCGCACCGGCACCCGGCAGATACGCACCATCGCCGAAACCCTGCCCGCCGAAGCAGACCGCTTCGAAGTCCACGATCTGTATAGACGCGGACAGCCCGACGGCCCGCTGCACTTGCTGGGGCCGCCCCGCAACCCCGAAGTCGCCGAACGGGTGACCCAAGGCGGCCACGTTCCCCCAGCCGCACCCGACAGCGGAGACCGACGGTGACCGCCGTAGGCACCAACGGAACGCTGCGAATCGTGCAGGTCGTTGTCGGCGCGGGCGGCGCCTTCGGGGGCTATGCGGCGACCGGCTTGTGGGGCATGGCGCTGCTCGGTGCCGGACTCGGGGTGCTGGGGCCGCCGTTCGCCACCGCGCCCGCACGCCGCCGCCGCCACACTGCGGTCGCGCTGGCGTGGCAGGCATGGGCACGTCAGCTTGCCGAACTCGCCCGTTCAGGCGCCGGCCTCGCGGACGCGCTCGCTGCCAGCGTGCCCCATGCCGATCCCCGCATCGCCCATGCCGTGGAGCGAACCGCTCTGGTCGCCCGCCACCGGGGCATCATCGTCGCGGCCGAGCAGCTCGCGTCGGCAGGCGGCATGTGGGAACCCGACATCGCGGCGGGGCTGCGCATGGCTGCCGCAGCAGGCGGTCCCGTCGCATCCTCACTCGACGCGCTCGCTTCGCGGATCGGTGACAGCGTCGCCGTACACCGGGCCCGCACCGAAGCCGTCGTGGCCCTGTGGACACAAACAATCGCGCTGCTGGGGCTGGCAGGCGGGGTGATCACCCTCATGTATCGCAACAACCCGGCCTACTTCGAGCCCTACCGCACCCCCAACGGCCAGACGGTGCTGACCGTCATCGCCATGGTGCTGCTGGGCGCAACCGCGTTCCTGGTGAGGCACAGCACCGTGCGAGCGCAGCGTTCACCGCTCGCGCCAGCGCGGCCCGAGCGGCGACACACGCAGAGGCCGCCGCTGTGAACTCTGCAGCCGCATCCGCGGTGACGCTCGTGCCACCGGCCGCCGGGATCGTGTTCGCCATCGGCATCGCCGTCGCGGTGCCCGTCGCGGCAGGGTGGCTGCTGCCCGCCCAGAGCGTCCGTGACACCGCCCGCCAGCGTCGGGGCGACCTGCACCAGACCGTCAATGCATGGATCGTGCTCACCGCGCAGCAGGTGAACGCAGGCGCTGAGCCCGCCGCAGCAATGCTCAATGCCGCACACGCCAATGACACCATGCCGTGGCAGCTGCTCGCACGACATCTGCGCGATGCGCAGAATCACGCACGGCCAGCCGCCGACGGCCTCAAAGAACTCGCCGAGCGCTACCGGCTCGACGGTTTCGACCAGGCGCTGAGCGCGCTCGAACTCGCTGCCCGGCGCGGCACACGACTGTCCGACGCTGTGCTCGCTGCCTCCGACAGCCAGTGGGCGCACAGCATCGCAGCGGAGCGCGAAGCCGCGCAGCGTCACGACCAGATCATCGCTCTGCCCGCCACTGCCGTCGCACTGGCACTTGCCGCGATCCTGATTTATCCGCCGCTCGTGTCGCTCACCGGCGGCATCATCGCCACCGGGCCATGAGCACATGAACGCCTCGTCGCCTCGCACACCCGCGCAGCAGCACCGCTGCCGAACAGGCCGCCGCACCTCAGACGTTCCGCAGACCGCCTCGCCCGAGCGGCGCAAGTGCCTCGGCCAGCCGGTCTTGCGGCGCCGATGCCGCAACGCCTCAGGGCTTGCCACCCTCGAATGGTTGCTGATCGTCGCAGCTGCAGGCGGCTTCGCCGCAGTCATGGCAGCCGGACTGGACCAGCTCATCGTCGACCAAGGCGCTCAGCCAGCCGTTGTCCACGGTGCAGATGTCACATCACGAATCGCCGTTGCACACATCAACGATCGCGCAGCCGCAACCCTCGCCGCGATCCATGCAGCTCAGGTCAGTGTCGATGCCAAGGCCATCACTGCTGGCCAAGCGCGGCTCGACAGCCTCCGGCACGAATGCGAAGTGCTCGACGAGACCTACCCCAGCGCAATCCGGCTCACGGAGTGGCGCTGGCAGTCCATTCCCATCAACGTCTCGTCGCCCGACGCTGTCGAATCCGGCACCGACCACACCGACGGCCGCTGGACATGCACCGTCAAGGGACGCCCCCGATGAGGCGGCCGGTGGGCAGCGCCGTCGGATTGGCAGCCGACTGTCGTGACGCCAAGGCGACCGCCCGCGTTGGGCACTCGCTGCGGCAGCGCGATGAGCGAGGCGGCGCGGTCAGTCTTCTGGTGATCCTGATGACGCCGACGCTGGCGCTCGCGGCGATCGTTGCAGCAGCCGTTCCACAGCGACTCGCCGCCCAAGCCGCCATGGAGGACACCGCTGCGGAACTGGCTGTCATGGCTGCCGTGTGGCGGCACGCCCAAGGCCGACCTCACGACCCCGTCGGGTGGTACTTCCCCGACTGCACGGCGCCCGGCAGCCCGCCTTCGACGGACGCAGACTCGCCTGACCGCGAAGACATCACCGACGACCTCAAGCCGGAAACCGAACGTCGCTCGGCCACTGACCAGAACGCAGCGCTGCGGCATGCCTGCGAAGCGGCGACCCATTCGCTGCTCGCCAGCCTCGGCGCCCGCGGCATCGACGCACACCGGCTCGGCGGCGCGTACACCAGTGCCTACAGCAGCATCGCCACGCCTGCCCCAGACGATGCGCACCTCGCTCACGTGCCCTGTCGCGTCGCCGACAGCACCATCGTCGCCGAAGCAGTCCAACTCGGAGTTGCCGCCCCGTGGGGCACTCAACGCTGGGACACCGCACAGGTCTGGCCTCGCGGCATCACCATCACCGGCCAATCGCTCGGCATCGTCGCTCAGCCCGTCGCCGGCACAGATGCGACCACGGCACTGCCCGCCTGCACGGCGTTCCGCCGCAGCCCAAACCAACCCGGCTCTTTCGCAACATCAGACAGCACGCCCACCCGCACCGCGTTCGGCAACCCAGTCGTGCCGTGACACCACGACACTCCCGGAAGACCGACTGGCGCCGAACCCCGCGCGCTGTCGCGCTCGCCTCGCTCTGCTCTGCAAGAGGCCGTGACGAGCGCGGATCTATGTCTGCCATCGAGCTCATGGCGCTCACGCCCATGTGCGCGTTGCTGGTATTGGCAATCCTGTGGGCTGGGCGCAGCGCCCAAGCCGAACTCGCCGCCAGCCTCTCCGCGCAGGAAGCTGCCGTCGCCGCAGCAGTCTGCTGCAATTCCCCAGTCAACAGCGCTTCCGGCCGAGAGACGGCCGACAGTCGCCTCGAACCCATCGACGACGACGAAGCCATGGATGGCAGCAACGCCATTGACGCCACAGCCGTCCGCGAACTCGTCGCCGAGACGGTCGTCGCCAGTCGGCCGTCCTTGGAGCGTCTCTGTGCGGGCGGACCCCAGCCCGGCTATCCCGACGGGCGCTGGACCGCGCACACTGCCGCCGACATCGGCATCATCGACAGCGACGGCTCAGGGCCACTCGCCATCGTCCATGTCGTCACCGCACAAGTCGCCTGCGACGCTGACGGCGCCGTCGCACCCGTGCGCGGCCTGTTCCCGGCACGCACGGTGTATGGCTACGGCACCCACATCGCCACGACGCGCTCCGGCGACCTACTCCCGCCCGGGCAGCCTGCCGAAGCGCCGCCGGAGTCAGCTCGATGAGCACCGCAGCGCTCGCAGCGGCCGTAGCCGTGTGGGTCGCGCTCGCAGCACACACCATCGTCACTGCCTCCTGATCGCGTCGTCAACGAAAGGAACCTTCATGCACGCGCTATTCAATAGACCGCCCACGCGGGCCTGCCGAACCGGACGCCCAGCCTCCGAATCCTCCGGCTCAGCACTCAGCAGCGGACCGCGCTCTCGGCACGTTCCGCGTGGTGAGGCCGGGCTCACCACCCTCGAATGGCTGCTCATCGTTGCCGCCGTCGCCGGACTCGCCGCCCTCGCCGTCGTCCTCGTCCAAAACGTCGTCGACGACACCGCCGAACAACTCGGCGGCGCCAGCGCACGCGAGACAGCCGCCAACGTCGCCGCAGACACCGTCATCCGCGAAGCCCGC
>JAJDVQ010000073.1 GCA_022826045.1 Acidimicrobiia bacterium | reverse complement strand
GCACACAAACCAAGCCCCAAACAAGCCCCGCCCGGCCCCCCACGCCCGCGCTGCGCCCGAACTCGCCGCCCACCCCCAACAGCCCCAGCACCAACCGCCACGACCCCCACCAACCCACCCCACCGGTGGATCCGGGCTAAGCAGGTGCGCCAGTGAACGACTGGGGCAACTTCTCGTACATTCGCGGGACCGACGAGAGGACTGCCCGCTCATGCACCTGCCACGACCAACCTCGCCACGCCTCGAGCCGATCCCCAAGGTGGCCGTGCGAGCCCGCGAGGCCATGGAGAACTCGTTTGCCAACGCTGCCAACGTCATTGCGACCATCGCGCACAGCCGTCCCATCTCCAAGGCGTTCGGCGAGTACGCGCTGGCCATCCTGTACAAGGGCGATCTGTCGCGTCGCGATGTCGAGATCGCCGTGCTGCGCATGGGCTGGAACTGCCAGTCGGTCTACGAGTTCGGCCAGCACACGCTGATCGCCCAAGCCGAGGGCATGACCGATGAGGACGTCTACCTCGTCACCAGGCCGATTCCCGAAGGCAACTGGACGGCCGCCGAAGCGGCGCTCCTGCAGGTGGTGGACGACCTGTACTCCGACGACTGCGTGTCCGACGCCACCTGGGCCGAGGCGGTCAACCACTTCAGCGAAGCCGAGATGGTGCACCTCATCGCAGCAGCGGGCTGTTACCGGATGGTGAGCGGGCTGCTCAACAGCACCGGCGTCGAGCGAGACGAAGGCGTCCCCGGCTGGCCCACGGCGTCGGCTTCCTCCGACTGATCCGCTTCGTTGAGCGGTCGAGTTGCTAGGTGACCGCTGACGAGTCGGTGTTGGCGCCGCCAGTGGCAGCGGCGACCGTCTCGCCGAGGGCCACATCGGTCAGGAGCCCCGACTCGATGTCGTAGAGAAATCCGAAGATGGCGGTGTCACGTTCGATAAGCGGCGACGCCTCAAGCTCAGCGATGGCGTCCCGCAGTCCCGTGGTGTCGTCGGCGAAAGCACCGATGGGCCATTCGGGTCGCTCGCCGAATCGGCGTTTGAGATGGTCGCTCAATTCCGCCTCGTCGAGTCCGCACATGCCGCACGACG
Source organism: Acidimicrobiia bacterium (assembly GCA_022826045.1). Taxonomy (GTDB): domain Bacteria; phylum Actinomycetota; class Acidimicrobiia; order Acidimicrobiales; family Poriferisodalaceae; genus Poriferisodalis. The sequence continues at coordinate 9,028 of JAJDVQ010000073.1, read as the reverse complement.
TGTGATGCACCACCACGATCTCGCGTGTTCCCATCTTCTGCTGGGAGATGCACAGAGACCGGATCACGTCGTCGGTCACCACACCGCCTGCGTTGCGGATGACGTGGGCGTCGCCGATGTCCAGGCCGAGTTCGGCAAGCGGATCGAGGCGGGCATCCATGCAGGTCACGATTGCCATGTGCCGGCTGGGGGCGGCCGCCATGCCAGGTGTCTTCACGGCGTCCGCCACTTGCCGGTTGTGCTCGATCAACTCGTCGACTGAAGACAGAGAATCTGCTGCTTCCGGCTGGTCGCCTGAGTCCTGAGTGCTCATCGAGCCTTCCCGCAGCGTGCCGGCCGGGGTGCTCCGGCCCCGAGCAGTACGCCCCCTGGGACTTGAACCCAGAACCTGCGGATTAAGAGTCCGTTGCTCTGCCAAATTGAGCTAGAGGCGCGTGGTGCCCCGCAAGGCTAACGACGCCCCCCGACACAAGCGGTCGCCGAGCGGCGGGCGGATCGAGGGGATTCGAACCCCCGGCCTCCAGTGCCACGCTGTGCTGGCTGGCGCTCGCTGACGCGAGCGCGTGGCGCTCTGGTGGGGGGAGTTGCCTTCGAGGTCGGTTGGTGGCGGATATCGGGCATGACGTGGGGGTCTGGGTTGCACGGCGTCGTGCGGATTTGGGCGGATCGAGGGGATTCGAACCCCCGGCCTCCAGTGCCACAAACTGGCGCTCTAACCAACTGAGCTACGACCCGCACGGAGTGGTCAAGGATGCCACGGTCGCGGGGGGCTCGCTACCGGATATCGAGCGGCTGGCGTCTGTCCTCTGCCGGGAACTGTGCTGACCGCGTACCGTAGGAGCGTGAGCGCTGAGACTGTCGCTGCCCGCCAGCCACCTGTTGAGTACATCCCGCGGATCACGGCCCAGTACATCGGGCTGGGTTACGGCGAGTACCGCTGGGTGCACAGCGAGACTCCGCCGCCGTGGACACCGCTGACCAAGCCGATTTCGGAGTGCCGCGTCGGGCTGATTGCCACCGGAGGCATCTACTCGGTTGGCCAGACGGCGTTTCATTACCGCGACGACACGACCTACCGGGCGATCCCGACCGATGTCGATGTGTCCGAACTGCGGGCCACGCATTTCGCCTACGACCTCGCCGACGCCCGCTCGGACATCAACTGCGTGTTCCCCATCGAGGCCCTGCGTGCGCTGCGAGACAGCGGAGAGATCGGCGAGTTGTGCGCCAACGCCTTCACCCTCATGGGCGGCATCTACAGCACCCGGCGTGTGTGTGAGGAGCTGATCCCCGAGCTGGCGAAGCGCTGCGTGGCCGACGAGCTCGACGTGGTGCTGCTGGTGCCGGTGTGACCTGTCTGCCATCAGACCGGGGGTCTGATCGCGAGGGCCATCGAGGCCGAGGGAATCCCGACGCTGTCGATGTCGAGCGCACGGGACATCACCCGGGCGGCTTGGCCGCCCCGCGCTGCGTACCTGGACTACCCGCTCGGTCGCACAGCGGGCAAGCCGCACGAGCCGGAGCTCAACCTGCAGATCCTGCGGGACACGTTCGCCGCATTCGAGAATCTGCGAGTGCCGGGTTCCATGGCACACCTGCACTACCGCTGGTCGGACTCGGACCGCTGGAAGGACCGGGTGTTCGCGCCGTCCACCAAGGCCGCCGATCTGCCCGAATGCGCCGTGCCGAGTGGTGACGACCCGGCTGAGGCGAGCGTCGAAGCCGGCGCGGATTCAGCCGGTGGCGGCGAGTACGAGGACGACCGGGTCGAGCGCCACCCGACGCCGCAGTACCAGACCGACGAGGACGCGGCAGCGGCCCGTGCCAGCCACGACAGTGAAGATTGCCTCGTCTGCGCGGGCATCGACTACTGACCTGTGCGTGGCGAGTCTGTGCGGCGGGATCTTCGTGGCGGCCAGGTGACGACGACTGGGTGTGCGCGGGTGCTGCTGCCGAAGCCGGCCGCGGTCCGCGCTGACGCCGACTGAGCCGGGATTGGGCCGCCGATGAGTGAGCAACCCGAGCGTCGCGCCTCGGTCGGCGCCAAGTCACCCGGGAGCGGCGGCGATTACGACCCCGAAGCCGTGCCCGTGCGCGATGCGGCCACCGTGATGATCCTGTCCGACGAGAACGATCCCCATGTGCTGATGCTGAAGCGCAACGCCCGCTCGATCTTCGTGGGCGACATGTGGGTGTACCCCGGCGGCGCAGTCGATCCCGAAGACGCCACCCAGGTCGCCGACGAGACCGTTTCGGGCCTGACCGATGACGATGCCTCCTATCAGATCGGCATCGAGCGGGGCGGCATCGCCTTCTGGGTCGCGGCCCTGCGCGAGACGTTTGAGGAAGCGGGCATCTTGCTTGCCCACCATGACCATCCGGTCGGCGTGGACGATCCCCGGGACCTGCCCTCGGGCATCATCGACCTCTCTCCGCCCGATGTGGCCGAGCGGTTCTCGCAGTACCGGGACGAGGTCAACGCCGGCGAGCGTGACTTCATCGAGACGGTGCGCAGCGAAGACCTGCTGCTCGACGGCGACAACGTCTATTTCATCGGCCGATGGGTGACGCCGCTGGGCTCCCCACGCCGCTACGACACCCGGTTCTTCCTGACGGCGATGCCGGACGGCCAGGTGCCGTTGCCCGATCATGACGAGGCGGTTGAGCATCAGTGGGTTCGCCCCGCAGACGCCATCCGGCGGAATGAGACCGGCGACATGGTGATGATGACGCCGACCATCGGCATGCTGCACCGACTTGCCAGATTCGGAACGGTGGCCGACGCGGTCGCTGCCGCAGGCAGGGGCACGCCCGACGACGACGAGCACGTACGAATCCGTTACGACAACGAAGGCCCGCACCGCATCGCCTTCCCCGGCGACCCGGACTATCTCGAGGCCGACGGCCGCACCGAGACCGGCATCCTGCGCTGGCCGTCTGGCTAACCATTCGACCGCCAACATCGAACATGTCCGCAGCGTTGAGCTTCGCTTGAGGGATTGGGGAGCAAGACGTGTCGATGCCCGGAATCTGGACGGAAAGCGACGATGGCTGGACATTGAGTTCGCCGTCGGGCTTTCCGGATGAGGCCACTTTGCATGGATTGATCGAACGAGCGCCTGAGATGCTGCCGTTATCAGGCGCACCCCAACTCCTGATCCTGGGCAGAGAGGTGCCGCTCGGCTCGGGTTTCGCGGATCTCCTCGGCGTCGAGACCTCAGGTAGGCCGGTCATCATCGAGGTAAAGCTCGCCCAGAACAATGAAGCCCGGCGGGCTGTGGTCTCGCAGATCTTGGCGTATGCGGCGAGTTTGCACGGAATGACGCGGGAGCATCTTGAGGAGCGCTTCGGCAGCTACCTGAAAGCCCGCGGTCATGACTCGCTGGAGGCGGCGGTGAGCGCGACCGAAGGCGGCGCCTTCGATTCTGACGAGTTCACGGGGTCTCTCGATGAGCATCTTCGCGAGGGACGATTCCGGCTTGTTTTCGTACTGGACTCGGTACCGCCAGAACTGATGACGCTGGTGGCGTACTTGGAACATGTCACTGACAAGCTGGTCATCGACCTGGTTGCAGTCAACGCGTTCGACATCAGCGGGAGTTCGGTCGTGCTCCCTCAACGTGTGACGCCTGAACGGCACGAGGTGACTGTCGAACGAACTCGCCGTCAGGGTTCCGGCACGCTGTACACCGGAAGCGAGCGGTTTGAAGCCACTATCAGTTCGGTTCCTGATGAATCGCAGGCAAGGCTGCACCGCTTACTCGAGTGGGCACGCGACCTGGAGCGACAAGGCCTTGTCAGGCTCTCAACGTACGAAGGAAAGGGGGCGAAGCGTCACACCCTTCTGCCTCGACTCAAGGGCGACAATGTCGGGCTGGTCACGATCTGGAACGACGGTGGGGCATCGCTCCAGTTCTGGCGCAGCGTGTTCGAGAAGAAAGCACCGCATTTCATAGGACAGATTGAAGAACTCGCCGACGTCCGGATCGGGAAGGGCAACACCGTTCGGGACTTCAACGACGAATTGTTGTCGGCGCTCACCGAGGCGTACCGCGACGCGTCACTGGCGGAGATGTCGAGTCCCCCGGAGAGCACATCTAGTCCGGGCCGACGATGAGCCATTCGTCGCCGAATCGCACTGCCTTGGGATCGGGTCGGCCGGATCCACCGATGCTGCCGTCGGGCAAAACGAACCGATGAGCGACAGCGATCAGCTGTCCGCCGTCGAAGTACAAGACCCGCTCGCTGCTGGTACCGGGCGGCTGGCCTGAGAGGGGACTGGCTGCACTGCTGGATTGGATCAACTGATCCACATCGCCCGACGGCACGCGAGGCAGCACATCGGCATTGAAAATGGCCCGGACTTCTTCGGGCGATGTGTAGAGGATCTCTGGCATGGCGAGGAGTATGAGAAGGCGTGCACCTGGCGGTCCCGAATTGCGGGTGATGCGTCGTGTGAGCGCTCGGCGAACATCCTGATCGGGCGACGGCGGTCAGCGAAATCGTTTTTCGGTGGGAGCCGATGCGCAGTGCCGGATACCGTTGGGTTCGTGACTGGCTTGGCTCCTCGATCGCTACCCCGCCGGAACATTGCAGAGGACAGCACTCGCGGCATTGTCGAGGCGTGGCTGCATGCAGGCGGTTCCGACCCTCTTGCGCTTCAAGCGGATTTGACGGCCGCATTCATCGCAGGCGATGACACGTCGCTGGATTCTGAAGTGTGGCGATTGGTGTGTGAAGCCAACGAGACCGGTTGGGCTGACGATCGGCTGTGCGAAGCCTTGTCACGTGTACTGGCTGATGACCTGCAACAGACAGCAGCGGAGGCAGGCCTGAGCGATTGACGCTCGCTTCTGCCGATCCGTTGTGTCCTGGGTCAGCTGGCGAATTCGCGGGCTTGTTCTCTGAAGGACTCGATAGTGGTCTCGGCCAGGATGTTGTGGTCGGCGTCGAGCACCTCGAACATCCGGCCCGTGGGCTCCTGCATCGAGAACAGCACGAGTGAGCCTTCCGGGCCGCCGCGTTCCATGTGCACGTCGCCGCCTGGGCCGCTGCAGTAGGTGCCGGCCGGCCGGACATCGTGGCGCACCTCGTTGCCGTCGTCATCGAGGTCGATGACGTGATGCTCACCCTCGAGCACCAGCGAAGTCGTCGTGGCCACGTGACGGTGGAAGTGGCAGTAGGCATCGGGTGCCCAGCGAATGAGCAGGTCCAGCCGCCCGAGTTCCTCCTCGTGGCCGAGCACGGCGATGTCGTAGTCGATCGGGTAGCCGAATCGTGGTCCGCCCTCGTAATGGATCCACTGAAGATCGTTGGTGTCGAAGCGGAAGCCAGGGTTGTTCGCGGTCACGATCGGTCTCCTGCGAGCGTCGGCGCCAGGTACGCGCTTGCCCCCGAAATGTACTGATGGGGCCGCCGCCGCGCCGCCGCACCCTTGGAGTCGCGCCAGTTGGGTGGCAGGATGGCGCTGGGTCTGCGTGGCCCGAGCCCCCGTGGCGCAACTGGACAGCGCAGCGGGCTTCTATCCCGCCGGTTGCAGGTTCGAGTCCTGCCGGGGGCGCATCTGGGAGCTTCCTCGTGTCGCCCGACTGATGTCAGCCGAGTCTCGGTGTGGGAGTCAACTCGGCTCAGCGAGCCGTCTCGGCTCGGAGGTCCTTCCGCGGTTTGCGAGCTTCTCGTTCGGCCTTACGGGCAGCCTTGTTGGTGAAGGCGCTCTCGAGGCCGGTGCCCCCGAATTCGCCTGGCACCTCGCCAGTGGTGACGTAGAGATACAGCGCCATCTTGAAGATGCCGACGATGGCCGACATGGCCACAATCACCGTCAGCAGCCATGCCACGCCGACAACGACGCCGAGCACCAGCGCCACCGGGCTTCCCCACCCGACGGCGACGATCATGATCGCAAGCACCAGACCTGGCAAGAAGAGGAGAAAGCTAATGAGGTCGAATCCGACCTGAGCGATCAAGCTCTTTCCCCACGTCTTGCGGAACAGTCCGAAGGAGCGTTTGCATGAAGCAACGGGACCGGCTTTTTCCACCACGAGGACCGGCACGACAAGGTAGGTGACAAAGTACCAGATGTACTCAAGCACGACGGCCACGATCAATGCCCCGAGGGCGACGAACTGGCCGACCACGGGAATGTGGCGACCCGCCTGTTCCATGTGACGGAAGAATCTGGGCAGCCGGTACAGCACCTCGAGGACGAATCCCACAAGGCCGGCGAGGATCGCCCACGGCACGATGACGTGGAGACGGCTTCTGGCAGATGCAATGCAGCTTGCGAAGGTCGGTGCTTCGCCTTGGAACCGCTCCCAGGCGCCGTAGGTCAGCGCGGCGGTGAAGAAGACCGACGCGAAGGCGCACAACAGGACGGCAGCCAGCAGCACGATCCACAAGATGGGCTCAGTTGCCCAAATGCCAGGGTCATCCACCGTGTCGATATTGAGCCCAGCGGTAGCGATCCACGCCACTGCCCATGCGACAGCGCAGGTCGCCGCCACCGCAGCCAGCGACAACGCCGGGAAGGCCATGAGGAACCGGTCGCGTTTCAGGACGCCGTAGGAGGCCGCAGCCAGGTCTCGTGTCCGGCGCCAGGTGCTCTTCAGCTCGCTGAAAATGGCCATCGAGTTGACCCTAACAGCGGCCCTCGGCGAGGGCCGTCGACAGTCTTTTTGGGCCTAGGCCGTCGTCGCGCCCGGTCGTCGTGCAGTGTCGGCGCCTCGGCATCTGTTGCTCTGCGGGACGCGCTCGCGACGCAAATCGCTATGGAGTCCCCGGTCGACGCGGGTAGGTTCAGCGGATGCCGCACGGCTCAGTATCCGACGCTGACGCTGCATCGAGTACCTCTGCCGGGGCTGAGGTGCTGTCCATCGCAGCCACCAACGGTGCCGTGACCGATCAGCAAGTGGACACGGACCGCATCGAGAGGGCAGTCCGGGAGATCCTGCTCGCCATCGGCGAGGACCCTGATCGGGACGGGCTGCAGAAGACGCCCAAGCGCGTCGCCCGCATGTATGCAGAAGTGTTCGCTGGCCTGCAGGAAGATCCCGAGCATCACCTGAAGGTGCAGTTCGAGACCGGCCATGGCGAGATGGTCATGGTGCGTGACATCCCCTTCTATTCGATGTGCGAGCACCACCTGATGCCCTTCGTGGGCCGCGCCCATGTCGCCTACATCCCTGGCGAGCGAGGCATGATCACTGGCTTGTCGAAACTTGCCCGGCTCGTGGAGGCCTACGCCCGCCGGCCGCAGGTGCAAGAACGGCTCACCACCCAGGTCGCCGACAAGCTGATGGAGGTGCTCGAGCCGCGGGGCACGCTCGTGGTTGTCGAGGCCGAGCACCAGTGCATGTCGATGCGAGGCGTGCAGAAGCCGGGGTCGCTCACGATCACGTCGGCGGTTCGCGGACAGTTCCGCAACACGGCCACCCGTGCGGAGGCGATGCACCTCATCGGCGTGGGCCGCTAGCGGGCCGCAGGCCACATTGCAGGCACGGCACTGTGCTCCAGCCACCCTCTGCGTGAGCGCAAGCTGCAGATGAGGCTCAGCGCGGACGCACTCGCTGGCCCGCCCGAGTTGGGGCGCAGCCTGTTGGTGCACCCGGGCGACGCTGTTCCCGAGGCATGGTCTGGCTGCGAGCGGGTGCGGGTCAGTCTGACCGACATCAGTGCGGCGACAGGCCGCCGGCTCCGTGAGGCTTGGCTGGGGCGGACTCGGCTGGTCATCGAGCTCGAGGGCGAGTTTCCCGAACCGTCGCCCGTCTGGCAGTCACCGTGGTGGGAACTGTCGCCAGGGCTGACCATGCGCTCTGAAGTGCTGGCGCACCTGATCACCGCGAACACCGTCGACGCTCGGCAACCTGAGCAGGCCCGCTTCGCTCCCGTCGAATCGGCGCTTAAGCTCGGCGCTCAGCGCGGCGCTGGGCTGGGTGCCGTCGGTGCCAACTCAGCAGACTCGACTTCGGGGAGCGTCGCCGGCGGCGATGTGGTCACCGACGCCGGGCCGGTGTGGTGCGACGGCGGGCCGCTGGCGGCGTTCGAATTGGCAGCACCAGTGGTTCCTGCGGCCAATCTGGCGGCAGGCAGCTTGCGTGGGGTGCAGCCGGCCGCGCCGCAGGCCGACCTGGCATCGGATCAGCATGCGGCTGTCGGCCACCTGGGCGGCGCTGCGTGCATCGTCGCACCCGCAGGGTCGGGCAAGACACGGGTGCTCACCGAGCGGGCGCGCTACCTCGTGAGGGACTTGGGGGTTGCCGCTGGGGCCGTGTGCCTAGTGGCGTTCAACGTCCGGGCCCGTCGCGAGATGGAGGAGCGCACGCGTGACCTGAAGGGTCTGCAGGTGCGGACGCTCAACAGCATCGCCTTGGCCATCTGCAACGGCACTGGTCCCTTCGCCCGCCCCGCAGGCCGGAGCCGGGTCGAAGTCATCGACGAGATGGGTGTGCGAGACCGCCTTGACGGCCTCGTCAAGCGTCGCCATAGGGCGATGACCGATCAGCTCGCACCGTGGCTGGAGGCCCTGAGCGCTACCCGGCTGGGCTTGCGCGACCCGACCGATGTCGAAGGCGATTTCCAGCCTGACGTGCCGGAGTTCTCGACGTTGGCGCCGCGTTATGTCAAGGAGCTGTCGGCTGACGGATTGGTCGACTTCGATCAGCAGATCATCGGGGCGATCGAGATCCTGCTGGCCGACCCGTCAGCCCGTGCCGCCGCACGCCGTGCCTGCGGTGTTCTGCTCGTGGACGAATTCCAGGATTTGACCCCCGCACACCTGCTGATGATCCGGCTGCTGGCGGGCCCCCGCACTGACGTGTTCGCCGTCGGCGACGACGATCAGACCATCTACGGCTACGCAGGCGCATCACCCCAGTGGCTCATCGATTTCGATAAGAGCGTTAGCGGATTGATAAAACGACTGTATGCAATCGCATCGTCTGTCGTGTCGATGCTGCAGGTCAGAGACCCATCCAGAGGCGATTCCACGGCTCGAAATCGTTCAGAGCCGATCTATCCGCGCGGCCTCTAA
>JAJDVQ010000075.1 GCA_022826045.1 Acidimicrobiia bacterium | reverse complement strand
CACCACCAGAGGCGGCACCGCCGGCACCGGAACCCAAGGACGGACCAAATGCATCAACCAGCTCGCCATCCGCTACCCAGGACGACTCCCCCTAACATGACCACCGGCCGCCCCCCTTACACAGACAACGTGACACTCCCTCGCAGGGGACACCCACACTCGGCCCTCGTAAGAGCCGCGGTGAGCGAGCTTGCGATGCGACTGGTCCGCCGGTCCCCACTCCTCGGCGACGGCGAGGATCTCCGCGATCTCGTCGTCCAGCAGACTGTGAACCGCCCCGCTGCCCGGAGCGGCGTCATCGAGGACGCCCCGAACGCGTCGGCGGGCCCGCCAGCGATGCACCCGGTCATCGGACACCTGCCACACCGCAGTCGCCCAAGAGTGCGACAGGCCCGCCGCGACCGCGTCGTCGACGGTCCCCAGGACCAGTTCCTTGACCTCGGCGGGGACTCTCGCCGGGAACGGTCCGCTCAGTCCCAGCCCGATTTTCCCCGCACGATCGCCAGCTCTATCGCCTGCGCCTTCACCGCCTCGGTGAGCCTGCCGATCTCCGCCTGGGCCTCTTCGAGCTCCCAGTTCCGCTCCGCGGCGGGCCGACCGGGCTTGCGCGCCAGCGCGGCCAACGCGGCGTCCTTCACGGCGCGGCGGACCGTGATCACCGTGGACACGTCCACACCCCGCTTGCGGGCCGCGTCGGCCTGGGTGACAGCGCCGCTGGTGACCTGCAAATAGATCTCCCACTTCGTCTCCGCCGACAGCCTCCTGGGCCGCCGGCGACCCTCGCCGGCCGTCATCTGCCGCTCCTCCAAAAATCAGAAAGAACACAACCAGACTTGGACAATCAACCCACCACACCTCCGCGTCAAACTCAGACGCAACACAGAGGCGGTTACGTCGGGCTGACGTTCGGCGCTGCGTGCGCAGTGATGACGACGGCGGCTCGGGCACCGGTTCGGACGATGACGGTTCGGGCGGCTCTGGCCAGCAGCCGACGCCGGACCCGGACGATCCCGTCGGGCTGCGTGAGCGGGCGGTGCGGATGGTGCTGGAGAACGAGCGCCTGTGCGGGTCTCAGTGGGAGGCGATCTGTTCGGTTGCCGGCAAGCTGGGTCCGGCGCCGGAGACGGTGCGGCTGTGGGTGCGCCGCGCTGAGATCGACGGCGGGGTGCGGCCGGGGGTGACCACGGCCGGGCGTGCCCGGATCAAAGATCTCGAGCGCGAGAACCGTGAGCTGCGGTGGGCGAACGAGATATTGAAGGCAGCGTTGATTCACTCTGGGTTCTGCGGCTACCGAGCTGTGACCGACGACTTGCGGGTTCTGCGTCCAACCAGCCCGGCGCTGGTCGTGGCTGGATCGGGTCACGTTAAGGAAGGCGGCCATCTACGGAACGAGTCGCTCATCTGGATCGCCCGCCGATCGGGGAACATTCCCGTCGGATCGCCTTTGGCCGTGCGCAAGATGGTCTCCTACGACGGCAAACTCGGAACCGAGCGGCTCACCGAATTGGGAACCGAGATCACGGTCCAAGTCGATGGACCCTGGCGGGCTGCGTTCGGGATTTGCCGCGACCTGTTGAACAGTGACACCACCGCAGCGCTCTCTCAGATCGGCGTCAATCTGGTTGCCGTCCCCGTTTGTTCGCCCAAGACGACAAATCTCTCGGCGAACGCTGCGAGGCTCGCGGCCGATGGTCCCGGGATCGTGCTGCTCGCCAACGGTCCTCGGCGATTTCGCGATGCGGCCTCGGGGTCCGACCCTGACATACCGATGTCGATGATCGCGACTCCGCTAGACCAAATCCTCAACCCGACGCACAGCGCGATCTGTTCGCCGCCCCAACTCTGTGCCTACGAGTTCGAGACCAACAAGCTGGCCACCATCTAGCCAGCTCGAGATAATTTGTGATTAGTTGCGTTCTAATTGCGAGATAGTTGGCTGCCGCCTATGCTGGTCTCATGACGATGACACTTGACCTTGAAGCACAGGTCTTCCCGATGCTGGCCCATATCGAGGAGGACCCGAGTCGGCGCACATCGGAGTTCCCAATGGTCATCGGACGCGTCCTTCAGTGCGTCCCCGACCAGTCGACGCTGCGTCACCTCCGCAGTGAACTCGCTGCTGCGGCGAGTCGGCTTCGCGGCGAGCACGACCGGCACGATCACAGAAACAGCGCCGTCATGACGGCAGAGGCCGTGTCAGTCCTCGCGGACCTGATCGCCGGGTGGGTTGCGCAAGCCGACGCATCCGCCGACTTCGCATCAGAGCCGTCCTTCCGGCAGCGGCTGCTGGCCGCACTCTCGGAGACACCTGCTCGACCGTCGGATCTCGCGGACAAGCTTGGCCGGGGACGCCCCCAAATCTCGGAAGCACTCGGCGAACTCAAAATGCGAGGGCTCGTCACAAGCGCGCAGTCGGCCGTCGACAGTCGGTCACGGCTGTTCGAGTTGACCGACGATGGCCGCGCCGCACTTGCAACCTGAGACTGAGGGCGTCGGCGGCGGTGCCGCACCAGCGGGCGAATTTGGATCGGCACCGCAGGACGGTGTTGTCGTAGCCTGATCCGGTCGTAGGCGAGCGGGGCGATCCGGTTTCGGATCAGAAGCCTCGGATCGGGGAGAGTCAGGTGGCGCAGCAGATCGGGAAGCAGAAGGTCGACAAACAGAAGACCGACAAGCCGCAGAACGTCTTCAACTTCGACTATTCCCGCGACGTCGACGGCCGCCCGCCGCAGTCGTACTACGACGACATCAAGGCGCGATTTGCCGAGGAACGAGATCTGCGGCTGGGCTACCGGCCTCCGGGCACGCAGATCTACACGTCAGAGCTTGTCGGCGATTTCGCCCGCTACGAGGAGGACCCGCATGCGAGCGAGCGCATCGAGCGCCCGCCCATCCACGATGAGGTCGAGGTGCTGTTCATCGGGGGCGGGTTCTCAGCACTGCTGACCTCAGCGCGGCTGCGTCAGAAGGGCGTCGAGAGCATCCGCATCGTCGAGCGCGGCGCCGATGTCGGCGGCACCTGGTACTGGAACCGTTACCCCGGAGTGGCCTGCGATGTCGTCTCGTACGACTACCTCCCTCTGCTGGACGAGACCGGCTACGTGCCGTCGCGGCACTACGCCACCGGCGACGAGATCTACGAGTACTGCCGGCTGATCGCCCGCAAGTACGACCTCTACGACCTGGCGATGTTCCAGACCACTGTGACGTCGACCGTCTGGGACGGCGACGCGGAGGTGTGGCGCATCGGCACCGACCGTGGCGATGAGATCAGCGCACAGTTCGTCATCTGCGCGAACGGGACTCTTGCCAAGCCGAAGCTGGCCGTCATCGAGGGCATGGAGCGCTTCGCCGGGCACTCCTTCCACACGTCGCGGTGGGACTACGACTACACCGGCGCCGACCTCGAGAACCTCGGCGACAAGCGGGTGGGCATCATCGGCACCGGCGCAACTGCGGTGCAGGCCATCCCGCAGCTCGGCGAGATGGCCAAAGAGCTCTACGTCTTCCAGCGGACGCCGTCCTCGATCGACATCCGCGACGACTGGGAGACCGACGCCGAGTGGGCGGCGAAGCTGAAGCCGGGCTGGCAGGCGCGCCGGCGCGAGCGAGCCATGGCCGGGCCTCGCCTCAGCGACGAGCAGAAGGCGCGCCGCGCGGCAATGTCACGCGAGGAGAAGATCCGCCGCCAGGAGAACGCCAACATCGACGCCATGATGCGCATCCACCGGCGCATCGACGAGGTCGTGGAAGACCCCGCAACGGCCGAGGCACTCAAGCCCTGGTACATGCTGATGTGCAAGCGGCCGTGCTTCCACAACGACTACCTGCCCACGTTCAACCGGCCGAATGTGCACCTGGTCGATACCCAGGGCAAGGGCATCACCCAGATCACCGAGCAGGGCCCGCTCTTCGACGGCACCCAGTACGAGCTCGACCTGCTGATCTACGCCACCGGGTTCGAGGTGCAGAAGACCGGCATCTACAACCGCATCGTCGGCGAGAACGACCTGGAACTGACCGACAAGTACGCAGACGGCATCCGCACGCTGCTGGGCATCCACACCGCCGGCTACCCGAACCTGTTCATCATGGGGGGCTACCAGGCGTTCTTCGCGTTCAACCTGACCGACGTGCTCAACAGCCAGGGCGAGCACATCTCCGAGTGCATCGACTTCGTGCGCCGGGGCGGCCTGCAGACCATGGATTGCCTGCCCGAGGCCGAGGAATGGTGGGTGCAGCAGGTCATCGCCAACCGCGGCAAGACCACCCGCAACCGCGATTGCACACCCGGCTACTACAACTTCGAAGGCGCCGAGAACCGCCGCCAGGACGGCAACTTCAACGGCAACATCAAGCAGTACTTGGGCTTCATGGCCCACGCCCGCGGGAACATGTCGGAGAACTTCGCTTTCACGCAGCGCTAGCGGGTTGCGCCCGTGGCGGAAGCGGCAGAACCCTCTGCGACCAGCGATCCAGCAGGTCACGACGCCGCCGAGCCTCCTGCTGACTCCGCCGCTGTGGCATCAGTGCTTGCCGGCGCAGTTCCACGAGGCGGGGCCTGTGGGGGTCGCTCGTAGCCTTGGGTCCGTGGCGGCCACAGGCGACGGCGAGCGGCGCAGCTATTTCGTGCGCACCTACGGGTGCCAGATGAACGAGCACGACTCCGAGCGGATTGCCGGCCTGCTGGAAGCCGACGATCTTGTGGCCGCACCCACGATGGCCGACGCCGACGTGATCGTGCTCAACACCTGCTGCATCCGCGAGAACGCCGACAACAAGCTCTACGGGCAGCTTGGACACCTCAAGCGCCTCAAGGAGGAACGGCCCGAGGTGCAGATTGCTGTCGCCGGCTGCCTGGCACAGAAGGATCAGGAGCTCGTGCGCCAGCGGGCGCCCCACGTGGATGTGGTGTTCGGCACGCACAACGTGGGCCGTGCTGCCGACTTGCTGAACGAGGCCCGCGTCTCAGGACCGGTGACGGAGATCCTGGCCGGGTCCGACGAGTTCCCGTCGGCCCTGCCCGTGCGACGGGATGCCCAGCACGCTGCCTGGGTCACGATCCAGATCGGCTGCGACAACACCTGCGCGTTCTGCATCGTGCCCTCGGTGCGAGGCCGGGAGATCTCCCGACCGTTCGGCGAACTCATCGACGAGGTGCGCCGCTTGGCCGCCGATGGCGTCAGCGAGGTGACGCTGCTGGGCCAGAACGTCAACAGCTACGGCCGCGACGTCACCTTGGCGCTCCGCCGCACGAACGGCGCCCGCACCGGGCCTGCAGCGGCGACTGCGCCGAGCAGCGATGCCGTCTCGCTACCGGCTGCGCCGCCGCGCACCGGTGCCGCGGACCCAAGGTGGCAGGCGGGCAGCCGCTGGGCCGACGGACGGCGCACGGCCCGCCCGTTGTTCGGCGATCTGCTGCGGGCGGTCGGCGCGGTCGACGGCATCGAGCGGGTGCGATTCACCAGCCCGCACCCGAAGGACCTGCGCGCCGACGTCATCGCAGCCATGGCCGAGACGCCAGCGGTGTGCCAGCACCTGCACCTGCCGCTGCAATCCGGCAGCGACGAAGTGCTCGCCGCCATGCACCGGGGCTACACCGCCCAGCGCTACCTGGAGCGGCTGGACGCTGCCCGCGTCGGCATCGACGACCTCGCCGTCAGCACCGACATCATCGTGGGCTTTCCCGGCGAGACCGAGCGCGACTTCGCCGACACGCTCGAACTGGCGGCGGCTGCCCGATTCGACAGCGCGTTCACGTTCGTGTTCTCGCCGCGGCCGGGCACCGAAGCCGCCGAGCTGGTCGACCGGTTCGTGCCCCCCGACGTCGCAGCCGTGCGCATGGAGCGGCTGCGGACCGTGATCGAGCGCTCCGCCCGCCTGGGCAACGAGTCGCGCGTGGGTCGCGTCGAAGAGGCGCTGGTCGAGGGACCGTCCAAGCGAGACCCGGGCACGCTCACCGGTCGCACGCGCCAGAACCGCCTGCTGCACTTCGCCTCCGCCGAGCCGCTGCGGACCGGCACCTATGCCCGCGTACGGGTGACCGACGCCGCCACGTTCCACCTCAGCGGCGAGCTCATCGAGGTCACCGCCCCGGCGCGACACCGCACCCGCATCCCGGTTGCAGCCCGCTGAGGCTCTCGCCATGATCGGCGGCGTGGATTCCCTGCCGCCCAGTGATGCCACCGCCGCGTCGTCGCGGGGCACGCAGCGTTGCCGGCGATCCGGCCGCGCCAGTTCGACATGACCGGGCTCAGCGCCGCAGCCGCACCGCTGGTCATCGTGGGCCCGACGGCCAGCGGCAAGTCGGCCGTGGCTCTCGAACTGGCGCGGCGCGGCCGCTCGGCATCGTCGCTGCCGGCCGCTGTCGAGCTGGTGTCGGTCGATTCGATGCAGGTGTACCGGGGCATGGACATCGGCACCGCAAAGCCGACTGCCGCCGAGCAAGCCGAGGTGCCGCACCGCCTCATCGACTTGGTCGATCCGGCAGAGCGGTTCTCCGTCGTCGACTACGCCACTGCGTTCGAAGCTGCGATGGCCGACATCGCCGCCCGCGGCGCTGTCCCGCTGCTGGTCGGCGGCACCGGCCTGTACCTGCGCGCCGTCGTCGACGGCCTCACGCCGCCCCCCGAATTCCCCGCGATCGCCGCCGAGCTGGAAGCCGAGGCGTGTGCAGCAGGTGAGTCCGAGGGGACCGTCGCTCTGCACCGCCGGTTGACCGAGCTGGATCCGCTGGCCGCCTCACGCATGGAGCCGACGAACCTGCGGCGGATTGTCCGGGCGCTGTCTGTATGTCTGGGCAGCGGCCGACCGTTCTCGTCATACGGGCCGGGGCTGCAGTCCTATGCGCCCGTGCCGTACCGGATCGTCGGCATCGAGATCGGCCGAGACACGCTCGACCAGCGCATCACGCAGCGCTACCGCCAGCAGATCGAGGCTGGCTTCTTGGACGAAGTCCGCCGTCTCATGACCGCCCAGGCGCCGCACGAGTCACAGTCGGCAGCCGTCGTGCTGGACCGGTCCCCTCACGCGTGCTCCCAGCCCTCCTCGCAGCCCGCCGCGCCGCTGTCGCGAACAGCCGCTCAAGCCCTCGGCTACAAGGAACTGCGGGCGCATCTGGCAGGGGAGTGCACGCTGGACGAGTCACTCGAGGTCGCAGTCGCACGCACCCGGCGATTCGCCCGCCGTCAGCAGCGCTGGTTCGCCCGGGATCCCAGGATCACCTGGATTCCGCACGGAAGCCCTGCCGAGATGGCCGACCGGATGGAGCAGCTTGAACCCTGAAGGCCTCCGGCCGAAACCAGCTTCGAGTTCTCGTTGAATGCTCAGCCGAGGCGGGACTCGACCATGTCGAGGGCGTCGTCGGTCAGCACCGCTGCGACCCGAACACGATCGGCTGCGGCCGGTCCGTAGAACTCGCCCGGCGAAACGAGGATGCCTGCCTCGCTGAGCAGTGTGCGAGTGAACGCCCACGCGTCGCCGTCGGGAGCTGCGGCCCACAGGTAGAACCCGCCGCGGGGCAGCGCCGGTTCGGGGCCGAAACTGCCGACGATGCGCGCCAGGCGCTCCAAGCGGTTCCGGTACCGCTCTCGCTGCGCAGCAACATGGACCTGGTCTGCCAACGCTGCGACCGCCGCCGCCTGCGCGGGCCCCGGCACCATGAACCCGGCGTGCTTGCGTACCTCTCGCAGGAAATGCACCAGCTCGGGATCGCCTGCGTAGAAGCCCACCCTCACCCCCGCCAGGTTCGACCGCTTCGACAGCGAATGAACCGCCACGACACCGTCCACCTCTGCACGCACACTGCCGCCCTGCTCTGCGCCGCCCGCACCGCCGCCGCTGGCGGGCTGTGGGCTGGGAATCGTGGCTGCCGAAGCGGGCGTCAAGATCGTCCTGGGCGGTCCGTCCCAGGTGAACTCGGCGTAGCACTCATCGCTGAAGACAGGCACATCCCGTTCACGCCCCCAACGCGCAGCGGCATCGAGATCATCAAGGCCGCCGGCGGGATTGCCCGGCGAATTGACCCAGAGCACCAGAGCGCGCTCGGCATCGGCATCGGAGATGGCGTCGAGCCGGATCGACCAGTGCTCGTCGGCCGGCACGGGCACTGCCCGGCAGCCGGCCAGCTCAGCCCCCATTGCATAGCTGGGGTAGCTGATCTTGGGGAAGAGCACGGTGTCGCGCTCGGGCGTGCGCAGGCGCAGCCAGTGCGGCAGACCGGCCACGAACTCCTTTGAGCCGATCGTTGCAGCCACCTCGGTACCGCTGTCCACCTGCACACCGAGCCGTGCCGCGCACCAGCGCGCAGCAGCCTTCCGCAGCTCGGGCGTGCCGATCGACGGCGGGTAGCCGCGCTCGGAATCCGAACCGCCCAGCGCCGCCAGCACAGCCGACGTGGGCGGGTCCACCGGCGTGCCGATGGAGAGGTCCACCAGCCCGCCGTCGTGCCGGTCAGCGAGCGGTTTCAGCTCGTCCAACCGGTCATAGGGATACGGCGGCGGCACGTATCCGACATCTGCGTTCACCGCATCAGTGTGCACTGATCGGCGTCCAGACGATTCCGTCGACGTGCTCGAAGTGTCGGTCGGCTGAGACGAGGTCGGCGCCGGTTTCCATTGCGTGGGCAGCGATCCAAATGTCGTTGGTAGGAATTGGACGGCCCTTCGCCCGAAGCGCGGCCGCGATGCGTGAGTAACGATCGGCGGTCACCTGTCCGACATCCACGAGCGAAGTGCGCGGGCTGTCCAAGAATGACCGCAGTGCATCCAGATTCTGCTCCTGACGGGAACCGCAGCGGAATCCGTGCATCAACTCGCCGACCACGACTGCGGAGAGCAGCAGCTCACGAGCTCTCCTCACGAGCTGCGTGACTTCCTGCTGGCCTCGCATCAGCAGTGTGTAGGCATTGGTGTCGAGCAGCAGTCTCACTTCCATATCGCTTCGTCGATGACGTCGAGTTCCTTCAGCACGGCATCCATCTCGTCGTATTCCTCTTGCGACCACTTGCCGATGAGATGATCGAGCGACGAGCCGATGGAGTCATCGGCACTGGCGATATCGGACAATCCGGCGCCCTTGCGCAGTAGACGCAGCGCCGCCTTGTTCAGTGAGACACCTTCGCGTTGGGCGAGGTGCCGCATCGCGTCCTCAAGATCCTCATCGAAACCTCTGACCGTGAGTTGCTTCATGTTCGAACTCCTGAGTGAGGCAATTATGAGTCATTATAGGTCGCTATATGACTCAACCATCATGCGTCAGTTGCTCTGGTGCTGCTTTGGGCCGATACCGACCGGACGACTTCTGGTTCTTGGCTGTCGCCGGTCGCGAACTCGGCGAACAGGCTGCGGGCGACGTCGTCCAGCCGCGCGCGTACGACGGTCCCATCGTCGTCGTGAGTCTCCGAGAGCACCTCGCCTTCGCGGTGGACGGCTGCGAGGGCGTCGCCGCGGCTGTACGGGATGCGCAACTCGGTGACTTCCGTGAGATGTCGCAGCCGATCTCCGACAGCGAGCAGGAGGTCCTCGACGCCGTCGCCGCTGCTGGCTGAGATCGCACGGGAGCCTTCGTAGCGCTCCAGCAGCTGTCCGACTGTGCCGTCGTCGGCAACATCGCACTTGTTGAACGCGATGAGTTCGTCGATGTCGCCGGCGCCGATCTCGCGCAGCACCGAGCGCGCCACATCGATGTGCATCTCCGGCTCTGCCGCCGAGGCGTCGACCAAGTGCACCAGCAGGTGGGCCTCGGCCACCTCCTCTAGCGTCGACATGAACGCCTCGACCAGCGAGGTGGGCAGCTTCTTGATGAACCCGACCGTGTCGGTGACGAGCACCGTCTCGCCGCCGGGCAGCTGCAGCCGCCGGGTGGTGGCGTCGAGCGTGGCGAACAGCCGGTCCTCCACCAGCACGTTGGCACCGGTCAGGCGCCGCAGCAGGGTCGACTTGCCGGCGTTGGTGTAGCCCACGATCGCAACCGTGTGATAGCGGGACCGACGCCGCGACTTGCGCTGGTTCAGCCGGGTCCGCCGCAGCCCCCGCAGGTCCTTCTCGAGCCGCGCGAGCCGCCGCTGGATCCGTCGGCGATCCACCTCGAGCTGGGTCTCGCCCGGTCCTCGCGTGCCGATGCCGCCGGCCTGCTGGGACATCTGCCGCCCGCGGCCGCGCAGCCGCGGCAGCCGGTAGCGGAGCTGGGCGAGCTCCACCTGGGCCTTGCCCTCGAGCGTCGTGGCGTTCTGGGCGAAGATGTCAAGAATGACCGCAGTGCGGTCGAGCGCAGTGCGCTTCAGTATCCGCTCCAAGTTGAACTGCTGCGCTGGCGACAGCTCGTCGTCGAACACCACGGTGTCGGCGTCGTGCTCGAGCGACGCATCGAGGATCTCGTCGGCCTTCCCTCGTCCCACGAACGTCGCCGGATCAGGCGCATCCCGCCGCTGAACGATCCGCTCCACCGGGTCCGCCCCAGCGGTGTCCACCAGCCGCTCCAGCTCGTCGAGATTGGCGTCGACCTCGTCAGCAGTGCGCTGCGCCAGCTGCACCCCCACCAGCACGATCTGCTCCCGAAAAGCCCGATCGATCAGCCCGGACTCAGCCCCCCCAAACTCCCCGAACGCCCCCCGATGGCTCTCGTCCGCCTGACGGCCGTCGGACTCCTGCTGCGATTCGGCCATCAGCTGAAGTGATCCGCGTGGTCTGCGAGTAGAGCGCCGATGTCATCGAGACACACATCGATGCCTGCTTCGATCCGTTCTGCCTCGACGCAGAGCTGTGGTCTATCGAAGGCTTCGAGACTTGCCGGTACGGTCCGGACCCAGTACCGGAAGTCTGAGCCGTTGCCGCCGGGAAACGGTGCCGTTTGCATGTCTACCTGATCGAGGTCGCGTACGAATCCCCATTTGCGAGCAAGAGTCGCCGCCACGATGGAGCCGCTGCCGCACGAGACGGTCAACCCGGCGCCACGTTCCCACACCGACATCACCAGCGTCCGCGGCAATCCGCCATTGGATGGGACAGAAGATGGGAGCGGCCAGATGAACTCGACGTTGATTCCATCGGCAAAATATGTCTCGTAGATGCGGCCCAGCTTCGCTACAGAGGCACCCAATTCGTCGGCACGATCGCCCAGTTCACTGCTGGGTCCTTCGATCGGCGGTCGTGCCAGCGCAATCACCAAGTGCGGGTTGCCCACATCTCCCGTGCGAAGGTGTCTCAGGTCGCTGCCGAAGGTGCCGCGGATGCGCTCCTCCAGTTCCTTGGGAATCGCAGGACCCTGCCGAATCGGGTTCATTGCGACTTCCACTGATCGTCGCTCGGCAGAGTCGTCACCCGCAATGGGCGTCCTCGGCCCAGCCAAGCGGGCGGAGCCATCGTGGTGGACAGTGCATCGCTGCTCGCCGGCATCGGTCTCGAACGGGATCAGCGGCCCCGCGCCGATGATGCGTGCGTCGAACGATGCCATGGCAAGGCACGCCAGTCCGTTGCCGCTGGTTTCGGCAAACGAACCGTCGGCGTTGAGCAAGTGCATGCGAATGCGGTCCGCCGGTCGGCCATCGACAGCGTCATGCACGCCGACGATGAATCCGTCAGCGCCTCGCGAATGCACGTAGCCCGGACGAGTGCCGACTCCAAGAAGCCGGTCACAAACAGCCCGCGCCACATCGTGGCGCGCCAGATCGCGGGCGGCCAATGACGCGTCAAGGTCGAGCAGTTTGCGCTCGGTCAGCAGCGCGATCAGGAAGTCGTTGCCTTGGGCCTCGTATCGGTCGAGCGTCAGCGCGTCCACAGCCCTATTGTCACACCTCGCCTGCGAAATCCGCGAGCGAGATACTGCGTGATGCTCGCTGTGCAACTTCGCAATGCGTGTTCTGCGACGACTCAATGCACCTCTTGCAACTGCTCCCATGCGTGTTTTGCAGTTTTGGCGGCTCTGGGCGCTTCCTCGGGGCTGAGTCGAAAGCTCTTTCGCCGGGAATGTGTGGTGGTTTGCGTGTGCTGGGTTCCATAAACCGGCACATAATGCGGGAAATCGGTGTTGAAGTGTCGGTTTGTGCGCCCCAGATTGGCTAGATGTCACCTAAATCGACACTATTTGGCTAATTTGCTATCATGAGGTCCGATTTAGCTGCTGTGATGCCTTCAAACCGGTACTCATGGCCGCTCTCGTGCCGGACGGCTGGGAGGCCAGCACGCTGCATGCCAGAAAGCAGGAACCCGCGATGACACCCAACCGCCTTGGCGGAGACCCGCTTGAGCAGATCATCGCCGACGCACTGAGTCAGCTCGCGTCCGGTGCCGCCCCGCCGCAGATCGAGCGGACCCGCATCGATATCAAGGAAGAACCCGGCCGCAGGGCTGGCGACGGCTCGGTCGCCCCCGGCGAGCAGCACAACGAGGAAGCGGCGGTGTATCTGGCGGGTGAGATGGCGTGCATGGCGAACACGCCCGGTGGCGGTGCTGTGGTGGTGGGCGTGGCCGACGACGGCATTCACATCGGCACCGAACTCGACGAGGAATGGCTCCGCCATCGCATCTGGCAGCTCACCGAGCGTCAACTCACCGTGGCGGCACGCGAGGCCGTACCGGCGGGCAAGCGTTTGCTGGTGCTGACCGTGCCAGGCGCTCACGCCCCGGTCAGCTTCCGCGGCAAGCTCCGATGGCGCGTGGGAGCGAACTGCGTCGAGGTCGACCCGGTGGCGTGGCAGGCGCAGGCGCTGCGGCGGCTGGGCTACGACTGGTCGGCAGAAGCCTCGGGCCATTCGCTCCGCGACGCTCGGCCCATGGCACTTGAGCTCGCCCGCCGATACCTGCGCGAGCGGGCCGTCCCTGCCGACATCGAACTCGCCGACGCCAGCGACCGCGATCTGCTGACCCGCCTCGACGTGCTCGACGCGCAGAGCCGGCTCACCAACGCCGGCTCGCTGCTGTTCGTGGAGACGCCGTTCGCCGGCATCGACTACATGCGCCGCGACATGGCCGGAGGCGACAGCACGCAGCGCATCGAGAGCACGCTGCCGCTGCTGGAGCAGATCTGGGAGGCGGAACGAGCCGGCCTCGCGGCGAACCGCACCACCCATGTCGCCACCGGTTTTGTGCATCGACAGGTCCGGGCCATTCCCGAGTTGGCGTTCCGCGAAGCGATTGTCAACGGCGTGACCCATCGAGACTGGATGGCGCCGGCGCCCACCGTGGTCGAACACACCGGCGACGAACTCGTCGTCACCTCGCCCGGCGGCCTCATCGACGGCGTCACCCCCGACAACGCGATCACCCATCCCGCAGCGCCCCGCTACCGCCACTTGGCCCAGGCCGTGGCCAAACTGCGTCTCGCCGAGCGCCAAGGAACCGGCATCGACCGCATGGTCGCAGCGATGCTGGCGATCGGGCGACCCGCCCCGGTCATCTCAGAAGTCGCTGGCCCCTATGTCCGTGTCACGCTGCTCGGCGGCCCGCCGGACCCCACTTTCGTGGAGTTCGTGCATGCGCTCGAGCCTGCGGCCATCGCCGGCGTCGACACGCTGCTGCTGCTCGAGCAGCTGTGCCGGGTCGGATGGACCGACGCAGCGAGCGCCGCGCCCCATCTGCAACGGGAACCCGCCGAGGCCGAAGAGGCCATCAACCGCCTGCTCGGCACCCGTCTCGGCGACAGCACTGTCGTCGCTGAGGTGGCGGGCGTGCCCCCCGGTGACCCCGTCGTCGTCCGCCTCTCCGACGAGGCAGCAGAGCGCCTCGCTGCGCGGCAATCGCACCTGCAAGCGCCTGCCGGCCGCGACGCCCTCTTCATTGCCTGGGCCGAGGCCCGCGGACGCATTTCGTCCACCGAAGCCGCCGACCTCGCCGGCGTCAGCCCCGGCTACGCCAAGCGACGGCTCGCCGACCTCGCCGACCGCGGAGACCTGCGCCCTTCCCGTCACAACCGCAACGGACGAGGATTCCACTACCTCCCGGCCGACTGACGCCGATTGACGGTCCAGTCGCGAACTGCGACCTCAGGGGAGTCAAGGGCAGCCGACCCGTGCTAGGTGGTGGGTTCGCGCTGGCCGTAGTTCTTGAACGTGTCGCCGATCGAGGTTGCCACCGAGGCCAGCTTCGAACGCCCTTCGTTCAGCCGCGGCGCCATGGCGGCCAGACCCTCGACGGTCCAGCGCCCCTCGGTGACGATGATGTCGTCATCCGACAGCGACCAGCCCTGATACAGGCCCACCTCGTTGGCGCCCACATGGAACACCCCGCCGGTGAACGGGCAGTCTTCGGTTGAGAGGTAGGCAACCAGCGGGCTGACGTTGGCCGGGTCGTACACATCGAACTGCGCGGGGTCGTCAGGAGCCTTCACCACGTCGCCCAGCCCGGGCGTCTGCAGCGTCAGGCGGGTGCGTGCCACCGGCGCCAGGCAGTTGACGCGCACGTTGTAGCGGGCGAGCTCGCCGGCTGCCACGAGCGTCATCGCAGCAATGCCCGCCTTGGCGCCCGAGTAGTTGAACTGGCCGAGGTTGCCGAGCATCGCGCCCGATGCCGTATTGATGATCGAGCCGTTGACTTCCCTGCCCGCTTTGGACTGCTCGCGCCAGTACGCAGCAGCCCAGCGGGTCGGGCAGAAGTGGCCCTTCATGTGCACCTCCACGACGGCATCCCACTCCGGCTCGGTCATGTTGACCACGACACGGTCGCGCAGGATCCCCGCGTTGTTCACCAGCACATGCAGGTCGCCGAAGGCCTCGACGGCCGCATTCACCATGCGCTGGGCGCCCTCCCAGTCGGTGACGCTGTCGCCGTTGGCAACGGCCTCGCCGCCCATGGCCTCGATCTCGGACGCCACCTCCTGTGCCGGTCCCTGGTCTGCGCCGGTGCCGTCGGCGGAGCCGCCGAGATCGTTCACGACGATCTTCGCCCCCTCCGACGCCATCAGCAGCGCATGCTCACGGCCGATGCCGCGGCCGGCGCCGGTGATCAGCACGACACGTCCGTCGAGTGCACCCATGTTGTTCTCCCGTGATGGAACTTGGAGCGGATGACCGGGGTCGAACCGGCGACCTCAACCTTGGCAAGGTTGCGCTCTAACCAACTGAGCTACATCCGCGTGGGCCGATCACTGTAGCAAGCACCTGCCGGAGCGACGCGTCAGATCGACCCGCCTCAGCGCCCGCGCAGTGCCGTTGCGGCAGCGCTATCCCGTTGGTGAGCGCAGGTCGATGCGCAGCGTCAGGATGCCGTCGGCGAGCGCGGCCTCGGCGTCGCCGATCATGGCGAAGTCCATGAAGTCCAGCTCTGCCTGGCGGATGAAATGGCGCCGTTCCTCGCCGCCGATCGCAGGCAGATTCCGCTTCCGGACGGCCTGTGCGCGCTCGGCGAAGCGATCGATCATCTCCTGCGGGTCGAAGGTGTCGCTCATGGCGCCTCCCCTACGGTGCTGTGTTCACCTTGCCACTGATCCGGGGCTGTTCGCCGCAGATACACGAAGAAGCCCACGGCGCACGCAACGGTCAGCAGTGCGCACAGCGCAACCAGCAGCCACCACACCGCCAGGCCCGAGCTGACTGCCTCGGAGGGCACGCTGGTATGCCCATCGGCCAGCAGTGCCAAGCCCACGCCGATCAACCGGTCGCTCCCGAAGAACCCGCGGCGCTCTTGTAGATGTCGTCGATGAACTCGCCCATCGGCGGGCCGGTCTGGTCGGGCTCGGTGAGAAAGCCGTCGTGGCCGTTGTCGCTGTCGATGTCGACGTGCTCGACTCGCATCATGCCGCGGCTCCGCAGAGCCTCGACGATCCTGAGCTGCTGGGGTCGCGGGTAGAGGAAATCGGTGCGCACGCTCATCACCATGGTCGGCGCCACGATGCGTGCGAGCGCGGCATCGATGCCGCCGCGGCCCCGCCCGACATCGTGCAGGTCCATCATCTTGTTGAGCACCAAGTAGGTGTTGGCGTCGAAGCGGGGCACGAACTTCGCTCCCTGGTAGTCGAGATAGCTCTCGACGTCGAAGCGCTGCTCGAGCCGCAGCGGCAGCACCGGATCCTCGCTGTGGCGGGCGAACCGGCGATCGAACTCGTCGCCGGAGCGGTAGTGGATCATCGCGATCCGCCGTGCATTGGCGAGACCGCGATGGGGCCCGTCGCCGTCGGGCGCGTCGTAGTAGCGGCCGCCCCTGAAGTTGGGGTCGTCATGGATCGCCTGCCGCCCGACCTTGCTCCAGGCGATCTGCTGCGCGGATGCCTCCGCTGACGCGGCGATCACGACCAGCGAGCCGGCCCGCTGGGGGTAGGTGATGCCCCACTCCAGCACGGCCATGCCCCCCATCGAGCCGCCGACGACGCTGAGCCAACGGTCGATGCCGAGGTGCCGGCCGAGCGCCCACTGCGAACGCACGACGTCGCGGTTGGTGACCACGGGAAAGTCGGGTCCGTAGCGATCGCCGGTGGACGGGTTCAACGACGACGGGCCGGTGCTGCCTTGGCAGCCGCCGAGCACGTTGGCGCACACGATGAAGTAGCGGTTGGTGTCGAGCGGGCGGCCGGGGCCGATGAAGTCGTTCCACCAGCCCTCAGTGATCTGAGCAGGCGGGTGTGCTGCGCCATGAGCGTGCGCATCGCCGGTCAGGGCATGGCAGACCAGCACTGCGTTGGAAGCGTCAGCGTCGAGTGCGCCCCAGGTCTCATACGCGAGCACTGGCTGGTGGAGCAGGCCGCCGCCTTCCAGCGTGAACGGCCGATCCGGCGACAGCTCGAAGAACTGCCGCTCGGCCGCGCCGAGGCCCGGGTGCCATGCACCCGAGGCGGGCAGCGGCCAGGCCGCCGCATCGTCGTTCGGGGCGCTCGCGCGCCTCGCACTGTCCACAGCTGAGCCTTCGTCCTGGGCCTTCGATTCCGGAGGCCGGGTTCCAGCGGCCAGATTGCCGCTGGACAGGCAAGGGTACCGGTCGCTTCTGGCCGGTCTAAAGGGATTATTCAGATGGCTGCACCCATCCGCTGCGATGCCTGATGCTTCCCGCTCTTGTTCGCTGCGCTCACGGGCCGCTCGGGCCACGGCTTCGCCTGCCGGCTCAGCCTCTGGGGAATTTCAGCGGCTGGCGTTGTCGCTGCTGGCCGCGAAGGCCGCGAGATCGTCGAGACGCTCGTCGTTCGAGAACACATCGTGCAGCCGCAGCCGCAGGCCGAGCCGACGCTGCAGCTGGCGCACCTCGAGCTCTTCGTCCCACAGGAACATGGTGACGGCGGTGCCGCTGCGGCCCGCGCGAGCCGTCCGACCGGAGCGGTGCAGGTAGGTCTTGTGCTCGGGGGGCACGTTGTAATGCACCACCACGTCGACCTCATCGATGTGCAGACCTCGGGCGGCCACGTCGGTAGCCACAAGTGCGGCCAGCTTGCCCTTGGCGAAGCTGGCGAGCGCACGCTCCCGCTTGACTTGGGGCAGGTCGCCGTGGATTGCCCCTGCCTGCACCCCGGCCTCTCGCAGGTCACGGGTGAGCTGGTCGGCGCCGCGCTTGGTGCGGGTGAACAGCAGCGTGCGCCCGTTCGCCTCGATGATGCGGGCGGCGACCCGTACCCGGTCCATCTTGTGCACCGACAGGAACAGGTGCCCCATCTCCGAGACCGTCACCTCGCGTTCGGTGACTTCGTGGAAGACCGGGTCTCGCAGGTGTCGCTTGACCAGCGTGTCCACCACGCCGTCGAGCGTTGCCGAGAACAGCAGCGTCTGATGCCGGCCGTCGATGTGGCGCAGCACCCACTCGACCTGGGGCAGGAACCCCATGTCGGCCATCCGGTCGGCTTCGTCGACCACCACCCGCTGGATGCCCGACACGCTGACGGCGCCGCGGTCGATGAGGTCGATGAGCCGTCCGGGGGTGGCGATGACGACGTCCATGCCGCCCGACAGCAGCTCGATCTGCCGGTCGAGGTTGGTGCCGCCGTAGGTGGCGATCGACCGCAGGTCGGCTGCCTTGGCCAGCGGCTCGACCACGGCGGCGATCTGGTTCGCCAGCTCGCGGGTGGGCGTGAGCATGAGGGTGGTGGGGTGGCCGTCGGCGGCACGCGGCGTCAGCGCCAGCATGGGCAGGCTGAACGCCAGCGTCTTGCCCGAGCCAGTCTTGGCCTTGCCGCAGACGTCCCGGCCGGCGAGTGCTTCGCCGATGGTCAGTTCCTGGATGGCGAACGGCTCGGTGATTCCTTGGTCAGCCAAGGTGTCGCAGAGGGGTTCGGGTACGCCTAGTTCACTGAATGTTGTCACGGGGGTCTTTTCGAAGGTCGTGGCCCGGGGGTTGCGCTGCCAGTTACGCGAACTGCGACAACGCTGGGCAGTGGGGCCACACGGCGAACTGCCTTGGCCGCCGAGTGTATGGGAGCAGCGGTGCCTGACGGCGGAGCAAGGCGTGCGCGGCCGCTTGGCTCGTGAAGCGCGGCGGTCGACGCTGCCGAAAATGCCGCCGTCATTCGGGGGGCAGGCCACTACCCTGCGAAGTCCCGGGCGGAGTGGCCGAGTGGTTAGGCAGCGGCCTGCAAAGCCGTGTACGCCGGTTCGAATCCGGTCTCCGCCTCGCTGACCGGCCGGACCAGGGATGCTCGCCGACCGGCCCCGAGCAGGCTCAAAGCGTCGGCAGGGCGGTGCGGGCAGGCTGCTAGCGTGAGCCGCCCTCAGGGCGCTGCGTTAGCTTGCATCGCCCTACGGGCGATTGGCGCAGTTGGTTAGCGCGCTTGCATGACACGCAAGAGGTCACAGGTTCGACTCCTGTATCGCCCACCCCCGGCTCGCTTGTGCCGCCGGAGGAATTGATGATGTCACTGGTGGCAGCCGACCATCTGCCGTGTGGCTGCATGAGCGGGGATGATGTTTTTCGGTCACAGATTCGATGGAGTGTGACACCCCGCCGGTACGGTCACTGCCGTGTCACCGCAAGTCTCGCTGCAACCGGCATCGTCATCTGAAGACCGGTTACGCAATCGAGCCGCCCACGCACCGTCAGACTCCCTGTGCTTGGAGCGGCACCCGGACGCGCCCGGTCGAGACGACTGGCGCGACTGGGTACGAGGGATTGATGGACCAGTCGGCGTGGACTGAATCACCCTGGTTTTGGTGGAGTGACAGGGGTCCCTGATTTCGGTCCAGCTGGACCGACTATCGGGTCCCCGTCAGCACGGCCGACGAGGCCTGCTGCGAGATGTGGGGCGATGCGTCCGAGGAAATTATGGTCAGGCGAACGTAAAAATTCTGGTTAGGCAAACGTAATTTCTGTGGTTAGCGGGTAGTCTCCTGGCTGTGGACTACGTGAGACGCCACTTGGAAGCGACGCTCGACGACTCGCTCGAGGCATCTCGTGTCGTCGTGCTGCACGGCGCGCGTCAGTCGGGGAAGACCACGCTGGCGCGTCAGGTTGCGCAGCGGCGAGGAGGCGCCTACGTGACGCTCGACGACGACGCATCGCAGCGTGCAGCGCTGGACGACCCGATGGCGTACCTGTCCCGATTGCAGGCACCAGCGGTGGTCGATGAGGTCCAGGTCGGCGGCGACCGCGTCGTGCGGGCCGTCAAGCGCCTCGTTGACGAGTCCGACGAGCGGGGCCGGTTCCTGCTGATCGGCTCCACGAACTTCTTGTCGGTGCCTGCGATCAGCGAGTCGCTGGCCGGCCGGGCACGCATCTTGCGCCTGTTCCCCTTCTCCCAGGCCGAGGTCAACCGCAGCACTCCGGTCGACCTCGCAGGCTGGTTCGACGCTTGCGAAGTCGAGCCTCCACGCGAGATCGAAGACCGCGCGCAGTACATGAGTCGCTTGTGCAGAGGCGGCTTTCCCGAGGCGGTCGCACTGTCGCCACAGCAGCGCCGAGGCTGGCACGACAGCTACCTCGAGACAGTCATCCAGCGCGACGTCACCGAGCTCGGCGACATCCGCCGAGCCGACGCACTCGTCGAGCTGGTCCGCTGGTCGGCAGCGAGCACCGCAGGCGAACTCAACGTCCAGGCGGCCTGCGGGCAGCTCGGCATCGATCGGTCCACGTTCGATCGCTACTTCGCGTGGCTCCGCACCGTGTTCATGGTCCACACGGTGCCTGCGTGGTCGCGCAAGCACGCCGCCCGCGTCGTCCGGCGGCCCAAGCTGCACTTCGCCGACACCGGCATGGCAGCGGCGCTGCTGGGCATCGAAGCAGACGCCTTGGCCTCACCCGCCTCGACAGTCGCCGGCCCCCTGCTGGAAACGTTCGTGGTGAACGAACTGGCACAGCAGAACGCCAGCGCAGCGGGCGTGCGAATTCACCACCTGCGCGACTACGACGGCAACGAAGCAGACATCGTGCTCGAACGCCCCGACGGCGCCGTCGCAGCGGTCGAGGTCAAAGCGACAGGCAGCCCCGGCGAGAACCACCTCAAACCGCTCCGATGGCTGCGAGACCGCCTCGACCGCACTGCGCCTGGCGCCTTCCGCATCGGCGTGCTGATGCACACCGGTCCCCACTGCCACCCCATCGGCGACCGCCTCTGGCTAGCCCCCATCAACACTCTCTGGAGCCAACCGGCATCACGCCTCCACCAGATTCAGGCGCCCCCGGAGCCCCCACGAAACTCGGGGTGATTCAACGATGAGCATTGAACATTGGGAGGATCAGGTCCTCCAAGCGCTTGGTGCCGATCGACGCGTTCGCGGAATCGAGGATGAACTGCGAGTGGTGGTCGGCTTGACCGCTGTGTCGTGAGCTGTCAGGCGCCGGTCCATTCGGGCGGGCGTTTCTCGGCTAATGCGCGGCCGCCTTCTTTGGCGTCGTCGCTGGCGGCCACGAGGCGGCGCAGCGACTCGCCCATGCGGACAGCCTCGGTCCAGCCCATGCGGGCGCTGCGCCAGGCGACCTCCTTGACGGCTCGCACAGCGAGGGGCGCTCCCTGGCAGAGCCGCTCGGCCAGCGCTTGGGCCTCGTCCATCAGCGTGTCGTGCGGCGCCACCTTCCATGCCAGGCCCATCTCGCGGGCCCGTTCGGCATCGACGCTGTCGCCGGTCAGCAGCAGCTCCATGGCGTTCGCCCAGCCGATCTTGGGCGGCATGCGCATCGAACCCACGATGGTCGGCACGCCGATCTTCACTTCCGGCATGCCGAAGACCGCCCGGTCCGAGGCGATCAGGAAGTCCGCCACCAGCGCGCCGGTGAGGCCGTAGCCGATGCACGCCCCGTTCACCGCCGCGATCGTGGGCTTCCACAGCTCCAAGCCGCTCTCGTAGCTGTTGACCGTCGGCGTCTCGAAGAACGTGCCCGACCAGATGCCCGCGGAGCCCCCGGTGCGGTCGCGCATATCTGCACCGGCGCAGAAGGCCCGGCCGGCGCCGGTCGTGATCGCCACCCAGGCATCGGGGTCGTTGTAGAACTCCAGCCAGGCGGCGTTCAGGCACGCTCGCATCTCGCCGTTGATGGCGTTGAGCGCTTCGGGCCGGTTGTAGGTGATGGTGGCGATGTGGCCGTCGAGCTCGTAGGTCGCAGCGGCCGTCGGGGATGTGATGTCGGCCGGGGCGGACACCGCGCCCGGGTTCAGCGGTGAGGGAGCAGAAGCGTCGTCCATGTCCTCCGTTCTACCGCCCCCAGTCGGGTCCTTGCCCGTCGGCTGACGGGGCCACGGGCTCGCCCTCGGCCAGAGAACTAGCGTCACTGTCGTCCGCGCCGCACCCGCGTCGGCAACTGTGACGAATGGGGAACTCACGATGCGCACTGGCCAGCAGTACAAGGGATCGCTTGCAGACGGACGCCTGACGTACTTCGAGGGCAAGCAGATCGACGACCTCGAGACCCACCCGATCCTCGGACAGACAGTCGACTCCACGGCCGAGGGCTATGACCGCTTCTACGACCCGGCGCCCGACGCCATGTCGCCGCTGATGACCGTGCCGCGCAGTGCGGACGATCTGCGCGAGATGATCCCGCTGCTGCATTCGGCGGGGATGATGGCCCACGTCACCTACATGTCCATCCAGACGCTGAAGACCGCCGCCGGCCGCATGGTCGACTCCAAGCCCGACTAGGGAAACCCCGTCTGACCTGCGGTTATGCGGCTCTTCGCGTTTGCGTGTGGGGTAGGTCGGTGAGAGTGCGGGCGGCGTAGGGAGGGATCCCCCAGAATCGGGGGTGCTGTAGTCCCGGGTTCTGGAGGTTTCCTGTGAGGCTTGACGCTGTTCGCGCGTTGCGTGTGGTTGTCGGTTTGGGCGCCGGTGTGGCGGTGACCGGCGTGGAGGACCGCCGCGGAGGGCCGCTGGTGGTCGGCGTCGAGCTGGCGGTGCGGCCGTGCTGTGGGGGCTGCGGCGGCAGAGTGCATGGCCACGGGGCTTCCACGGTGGGGCTGGCGGATCTGCGGGCGTTCGGGCGGGCGGTGCGGTTGGGGTGGCGCAAGCGCCGCTGGCTGTGCCCCGAGGAGTCCTGCGCTGTGCGCACGTTCACCGGCCAGGACCCCGCAGTCGCGCCGCCCAGGGCACGGATGACGAGCCGGGCGGCGCGGCACGCGACCCGCCGGGCGGGGCTGGGGCGGGCGATCAGCGAGATCGCCGCCGAGCTGGGCGCGGGATGGCACACGGTGATGGCCGCTGTGCATCGCTGGGACGTCATGGACCTGTCAGGCCCGTACCGCAAGACGTTCACCGACGCGCTGCCCCGCGCCCGCTAGGTCGCTGACCCGTTCCACGCGATCAAGCTCGCCAACAGCGCCGTCGGCGGCGTGCGCCGCCGCGTCCAGAACGAGACCACCGGCGGAGGAGGCACCAAACACGATCCTCTCTATCGGATACGAAGGCTGCTGCTCAAAGCCGCCGAACGCGTCACCGTCCCCGCCGCGCAGCCCAGCTCCTCACGCAGGGTCAGCACCATCCGCACCGCGTGGTCCTTCTGCTCTTTCGAATACCGCCTCGACGTCGCCGCTGGACGAAGTTCTGCATCCATGGATCCCATGCTTGCTCCAATCTCTGGAGCCTCCACGAAACAGTGAAGATGTGGGCGAGGAGCGGGCTGTCCGCGTCTGACTTGGCGCGAAACTGGCCTCGGGTGTTTCGGGTGCCTTGCTTGGGACAGGTCGGCGTGGCCGGCCCGCTTCTTGGACTTGCCGGCTGCGGCCGGTCCGGAACGAGCGACGTGACCTCATAGGAACCTGCGCTGACAGATGCCTCTTCACTGTTATGTCCGTCCCGTCCCGGCACGCGCGCCGTTCCGTGATGAAGGACAACAGCATGTCCCGAGTGTCACTGTTGGGTGTGCCGGGGCCTTCTGCCAGGGGGTTACGGTCCGGTCCTTCGCTCGGCGGTGACTCGACAAAATGCTGGCCGTGTGCCTGTTGTCAGACCTGTCGCGTCGAGTGTGGGGCCGGCAGGAGCGCTTCTGTCTTGAAGGGAGCCCGACACACCCCAGGCGGTGATCGGCGGGATTGACTGCCACGCCGACTTCCACGTCGCAGCCGCGCTCGACCCTCTCGGCCGGCTGCTGGGCACCGAGTCGTTCCCCGCGACGTGTGCGGGCTACCGCTCGACCCATGGATGGCTCGCGTCGTTCGACCCGATCGCCGCGGTCGGCGTCGAGTCGGCCGGGTCCTACGGGGCGGCTCTGGTCCGCTCGCTGACCCAGCAGGGCTGCCGGGTGATCGAGGTCAACCAGCCGCACCCGCACACTCGCGCTCGCCGCGGCAAGGACGACGCCATCGACGCCGAGGCCGCCGCGCGCAAGGTGCTGTCGGGAGAAGCGACCGCAGCCGCCACCGACACCACCGGCATCGTCGAAGCGATCCGCCAGCTCAGCATCGCCCGAAACAGCGCTGTCAAGGCCCGCACGGCTGCGCTGTGCCAGCTCGGGGACCTGCTGGTAACCGCACCCGCTGCGTTGCGCGAACAACTCGACACGCGCCGCGCCCTGGAGGGCAAGGCCGCCGTGTGCGTCCGGCTTCGACCCGACACCGGCCGGCTCGCCGATCCCGCCCAAGCCGCCAAAGCAGCGCTGCGCAGCCTCGCGCAGCGCATCAACCAGCTCGGCGCCGAAGCCGCCGAACTCGAACGGCACCTCGACAAGCTGGTCGCCGTCGCAGCGCCCGCCGATGCTGCTTGAAAAAACCGGCAGATTGTCGCGAAGAGTCAGATACACCTCACCACCGGCTCAACTTCTCAGGCAACCGCGCAGTCAACCGAACCCTGTACATGATCGCCATCGTCCGGCTCCGATACTGTGAACGAACCCGCACCTACCTCAACCGACGCGTCGCCGAAGGCAAAACCAAAAAAGAAGCCATCCGCTGCCTCAAACGCTTCATCGCCCGAGAGCTCCACCGCACCCTCCGAGCCGACCTCGCCACCCTCACAACCCGCACTTGACACCTATAGGAACGTCAGTGAGGACAGCCTGTCCGAAGCGAGCGCTACAGCGCACCTAAGAGGCCGCGCGGATAGATCGGCTCTGAACGATTTCGAGCCGTGGAATCGCCTCTGGATGGGTCTCTGACCTGCAGCATCGACACGACAGACGATGCGATTGCATACAGTCGTTTTATCAATCCGCTAACGCTCTAA
>JAJDVQ010000007.1 GCA_022826045.1 Acidimicrobiia bacterium | reverse complement strand
CACCACCAGAGGCGGCACCGCCGGCACCGGAACCCAAGGACGGACCAAATGCATCAACCAGCTCGCCATCCGCTACCCAGGACGACTCCCCCTAACATGACCACCGGCCGCCCCCCTTACACAGACAACGTGACACTCCCTGACGTGCTCCTCGTAGCGGGCCACATCGCGACGCCGCTTGCCGAACACCTCGAAGAACTCGTTGTAGAACGTCTGCGTCGCGCCCTTCTCATATGAGGCGTCTGCCCAGTCCGGAGCGAACTGGGCAGCACGCACCCTGATCTCGTTTCACGAGAGCATCACGGCAACCTAACGGGCTGCGTGAATCCCAAACGGATGGGGCAGGCGTACCAGACTCTGAGGGCAGCGCAGAACCACGGCAGCGCATGCGGTGACCGAGTCAGCAGATCTGCTCGGCGGCGATGGGCATTGACAGGCGAACCGCTCAAGGTGCGGCCCGTTTGCCACTCGTATGATATTGGAAAATATTGAAAACATTTGAAATATACTTTTATATCTGAAACTATTGGTGATCCATGCGGCTCTTGGCGCTGGAGGCAGGTTGACCGAGTTCGACAGGGCTCGAGAGATGTTGGGGAGGTGGAGGACGAGCCAGACGGGCGTGCGTTTCTCCGACCTGTCCAAGGTGTGCCGCGTGTACTTTGGAGATCCGCGGCGGCGAGGCAGCCACCTGATCTACCGGACACCTTGGCAGGGTCTTCCGAGAGTGAACATTCAGAATTACGGCGGAGAAGCGAAGCCTTACCAAGTGCGTCAGGTCCTGCGTGCCATCGACTTGATGGAGACCGGCAATGAATGAACCTCGATACCAGTATCGAGCGTCGTGGTCCGATGAAGACGGTGCCTGGATCGGCGTGTGCAACGGGTTCCAGCTGGTGAGCCACATCGCTGCGACCGAGGCGGACTGCCTCCGCGGCATTCGTGCGCTGGTGGACGACATCGTGGCGGAGCTGCACAGCAACGACGAAACACTGCCGCAGCCGCTGCCTTGGGATGACTTCGATGCCCCGCTCGTTGACACTGCAGTGGGCTTGACCAACTAACGAGTCCACTCACGAGCTGATGCGTCGGGCCCGAGGCTGGCGCTGATGCAGGCGTGGCTGTCGCGTCGGTGCGGGCTAGAGGCCGATGGCCAGGTCTGGGCGGCCGCGCAGATGGGTGCGCTCGTTGACCGAGAGCACGCTGCGATGCCCATGTCTCGATGCGAACACCCGCGTCACCGAGGTGTAGTCCACGTCGAACTTCAAGAAGGTGCCCGCGTCAAAGCCGAGGCATCGGGCCAGGTACGCGTTCACGACTCCGCCGTGGCACGCCAGCGCAACCCGCTGGCTGCGGTGCCCGGCGACGATCTGGTCCACCGCATCGTTGACGGTGGCAATGAAGTGCGCCGTGCGCTCTGCATCGCCGAATGACCCGGTGACCAGCTCGTCCCAGCGTTCCCGGTCGGTCTCCTTGAGGACCTCCATCGGGACGTAGGCGGGAGAGTCACGGTCGAACTCGCTCAGCCCGTCGCGCACCGTCGCTTCCAAGCCGGTTGTGGCAGCGATTGCGTCCGCAGTCTGCATCGCTCGACGCATCGGGCTGCTGTAGAGCGCGTCGACGCCCATCTCCTCCAGCCATGAGGCGACCGTCGCCGCCTGCTGGCGGCCGATGTCCGACAGCGGCGGGTCAGCGGGTCGGCCGTCGTGGCGAATGACGCGTTCGGGTTGGCCGTGACGGACAAAGACCAGCTCCACGGCCGGTGACCCTAGAGGCCGAAGCAGTCAAGCCCGCTGATTGGGGGCAATGGCGGGGGTATTTGACGAGAGCGGTACCGTGGAGGCACATGGCAAGAAGAACAAAGATCATCGCCAGCGTCGGTCCGGCCTGCAGCGACGAGGCAACGATGGAAGCCATGATCGAGGCAGGCGTCGATGTCTGGCGCCTGGGTCTTGCCCATGGCGCGCTCGACGAGCAGATAGCGACCTTCAGACGCCTGCGGGCAGTGTCGGAGGCATCCGGACGCCATATCGGGATCCTGGTCGACCTCCCCGGCCCCAAGGTGCGCTGCAAGCCATTCCCCGAAGGCGGCTGCAACGTCACTGAGGACGCCGTGATCTCGCTCGCCGTTGACGGCGACGCCAGCACGGCGGACCGGCTCGTCGTCGACTACGAGGGACTGCTGACCGATGTGGGTCCTGGCGATCGCCTGTCGTTCGGTGACGGCAACGTGGTGCTGGCCGTCGAGGACCGGGCCTCGAATGCCCTCAAGACCCGGGTCCTGCACGGAGGCCACCTCGAAGGCCGGCCCGGCTTGCACATCGACTCATCGAAGCTGCGCATGAGCACGCCCACCCCGCACGACTTGAAGCTGGCGGACACTTTTGTCGATCTGGGCACCGACATGGTCGCCGTGTCGTTCGTCCGCTCCGCGCACGACATGCGGCGGCTGGGGGTGGAGCCGCACCCCCGCGGCCCGCTGCTCGTCGCCAAGATCGAGACCAAGGCAGCAGTCGAGAACCTCGAAGGCATCATCGAAGCATCTTCGGCGGTGATGGTCGCCCGGGGCGACCTCGGCGCCGAATGCGACATCGAGGAACTGCCGCACTTGCAAAAGCGCATCATCGAGGCTTGCATCGCGCACGGACGTCCTGCCATCACCGCCACGCAGATGCTCGAATCGTTGCTGCATTCGCCGGTGCCGACCCGTGCGGAAGCGTCCGACATCGCGAACGCCGTCTTCGACGGCACCTCAGCGGTGATGCTGAGCGGCGAGACTGCTATCGGCCACGATCCCGTCAACGCGGTGCGGACAATGGCGCGCATCACAGAACGAGCCGACGATCGCTTTGACTACGAGGCATGGTGGAACCGGCTGCTGTCAGTGCGCAGGCTGGACGAGCGGGCTGCGGACTACCTGCGCGTGACCGACGGCATCACCCAGGCGGCATCGAGACTGGCCACCGAGCTGGAGGCACAGGCCATCATCTGTCTGAGCCGATCGGGCTTCACCGCACGCAGCATGGCCAGGTTCCGGCCCTCCATGCCGCTGCTGGGGTTGACCCCCGAAGCTCGCACCGCGATGCAGCTCTCGCTGTCGTGGGGCACGCGTCCGCTGGTGTTCGGCGAACGGCTGACCCCCGCAGAGTCGGCGCTGGAAGCCGTGCATTCGGCCGCACGGACGGGCCTTGTGCGCTCTGGCGACATGGTTGTGGTGGTCTCGGGAACGAGTCCCGAAACCCATGCCACCGACAATCTGCGCGCCATGCGCGTGCCCTAGCGAGCCGGGAGCCGCCAGCGGGCGGGATTGCCCGACGGGTGCCCGATGTCGATGTCGATGTCGACATCGATGCGGCTCGGGTCGATCCGATCCGAGCCGCACAACGGGTTCTGCGGGACGCTGACCTCGCGGCCGAACACCTCGCAGGTGCAGGTCTCCTGGCAATTCCGCAGACCAGACCA
Source organism: Acidimicrobiia bacterium (assembly GCA_022826045.1). Classification (GTDB taxonomy): domain Bacteria; phylum Actinomycetota; class Acidimicrobiia; order Acidimicrobiales; family Poriferisodalaceae; genus Poriferisodalis. Next base: position 27,741 of record JAJDVQ010000007.1, on the reverse strand, counting down.
CTGCACCGCCAGCACCGCTGCCGCACTCGCCAGCACCACCGAGATGAGAACAGCCAGCGCCAGCCGCCGGATCAGCCGCAGCGCCACGAACGCCGCGATGACCAAGCAGGCAATACCGGCAATCAGGGCGATGCTGACGCGGTCCGCGTCGAGCCACTCACCGAGCACTGCCTCAGAGAGTACGCAGCAGCCTGCCTCGCAGCGTGGACCGCTCCCGGGGCCGAGCCGGGTGGCTCACTAGAGTCGCGCCGTGTCTCCTGAGCCCCCGACGCCCATCGAGTTCCGCCCGAGCGGCCTTCCTTCGACTGTCTTGGAGCCTGCCCCGCCAGCGGCAACCGTCGCCTTGACGGATGCGCTGAGCCGGCCCCCTGACGAACGGGCAGCGGCGCTGGTCGCCGTGGCGGCACGCTGGCCCCGGTTCCTGGATGCATGGGCCGAGCTGGGCCGTACCGCGGCGGGCGAGGGCCGCCATGTGGAGGCCTACGCCTATTGCCGTGTCGGGTACCACCGCGGTCTCGATGCGCTGCGCGCCGCCGGCTGGCGCGGCAGCGGCTACGTGCGGTGGGCGGAGCCCTCCAACCACGGCTTTTTGTGGTCGCTGTGGGGACTGGGGCACTCCGCAGCAGTGATCGGGGAGGTCGACGAGGCCGACCGCTGCGCAGTGTTCCTGGCCCAGCTGGATCCCGGCGGCACGCCACCCTCGGGTGAGTGGCCCGGGGCGTGAGCCCGGTCGGCGTCGTGCTGTGCGGCGGCGCCTCGACGCGCATGGGCCATGACAAAGCCAAGCTGGAGCTGGCGGGAAAGCCCCTCGCCCTGTGGGTTGCCGAGGCGCTGGCGGCAGCCGGCGCGCATCCGGTCGTAGCTCAAGGCGGCGACCCGCCTGCGCCGCTCGTGGCGACGCCCGACACCACCCCACACGCCGGACCCCTCGCGGCACTCGTCGATGCGCTCAGCCATCACGGCGACATCCTGGTGTGCCCGACCGATGTGCCCACGGTTCCTGCTGAGCTGCTGGAGGCGCTGGTGCACACGGCCCAAGGCACGGGTGCGCCCGTCGTGCTCGCCCGAAGCGGTCGGCTCGAGCCGCTGATCGGCCACTACGCGTCGGCATCTCTGCCGATGCTGCGCGAGGGGTTGCGCGCCGGCGCGCGGGGCCCAAAAGCGGTGCTCGCCAGTTCGTCCGTGCCGGCGGTCCCGGTCGCGCCAGCAGACGTCCTCAACGTGAACACGCCGACTGACCTCGCCGAAGCGGAGGCCATCTTGGCAACTCGCACCACACGCGGGTCCCCGGCGCCGTGAGCCGTCACGAGTGGATCGACTCGGACGACCGCTTCGAGGCGCTGGTCGCCGACTTGCTGGCCGCCGAGCGCATTGCCGTGGACACCGAGTTCCATCGCGAGCGCAGCTACCGGCCCCGGCTGGCCCTCGTGCAGGTCGCCTTCGATGACCGGGTGGTGCTCGTCGACCCCACCGCTGTCGACATCGCCCGTCTCGCCGTTGTGCTCGACGCGGACGTGTTGATCGTGATGCACTCCTGCGCGCAGGACATCGAGGTGCTGGCGCAGGAGTGCGGCACCATTCCCGCGCGGCTGTTCGACACCCAGGTCGCCGCAGGCTTTCTGGGCATGAGCACGCCCTCGCTGGGCTCGCTGACCGAACGCCTCCTCAGCAAGCACCTCCCCAAAGGTGATCGACTGACGGACTGGTTCGAGCGTCCGCTGCGGCCGGCGCAGCAGCGCTACGCAGCCGACGACGTTGCCTACCTGGTCCGGCTGCACGACGAGCTGAAGACTCAGCTGTCCGAGCGAGGCCGTTACGAGTGGGCACTCGACGAGTGCGAGCGATGGCGCCGCCCTCCTCCTCCGCCGCCCGACCCAGAACAGGCGTGGACGCGCATCAAGAGCGCCCGGCAGCTGAAGGGCAGGCAGCGTGCAGTCGCCTACCGGCTCGCGGCTTGGCGAGAGCGCACCGCCAGCGATCGGGATATCCCGGTCCGCTTCGTGCTGTCGGATATGGCACTGCTGTCCATCGCCCAGCGGAGCCCTGCCAGCCTCAGCGATCTGGACGGGCTTCGAGGCGTCGCCAGCAACCAGTTCCGCGGGGCGATCGGCGAGCGGATCATCGCCGAAGTGCAGCGTGGCCGGTCCATGGCGCCCGAGGACATCCCGGCCCGAGCGCTGCCGGCGGGTCCCAACGTGCCGACGGCCCTGCAGCCCGCTGTGCCGCTGGCAGCAGCATGGGTGGACCAGGTGGCGCGTGCTGCGGGCATCGATCGCGGCTTGCTGGCGACACGTTCGGACATTGCTGCCCTGCTCGCCGGGGACGAGAACTCGCGCCTGGCCACTGGTTGGCGCTCCGACGTTGTCGGCGACGGCATCAGGTCGCTGCTCGCAGGGGAATCCGCCTTGGCGTTCGATGCCGAGGCGGGCCTGTGCCTTGAATCCCGCATCCCGCCGCTCGACTGAACGCTTGATATGCCGCGCACCGTGGGGCGCCGGGCGATAGTGTGACAGGGCACTTCGTAGAACACGGGTGGCTCATCCGTCGCGGCTACAGGCACATCTGAAGGCACGCACGGATGCAGGCAAGCGAGGCACCGCAGTCGAGCACGAGGAGCCAACCGGTGAAGAAGGGTCGACATCGCCGCTATGAAGAGGCTCGCAAGTTCCAGCGGGCCACGGCTGAGCGTTTCTCTGTTGAGGATTACGACTTCGACAACTCGGATCGGTTCGGCGTGGAATTGGATGACGACGAGTCCGTGCGCGACGACCAGTACGGCCACCTCGCCGACAAGTACGACTTCTACGACGGCGACAGCGACAGCGACGACGAGGACGCCGACGAAGCCGACTACGCCTCCGCGGGCTACGAGCGCAGCGCCGACGACTGAGGCGCGCGACGACGGACTGCCGGATGGGGCAGCACCTGGGCTGAGGTGACGCGCTCGTCGAGTCCGGTGCACAGCTCGTCGTAGATCTCCGCGCCGCAGATCGAGGTGAGCTCGTCCCGCAGTGCCCGGTACACGGGCTGGTGACCGACATGGGCCTGACTGTCAGCGGTGCACCACCACGATACGTCGGTTTCGGGTCCGCCCCAATCCCGCAGCTCCCACTCCCGCACCATCGTGTAGACGTGCCCGGTCACGGTCTCATGATCCTCACGGCGCAGCGGGGCCTGCCAGCAGATCTCGGGTTTGGTGTCCATCGGGCGTCGACCGGTCCGCTGGGCCAGCAGGTGGAAGGCACAGCCTGCGCCGGCGGGATGGGAGGCTCGGTTCGCGAACACACACGCCCCGTCGACGACCACGGTGCGCCACCAGCCATCGCTGTCCTGCCACAAGGCATCGGCGGGGTCGCGCCGGTGCTGCCAGATGTCTGCGTCAAGCTCGGCGATCATCCGGCGGACATGGGCCAGGTCGTGCTCGTCGGCGATGTAGGCGCCATGGCTGCAGCAGCCCAGCTCGAGCTCTGGGGCCGGCCTGTTGTCGATGCCCGGGCAACCGGCGCCGAAGATGCAGGTCCAGGCGCTCGTGAGGAACGTCACGTCGAACAGCCAGGTGCGGTGCTCGTGGCGGTCCTCCAGCGACAGCCATTCCCGCGTGTCGTCGCCCGGGCTCCAGCCATCGAGGCCATCGCCCATATCAGAAGCCATCCGCGGCGAGCCTACGGTACGGTCGCGTTGTGGCTCCTGAAGACGACAGTGCAGCCGATGCGGCCCTGCTTGCCGACCTGCGCGGGGTCCTGGGCGACCGGGCGCGAGACAACGATTTCGAGCGCGGCCTGTACAGCCGCGACGGTTCCATCGAGGGCAGCTCGCCGGCCATCGTGTGCCTGCCTACTTCAGCAGGAGAAGTGGCCCAGATCGTGCGCATCTGCCGACAGCACCGCCGTCCCTTCTTGGCACGAGGCTCAGGCACCGGCCTGGCCGGTGGAGCGGTGCCCGTCGGCCGCCCGGTCGTAGTGGCCACCTCCAAGATGGACAGCATTGTCGAGATCGACACAGCCAACCGGATTGCCTGGGTCGAACCGGGAGTGCTGAACCTCGACCTGTCGCGCGCACTCGCACCGCAGGGCTTCCACTTCGCTCCGGATCCCTCCAGCCAGCAGGTCTGCTCGATCGGCGGGAACATCGCCAACAACTCCGGCGGGCCGCACTGCCTGGCGTACGGCGTGACGACAGCGCACATCGCGGCGCTCGAAGTGGTGCTGCCGTCCGGCGAGACGACGGTGTTCGGCGGGTTGGACGCCGAGCCGCCGGGATTCGACCTGCGCGGGCTGTTCGTCGGGTCCGAGGGCACCATGGGCATAGCTACCAAGGCCGCGGTGCGGCTGACGCCGAATGCACCCGCGGTGCGGACGCTGCTGCTGGATTTCGACGATGTCAGTGAGGGCTCGGCGGCTGTCAGCGCCATCATCGCCGCAGGGCTGGTGCCTTCGGCGCTGGAGATGATGGATCGACGCGCCATCGAGATCGTGGAGGCCTTCGCCCATGCGGGGTACCCGACAGGAGCTGCGGCGGTTCTGCTGGTCGAGCTCGACGGTCTGCCGGGCGGCGTCGACGCCGGCGTGGGCATCGTGCGCGAGGTGGCGCAGCGCCATCACGTCGGCCATGTGCGAGTCGCGGCGGACGACGCCGAACGTGCGCTGCTGTGGAAGGGACGCAAGAACGCCTTCGGCGCCGTCGCGCGGATCAAGCCCGACTACTACCTCCACGACACGGTCGTGCCGAGGTCCCGGCTGACCGAAGTGCTCTCCAAGGTGTATCGGATCGCCGATGCGTACGGCTTGATCGCCGTCAACGTCTTCCACGCCGGGGACGGCAACCTGCATCCGATCCTGGCGTTCGACCGGCGAGAGCCCGGCGTGGACGAGCGGGTCAAGGCAGCGGGCCGCGACATCGTTGCTGCGTCCGTCGAAGCGGGCGGCGTGCTCAGCGGCGAGCACGGGATCGGCCTGGAGAAGCGGGATTACATGGGGATGCTGTTCAGTGCCCACGACATGTACACCCAGGACGTGGTGCGTGAGACGTTCGACCCCGACGGCCTCGCCAACCCCCTCAAGATCATCCCGACGGGTTCGCGTTGCAGCGACTCGTTCCACCAGCATGTGCCCGAAGGCGCCTGGGTGTGAGTGCGCAATCCAGCGGCGGCAGCGCGCCGCCATCGGGAGGAGCGAGCACCGGGTCGCCCGACGGCGGTGCCAGCCTCGCCGCGAACATCGCTGCGGAGGTGACAGCGTTTGCTCACGAGGTCGGCAGCAGCGATCCGGTGACCGTGGTGGGCGCCCGGACGCATTGGGACGTCGGCGGCACTCCGCTTGCGGGGACGCGTGAAGTCCGCGCTCCCGCGGGCGTGTGGGAGCACGAGCCGTCGGAGATGACGGTTCGCTGCGGTGCCGGCACGACGGTGGCTGAGCTCTCGGCGCATCTCGCTCGAACCGGCCAGATAGTCCCGCTCGACCCTGCCGACGACGCAGCGACCGTGGGCGGTGTGCTGGCGTGCGGATTCAGCGGGCATCGCCGGCTTCGTTACGGCCACGTGCGCGATCTCGTCTTGCAGACGCGTCACGTTGATGCCTCCGGCAAGGTGGTCACCGCAGGCGGACCCACGGTGAAGAACGTCTCTGGGTACGACCTGGCTCGCCTGCTGGTGGGGTCGCTGGGCACGCTGGGCTTGCTCGCCGAGGTGATCCTGCGGACCCTGCCGGTGCCTGCGGCGACGCAGTGGCTGGCGGGCGTCGGCGATCCGTTTGCCGCCTTCGGTCTGTTGTACCGGCCCAGCAGCATCCTGTGGGACGGCATGCGCACCTGGATCCTGCTGGAAGGCGATCCGACTGATGTCGCGGCCGAGGCCGCCAAGCTGGAATCTGCGGGCTTTGGTCCCTGCGACGGTCCGCCGACGATTCCCGAGCCCGGCCGCGAATCACGCACGTCATCGGGGCTGCGCGAGCTCGCAGGCACGCCTGGGGGGTGGATTGCGGAGGTCGGCATCGGTCTGGTGCATCGTGACGAACCAGTGCAGGCTGCGCCGGTCTCGTCGACCAATGCGGCGCTGATGGCCCAGCTCAAGCAGCGACTGGACCCCCAGAATCGACTCAATCCCGGCCGGAGGACATGGTGAGCGCGACGAGCCCTCTGGGCGAGCCATTGAGCACAGCAGGGGCCTCGGGCGGACGGACGGGCACGACTGGCACGTTCCCGCTGATGCTCGACATCGACAGCGACACGCTCGCTTCGTGCGTTGCATGCGGCATGTGCCTGCCGCACTGCCCGACGTACCGGGTGACCGGCGAGGAATCGGCATCCCCGCGTGGACGCATCGCACTCATGCGCGATGTCGCCGAGCGCGGCGAGGCCGACGACGCGTTCGTGGAGTTCATGGACGCGTGCATCCAGTGCCTCGGCTGTGAGACGGCCTGCCCCGCCGGCGTCCACTACGGCCACATGATGGAAACCACCCGCGAGGCGTTGGCAACTCAGACCCGCTACCAGCCCCGCATCCGGCGGCTCGCCTACCGCGCGCTAGGCATGTCCCGGCTGCTCGGCTTCGGATCCCGCCTGCTGGGGCTGTCCCAACGGCTTGGCCTGATGCGCTTGATTGCCCTGGTGGGTCGTGCGCGTCCGTTCCGCCAGCTCGCTGCCATGACGGCCTCGCTGCCGCGTGTGCCGGTTCGCCAGTCACCGCTCACTGCCAGCGGCGACGATGTCTGGCTCTTCACCGGATGCGTCATGGACGCGTGGATGCGTGACACCCACCGGGCTGTGCAGTCTGTGATAGAGGCCACCGGTGCCGGCGTTGCGCTGCCCCCGGCGGGAGCTTCGTGCTGCGGTTCGCTGCATCTCCACGCAGGTCTGGCTGCCGACACCCGGCGACTCGCGCACAAGGTGATGGCAGCACTGCCCGGCGAGGCACCGATCCTGATCGACTCGGCGGGTTGCGGCGCCACGATGAAGGAGTACGGCCACCTGCTGGGCACCGAGGAGGCCCACCAGTTTGCAGCGCGCGTCCAGGACGTGCACGAGTGGCTGGCGGCGCGGGTCGACGATCTGCCGCCAAACGCCTCAGGCGCCAGCGGCGCTGCGCCGCAGCAGATCGCAGTCCAAGACCCGTGCCACCTGCGCCACGTCCAGCAGGCGCACCTGCCTGTACGGACGGTGCTCAGCCGGTACTTCGAGGTCGTCGAGCTCGATGACGAAGGGCTCTGCTGCGGCGCTGGGGGTGCGTACTCCCAGCAGCATCCCGAGGTTGCCGGAGCAGTGCGGGAGCGCAAGGCGGCCGCCATCGAACGCACCGGCGCGAGCGTTGTGGCCAGCGCAAACCCCGGGTGCACACTGCACCTGCGAGCGGTGGGCCTCGACGTGCGCCACCCGCTGGAGTTCGTGGCCGAGCACCTGCCCGCCCGGGAGGCATGAGCCGATGCACGACGAGATCACCGAACTGGCAGATCGTCTCGACGGCACGGCTGAACGGCTGGCAGAGCTGAGCATCGAGCTGTTGCAGGGGGCTCTCGCCGACGCGGACACCAGCGACGAGCGATCCCGGCTCGAGCGAAGCGTCACCCGCGCCCGCAGGGCCACCATCAAGGCGGCATCGATCCTGCGGGAATCCACCCGCGCCGACGTTGACGCTGAGGATCTGTGGTAGTCCTTCGATGCACGACGTCGACGCGGGACATCTCTCAGTTGCCGCTCGAGATGCGGTACATCTCCCCGATCAGGTTGTCGTAGAGGCCGATGGCGAGCGTGATCGCATACACCCCGCCGACAACCGCCCCTGTGACCGCGAACGGCATGCGGTCGAGCACCCGGCCGACGACAGGCACCGCGACCGGCAGCATTGCGAGCAGCAACAGCGGCAGCAGCGCTCCTACCGTGTACACCCCCATCAGCGCCAGTGTGCGGAGTTCGTCGGTGCTGGCTTCGTTCAGGATGTCTCCCAGCCGGGGGCCGACACAGGGCCGCCACAGCCAGCTCGCGACGGCGCCCCCGACGAATCCGCCACCCGCGGCGAGCGGCGAGTTGCCCGTCGGTGCCTTCCACGCTGCCAGGTAGGTGCCTGCGGCCAGCACGGCGACGACCACGACGACCAGGCCGCGCATGTCAGTACGCCAGTATCCCGCGGCGGGCGCCCACGCCATCAGCGCGACCCCGGCCGCATACAGCACGCCGACGGTGACTCGGGCTCGCCGCGCCACCAGCACGAGCGCCAGACCCGGAACGGCGATGGGCAGCGTGCACGCCCACGTGATGACGCTGATCCCCTCGGTGAACGTGTCGAAGACCGTGTCCACGACGGGACTGCCTGCCTATGCGCTCGCTTGGGCGAGAAGACGCTCGACGGTCGCGTGGAGCTCACGGTAGGTGTGCGCGCCGTCGCCGCGGCGGTCGAAGCGGATCTGGTTCTCGCTGTCGATGATGTAGACGCGGGGCCAGTAGCCGGTCGGGCCTTCCTGCCAGAGGTGGAAGTTGTGCTTGGTGGTGTCGAGTGCGATCGGCCAGACCACGCCGAGTTCGGCCGCGGCCTCGACGATGTTGTCCACGTCGGCCTCGTACGCGAACTCGGGGGAGTGCACCCCCACGACTTCGACGCCGCGATCACGGAAATCGGCATGAAGCTGGCCCAGCGCGTCGAGCGTCTTCTTGCAGTTCCGGCAGCCGAAGGTCCAGAACTGCACCACTGTCAGGGTGTTCCGCTCGCGGATCTCCTCGAGTGACGTGGCGTCGGTATTGAGCCATCCGTCGAGCCTGCTCAGCGTGAAGGCGGCGCCCAAGACGGGAATCGGCTCGGGCGACTCGGTTGTCGTCGTGACCGCTGGCGACGTCGTAGGGGGTGCCGGCGTGGCAGCGCTGTCGGAGCTCGCCTGCGTGACATCGTCGGTGTCGCTCGCAACGGCGGGCGCGGGTTGAGTGCCGGGCGAATCGGCAGCCTCGACGAACGTCGGCGCAGTGTCGGGATCGGCGACAGCGGTCCAGACGATGACGGCGATGCCTGCCAGCACGAGGACGAGCGCCCCGTAGCGCGCGTAGGAGGACTTCATCCCACAGCGCAGCGTACGCCTCACCCATTCCGTCGCATCCGCGGCGCAGTGATCGAGAGGCGACTGCTGTGCTGTCTGTGCAGTCGCTCAGACGCGACTGCCGAGCGATTCGAGCGGGATGAGCTTGCGGTCGGTGGCGTTGTCGGTGGGCCGCAGGATGCGGCTGCGCACCTCGGGGGCGCCGTCGGCGTTCTGGTAGCCGGTGAGACGCTGGCGAGTGCGACGCCCGAGGGGTTCGGCGATGTCGCGGAAGTCCTGCTCGGTGAGCCCTTGGCCGTGCTGCGCGCCCGCGGCACGCGAGATGTTCTCGTCCATGAGCGTGCCGCCCATGTCGTTGGCACCCGCCCGCAGGATCTGCTGGGCGCCCGGCGGCCCGATCTTCACCCACGACACCTGGATGTTGTCGATGAGCCCGTGGTAGGCGATTCGGGGCACGGCATGCATCAGCAGCGTCTCGCGGAAGGTGGGGCCCCGCCTGGCGCCCTTGCGCAGGTAGATCGGGCTGGCCATGTGCACGAACGGCAGCGGGACCCACTCGGTGAACCCGCCCGTGCGCTTCTGCAGATCGCGGGTGGCCACGATGTGGTTGGCCCAGTTCTCCGGATGCTCGATCGATCCGAACATGATCGTGATGTTGGAGTGCAGGCCCACGGCATGCGCCGCCTCATGGCATTCGAGCCATTCGGCCGTGTTGATCTTGTCGGGGCACAGCACTGCCCGCACCGAATCGTCGAGGATCTCCGCAGCGGTGCCCGGTAGCGACTTCAGCCCGGCTTCCTTCAGCCGCATGAGGTAGTCCACGAGCGACTCGCCGAGACGCTTGGCCCCCTCGATGACCTCGAGGGCCGTGAAGCCGTGCAGGTGCATGTCGGGCACCACATCGTGGATGGCCCGGCAGACGTCGATGTAGTAGTCGCCGTCGAAGCTGGGGTGGATGCCGCCCTGCAGGGTCACCTCGGTGGCGCCCAGCTCGGCGGCCTCGATCACCCGTTCCTGGATGTCGGCCAATGTGAGCATGTAGGGCGTGCCCCGCAGGTTCAGCGACAGGGGCCCCTTGGAGAAGCCGCAGAATTTACACTTGAAGGTGCAGACGTTCGTGTAGTTGATGTTGCGGTTGTGCACCCAGGTCACGATGTCGCCCACGGCTTCGCGGCGCAGTTCGTCGGCCACCTCGCCGACGGCGACCACCTCGGGTCCGCGAGCCCCGAACAGGGTGACGATCTCGTCGTGCCCGACTTGCTGACCGGCCATCACCCCGTCGAGCACCTCGCGCACGGCCCCGCGTGCATGGGAGGGGCCGTCCATGATGTTCGTGGGCATGTGACCGGCGCCGCCGGAGTACCACTGGGTGGAGTTCTCGTCGGCCACCAGCACGTCTGCGCCGGAGCCGACGTCGAGATTCTCCATCGTCCGCTCGGGCATCTGGCTGCCGGGGTCGTCACGGCCGAGTCCTTCGGCATCGGAGCGATCCATCACCGGGAACCGGTTGGTCTCGGCCAGCCAGCGCTCGGGCTGCAATGCGAACTCCGGGTAGATCGTGAGCCGGGGGGCCAGCGTGAATTCCCGTGCTTCAGTGACTTCCCGCAGGCGATCCAGTGCCGGCCACGGACGCTCCGGATTGACGTGATCGGCCGTGACCGGCGAGACGCCGCCCCAGTCGTCGATGCCGCAATCCAGCAGCCCGCCGAAGTCGTCGGAGAGGTTCGGCGGGGCCTGCAGGTGGATGTCGGCGGGCAGGATCAGGCGTGCCAGCGCGATGGCCTGCGCGTACTCGTCCGGTGGGCAGGCCGGCAGGTTGTGCATGGACGTGCCCGCCTTGGGCAGGAAGTTCTGCACGATCACTTCCTGGATGTGGCCCCAGCGAGCGTGGCTCGCCGCGATGGCCTCCAGCGCTGCCAACCGATCCGCCAGCGGCTCGCCGATGCCGACGAGGATGCCGGTGGTGTAAGGGATCGCCAGCTCGCCCGCAGCCTCGAGGGTCGCCAGGCGCCGGGCCGGCTCCTTGTCGGGGGAGCCCCGATGGCAGTCGAGGTGCGGGTTCAGCGACTCCAGCATCATCCCCTGGCTGGGCGACACCTCGCGCAGCGCCGCCAGCTCCTGGGCCGTCATGGCACCGGGATTGGCGTGGGGGAGCAGACCGGTCTCGTCACGCACCAGCCGACACATCTCGACCAGGTAGTGGACGGTGGAGTCCCAGCCGTGTGCGCGCAGCCACTCGGCCGCGGCGGGGTAGCGCAGCTCGGGGCGCTCGCCGAGGGTGAACAGTGCCTCGTGGCAGCCCGCCCGGGCGCCGCTGGCAGAGATCTCCAGCACCTGCTCGGGCGTCAGGTACGGCGTGTCGAGCCGCGCCGGGGGCTGGGCGAACGTGCAGTAGCCGCACTTGTCGCGGCACAGCATGGTCAGCGGGATGAACACCTTCGGGCTGTAGGTCACCCGGGTGCCGAACGACCGGTCGCGCACCTCGGCGGCACGCTCGGCCAGCTCGGCCAGTGGCAGGTTGGCGAGTGCCAGCGATCCGGCTGTGGGCTGCGGCGCCACGGCGATGCCGTTGGCGGGCGCGCCGTTGGCTGCTGGGTCGTCGACGGTGTGCGACGGTTCGATGATGGTCACAGGGCCCCTCCGTTCGTGGGGTGCTGTTGGAAGGCTCGGGCGGCCCCGGCAGCGGCGAGTTCGCGACCGGGCGACGTGTCGTCGTGGCCGGCGAGGCTGCGGATGCGTGTGGGGCTGACGGTCTCGTCGCAGGCGGGGCAACGCGTGGCGATCTCCAGCGGCGTGCCGCAGTCGGCATGCACCAAGACGGTCGGTGCGTCGCCGTCGTGGCACCAGCGGTCTCCCCAGGCCATCAGCGCCAGCAGGCTGTTCGACAGGTCGAGGCCCTTGGGGGTCAAGACGTAGTCGTAGCGGACGGGCCGGTGCTGGTAAGGAACCTTGGCCACCACGCCTGCATCGGTGAGGCGGCTCAGCCGGTCGGCCAGCATGTTGCGAGCGATGCCTAGGTCGTGCTGCATTCTGCTGAACCGGCGCACGCCGCGGAACAGGTCGCGCAGGATGAGCAGCGTCCAGCGGTCGCCCACGATGTCGAGCGTCGCCTGTATGGAACAGGCGGGCTGGCGCTCATCCGATCGCTCCTCCAACACGGTCACGGCCGCGCACCCTAGGGGAGTCAGTTTCGGTTTGCAACTGACTCGGCCGGAGAGGCGCGGGCGAGCCCCTCAGGCGAGCGAATCCGCCTTGGTCTGCAGAGACACCAGCAGCTCGTCGAAGCTCTTGGTGAACGCTGCGACCCCCTGCGCCTCCAAGACGTCAGCGACATCGTCGAGGTCGATGCCGTGCGCTGTCACCGCATCGAGCACGTAGCGGGCAGCGGACTGGTCGGCATCGATCGTGCGACGCAGCTTGCCGTGGTCGCAGAAGGCATCGAGGGTGGCGTCGGGCATGGTGTTCACCGTGTGCGGCCCGATGAGCTCGTCGACATACAGCGTGTCGGGATAGGCGGGGTTCTTCGTGCTCGTCGATGCCCACAGCGGGCGCTGCACCTGCGCCCCGAGCGCTGCGAGCCGGTCCCAGCGCGGCCCGCTGAAGATCTCCTCGAATCGGCCATAGGCGGCCTGCGCCTGGGCCACCGCCGTCCGGCCGCGCAGTCCCAGCGCGCTGGCCGAGCCCACGGCGTCGAGGCGACGGTCAACCTCGGTGTCGGTGCGGCTCACGAAGAACGAGGCCACGCTCGCGACGTCCGACAGGTCGGTCGCACCGGCGTCGGCCCTGTCCTCGAGTCCGGCGAGGTACGCCTCGGCCACCTGCACGTAGCGGGCCACTGAGAAGATCAGCGTCACGTTGATGCTGTGCCCCTCGGAGATCATCTGGCGGATGGCGGGCAGACCCTCGACCGTGCCGGGGATCTTCACCATCAGGTTCGGCCGTGCGATGCCTTCGTGCAGGCCGCGGGCCTCGGTGATGGTGGCCTCGGTGTCATGCGCCAGCGACGGGTCGACTTCGACCGACACGAATCCATCGGTGCCGCCCGAGGCCGCGTGCACCGGTTCGAGCGCGGCCAGCGCTCCGCAGATGTCGCTGGTGACGAGCTGCCAGTACGCGTCATCGACCCCGGAGCCGCCGCGCACCAGGTCGCCGAACTGCTCGTCGTAGTCGGCGGACGCCTCGATGGCCTTCTGGAATATCGACGGGTTCGAGGTGAGGCCGCGGATGCCTCGCTCCACCCAAGTCTCCAGTTCGCCGCCGGTGATCCAGCCGCGGCGCAGGTTGTCGAGCCACGGACTCTGGCCGCACTCGGAGAACAGCGAGGTGAGCCTTCCGTTCGTCGTGCTGCCAGCAACGCCGTCGCTCATAGCCGTCCTTTCAAGGTGACGTTTCGCAGTCTTTTTCTAGAGCAGCTTGCGTGCCGCATCGGCGATGGCGGGGGCCGTGAATCCGAAGTGGGTCATCAGGTCGCTGCCGGGTGCGCTGGCGCCGAAGCGGTTCATCGAGACCGTGGCATCGGCATAGCGGTCCCAGCCGAACGCAGCGGCGGCCTCGACACCAAGCACCGGCACTTCCGCGGGGAACACCATGGACCGGTACTGCTCGTCTTGATGCTCGAAGAGGTCCCAGCTCGGCATGGAGACGACCGTGCTGGCGATGCCTTCGGCTGCGAGCAGGGCCGCTGCTTCGGTGCAGCACTGCACCTCGCTGCCCGTGCCGGCCAGGATCACCGCCGGCGCAGGCGTGTCGATGAGCACATAGGCGCCGCGTTCCACTTGGCCGACGCGCTCGGTGCCGTCGAGCACCGGGACGTTCTGGCGGGTCAGCACGAGCGCCGTGGGACCTTCACGTTCGACCGCGATCTGCCATGCCTGTGCGGTCTCGTTGGCATCGGCAGGGCGGATCACGCTCAGACCCGGGATCGCACGCAGCGACGCGAGGTGCTCGATCGGCTGGTGGGTGGGACCGTCCTCGCCTACGCCGATGGAGTCGTGCGTCCACACGAACACGGTCTTGGCGCCGCTCAGTGCGGCCAAGCGCACCGCGGGCCGCATGTAGTCGCTGAACACCAAGAACGTGCCGACCACCGGAAGCGCCCCGCCGTGCAGGGCCATGCCGTTGGCCACCGCGCCCATCGCGTGCTCCCGCACGCCGTAGAAGAGCTTGCGACCGCCCGGGTTGTCGGCGGACAGTACCTCAGCGGCGATGTCGGTGCCGGTGTTGCCGGTCAGGTCGGCGCCGCCGCAGATGAGGGCTGGCACGTTGTCCAACGACGCGTCCAGGACTCGGTTCGCGGCGACCCTGGTCGCCATCTGGGTGCCGGCTGCGAAGATCGGGCCGGCAGCCGGGTCGCCATTGGTCGAGCGGGCGGACCACAGCGCATCCAGCCAGTCGGGGTCGTGGCCGCTCGCGGCGAGCCGGGCTTCCCATTCGAGACGTTCGGCACTGCCCCGAGCACCGGCGGCGGCGTACGCCTGCGCCACGTCGTCGTCCACGACGAACTCGGCGCCGGGGTCCATGTCCATGGCTCGCTTGGCCGCGGCGATCTCGTCGGCATCCGTGATGGCGCCGTGTGCCGCCGAGGTGTCGATGGCGGTGGGCATCGGAAATCCGATGTGGGTGCGGACGATGACCATCGACGGCCGGTCGTCGATGAGCATCGCGGAACGCAGCGCCCGCTCGATCGCGTCGAGATCCTCGGCCGCTTCCCCGAGTTCGGAGACATGCCAGCCGTACGCCTCGAAGCGCCGGGCGGCGGCGTCGCTGAGCGCCAAGTCGGTGGTGCCGTCGATGGTGATGCGGTTGTCGTCGTAGACCGCGATGAGGCGACCGAGCTGCTGATGGCCTGCCAGCGACGCCGCCTCATGGCTGATGCCCTCCATCAGGTCGCCGTCGCTGACGATGACGAACGTACGGTGGTCCACGAGGTCCGCGCCCAGCCGGGCGCGCAGCCCGCGCTCGGCCAGCGCCATGCCGACAGCGTTTGCGAACCCCTGACCGAGCGGTCCGGTGGTGACTTCGACGCCGGGGGTGAGACCCCGCTCGGGATGGCCGGGAGTGATCGAGCCGAGCTGGCGGAAGTCGCGGATGTCGTCGAGCGTGACGCCATAGCCCAGCAGGTGGATCATGGCGTAGACGAGCATCGAGGCGTGGCCCGCGGACAGGATGAACCGGTCGCGGTCGGGCCAATCGGGCGCACCTGCGTCGTAGCGCATGATGCGGCTGAACAGCACGTGTGCAGCTGGCGCCAGCGCCATCGCCGTGCCGGTGTGGCCGCTGTTGGCCCGCATCACAGCGTCCATCGCCAGTGCTCGGATGGTGTTGACCTGCCGGGCTTCGAGTGCTGTGTTCGCGGTGTCGGTGCTCATGACGCTGGGCTCATCATTGCTCGTCGCCGTCGGTGAACAGCGCCATTGATGCGGTGAATCCGTGCACGTACGAGCGGGTCCCCACGGGACCGATCTCACCGGCGCAGAACATGCCTGCGAGGTCCGTGCCCGTCCGCTCGACGATGGTCTGCGCATCGTGATGGGGAGTCTCGAACAGGTGGGTGCCTCGCCCGTTGCAGGTGAACAGCAGTGCGCCTGAGGCCGACATAGCCGCTGATGGCCGGTTGCGCAGCGCGGCGGCCAAGTCCTCATGAGCTGTGAGCGCGTCGCGCACATGAAACTGCACGGTCGCGCCGACCGGCGCTTCGTCGCCGATGGCAATGGCACCGCTGTCACGGTCGGCCCCGAGCACGCCGCGGATCAGGAAGTCGCCGCGCTCGAAGTCGGTCTTGCGCTCGTCGGTCACCCGGCCGACGTGCAGCCCTCGCTGCACGAGGCTCTGGTCGGCAGGGTCGAGCTTGGAGAACATCTGCTGCAGCCGCTCGAACGGCGGCTTGCCTCCGAGCGACTTCACGACGTTGCCTTCGGCCTCGGTGATGATGTAGGGCTGGCCGATCGGTCGGCAGCCCTGAGAGACCAAGTGCGTCACGGCCGCGTTGCCGCCCACGATCAGGGCCGCAGCGCCGTCGCGGTGCACGCTGCCGTCCACGACGATGCGGTTGCCGCCCGGCACCGGCGCCCCCGATGACAACCCACCCAGCACGCTCACGTCGGGCCGGCGCTCGGCCCAGTGCCCGAGGGCGGCATCGACGGGGTAGGAGTACGGGTCGGCCAGCACGATCATCGAGAGATCGCCGACGGCGTGCACTTCGTCGAGCGCGGCTGCCAGTGCTTCGTCGTCGGCAGCGGGATCGGGCACCCCGTGCAGCCGGACCGCACGTGCCCGCGGCGCGGCGGGGCCGCCCAGGCTTCCGACCCACAGCACTGCGGCAGTCTGTTCCTCGATCTCGCGCTCGCCGGCGGCGACCGAGATCGCCGTGGTACCGATGAATGCACCGGGGTTGAGCAACTCGACCACTGCCGCCGCGATCTCGTCCGTGTTGGCAAGGTGCTCGCCCGAGGTGAACAGGAGGGCCACGTCAGGCTGAACGCCCAGCGACTCGAGCACATGGCCCACGAGCTCGCCGGTGGCCACACCGGGATCGGTGTGCTGGGACAGCCCGACGGCGAACGGCATCGCTGGTCGACCCGTCTAGCCCGATTGCTCTGCCGGCGTGCCGGTCCAGCCGCCCGTGGCTGGCTCTGCGGCTAGCGGTGGGCTGTCGTCCGCCGGCGGGGTCATCGTCAAGGGAATGACGATTGCCTCGCCCTGGTCGACCCGGCAATGCGCTTCGATGGTGGACGGCTCGTCGAACGTCAGCTCGGCTTGGACGAGGTTGTAGCCGAACTTGCCGGGCTCCACGCTGAGGGGCTGCACGTTGCGCGCGACCTGCTCGTCGCCCCGCATGAATCGCACCTCGAGCGCCGCCAGACCTGTGTGGGACGCGGGACAGCGAACGAGCACGATCATGTGCGGCGTGATGGTCACCGGGAACGGCCCGGGCGCCGCCATCGAGAAGTGCACACCGCCGAGATCGATGCGAGCGGCGCCTCCGGCAGCCTGGCGCATGTCGAAGTGCTCGATGAACAAGGCGGACATGATCTGCACGCTGTGGATCGTAGGCCTGCAGCACACCTGTCAGGCAACGCATTTCGGCTCAGCCTCCTAGATTGTTCGGCATGGCAAACAGCGAGAAGTTCGGCGGCGAATACGGACCAAGCACGTGGGGCTGGGTCCGGGAGCAGGCAGACGCCTACGAAGCGTCGAACGGAAGCGAAGCCAACACCCTGCGCGACACTGGCTTGCCGATCATCGTGATGACAACGGTCGGGCACCGCACCGGCCTGGTGCGCAAGGTCCCGCTGATGCGTGTCGAGCACGATGGCGAGTACGCGATCGTCGGCTCCAAGGGCGGCGCTCCGGCGCATCCGGGCTGGTACCACAATCTGATGGCCGATCCGACCGTGCTCATCCAAGACGGGCCTGAGCCTTTTGAGACCACGGTGCGCCTCGTCAGCGGAGCCGAGCGTGAGACGTGGTGGGAACGGTGCGTGGAAGCCTTCCCGCCCTACGCCGAGTACCAGGCCAAGACAGATCGCGAGATCCCGGTCTTCATCTCCGCCCGTCCAGATTGATCGGGCCGCAGCTTCGCGCTGCGCTGCCCGCTCTTGTTCCCAGTCTCAATTGGACACGGGCTCACCGGCCGCCTCGGGCCGCGGCTTCGCCTGCGGCTCAGCCTCAACGGGCGAGCAGCCGACGGTAGACGTCGGCGGCTCGTTCGAGCTCGGCGATCTCGACCCATTCGATCGCTTGGTGAGCCTGGTCGATGGAACCCGGGCCGAACACCACGATCTGGTCGGCCACTTCGCTGTAGCGCAGCGCATTCGTGCCGAAGTCGGCCACGGCGGGGCTGTGGCCTGATATCTCCGCCAGAGCGGTGACCAGATCGCTTCCAGGTGCCTGAAAGAAAGCGTTCTCACCCAGACCGTTCGCCAGCTCTACCTTCACCCGCGCGGGCAGCGCCGCGGCGCGCACCAAGTCGGTGAGGCGGGTGAGTTCGGTTCGGTAGTCCTCGCCGTCGGCGATGCGCCTGCCGATGTACAGCTCGCAATGGTCGGGAATGATGTTGCGGGCCCGCCCGCCTTCCATTTCGTTGACCGACACCGTGCCGGCCCCGAGCACGCCGACCTCGCGCTGGTTCGCCAAGCGCTCTTGCTCGGCATCGATGGCGGCGATGATGCGGGCGCCGGCGGACAGCGCATTGATGCCCAGGTGGGGTTTGGAGGAGTGCGCTGCACGCCCCTCGACCTCGACTTCGAGGCCGAGCCCGCCCTTGTGGCCGTACACCGGCACGCACATTGTCGGCTCGGCGACGACGATCTGCTCGCGGCGCTCGTTGCGCTCCAGCAGCCGGTCCCGGTAGGCGCCTGCGCCGGCCAGGCCGCCGCCTTCCTCGGAGATTGTGCCGACCAACTCGACGGTGCACATCGGCTGCTGATCGGCGGCAGACATCTCGGCCAGCACGGCGAGCACGACGGCCATCGTCGCTTTGGTGTCGACCGATCCTCGTCCCCAGACCCGGCCTTCGCTGATCCGGCCCTCGAAGGGATCGCCCTCCATGTGCTCGACGCCGACGGTGTCGAGGTGCACGTCGATGACGAGCATGCGCTCGGTGCGGCCGGCGAAGCGGGAATACACGTTGAGACGCCCGGGCTCGATCTCGTCGAGCTCGACTTCGGCTCCCAGCGCTGCGGCCCGTTCGGCCACCCAGTTGGCCATATCGGCCTCGGCGACACTGCCCGAGCGCGGCCCGTGGTGCAGCGGGTTGACACTGGGGATGCGCACCATCTCGCTCAGCAGCTCGGCAATGGAATGGCCGGTGGCGGTGCCGTTCATCGTGCCTGTCGCCTCGCCGTCGCTCATGAGTCACCCCTTCGTGGCGGAGCGTACGCGCAGCGCGTTCGCCACGCAGCGAACGACGGCGTGGGGTTCGCCGAAAAGCACAGCCGGTCCGGGAGCCCGAAGCCGTACCGTTGTGGCCTATGTCGACTGGTCCTGTGCCTGCTGGCGGTTCGCGTGTGCTGGCCGAGCTTCCCGTGGGGGAGCGGGTGGGCATCGCGTTCTCCGGCGGGCTCGACACCTCAGCGGCGGTGGCGTGGATGAACGAGCGCGGCGCGCTCGTGTGCGCCTACACGGCCGATCTGGGCCAGTACGACGAGCCCGACTTGTCGGGCGTGCCGCAGCGGGCACTCGACTACGGCGCCCACGCAGCACGCTTGGTGGACTGCCGAGCCGAGCTGGTGCGAGAGGGCTTGATGGCGCTGCAGTGCGGCGCGTTCCACATCTCGACAGCCGGCCGCACGTACTTCAACACGACGCCGCTGGGCCGAGCAGTGACCGGCACGATGCTGGTGGCGGCCATGGCCGAGGACGGCGTGGACATCTGGGGCGACGGCTCGACGTACAAGGGCAACGACATCGAGCGCTTCTACCGCTACGGCCTGCTGGTCAACGCCGGGCTGCGCATCTACAAGCCCTGGCTGGACTCGGCGTTTGTCGACGAGCTGGGCGGCCGTGCCGGGATGAGCGAGTTCCTGGTGTCGCGTGGGCTGCCGTACCGGGATCCCACCGAGAAGGCGTATTCCACCGACGCCAACATCTGGGGCGCCACCCACGAGGCCAAGCAGCTGGAGGATCTGGGTACGTCGATGGAGATCGTTGAGCCGATCATGGGCGTCGCCCACTGGGATCCGGCGGTTGACATCGACGCCGAGGACGTGACGGTCCGGTTCGAGGACGGCTGGCCGGTTGCCATCGGCGGGCGGGAATTCTCGGCCTCAGGCGATGACGGCAGCGATCACGTTGCGCTGGTGCTGGAAGCCAACGCCGTCGGCGGGCGCCACGGCCTCGGCATGAGCGACCAGATCGAGAACCGCGTCATCGAGGCCAAGTCGCGCGGCATCTACGAAGCGCCGGGCATGGCGATGCTGCACATCGCGTATGAACGGCTGCTGTCCGCGATCCACAACGAGGCCACGCTCGACAACTACCGCACCATGGGCCGCCGGCTGGGCCGGCTGCTGTACGAGGGCCGCTGGTTCGACCCCCAGGCGTTGATGCTGCGCGACTCGCTGTTGCGCTGGCTGGGCTCGTCGGTTTCGGGCGAGGTCACGCTGCGGCTGCGCCGTGGCGACGACTACTCGGTGCTCGACACGACCGGCCCGGCGCTCACCTATGCGTCAGATCGGCTGTCGATGGAACGAGTCGAAGACGCAGCGTTCGGCCCAGGCGACCGCATCGGGCAGCTCACCATGGCCAACCTGGACATCGCCGACAGCAGAGACAAGCTTGCGGCTTATCGCGACACCGGCCGGCTCGGCCCCGGCGGCCTGGCCGAGCTCGACACCTGACCGCGATTGGGCTGCCTCACTACGGTGCGTCTACGGGAAGGTGCGGCATGGCGCTACGCGACATAACCAAGACAGGCGTGCAGAAGGCGATTGCGGAGTTTGACGACTTGGGTCGTGAGCGATTCCTTGAGTGCAATCGCTTTGGCAAGGCTCACAGGTATTGGCTGATCCACGATGGCAAGCGGTACGACGCCAAAGCGATTGTCGGGGTTGCGCACAAGTACGACCTGCCGAGCGAGGGTCCGCTGAGGAGCCCAAGATTGAAGAGCGGTCGAGGCACGGTCGTGCGTCGACTGCGAGAACTGGGGTACCTAGTCGAAGAGTTGTGACACCTCATGCGTACGTTCGTGTCGGGATCGACGACACGCGGGGTGGACATGGTGGCCGGGAGCGCATCCGGAACAAGGACAGACAGGCAGGGTCACCTGCCGGGGATGGGAGTGTGGTCTACGGTCGGCAGCGTGGCTGCGGCACCTCGACCCCCAACTAATGGGGCGATGAACTCGTTGCTCGAGTGCGATGCCCCGGCTCATGACTGGTACAGATTCGTTCTGTCGTTTCCGCCCCACCTAGTGCGGGACTACGCAGGGCGGTTCGAGCTTGGGCAAGACGCAGTTGTGCTTGACCCATTCTGTGGGACGGGCACGACCTTGGTGGAGGCAAAGAAGCTGGGCATCGCGAGCATCGGCGTCGAAGCGATGCCGATGTCGAAGTTCGCTGCCGAAGTGAAGACCGATTGGTCGCCAGACTCTGACGCGTTGGCGGGCCATGCGGACTTGGTTGCCGAGAAGGCTTCGTCAACATTGGCAGCGGATCAGCTGAGCGATGAGCCCGGCACATCCACGGCCGAGGGCCTTCGCTTGCGAGGCTTGGACGCTGACGCCGCCAAGCTGCTCATCAAGCACTCCATCAGCCCGCTGCCGTTGCACAAGGCGCTCGTGCTGCGCGAAGCGCTACGGGGCGAACACGCGGCAGGCATCTCGGACCACGAGAGGCTCGCCTTCGCCCGCGTGCTCCCGACTGAGGTAGGCAACCTCCGATTCGGCCCCGAGGTGGGCGTCGGCTCGACACGGGACGATGCGGCGGTCGTGGCCCCATGGCTGGATCGGGTGCGGTCGATGGTCGACGACCTGCGTGTGCTGGGGGAGCGGGACGGGACAGCTGTCAGTGTCGTTGCTGGAGATGCGCGGGCTGTCGCATCGTGTGTGCCAGCCGAGAGCGTGGACGCCGTCATCACCTCGCCCCCGTACCCCAATGAGAAGGACTACTCGCGGACTGTCCGTCTTGAGTCGGTGCTGTTGGGCCACCTCACCGACCGAGCAAGCCTGCGCAACACCAAGCGCGAACTACTCCGTTCGAATACGGCGCTTCGCGTTTGCGGGGACTGTCCGGTTTTTTGTGTATCCGGCTGTGGTGGTGTTCGTCGGATGTGGTCGGCGATCCGGTCGCCGTAGTGGACGGCCGGTGTGTTCAGGATGGTCTTCCAGCCGTTGGTCTTGCCGGTCAGGTTGGACCGGTTCTTGTGTCTGGTCGTGGCGACAGGGCAGCAGGGCCTTCATCGCGGCCTGCTCGTTGGGGAAGTGCCCTCGGTGCCTGACGGCTCGCCGGAATCGGGCGCTGTGGCTCTCGATGGCGTTGGTGGTGCAGGCGACTCTGCGCAGCTCGGCGGGGAACTCCCCGAACGGCACGAACTCGTCCCATGCCTTCCGCCGGGACTGGATCATCGCGGGGTGGGCGGTCTCCCAGTCGTCGGCGAAGCTCTCGAAGCGGGCTTCGGCGGCCTCGGCGGTGGGCGACGTGTAGATCTCCCGCATGGCCTTGGTGATCTGGCCCCAGTGCTTCTTGGACGCATGGCGGAGGCTGTTGGGGACCATGTGCACGACGCATGTCTGCACCGTCGCTTGGGGCCAGGTGGCCCGGATCGGCTCGGGCAGCCCGGCCAGCCCGTCGCAGCACACGACCGACGCGTCGGCGAGGCCGCGGTTTGCGAGCTCGGCCGGCATCGCCGCCCACTGGGTGGCGCCCTCGCCGCCTGTCGGGCCCAGCCACAAGCCCCCCACGTCTCGTTCGCCTTGAAGATCGACGCCGATGGCGACATGCACGGGCCGGTTGGCGACCCCCGAGTCGCGGCCTTGACGACGATCGCGTCGATCAGCACCACCGCGTAGACCGGCTCGAGCGGTGCGGTTCTGCCACACCGCCATGTCGGCGACGATCCCGTCGGTGATCTTCGAGATCGTGTCCCGGCTCACCGAGACGTCATAGATCTCTTCGAGATGCGCCTGGATCTCACCGGTCGTGAGGCCCTACCCATACAGGCTGACCACGTTGCCCGACAGGCCGTCGAGACGACGGCGGTGCTTGCGCCGCCGTCACCGGCTCGAACGTGCCCGCACGGTCACGGGGCACCGCCAAGCCGGCCCTCGCCGATCTCGGTCGTCACCCGCTTCGGGGTCGACCCGTTGCGCGAGCTCCCCGACCCTCTGCCCTCGACCGCATGGCGCTCGCAGCCCAGATGCTCAGTCATCTCGACCTCCAGGCCGGTCCGGGTGCACCCGACGCACCAGCCCCGTCAACAGACCATCGTCGCCGGTCAGCCCCCACGCCCTCAGCACGGGCCTGAGCCACCAGCAGCTCAGCCCACTCGGCCATCGCCGCCTCACCAGCAGCATCGCCCGCCGGCACAGCCGGCATGCCAAGAACAGCCGCAGACATGATCCTCCCCAGCCCACAGCCCCCAGCCGCGGACCATCAGACCACGCCCGATACACAAACTTTCTGCTAGACCCGTCTCTCAGTTCACCCCTCAGAAACCGGTCGTGATAGCCCACCGCTGGCCTTATGCCGTTCGCTTCGAGCACAGCCAGCAGCGTGGTCGGCTTCGACACTCTGCGGCCATCGTTGACCACCAGAACGCCGTCAGCGGCAAGCTGGCGGTACAGACCCGCAGGCATGGCGTCCTGCCGTTCGCGCTCGGCCAGATCGGGAATGCCTGGGCACACTGCGAAGCACTCCGAGCGCCCGTTCTCTCACAGGCACCAAGCAGCCGACCATGAGCGCTCCCCGCCCAAGTCGATTCCGACCACGCAAGCGCCTTCGCGGGGCAGGACATCACGACTTTCGACCCTGAGCCAGTCTTCTGCCTCGATGAGCACGTCTTCGTAGGTCAGCACGCTTCTGTTCAGCCGGTAAGCCTCGAAGCTCCGGCGCGTGGTCGGGTTCTTCCGTGCCTCGTCTCGTTCTCTGAGGATCGTTCGTCTCAGCGGAGCGTGGACATTCGCAACCGGATTCACCCGCCGGATCGTCTGCCAGCTATCCCAAGGCTCCTCATGCGGAGCGCTCCGCATCGTTACGTGAATGCCGTTGCCGCTGCCGCCGTCGAGCAAGTCGGGCCACCATGAGCCGGGTTCTGCGGGCGCACGGGCGCCGAGCATCACCAGCCTCTGTCCTTCCACCTTGCCGAGACTCTGGCGCACAGCGTCGTACAGCAGCGCGCCGTTCCTTGCTTCCAGCGCGGCAGGCTCGTCGAAGAAGATCGTCCCGAACTGCGACAAGCCCATAGCCGCCTTGCCGGAGGAAGAGGTCGCATAGGCGACTTGCCCCGTCGCCTTGTGAGTGCAGCCGAGATGATTGGCCGAGTCGAGCCAGCGGTACCCGTCTTCCGGCAGGCACGCCTTGGCGAAGCGCCACATGATCCGAGCCTGCCTCATCGAAGCTGCCACTACGACGGTCTCCAAGCCGTCACGCCACAGACAAGAGCCGGGAATCATGCTGAGCGCCACCAGCCGCCCGGTAACGGCGCTCTTGGCGTTTCCACGGGGCAGGGACAGCGCCGATATCTCGACGTCCGGCTGAAACGTGGCCCGAAGCCAGCGCTCATGCACCTTCAGCAGCCGATCCGCGGAGACATTCCGGTACTCGGCTACGACTTTCGACGCCAGAGACGCCATTTCTGCCCCGAATCCTCGAAAGTTGTACGGACGGATTCCCCTACGACCCTCCCTTGCGGGTGGCCGGGCGGGGCAGGGGTCCCCACAAGCACCGAACCCCGCACACACGCGCAGGACCCCTCAGAGCCGACCTGAGCCGACCCTGAGGGTCCTGCAAGCTCTCTAGGGCAGCCTGCCCCGAAGCGGGCGCTACAGAGGCTGTGAGCGCACTGGCAGCCCGTCAGGCACTCAGCCTGACGAAACCCCAACAGCCGCCTCGGCCTCAGCCTTGCGTCGTTGCTGCCTCACGAAACGGCGATACGACACGACGCCGAAGCCCAGCGCTGCGGCCAGCACGGCCAGCGGCGGAATGCCGAAATAGAGACAACAGGAACCCGCAATCGCGCCTGCGAACGCGTACCACGAGAACCCAAGCTTCCAAGTTCTGCCTGCTGGGGCGTTGCCGTGTGTTTTGTTCATGGTGTCAGGGTAGTTCGGGGTGCTCATTGTCGTTTCCGCCTCACTTGCCGCACCAAGACGTGTCGCCCTGATCGCAGGCGTACTTGCGCCAAATCCGCATGTACTCCTCATCGGTGATCTCCTCGTCCCAGAGCTTCTGATCTGCCTTCTTCAGTTCCTCGCGCGAGGTCGTGCCGTCGCCGTCGTAGTCACCGTCAGGATCGTTCGGATCAGGCGTCGGCTGCTGGCTGGAGCCGCCCGAGCCGGAGCCACCCGAGCCGCCGGAGCCACTGCCGGAGTCGCTGTCACCCCAGTTCTCGACGGCGATGATGGCCAGTTCGACAGCGCCTGCGCATGCTGCACCGGCGAGCGTCTGACCCGGCACCGACGCCAAAAATACGATCCATCCGGGTGCCGCTGCACCTGCCGAAGCAGCGCTGCTGGTGGCGATGGCTCCTATAAGCGCTCCGCATCCTGCGCCCGTGGCAGCGACCCTAATGACCCGCTTCGCATCCGC
The DNA here is from genome assembly GCA_022826045.1 of Acidimicrobiia bacterium. Classification (GTDB taxonomy): domain Bacteria; phylum Actinomycetota; class Acidimicrobiia; order Acidimicrobiales; family Poriferisodalaceae; genus Poriferisodalis. The sequence goes on along the minus strand of JAJDVQ010000007.1, from coordinate 2,483 downwards.
GGGTGTCTCGTCCCAGAGTTCTTCGATCTCTTCGACAAGCTTCTGTCCCGCCTTCTGGATGTTCTCCGGTGACGTAGCTTCTAACAGCTTCTTGAGCGCGTTTCCGACCTTGAGTCCGCCCGCGTTTATGGCGCTTCGCACCACTTCCGCTATCTCCGCTGTGCTCATGCCCTTGCATTCCGCCGGACGGGTGGGCAGCGGATAGACGGTGTAGGTGCCGTCGTTGTTCCGGTTGAGCGCGTCGATCAGGTCATCTACGTAGTCGTCGCAGGGATCCGTGCTGGTGGTCGGGGCGGTAGTCGTGCCGCGGTTCTGGCGCGTGCCCCGCTGGTTGCCGCTGCCATCGCTGCCCGAGCCTGAGCCGCTGCCCGAGCCTGAGCCGCTGCCCGAGCCTGAGCCGCTGCCCGAGCCTGAACCACCTGAGCCTGAGCCGCTGCCCGAGCCTGAACCGCCGGAGCCGCTGCCGCTGCCCGAGCCTGAACCGGTGCCTGTTCCGGAGCCGCTGCCCGAGCCTGAGCCTGAGCCCGAGCCGCTGCCCGAGCTACCGCCGCCATCCGAGCCGCCGCCGCTGTCGTCGCCGCCGGGGTCGGTCCAGTCTTCGGGCACCGGGTCCGGGTTGGCGGGTTGGATGGGGTAGCAGTTGGGGTAGGTGCCGGTAGTGCCTGTGGGGCACACCTGAGCGTGCGAGTGATGTGAGGGCAGCCGGGTTCTCTCGTTCCAGCACTGCTGCCCGGCGAACGGGTCGAACGCGCACTTCTTGACGTTGCCGTAGTACCACACGTCGTGAGCACCGGCGGGCTGGGCCGCGATGACGGTGAGCGTGGACGCGGCGACAAGCAGCGCCGATAGCGTCGCGAGTATCCGTTTGGTCATGGTGGTTGCCTCCTATCGGGAGTCCGGTTTGTTTTTGCCGAAACAACCGCGCCAGCCGATAGGAGGGCAACCATGTATCCGGCTCCCGCGAATCGGCTGGCGCGGCCCGTAGAGGGCACGCGGTTGTTTCGGCAAGGCGCGACATTCGCGCGTTTCGCGGACGCGTGCAAGCGCGTCTTTGCGCTGCCTGTGTCGGGTGCCGTGCTGGCGTGGGCGCTGAGGCTCGCCTGCGGCTCGTGCGGTGTTCCTGAGCGCTTGCAGGAGCGTGAGCGCAGCTATGCGGCCTTGCGGGGCAGGAACGCTCAGAGAGGCTCCTGAGCGCTCGGCGCGGAAGCTGTCGCTGTCGGGCCGTGTTCCTCGAATCGGGTTTGGCAGCACGGGTGTGCTTCCCTACGACCTTCTGTGTCGGCGGCAGTGTCGGGGCAGTGGTCTCCTTGGGGCAGTGAGGCTGAGCGCTTTCGGTGCTGCCTGTGCCTGCGCGGTGTCGGCTTGCAAGAGTCCGGCTGGCGGTCCGTGACCCTTTGGGCGCTTGTGTCGATGAGCGCCTGAATGCTCCCGCGGGCAAGCTCGATGCTGAGGGGTTCCCTGCGCCTTGTCATGGTGCTGAGTGCCTGCGCTCGCAGTCGGGTGACACCGTCCTCAGCAGCGTTGTCGATGTCGGCTCGATGGCGTGCTGTTCGTGGTTGGCGCGGATCGTCTCCGGTCTCCGCGGGAGCGTGACGCGCGACGGTCTGTGTCGGCGCTCGGCTCATGTCTGGGCAGGATCGTCCACGGGTTGGCCCTCAGCGCCCGCAGGAGCGCCGCTGCTGCGCTCTCGCGCGTCTTGGGCAGCACTGCTGCCCGTCGGCGGCTGAGGCTCACGGCTGCGGGTTGGCCGCTGGCAGGGTCGGCCCGTTCCTGAGCGCCCGTTGGCGTGCGGCTTCGGCCTTGTCGTGCTGTCCTGCCGTTGGTCGGCGCTGTCGATCGAGGCAGGCTCGGCGTCGTCTTGCGCCTGTCGGTCAGCCCTTGCCCGCAGGATCGGCGCGACGGTCGGCTCTTGTCGGCCCGCCTAGCCGTGGCCGTTCACGCGGCCCGTCTGCCCGCCTTGCCGTGCTGTCGCGGGACTCGATGACTGGCAACACTCGATGAGCTGTCTTTCGAGCCGGGTTGCGCCCGCGCCTGCCGGCTGACTGTCTGAGCCGAGACGAACGCTCACGCTGTGCGGGCCATGTCGGCAGGGTCGTAGCCGAGCCGGGTGACCACCTGCCCGCGCTTGTGCTCGGCCATCACGCTTCTAGTGTCCTGAGTGGGGAATTTGTTGCATATATGCGGCCATGGTGTCGAAGATCTGGTCTGCGGTCTTGTGCCAGGTGAAGGGTCTGGGGTTGTCGTTCCAGTTGTCGACCCAGGCGTTGATGGAGTCCTTGAGCTCTGTGACGGAGCGGTGGGTGCCTCGTTTGGGCCATTTGGTGGTGAGCTCGGAGAACCAGCGCTCGACGAGGTTCATCCATGAGCTGTAGGTGGGGGTGAAGTGCAGCTTGAAGCGTGGGTGGCGCGCCAGCCAGCGCTTGACGGCAGGCGTCTTGTGGGCGGAGACGTTGTCGAGCACGATGTGGACGTCGAGCCCGTCG
>JAJDVQ010000060.1 GCA_022826045.1 Acidimicrobiia bacterium | reverse complement strand
AGAGCGTTAGCGGATTGATAAAACGACTGTATGCAATCGCATCGTCTGTCGTGTCGATGCTGCAGGTCAGAGACCCATCCAGAGGCGATTCCACGGCTCGAAATCGTTCAGAGCCGATCTATCCGCGCGGCCTCTAAGGCGAATGGCGTTTACCTTGACTTTGGAAGCAAATGTTTAGGTTGGCGTTTGGAGCCGAGATCCGCTAGTCGATGCGGACGGTGAATTCGAGGCCTCCGGTGAAGGGCAGGGTCATCGTGCGGAGCTTGTTGGCGGGGTCGTTGAGGAACTCGAAGTAGGGCTCGTAGCCCTGAGCGGACGCGATCGTGTTGTCGGTGACGACGACGGCGCCGGGACGCAGGGCTGGGGCGACCAGCTCCAGCGCGTCGAGCGCGACGTGCCAGATGTCGACGAGCAGGAAATCGACCGGTCCCCCGCAGTCGACGAGCGTCTCACGCAGATCGCCCTCCCGAAGCTCGATCCACGGGGCGAGACTCGCTTCGGAGAAGTTGGCCCGAGCGATGGCAGCCTTGGCTGGCTCGTACTCGGTGGCGATCACCACGCCATCGTCATGGCCGTTGTCGCGCACGGCGGCAGCCAGGTACAGCGTGGACACGCCGTGTGACGTGCCGGCCTCCACGACACGGCGAGCGCCCAGAGCACGGCAAACCTGGTAGCAGAACGTCGCCTTGTCGCGATCCAGCGCGACGAGCTTGTCGGCAAAGAAGCGACGCATGTCGTCGTCGAAGCCTCGCTGGCTGCGGTCTTGGCCGCTCAAACGCCGTTGGGACGCAGTGAATGCCGACGTCTCGTCAACTTGCTCGTCGCTCTGGGCATGCAGCCGGTCGAGCAGCCCCTCAAGCACCGGATCATGCAGCGGTGACGTCATGCGGTTCCTCTCCCGCTTGCCGGGTATCGCCAGCCGATGAACTCGGCTGACGACAGATAGTCAAAGACCCAGGACGGCTCGCACTCCGTCGTCGATGGCATCGACTAAGACCTTCGGGAGCAAGCCCGCACGCTCCTCCAGCCATGTGCGTTCGACCAGCTCCAGTCCGAGCGGCACAGCAACGGAGTCGGAGGGCAGACCTGTCACCGCGGCACCGCATCGAGCCCTCATCTACATGAGTCTGCGCACTGTCTCGCGATTGTGTAGTGAATCGCGAGATAGGCTGCGTGCATGGCTGTGCAGCTTCTCAAGGCTCAGCTATCGCTTCGTATCAGCGCCGACGAGTTGGGCCGCGTCACCCAGGCCGCTCACTCCACGGGCGCAACGGTCGCGCAATTCGTCCGCGAGGCAGTGAGCGACAAGTGCAGGCAAGTCGAACAAGACAGGCCCGAGCCCGTCGCGGCCGAATTGCCCGCCGAGGGCCGCCCGCTGACGCGCAGCGAGCGCTTGATGCTGGCCGCAGTGACGCGCCACGCCGCCATCAGCAGCATCGCGGCCGCCTCCCGAGCGGCGGGCCTGTCTTGGTCGGCGGCGAAAGCAGCCTTGGAATCGCTGGCACGCCGCGGCGCAGTCAGGCAACGCACATCGACGCAGGGCTGGCGCCACGGCGTTCGCGAGCGCAGCACCTGGGAACCGGTGATGTCACTGCCCGGCTGGCGGCAGCTCCAAGCCCAGGCCCAGCATGTGCGCCTGCCGGCGCCCGCGGCACCGGGCGACTTCAGCGGACCCGTCCCGCCCCAGTTCTGGCCGCTGCTGTGGAACCATCCCGACCCGTCCTCGCTGAGCATCCCAGCCGACGCCGAATATGTCGCCAACCGCCTGCTCAACGGCCCATCGGCCCACGCCGCGCTGTGGGCATCAGCGCGCTTGCCCGTCGACGCCCTGCGGTCGTGCCTGAGGCTGCGCTCGACACGCCCGCACACCCGCGACCTCATCAACAACGCTCTCGTCCGCCGCACCGCAGCCCCGTCGTGACCGTCGACCGATCGCGGCTGAGCGGCGAGTCGCTCGACGACTGGTCGGACATCCTCGACGCAGCGACACGCGCCTGCTGGCCCGTAGTCGCAGCGGCGGCGCCGGACTCAGGTGAGCTCATGGGAGGCACCGCCCTGGCGATGTATCTCAGGCATCGCCGCAGCCGAGACCTCGACGTGTTCGTACATGAGCCGTTCAACCCGCAGACGGTGCTCGAGCGCTTGCAGACCGAGGCGGCAGTCGCCGTGGAGGGCACCGCCGAGGGAACACTGAACTGCAGCGTCGACGGGGTCAAGGTTCAGTTCCTGCATGCGCGCAACCAGAACCGACTCGACGAGCCCACCATCGTCGAAGGGCTGGCGGTCGGATCAATGCGAGACATCACCGCGACGAAGTACAAGGTGATAGGCGACCGCGGGGAGATGCGCGACTACTACGACCTCATGCACATCGAGACTGACGCCGGAATCGGCCCGCAGGTCGGCCTGCGCCTCTACGCAGAGCGCTACGGCGTGACGCTCGGGCACCCCTCCGTCGCTCACATCGTGATCGCGCTCGGCTCATTCGCCGACGTCGCCGACGATCCGTGGCTCGTGGAAGCCGCGAAAGCCGACGCCAGCCCTACAGCCGCCGCGTACTGGCAGCAGCGCCAACCCGAGATAGCAGCGTGGCTCGCCGACACGCTCGACTAACCCCACCACCCCCGTGGGCTCAGGCGACGCAGATGAGCCGACGGCGCAGACGTTGGGCGCAAGTGTTCAGGTTGGCGTTTGAGCCTGAGATCGGCTAGTCGATGCGGATGGTGAATTCGAGGCCTCCCGTGAAGGGCAGGGTCATCGTGCGGAGCCTGTTGGCCGGCTCGTACTCGGTGGCGACCACCACGCCGTCGTCATGACCGTTGTCCCGCACGCATGCAGCGGAGACGTCGTGCGCTTCCCCTCCCGGTTGTCGTGTGCCGCCAGCCGAGCTCCTCGGCTTCCGGCCAATAGTCACATATCCTGGCTCGGCTCAGCTGAGCGGGACGGTTGCGGGGTTGTAGTTGAGCAGCTCGGGGCGGAAGGTGCCCTGGGTGGGCAGGTCGGGGTCCTGCAGGGCGCGGCCCTCCTCCACCGACCACAAGGCGACGCTGTTGCCCCGCTCGCAGCGCACGTTCTGGTAGATGCCCAGCGCCTCTCCGACCGTGCCCGACGCCTCCAGCGAGCGGGCCAGCACCACCGCGTCCTCGACGGCCATGGATGCTCCTTGGCCGAGGAACGGCGTCATGGGATGCGCGGCGTCACCCAAGATCGCGACCCGCCCCGATGCCCACACGTCGAGCGGTTCGCGGTCGTACAGGCCCCACTTGAACAGCGCATCGTCGGGCACAGCACGGATCAGATCCAGCAGGTGGGGCGCGAAGTCGGCGTAGGCATCGAGGAATTGCTGGGCCGTCGCTGGGATCGACCAGCCCTCCTCCTCCCATGTGTCGGTGTGCCCGCAGCCGATGAGGTTCATCAACTCGCCGCCCTGCAGCGAGTAGTAGAGCAGGTAGCGGCCAGGCCCACGGTGCATGGCGAGCTCCCGCTCACGCGTGATTGCCGGTGCAGCCTCGCCCGGCAGCACCGCACGGAACGCCACCTGACCGTTGAATCGCGTCGGCGGCCCTCCGAACACGAACGAGCGCACCGCCGAGCCGTTGCCGTCGGCGCCGATCACGAGCGGAGCGGTGTCGGTCGCGCCGTTGGCGAAGCGGACCGTGACGCTGTCAGCATCCTGGTCGAGCGCAACGAACTCGTGCGCTGCGTGCACCGCAGTCGGGTCGTTGCCGCGCACTGCTGCGAGCAGCACACTGTGCAGATCGCCTCGGTGGACGGCCAGCAACGGCAGCCCGAAATTCTCTTCGAGCCACGCGTTGGGCAGGTCCGCGATGACCTCGCCGGTGGCGTAGTCGCAGGCGTGCACTGCCGTCGGGCAGCTCGACACCGCCGCGACCGCATCGTTCACACCTAGGTCGATGAGCCCATTGCGCCCGTTGGGCTGCATGACGATGCCTGCGCCGATTTCGCGCAGCTCGCTCGCCCGCTCATACACCGTCACCGCAATACCCCGGCGCTGCAACGCCAGCGCAAGCGACAGCCCGCCGATCCCACCGCCCACAACAACGACCCGGTCAACAGTCACGGCGTTCATTCTGGCGACAAGCCCAACCGCTATCGGTGCAGCCGACCCGCTGACCAGCGAGACACCCCGCAAAATGGCGTAAGGCCTTGGGGCATGTCGGCGAACTCACGGGAGGTTGCGGCCGGTACCGTGCCGGCTCAATGTTACGCGTCCGGCCGTAGTCTCTGGCAACGGGAGCGATGGGTTCAGCGTGACTCATGAGCATTCGGATCTGGGCAGCTGGATACGTCGGCTTCGTGAGCCCCATCCAGGCCTGTCGCTCAAGGACGCTGTGGATTCGATCGACGCTGAGACATTGGACAGCGCAGTCGGTTTCGCAGTCGAACACTGCCGGCGCTACCTCGCAACCTCCGGCGAAGACGACGGGTGTGACGGGCCGCGACCCATCCTGATCCTGCATACGACTGGGCGCCGTTCCGGACGGACCCGCCGAAACCCACTTCTGTTCTTCGATTTCGCGGGGCGTCGCTATCTTGTGGCCTCAAACGGCGGCGCAGACGCACATCCGCTGTGGTTCGCGAATCTCGCTGCCGATCCGAGAGTGCACATGAGAATCATGGCCGATGTGTGCACAGCCACGGCGCACCAGAGCAGCCAGCGCGGCGTCCTTCACGGTGCGGCGGATAGTGATCACCGTCGACACGTCGACTCCCCACTTGCGGGCCGCGTCGGCCTGGGTGACCGCGCCGCTGGCCACCTGCAAGTAGATCTCCCACTTCGTCTCCGCCGACAGTCTCTTGGGCCGTCGGCGACCCTCGCCGGTCGTCATCTGCTGCTCCTTCACAAGTCAGCGACAACACAACCAGACTTGGACAGTTAACCCACACCACTTCCGCGGCGAACTCAGACGCAACACACAGGGGGCTGCGTCATGGGCACGCTGGGGGCCATGGCCAGCTTCGGCGCACAGATCATGGTCTCCGAATTCGACCCTGCCCTGGTTCTGCAGCTCATCAAGGAGGAACGTCCTACCTATGCGCTCGGTGTGCCGACGATGGTCCTGGCCATGCTGGAGCATCCTGATTTCGCCAACCGTGGCATCTCGTCGCTGGTGTTCCCGTCCGGCGTCACCACCGTGCCCCCGACCCTGGTCGAGCGCATCGAATCCGAGTTCGGGGTCATCTACAACATGGTGATAGGGCAGACCGAGTCGAGCGGTGTGATCTTCATGAGCCGTCTCGATTCCACCACCTACCGGAAATCGCAGACCCTCGGCGTTCCGCTGATGCAGTGGGACACCATGATTGCCGACGACAACGGCAGACCAGTGCCGATCGGCGCTCAAGGAGAGATCTGTTGCCGTGGCTGGGATGTGATGCTCGGCTACTGCAACATGGACGAGGCCACCGACGCAGCTGATACGCCCCGTGATGGCTGGATCTCTCAGGGCGCACGAATTGCGCTCTGTTCGCCCAGCCAATTTGGCTTGAAAATATGTTGTTAGGTGACCGATTTTCAAGGTTAAACTTGGCATATGGAGTTCGTGCCGAGACCAGCTGACGAACGGGCGTTACTTGCTGCGGTCGCCCACGCTCCGGTGACGTTGCTGACCGGGCCGCGCCAAGCGGGCAAGTCGACACTGGTACGCCGCGTTGTAGCACCCTCGCCTGCGGCGTTCTTCGACCTCGAGGACTATCGCGATCTCGCCCGATTGTCCGAACCGATGCTCGCCCTGCAAGACCGCGGCGAGACCATTGTGATCGACGAGGCACAGCGCATGCCCGAGCTGTTCACGTCGCTGAGGGTGCTGGTGGACGAGCATCGCCGACCGGGCCGCTTCGTCGTGCTCGGCAGTGCCTCCCCTGACCTGACGGGGCTGAGCGCCGAATCTCTCGCCGGAAGGGTGAGCTTCGTCGAGCTGGCAGGCTTCCGCCTCGGCGACATCGGCGACGATCGCCTCGACGACCTCTGGCTGCGCGGCGGACTGCCGCCCTCGTATCTCGCGCCGAACCTCGCCGCGTCCAATCGCTGGCGGGACGACTACATCACCACCTTTCTCGAACGCGACCTCGCCAATCTGGGTGTCCGCATTCCTGCGGCGGCCATGCGGCGGTTCTGGACGATGGTCGCTCACTTTCACGGTCAGACCTGGAACGGCGCGGCCGTTGCCCGGTCTGTCGACGTCTCGACCAGCACGGTGCGCCGGCACCTCGACGCGCTCACTGACGCGCTCGTCGTGCGCCAGCTTCCGCCCTGGCTTGCCAATGTCGGAAAACGGCAGGTCAAGTCTCCGCGGGTGTACATCCGCGACTCCGGCTTGCTGCACCGACTGCTCGGGATCGCCGACCATGTCGCGCTCGAACGCCACCCCCGGCTCGGCGCGAGCTGGGAAGGACTGGTGGTCGAACAGCTCCTTGCCCGACTCGATGAGCCCACCCGTGCGACAGCGGCGTTCTGGTCGACGCACAGCGGCGCGGAGCTCGACCTGCGGCTGGCGACGGCCGGGCGAACCCTGGGGTTCGAGATCAAGCGCACCGAGCGGCCGTCGGTGACCCGCTCCATGCGCAGCGCTCTCGCCGACCTCCAACTCGACCACCTCTACGTCGTGCATGCAGGCGCGCACCGGTTCGCCCTCGACGAGCGCATCACCGCCATCGGTGCGGTCGATCTGCTGACCAGCGAGGAATTGCTCAACGCCGCCTGACTCCCGTCGGCGGTCGAGCTGACGCTCTGCTATGCAACGGGGAGCGGAGTGAATCTCTCGATGCGCAGACGGGGGAAAGGGGCGCGATGTCGCATTCGTCCGAGAATGCCTTCATCTGCCCCTACCACGGCTGGGTCTACGGTCTCGACGGACAACGCGTCGTCGAGGACGGCGCCATCGCGGGCACTGAGTCGCTGGTGGCGCTCGCGGCCGACCTGCAACCGGTCGTCTGAGCCGCCATGAAACCCGCACCGTTCTCGTTTGTCGCCCCCGAATCGCTCGACGAGGTGGTGAGCGCGCTCGCCGAGCACGGCGACGACGCCCGGATACTCGCGGGCGGCCAGAGCCTGGTTCCGCTCATGAACCTCCGGCTGGCCCGGCCCGAAGTGCTCGTGTCGATCAACCGCTGTCACGAGCTCGACTACATACGGCTCGCCGACGACCGCCTCGTCGTCGGTGCGCTCGTGCGACAGATCGATGCCGAGACCAGCCCGCTGGTGCGGGCCGAGTGCCCGCTGCTGGCCACAGCACTCCCCCACGTCGGGCTGCCCGCGACGCGCAACCGCGGCACCGTCTGCGGCAGCTTGGCCCACTGCGACCCGCTGGCCGAGCTGCCGGCTGTTGCGCTTGCGCTGGAGGCAGAGCTGGTGCTCACGAGTGCCGTCGGCCCCGTCGGCGAGTGCCCGCTCGCTGAGCACGCGCTCGACCGAGACGCTGCAGTCGTGCTCTGGGAGGTCTCCGAGGAGAAGGTCGGCCTGACTTGGTCGCCGTAGCCGGACACCCGCCGGTACAGCTCACTGCGTGGTGTCGGAGGGGGGACTTGAACCCCCACACCCTTTCGGGCACTAGATCCTTAATCTAGCGCGTCTGCCAATTCCGCCACTCCGACTGAGCGCCCCAAAGCCGACCGGTTGGCAGCCATTTCGGGGCGCATCAGCATAGCGCTGCAGGGTCAGATATTCGGCGGGGATCAGGCCTCGCTGATCGCCGTTGCCAAGGCGTCGAGGCGCACCGGATCCAGCTCGCCCCGCCACGACCACACCACGATGTCGACCCCCGCGTCGAAGAAATCCTGCGCGCCCGCGACTGCCTTGTCGACATCGCCGCCGGCCTCGAAACCGAGATGGATCGACCGGTCTATCTCGGCCTCGTCACGCCCGACGCGCTCGCAGTGTGCCCGCAGAACATCGTCGAGCTCCCGCCACGCAGCGACATCGGGTGGGAACGTCATGTCCCACTGGTCGGCGTACTTGGCCGCCGTTCGCAGCGTCCGCACCCGGCCCTGACCGCCGATCACGATCGGGATGCGCTCCTGGATCGGCTTGGGCTCGCACCAAGCGTCGGTGAGCTCGAAGAACCGGCCCTTGTGGGTGGTTGTCGTCTCGGTCAGCAGCTTGACGATCACCTCCATGCCCTCCTCGAGCCGGTCCGACCGGTCGCGCAGCGGCCCGAGCTCGATGCCGTACGCATCGCTCTCCATGAAGTTCCAGCCGGCGCCCATTCCCAGCTCGAAGCGGCCGTTCGAGATGTGGTCGAGCGTGGCTGCCATGTTCGCCGTGACCGCTGGATGACGGTGGTGCATGCCGTTGACCATCGCTCCGAGACGGATCCGGGTGGTGGCCTGCGCCAAGCCCGCGAGCATCGTCCAGCCCTCCAGGTTGGGACCGTCGTAGGGGGGCGCCAGGGGATAGAAGTGGTCCCAGTTCCACGCCGACTCGAACACCTCGATCTCATCGGCGGCTTGCCAGATGGCCAGATACTCAGGCCACGTGGCGTGGTGCGGCGGTGTCTTGATTGCGTGACGTCCCATGAGGGCTCCTTGTCGCGGGCCAGCCGAACGATACGCGCTGACCTTCATCGAGCACCTCGCTGTCAAGCGAGCAGCAATCCGGTGCCGTCAGGCGAGCTGCAACCCTGCGCCGTCAGGGGAGCAGCATGTCTGCTGCGCTAGGCCAGCAAGAGGCCCAGTATCAGCGTGGTGAAGCCGAAGGAGACTGCCACTACCACCGTGATGCGACTGAGGTTCTTCTCGGCAACCGTCGAGCCCGCTGCAGTGGAGCCCACGGTACCGCCGAACATGTCGGACACGCCACCGCCACGGCCGCTGTGCAGCAGCACCAAGCCGATCAGCCCGAAGGCCGACAGCAGGTGTATTGCTCCGATGATCCACACCATCACGGCTGTCGAGGCTACCGGTGAGGGGTGTCGACGCCGACGATCCACGGCAAGCCGCTTGACGCAACGAAAGCCGTCGGAGGCTCAGGGCGCGCTGTGAAATGGTCGCGGTGGCTCGCAGTGCACCGGTGTGCCAGCGTCACCCACAGGGGGGCTATTGACCGGTGCTGCCTGCGCTGTCCTCGCTGACAATCTGCGAGGCAACGTCCTCAAGGACTTCTCCCACGCCTGCGTCATCAGTCTCCGTCGTGGCGATGCCGACGGTGCCAGCGTCGCTTGTCTCGAGCCTGCTGGCATCACCGGCGGACGGCTGGAAGGTGAGTGTCCATGCCACCTCTGCGTGCCCCTCCACCGTCAGCTTCCACTCGGCGCTCCTCGACGCCGACATTGCTGGGCAGCGGTGCCTCAAACGGGCCGTCGCTTGCCCCATGCCCTGTCGGTCCGTGTGCCGCCCGCTGATGTCCGTGACTTCCAGCACGCGGAAAGACTCTGGCTCCGGTGATGCCTCGCCCTCCGGATCCTCGATCGTCTCGTCTGCTGGCGCGTCCCCCCCGGATGTCTCGCCAAGCGGCTGCCCGCCGTCGTCAGGCGTCACCTCTTCGGAGGGCACTTCCCCGGTTGCATCGGGATCGACATCCGCAGGGACGAACGTTTCCATGTAGACGCGCAGCGCTCCGTTGGACCCAATGGGCGCAGGAGTTTGTTCACGTTCCCTCTGAAGCTCCGCACCAAGTGGGATTTCATAGGGCTCGTGTACATGCCATTCTATGCGTAAGTCATAGTCCATGCACGCCAGCGTCATTGCGGCGGCGAAGTCGCCAGCGTCATGGATCGTGCCGACGAGGCTCGCTTCAGTAGGCGGGTCCGCGAGGCCTTCCCCAGTCACCCGCCCGTCTGTCTCGATCTCCATCTCGGCGCTCTGCTGCTCATCGGCGCTCTCGGCCTCAACCGGGGGCAGGTCCTCCTCAACTACTTCCACGATCAACGGTGTCGTGGTCGTGGGCGGCGGCATTGTCGTAGTTGTCACCGTTGTCGTGGTCACAGGGCCGGGTGGGAGCGTTTCAGAAGGGAGTGCCGTCTGGGATGCGCCGCCCCCCAAGTCCAAGAATCTGAGAATGACGACGACTGCGGCCACCAAGACCGCGGCACACCCGATTGCTATGCCGACAATCCTGAGCCTGTTGCGCCTACCCCCCCCCCCGGAAGGAGCGGGAATCACGGGCCGAGCGCGATCAGACATGGCAGACCTTGGGAGCGTCCGGCTCCACGCTGCTGATCAAAGCCATCGAAGCCTCCTCGAGTTTGAATGCCCGCATTCCGCGATCGGCACCAAAGTTCGGAGATTATACGGGATTGGGCTTCCCCCGGATTCTGGGAGGCATGCTCTTTGGACCCGCCGCGAGATAGGTCGCGCGTGTGCTGCGCTCGAAAGCCAAGTCCTCCGCCCCTTTTGCGACCGGGAACACTCGACTTGATCTGCGGCGGGTCCTTGGCGCGCCGGGGGCTATTGGTCATCCCGCATCCGGCGGACGAGCAGCTCGGCCGGCTCGTGCGTCTTGAGCACCCCCCGGGCAGAGCGGTACGCGGTGCTGGAGCCCTCCTCTACGAGGTCAACGCTGGTGATGTCTCGGA
>JAJDVQ010000084.1 GCA_022826045.1 Acidimicrobiia bacterium | reverse complement strand
AGAGCGTTAGCGGATTGATAAAACGACTGTATGCAATCGCATCGTCTGTCGTGTCGATGCTGCAGGTCAGAGACCCATCCAGAGGCGATTCCACGGCTCGAAATCGTTCAGAGCCGATCTATCCGCGCGGCCTCTAAGGCGGGCCGAGCTGAGCGGCATTATCGACGATGCCGTTTGTCGTTGAGGGACGCCGTGGCTGGGTCGGAGATGGTCAGCCGAGGTCAAAGGGTGGCGATGTGGCGGAAGGCTGAGTACTTGGGCTGGTCGATCGCTACCTGGTGCGCAACTGAGGCGCGCAGGTAGTCCGCGAGGCCAGGTTCGTCGAGGGGCATGGAGCCGTCACGCAGTGCGTGCACCAAGCGCCAGCGCAGCGCCGTGACCTGCTCCGCGACCTCGGCGTCGCCTGTCGGGTGGTCGTCGGCCTGCGGGGTGCCGTCACCGACCAGCGCCGTGAGCCGCTCCAACTCGTAGCGGTGAAGTTGCGGCCCGATCAGGCGTTCTCGCAACACGATGTCGAGGGAGTTGCCAGCCACCAGCGCCAAGAAGTTCGTGCGGCCCTCGGTGGCTTGACGGACTTCGCCATGGAGGAAGTCACGCACGCTCTCGAGCAGTTCGTCCACGCGGGGCATGTCGCCAGCCGCGGCGTGCGCCTGCGCGCTGGTGTGGCTACCGCCGAGCGGCGACGGTTCTTGTGGTCGGCGGGAGAATTCGGGGCCGAGCAGGCCCAGTTCTTCCACGGCGGGTTGGAACTCCACAGGACCCGGAATGATCAGGTTGACGCAGTCGAGCTGGCACTCCGAGCTGCGGCGGCCGATTCCTGGCCGTTCGACGGTGGCGTCGGAACCCATCCGGTAACGATCCGCCATGGACAGGCAGCCGACCGCCCACCAGAACGAGCCGAACACCTCCCAGAACTGCACACGATCCCGATCGACGGGGTGGCCGGCCACGCTCTCATAGCCGGCAAACAGGTCCTCGTAGTGTCCGAAGCCGCCGACCGGCAGGTGCCGCTGGCCGAAGCGCCACGAGTTGGTGCACATCCACCCCAGGTCGCGCATGGGGTCGCCGATGTGAGCGGTCTCCCAGTCGAGCACGGCGTTCAGACCCTGGTCGGTGTCGACCATGACGTTGCCGTTGCGGAAGTCGTTGTGCACCAGCGTCAGTTCCACGGGCCCCCGGCCCGCCAACTGCTCGGTCAGCCAGCGTCCCGCATAGTCGATCATGGGCTGGGGTGTCGGCATCTCCTTGTAGCGGTCCCACGACTCCGCGAGATATTCGGCAGGCTCGACCCGGCGCAGAACCCTCGACAGGCCCGACGCGTCGAGATCGATGCGGTGGATGCGGGCCATCTCCTGGCCGCACTGGAACGCCAGCCCCGCGCGTACGCCGTCCAGCTCGGGTGCTCTCGCGATACGGGCACCCAGTGTCACGCCGTCCAGCCACTCCATCAGGAACCCCGCGCCGACACCGTCTTCAGGCGTCAGCACGTACAGCACCTCGGGCTCGGGAACCCCGGCTGCGCGAGCTGCGGTCATGCACTGCGCTTCGGCCGCTACACCGGTGACGTTGTCGCCCTCGCGGTCTTCGCCGTCAGGCCCCCGGCGCAGACAGATGACGAAGCTGGCATCGGGGTCGGATGCTCGCCGGCACACCAGGCGGTACGTCTCCATGCTGGCCCCGCCGCTGAGTCGCTCAGCCTGCTCCAACCCGGCGCAATCGGCTATCTCCCGGCGCACGACATCATCGAGTGCGCCGGCGAATTCGGGCATGAGGTGAAGATGCTCGCCGGTCACGTCGAGCCCATCACGAGATCCACGTCGCTCGACCGGTGCGGCCGCTCAAGCGTCCTCAGCGTCTTTCTGCTGGGAACCGAAGATCGTCGGCGGACCCTTGCGCGACCAGTCGGGCGCGCCGTGCATCTGGCGGCCGTCGATCGTGAGAATCTGGGACGCCTCGCCGCCACAGATTCTGCCGCCGCTCGACCCCAAGACTCCGTTCGCGCCGATGTGGCTGATCGGGTAGGAGTCGACGGCCGAGTAGGTCTGCAGCAGCAGAGGCCGGGGCCGCGGCGAGTTGTTGGGCAGCGAGCCGTGGATCATGCAGCAGTTGTGAACGGTGACTGAACCTGCCGGCCCGCCGAGGTACACCATCTGGTCCAGATCCAGGGTCGCCACATCGGCATCAGCCATCGAGCCCGCCCAGCTCCCGTCGGGCGCGTACTGGTCGAACAGCGGACCACGGTGGCTGCCGGGCAGCACGCCCATCGGCGACATCTCAGGGTCGACGTCTTCGAGATACACGCCGATCGTGAGCGGGGTGAAGTCGGTGTGAGGCCAGAACTGGATGTCCTGATGCCACTTCACCTCCTCGCCGCCGCCCGACCACTTGAAGTTGAGCTTGGAGTGGTGGTAGCGCACCGGGCCGCCGAGCAGGGCCGAGGCGAGCTGCGCCGGGGGGCCCTCGAAGGCAAACCTCGCGTAGGCCGGGTGCTGGTCGACGGGGGAGATGAGTCGCCGCAGCCGTGGCGCATCGGCAGTGTGTGTGGGCTCGAGATCGAACACCTTGCCCGAGGCGATCTCCGTACGGCTGGCATCGATGAACTCCGCCGTCACAGCACGGAGCTCGTCGAGCCATTCCGGCCCGACAAAGCCCGGCAGGCTCAGATAGCCGTTGGCTTCGTAGCTGGCACGCTGGCCGTCTGAGATGGCATCGCTGGCAGGCGGGGCAACATCGGCAAGTGTCATACCCAAACGGTACCGGGCGACCTGCTCTCCATTCTGGGTGCAGGGTCGCACGTGTGATGGTGCAGCGCCCGCCGTGATGGCTCGTTGCTTAGAGCGTTAGCGGATTGATAAAACGACTGTATGCAATCGCATCGTCTGTCGTGTCGATGCTGCAGGTCAGAGACCCATCCAGAGGCGATTCCACGGCTCGAAATCGTTCAGAGCCGATCTATCCGCGCGGCCTCTT
>JAJDVQ010000090.1 GCA_022826045.1 Acidimicrobiia bacterium | reverse complement strand
CGACGGGCTCGACGTCCACATCGTGCTCGACAACGTCTCCGCCCACAAGACGCCTGCCGTCAAGCGCTGGCTGGCGCGCCACCCACGCTTCAAGCTGCACTTCACCCCCACCTACAGCTCATGGATGAACCTCGTCGAGCGGTGGTTCTCCGAGCTCACCACCAAATGGCTCAAACGAGGCACCCACCGCAGCGTCGCCGAGCTCAAGGACTCCATCAACGCCTGGGTCGACAACTGGAACGACAACCCCAGACCGTTCGTGTGGCACAAGACCGCAGACCAGATCTTCGACACCATGGCCGCATATATTCAACGAATCCCCCAGACAGGACACTAGTGATCCAATGTAGAAGAGTATCTCGTACAGAAGTCCTTCTGGATGATCATGGGGCACCCAGTAGCACCAGTACACCGGTCGTTCGTACGTCTGGTATGGCTGGCTGCCCCACTGCACAGTCTCGTACGCGACGATCCAACAAAGCTGCTCGCCAGGGTGAGCGGCGGCATCATCGGTAGTAATGGCAAGTGTCACACCGATCGACCCGAGCAGCAGCAGTGCTGCCGCCGCGACCATGGACAATCTTCGGCCGACACGAGCGAGCACTCTTGGGTTCCGACGCCACGCGGCGGGATCAAGTGTTTGCACTGGACTTGGTGGCATGATGCCGTCCTCCTAGCGGGACATGGAGTCCCGTGTGATTGGAATTCGTTCGTTTTGCGCACACCCCGGCCGGACAGAAACGGACGGGCGCGACAGGGCCGGACCGCCGTGCGGGCACGCCGCGCCGAGGGCGGGTTTGCCCTGCGTCTACGCGGGTTCGCGCCGGTCGGGCGTGCCGGCGCGAGCGTCCTGCAAGACAGTGGCCGAAACCGCTTGACAGCGTTTTGGAGGCGTGTTAGAAAACGAACGTTTTACGCACACCCGCGAGACCGCCTCTGACCAGCGGTTTTGACCTGCGAACGGGGTCTGATGTTTGCCCGGGATCGGCGCAAATGGCCCGCGTTGCGCTCGCGTCAAGCCACAAGAGTCAGCGCGGTGCAGTGGGGATGGCGAGTCGCAGCGCGTCGGGGACCCACTCGAGCTGGAGCTCGTCGACGGCACCGAGGTGGTCACCGTCGAGCTGGTGACCGAAGGGATGCATCCCGGTCACGGTGACGTCGCGCACGTCGTCGATGCGCTGCACGACGCTCGGATCGGTGTCGCTCAGGCTGCCGTTGGCACGGAACACCGCAGAGAGCACGTCTAGCGCGTCGGCGAATCGGAGCGACCGCAGTCCCACCACCGACAGTCCGGTGCGCAGCGTTGCTGCGGGGGCGATCCGAACTGGACGGCTCCCGAGGAAGGTGTAGGGGTCGGTGTTCGCCGCGACGACAACGAAGCAACCGTCGATCGTCGCCGTTGTTGGAGCCGTTGTACGCACGCTCAGCGTGCCGGTCCGGCGGTTGTAACGGCGCAACAGCGTGTCGATGCCCGCAAGGAGGAACAGCGGGTGGCCGAGATACCGTTTGAGCGTGGGGTGCCGCTCGACCTGCTCCACGATCGCAGCGTCGAGCCCCATGCCGCAGTGGAACAGGAAGTAACGGCCCGAGGTGCGTCCGAGCCCCGCTGAGGTGATGCTGCCGATCTCGAATGCGTCAAGGACGGCTTGGGTCGCTGCCAGCGGATCGTCGGGCGTGCCGATTGTCCGTGCGAACACGTTGGTGGAACCGCCCGGCAATGCGGCGAGCACGCAGTCGGTGCCGGCGACCCCGTTGGCGGCTTCGTTGAGCGTGCCGTCGCCGCCGAGCACGACCACCGCGTCGGTGCCGGTCGTTGCCGCCCCGCGTGCCAAGCGAGCCGCGTGCCCTCGCCGGTTGGTGAAGGCCACCTCGGTGTCGTGCCGCTCCGAGAGCGCCGTGTGGATGAGCACGCGCGTGCGGGCCGTGGTCGACGATGCCGAATCGTTGACCAGCAGCAGGACACGCACCGCGCAAGTCTCGCCCCGACGCGAGCGTGTGAGCGCCATCAAGCAACAGGTTCGGCAACGCGACCGTGAGTGAATGGGCTGCTGGGCCGACGCGACCGTGTGGGCGCCATGAGACAAAGCTGGAGCTTGCGAGCACTACCGAACAATGGGTGTGGCATCGAAGCTGTGAGTCGGCAGACTCTCGCCCCATGAAGGTCGTTGTGTGCGTCAAGCAGATCCCAGACCCGGCTATCCCGGGCGAGCTGGTTCCCGAGACCGGCACGCTGAACCGGGACGACAAGCTGATCCTGGACGAGTCCGACTCGTACGGCGTCGAGATGGCGCTGCAGCTCGCCGAGGCGGCCGGCGGCGGCCAGGTGTCGCTGGTGTCGATGGCACCCCGTTCGGAGACGAGCGGCCTGCGCACAGCGCTCGCCATGGGCGCCGACGATGCGTTGCTCATCAGCGACGATGCGCTCGCCGGCAGCGACGCGCTCGGCACTGCCAAGGTGCTGGGTGCTGCGATCGCCGAGCTCGAAGCCGACCTCGTGCTCGCGGGCGTCGAGTCGAGCGACGGGTACACCGGCACCGTCCCCGAGATGATCGCCGGCGTGATGGGGCTGCCGTCGATCACATTCGCCAAGCAGATCGAAATCGCCGATGGCGTCGCCAGCGTTCAGCGGCAGACCGAGGCCGGTTACGACCAGGTGGAGTGCGCGCTTCCGGCCGTCGTGTCGGTCACCGCGGGCGTGGTCGAGCCGCGCTACCCCTCGTTCAAGGGGATCATGGCGGCCAAGAAGAAGCCGGTCGACTCGAAAGACCTCGCAGCCTTCGGCATCGATGCGGCCGCTGTCGGCGTCGCCGGGGCACGCCAGGAAACGGTCGCGGTGACCGATGCGCCCGAGCGCGAGGCCGGCGAGATCATCACCGACGAGGGCGATGCCCACGCCAACATCGTCGAGTTCCTGACCGAGCTCAAGGTCATCTGACCCGCCAGACAGTGACCGGCTGACTCAGCTTCCTGATCCACTCACCCACGAAACCGACTGGAACCACCCGCAATGACGCTTGCACAGATTCTGCTCTTCGCTGAGGGCGACGCCGACGGTGTCTCCGGCCTCACGCTGGAGCTGGCCACCAAGGCCCGCACGCTGGCCGACACCGTCACCGCATTCGCCCCGGCACACGGCGAGGCCATGGCTGCCGAGCTGGGCGCGCACGGCGTGTCGACCGTGTACGCACTCGAAGGGCTCGGCGACGGGCTGATCGGCGTTCACGCTGCCGCGGCGCTGGCCGGGCACATCGAAGCCACCTCGCCCGATGCTGTGTTCTTCGGCCAGACCACCGACGGGCGCGACACCGCCGCCCGCTTGGCGGTGCTGGCGGATCGTCCCGTGTCCACCAACAACGTCGGAGCCGAGATCGTCGACGGGGGCCTCGTCACCGAGGAGCCCATCTTCGGCGGCACGCAGAACATCTTCACTGCGTACCGGGCGCCGGCACCGGCGCTCGCGATGTTCCGCCCGAAGAGCTTCGAGGCCGAGCCCAGCGGCGGCGGGGCCGCTGCGGTCGAGGGCGTGGCAGCAGTCGACCCCGGCGAAGCAGGGCGTGCGACGGTCACGGGTCGCCATGCCGAGGAGCGCTCGGGCCCGCAGCTCGATGACGCCGCCGTGGTGGTGTCGGGCGGTCGAGGGCTGGGCCAGCCCGAGGCGTACTCGATGGTCGACGAGCTGGCCGGCCTGCTGGGGGCCGCGTCTGGCGCTTCGCGCGCCATCGTGGATGCCGGCTGGGTTCCCTATGCCAAGCAGGTGGGCCAGACCGGCAAGGTGGTGAAGCCCAGCGTCTACATCGCCTGCGGCATCTCAGGCGCCACCCAGCACTTGGTGGGCATGAAGGGCTCCAAGAACATCGTGGCCATCAACAAGGACCCCGAAGCGCCGATCTTCGGCGTTGCCGACCTGGGAATCGTCGGCGACGTGCACAAGGTGATGCCGGCGCTGATCGAAGCCCTCAAGTCGCGCTGAGCCGCTGGTCAAACCAGCGGCCATGGCCACCGGCGGCCGCCGTCGTCATCGGGGAACCGGCCGAAGTCGGCGAGCCATTCGGCGCGTTCAGCGAGCGCGCTGAGTTCGTCAGGTCGCAGCCATTGCGCGAGGTCGGCGGGCGGTTCGGCGGCCGCTCCGATGGAAGCGCCAAGCTCGTCGTCGAACGGTTCTCCGCCGAAATCCCAGATGACCGTCCGCAGCTTGAAGTCGCTGGCGAAGCACAGGCCCTGGTCGATGCCGTAGATCGGTCCCCAGCGCGACGCCAGACAGTGACCCGACTTGCGGTCGGTGTTGTTGGCGATCAGATCGAACGCGCAGATCCGCCGCAGGTCGCCGTGGTGGCGGTCCTCGGCGACCAGCGTGAAGTAGTGCTCTGTGAAGTCCGCGTCGATGAAGAGCTGAACCGAGCCGACGCCGAGCGGGCCGTCGCGGCAGACCGTGGGCGGAATGACGTGCCAACCCAAGGCCTCCGACAGCTCGAATGCCGCGATCTCGCGCCGGTACAGGCCGGAAGGAAAGTCCCACAGGGGCCGCTCGCCGCGTTCGGGCTTGTAGATCGCTGCCGTCGGCGTGGTGGCGTGATCGATGTGCACCAGGAAGGTGGCGTTGCTGCTGTAGGGCATCCGCCCCAGGATCGAGATGTCGCCCTGTTGCAGCACCTCCAAGGCAACGGTGGTGGGCGCGTCCCAGACGACGGGCAGCTCGAGTTGCTCACCGTCTTCGCTGCGGGGCAGCACATGGTGCGGGGCCGGTTCGTTCACGCCGAACCGTTGGGTCGTGGAGCCATCAGGTACGGGGCGGACGGTGCCCGTTGCGCATGCCGAAGTCGCGGCCTTCTTCGACGAGCAGCAGTGCTTGCTGAGCGAATCCGAGCGTCGTCGCGTAGTCGAGATGGATGCGGGCTCGACCGCCGGTGCGCTCGTCGTCCTCGGGCGACATCTCTCCCGCAGCGCCCGAGTCGGCGTCGGGATCGTCGTCATCGTCATCGATCTCGTCGGCGATCACCACGATGACCCTGCCCTCGGTGTCCATGCCGGTCGCGAGGCGGCCGACGGTCCACGCGGCGGTCACGGGTTCGACGAGTTCGCCGAATGCTGCGGCAGGACCCTTGTAGCCCTCGCCCTCGAGCAGCTCGTTGAGCAGGTTCGCCAGCGCCCAGACCTGCCCCTTCTCCAGCTTCAGCGAGACCACATGGCCGGCCTCAGTTGCCTGCAGGAAGAAGATCCGCTGACCGGGCGGCCCGACGGTGCCCGCCACGAACGTGTCGGGATTGCGCAGGTCGAAATCGTCACTCATGCCGGAGCCAATGCTGCGAGGTCGGACGTGCTGTTGGTGGCCAGCACCACGGGTCCGTCAGCGGTGTACAGGATCGCAGTCACCGAGCACGGCGACACCACGATCCGCTGGAACAGATCCAGATGGGTGCCCATGGCGTCTGCCACCAGTGCCCGGATGGGGTCGGCGTGGCTGACAGCGACCACGGTCGCGCCGCGATGGCGGGCCGCCAGCTCGCCCGCGGTGGCCGCTATGCGCGACTGCATCTGGCGGAACGTCTCGCCGTCGGGGAAGCCGAATCCGCTGGGGTAGCGCTGCACCTGTGACCATGCCGCCAGCTTGCGCAGCTGACTGAGCTTGCGGCCCGTCCAGCGGCCCATGTCCGCTTCGTTGAGGCCGTCATGGGTGCGCACGCGGCGTCCGAGGGCGCCGGCAATCGGCGCGGCGGTCTCCTGGGCACGTTCCAGCGGGCTGGCATAGACAGCCGCCACCCGGCGCCCGCCTGCGGCGATGCGTTCCGCAGCACGCTGCGCCTGCTGCGTACCGGCCTCCGACAGGTGCACTCCGGGTCGCCGGCCGTACAGCTCGACGCCGGTGGTCGGCGTGAGTCCGTGCCGGACGAACAGCAGCAGTGTGGGTCGAGTTCGGTTCGGCACCGGGTCGAAGCTACTTGCCTGGCACACTCGCAGGGTGAGCGCCCCACCGAGCCCGCCCGACGATGTCACGAGCATCGCGGCCTTGCGCTTGCTGAGCGATGAGGTCGCGGCCTGCAGGCGCTGCGATCGCCTCGTGAGGTGGCGCGAGCAGACCGCCGTCGACAAACGGGCTGCATTCGCCGACGAGGACTACTGGGGCCGTGGCGTGCCCGGCTTCGGCGACCCTGCCGCGGCGGTCGTGCTCGTCGGCCTGGCACCGGCTGCACATGGCGCGAACCGCACGGGCCGGATGTTCACCGGCGACCGCTCGGGTGACTTTCTCTATGCGGCCCTGCACCGGTGCGGCTTCGCCAACCAGCCGACTTCCGTGCATGCCGCCGACGGGCTCGCGCTGCGCGACGCGTACATCACGGCGGCGGTGCGCTGCGCGCCGCCGGCCAACAAGCCCACTCCCGCCGAGCGGGACGCCTGCCGTCCATTCCTCGAGCGCGAGCTGGCGCTGCTGGCCAACGCGCGCGTCGCGGTAGCACTGGGCGCGTTCGCCTACGGCGTGCTGTGCACGATCGGCGGCGTGCGGCCGCGACCCCGCTTCGGCCACGGTGCAATCGCAGAGGTGCCCGCCGCCGACGGATCAGCCGAGTCGCCGCCGCTCGGCGGCATCTCGCGCCTCATCTGCTCGTTCCATCCCAGTCAGCAGAACACCTTCACTGGCCGTCTCACCGCCGACATGGCCGATACGGTGCTCCGCGATGCGCGCCGGCTGGCGAACCTCCCGCCTGCCTGACACCATGCGGCCCCACCTCCGGCGGGGTGTACGTCTGCTGGCCGCCCTACTGGCGTCGGCGGGCATGTTCGCCTGCTCAGCCACCGTGATCGACGTGGAGCCCGCGACCACTGGCTCGGGTCCCACGGACGCTAACGCGGGGTTCGACAATCCGGGCACGCTTGTCCGGCCGACCGTGCCCGGCACTGGCGCACCGGGATTGCTCGCGATCGAGCCGCTCATCGCCTTCATGGATGCGTGCGTGGCCGACGCGGGTCTCGTCGGGCCCTGCCACTGTGCGGCCGACCGCATCGAGGGCAGCCTGACCGTCATCGATCTCGAGGTGTTCGAGGACCGCATGTCGGGTGCGCTGGAGTTCTCTCCTGAACTGGCGGGCGCCTTGGTGGACTGCCGTGAGGTTGCGCCGCTGCCCGGATGGTCCGATGCCCAACGGCAGACATACCTGGATGCGTGCTCGGCCGGTTCAGACCGGATGAGAAGCCTGTGCGCCTGCTCGCTGGCTCGTGCCCAGGAGGTCGTCCCCGCTCACCGGCTGAACGACTTCCTCGCAAGCAACGAGGTTCAGCCCGGCATCGTCGACTTCCTGAACCTCTGCCTCTAGCCCCTATTTCCTGGCGGGTTCGGGCAGCAGCGCCGGCTTCTCCCACGCGAATTTCGGCCAGCGGACACGCGACTTCTCGCTGAGCTTGTGCATGAGC
The DNA here is from genome assembly GCA_022826045.1 of Acidimicrobiia bacterium. Taxonomy (GTDB): domain Bacteria; phylum Actinomycetota; class Acidimicrobiia; order Acidimicrobiales; family Poriferisodalaceae; genus Poriferisodalis. Next base: position 38,788 of record JAJDVQ010000090.1, on the reverse strand, counting down.
GCGATGGCGCCCGGGTCCTCGTCGCCGGGGCGGCCGATCAGCGAGCCGTCGGCGAGCATCTTCATGATGATCTCCCGGCCGATGTCGGTGCGGACGATCGTGAGCGTCCAGTCGCTGTACTTGCCGATGCCGCCGGTGGAGATGTCGGCGTGCTCGGCGGCGAAGTCGGGGCAGTGGTTGCAGCCCTCGCGGGTCCACGCGTGGCATTCCTTGAGGTTGATCTCGTAGTAGCCGCCGTCGTGGGTCCAGATCTGGAAGACGCCCTTGATGTTGGTCTTGCGGATCCGGTGGCGGTCGAGCCCGTACTTCTGCTCGAACAGCTCCTCGAAGATCGCCTCGTCGAACGACTTCGAGCACAGCAGGCCGATGTTCAGCACGAAGCGGTTGCCGACCTTGCCGACCTTGCGCGACTTGGCGACCGGCACGATCGAGCTCTGGCAGCTCATGCCGACCAGCGCAATCTTCTGTGCGCCGGCCTCCATTGCCTCGTCGTAGGCGAGGGTGTTGGCCGAGTACGTGTAGCGGCTGCCCGCACCTCGCAGCACGTCGTCTTTGTCGAAGGCCACGCCGGGCGAGGCGGTCCATTGGTTGCCTTCGCCCTCGCCGACGTAGGACGTCAGCGCAGCGTCGATGTACCCGTGGTCGAGCGCCCAGATGAGGATTGCCGACACCAGCCCGCCGTCCTGGCCGATCTCGTGGACGTAGTCGTCGGATGCCCTGGTCAGGATGATGTCCTTGAACACACCCGACGGCTCCTCGGCGGTGCGGTGGCGGCCGAACATGAAGTCGTCGGCCTCGTCTTCCCACGTGCGGAAACGAGGGCAGGCACGGGTGCAGCTCGTGCAGCCCTTCTGGCCATGGCCGCAGTCTTCGAGCCCGAGCTCCTCTTCGAGGTGGAACGGCGTGAACCCGCCTTGGGTGTGCTCGTAGCCGATGACGTCGTGCGGGCAGGAGATCACGCAGCCGGCGCATCCGGTGCACAGCCCGGTGGTGATGACCTCGTCGTACAGCTCCTTCCACTGGAAGGTCCAGCGCTGCGGCGCCCCGTTGGGAGTGGGCGGTGACTCGGTCATGGTCATGGCCACAGGCTACGTCAGGTCCCCCGCAGCGCTACGGGGCGATTGCCCGGTAGCTGAAACCGCTGCTCAGGGCTCTAGGGTGGCGCGCCGTGACAGAGGCTGAACTGCTGGAGCTGCTCGAGCAGGGACGGGTGGCGACCCTCGCGACGATCCGGTCCGACGGGCGCGTCGACTTGGTGCCGTGCACCTATGCGTTCGAGGATGACGTGGTGGTGACAGCGGTCGACCACAAGCCCAAGACGACCATGGACCTCAAGCGGCTCGACAATGTTCGGCGCTTCCCTGAGGTCACCATGCTGATCGAGCACTACGACGACACAGACTGGGAGCGCCTGTGGTGGGTGCGCCTGCGTGGGCGCGCTGCGGTGCACACCGAGGGCGCACAGCACCGGCATGCGATCGAGCTGTTGTCCAAGCGCTACCCGCAGTACGCCGCCGAGCCGCCCGTCGGCGCCGCCATCGTCATCCAGCGCACCGAGCTGACTGGCTGGTCCGCGACAGACTGAGCGCCCATGTCGGCATGGTGCCGGCGCAGTCGGCATGTCGGCATGGTGCCGACGCAGCGCCCTCGGCAGGATTCGAACCTGCGCACATGGCTCCGGAGGCCACTGCTCTATCCCCTGAGCTACGAGGGCTGAACGCCCGGACAGTTGTCTGGATGCAACGCCCGGCCAAGCTACCGACCGCCGTCGCGCCCCGCTCCGGCCACGAGCATCGGGCTGGCGCCCAGAATTGTCCCGAGGTTCGGCAGCCGGCAGGGATAGGTTCGCTTCGGTGACGGAGATGTGGTGATGGAAGCAGTGCTGGCTGGCGCTATCTCGGCAGCGTTGACGCGCCTCGGCGTCGGCGCTGATCCGTCGCGCATCGGCCTCGAACGTCCGGCTCGCACCGATCACGGCGACTGGTCGACAAACGCCGCACTGGTGAGTGCAAAGGGAGCGGGGCTGCCGCCTCGCGAGCTGGCCCAGCAACTCGCCGCGGAGCTCGACGGCGCCGGCTTGCCGCATCTCGAACGAACCGAGGTGGCCGGTCCCGGATTCGTGAACCTGCACATGGCGCCGTCGTGGCTGCACGAGGTACTGGCCGAGGTCGTGCGCGAGGGAGTCGACGGGTACGCGTGCAGCGACATCGGCAGCGGACAGACCGTCAACCTGGAGTTCGTTTCTGCCAATCCCACCGGCCCGCTGCACGCTGGCGGGGGCCGCTGGGGCGCATTCGGCGACAGCCTCGCCCGCCTGTTCCGCCGCTGCGGCTATGCCACCGTCACCGAGTACTACGTCAACGACCTCGGTGCGCAGGTGCTGTTGTTCGGGCAATCGCTGGTCGCGCGCATGGCGGGTGAACCCGTGCCGGACGATGGCTACCACGGCGAGTACGTGGCTGACTGGGCGGATGAGCTGGTTGCCGAAATGCGTGCCGCTGGGACGGCCGACGCCGACATCTCGCAACTGCTTGAGGATGCTGCGCTCGAAGCAAGGCACGCGCGAATTCCCGTCGGAACTCCCCCGGAGGCTCGCTTTGCCGCGAGATGGGGCATCGAGCGGGCGCTGCGCGACGTCCGCGAGACGCTCGAATCCATGAATGTCTCGTTCGGTCATTGGCAGCACGAGTCGGAGTTGGCCGCGTCCGGTGCCATGGACGACGTGTTCGGCCGGCTTCGTGCCGACAACAAGATCCGCTCCGAGGCTGACGCTGAATGGCTGCGTACCAGCGAGTACGGCGATGACAAAGATCGAGTGCTGTACCGGAGCAACGGCGAGCCCACGTACTTCTTGCCTGACATTGCGTACCACGACGCCAAATTCAGTCTCGAGAGGTTCCACCAGCTGCAGCATCACGGCGCCACCGTGCATAGCGCGACTTCGAGCGAGGTCGACCTGGTGATTGACGTGCTGGGCGCCGATCACCATGGGTACGTGCCGCGCATTGCGGCGGCCATGCAGATGCTAGGGCATCCCGCCGAGTCCTATGAGGCCATCGTCGGCCAGAACGTGACCCTCATGCGCGACGGCAAGGTCATCGAGCTGTCCAAGCGCACCGGCACCATGGTCGAAGTGCGTGAGCTCATCGACGCGGTGAGCCCTGACGTGGCGCGATTCGCGTTCCTGCTGCAGTCGATCGACTCGCGCCAGACGATCGACATCGACCTGCTGTCGGCACAGGCCGCGGAGAACCCGGTCTTCTACGTGCAATATGCGCACGCTCGCATCGCATCGGTCGCCCGTCGCGCTGAAGCCGACGGCGTTGCCCCCCGGCCGCCGGCGGGCACCGATCTCTCCCCGCTCACCGGCGATCGGGAACTCGCGCTCTTGCGGGCACTCGAAGTGCTGCCGTCGGTGGTGGAGATCGCGCTCCGAGAGCGAGCGCCGCACAAGGTGACGACCTGGGTGCGCGACTTGGCGGCTGCGTTCCACGGCTTCTACCACGACTGCCCGATCCTGCACAGCGAAGTGCCGCCGGAGGTGCGTGATGCCCGGCTCTGCCTCACCGAGGGCACGCGCATCGGCTTGGCGATCGGCCTCGACCTGCTCGGCGTGGATGCGCCCGAAGCGATGTGAGCGGGAAGCGACGGTCCGGCGATGACTACTGAACCGCACAACGTCGCAGCCGCTGAGGGCGGGGGGTCCGGCGACGATCCCGGCGGCCCGATCCCGCTGCGCCTGCTCCCCGACACAGCTCGCGTTTCAGAGCAGGGGCATCTGCACCTCGGTGGCTGCGACCTCGTCGACCTCGCCGCCGAGTTCGGCACGCCGCTGTTCGTCTACGACGAGGCGCACCTGCGCGCCCGCTGCCGCGAAGCCGTGGGGGCCTTCGACGGGGGAGCGGCCTATGCCGCCAAGGCCTTCCTGTGCGCCGCCATGGCCCGGCTTGCCATCTCCGAGGGCATGGACATCGACGTCGCCAGCGGCGGCGAGCTGCAGACGGTCCTGCGGGCCTTCGACGGTGACGGCGCCGAAGCTGACGGCGATGTGGCGCAGCGCGTCGTGCTGCACGGAAACAACAAGTCGGTTGCCGAGCTGGCGATGGCGCGCGAAGCAGGCGTGGGCCGCATCGTGGTCGACTCCTTCGCCGAGCTGGACCGCCTCGATGAGCTGCACCGTGCCGATGGGGCAGTACCGCGAGTCCTGCTGCGGGTCACCCCGGGTGTCCGTGCTGAGACGCACGAGTACATCTCAACCGGGCAGGCCGACTCCAAGTTCGGCTTCGGCATCGGCCAGGGTGTTGCGATTGCTGCCGTTGAGCGTGCGGCTGCGATGTCGTCGATCGAGCTCGCGGGCATCCACTGCCATATCGGCAGCCAGGTGTTCCGCGTGGAGAGTCTGGCCAGAGCGCTCGATGTCGTCGCCGACTTCGCAGCGCCGCTGTTCGGTGATGGCGGTCCAGCGGCCGGCTGCCTCGATGAGCTGTCGATCGGCGGGGGGCTCGGCGTCGCATACGTCGAATCGGAGCAGGCGCCCACGATCACCGAATGGGGGGCAACGCTGCGTGAGCGCTGGGGTTCGCTCAGCGAGCGCCACGGCTTCGAAGCCCGTCTAGTGGCCGAGCCCGGACGTGCCATCGCGGCAGCGGCCGCGGTGACGCTTTACACGGTGGGCAGCATCAAGGAGGTGCCGGGCGTGCGGACCTATGTCGCCGTCGACGGCGGCTACGGCGACAACCCGCGTCCGATGCTGTATGGCAGCGACTACACCGCGTTCATGCCCGCCCGCGCTGGCGAACCCCGTCCCGACCGGGTGCGGCTGGTGGGCAAGCACTGCGAGTCGGGCGACGTGATCGTGCGCTCGGCCCCGGTCCCCGACGGCATTGCCACGGGCGACCTCATCGCCACCCCGGTCACCGGCGCGTACGGCTACTCGATGGGTGCTCCCTACAACCGCATCGGCCGCCCGGCTGTCGTCTTCGCAGCCGGCGGCGACGCCCAGCTCGTCATCCGCCGCGAGACCGTCGACGACATGCTCGCCCTCGACATTCTCTGATATTCGACACCCTCTGAGCAACCTCGTCGGGACAGGCGTCGCCGAAAACGCTGCGGGGGTGTCGGCGTGCTGGCGGTACCGTTTCGGCCGTGCCTGAAGCCGCTGCCGAGCCCGCACCTCCTCTCGCCGCCGATGCGGGTGAGACGCGCCCGCTGCGCGTCGGCATCCTGGGCTGCGGCAACGTCGGCGCTGCGCTCGTCGCGATCTTGCGGCGCGACGCAGCGCACCTGGCAAGCCGCACCGGGCTGGACTTCGAAGTCGCCCGGGTTGCGGTCCGCAATCTCAGTGCTGAGCGGTCAGTGGAACTGCCCGACGGCGTCCTGACCCGCGACAGCGAGTCGCTGGTGGTGGCCGAGGATGTGGACGTCGTCGTGGAGGCAATGGGCGGCATCGAGCCGGCCCGGCACTTGGTCAGCGCCGCGCTTGATGCAGGCAAGCCGGTCGTGACGGCCAACAAGGAGCTCATCGCCAACGTCGGCGAAGAGCTGTTCGCACTGGCTGCTGCCAATGGCGTCGACCTGGCATTTGAGGCGGCTGTCGCAGGCGGCATCCCGCTGATCGGCGTGCTGCGCAACTCGCTCATCGGCGAACGCATCACCCGCGTGATGGGAATCGTGAACGGCACCACCAACTACATCCTCACCCGCATGACCGAGGACGGGGCCGACTACGCCGACGTGCTGGGCGAGGCGCAGCGGCTGGGCTATGCCGAGGCCGATCCGACCGCTGACGTGGAGGGCTTCGACGCGGGCGCCAAAGCGGCGATCCTGGCCATGACGGCGTTCGGCGCCAAGGTCGTGGCCGGCGACGTCTATCAGGAGGGCATCAGCGGAATCGGCAAGAACGACATCGCAGCAGCCGCCCGCATGGGCCACGTCATCAAGCTGCTCGCCGTGGCCGAGCGTCAGAACGGCGAGATCGCCGTGCGGGTGCACCCGGCGATGGTGCCGATCGACCACCCGCTGGCCTCGGTGCGTGATGCCTTCAACGCGGTCTTCTTGGAAGGCGAGGCTGTCGAGGATCTGATGCTGTACGGGCGGGGCGCAGGCGGATTCCCGACGGCCAGCGCGATGCTGGGCGATCTCATCACTGTGTCGCAGAATCTACGCCGTGGCGTTTGCGACGGATTCGGCCCGCTCGCCGCGGCCCGCCTGCGGCCCATTGACGAGACCTACACCGCCTACCACTTGCAGTTCGACGTCACTGACAAGCCCGGCGTGCTCGCGGCCGTGGCTGGCGTGTTCGGCGAGCACGGTGTGTCGATCCGCTCAGTTGAGCAGACCACACGGGCCGGGACGGCCGATGACATCGCTCATCTGGAGTTCATCACTCACCGTGCCCGCGAAGCCGATGTGGCCTCCACGCTGCGCGACGTGCGCGAACTCGACGCGGTGCGGCGCATCGGCAATGCGATCCGGGTGATCGGCGAATAGAGCGTACGTGTCCGTTGGCTGCCTCACGTCTGCGTGCATCGGCGTCACTAGGCGCGGCCAGCGGGGCCACAGGACCTTCGAGGCTCCCAGGTCGATGCCGTCCGGAGGCAGATCACCCGTGGTCGGGCTGTGCGCTACATAAGCACGCGAGGCGACGCGCCGAGGCTCGACTTCGGCGGCGTGCTGCTCGAAGGTCTGGCTGCGGATGGCGGGCTCTATGTGCCCGACGAGTTGCCGACGATCAGTGCCAGCGACCTAGCCGACTTCGCTGCACTTGAGTACCACGAGGTGGCGGCGCGGGTGCTTGCGCCGTTCGTGGCACCGTCGCTGAGCGTCGACGATCTGGCGCCGTTGGCCCAGGACGCCTACGCCGCATTCACCCACTCCGATGTCGTTCCCGTCAGCGCTTTGGCCAGCGGCGAGCACTTGGTGGAGCTGTTCTGGGGGCCGACGCTGTCGTTCAAGGATGTCGCTTTGCAGCTGCTGGGCCGCCTGTTCGAGCACGAATTGGCCCGGCGAGGCGGCTTCATGACCGTCGTGGGTGCCACCTCGGGAGACACCGGGTCTGCTGCCATCGAAGCGTGCCGGGACCGGGCAGGCATCGAGCTGGTGATGCTGCACCCCGCTGGCCGGGTCACCGAGATCCAGCGACGCCAGATGACCACGGTGGACAGCCCGAACATCCACAACGTGGCCATCGACGGCACGTTCGACGACTGCCAGGACTTGGTGAAGGCGCTGTTCGCCGATCGGACGTACCGTGAGCGGATGAAGTTGGGTGCTGTCAACAGCATCAACTGGGCCCGTGTCGTGGCGCAGACCGTCTACTACGTCACGACCGCCGTCAGACTCGGCGCTCCCGAGCGGGCCGTCTCGTTCTGCGTGCCGACCGGCAACTTCGGCAATGTGCTCGCCGGCGATGTGGCCCGTCGGATGGGTGTGCCCATCGACCGGCTGGTGGTGGCCACCAACCACAACGACATCCTGGCCCGAACCCATCGCACGGGCGAGATGTCCATCAGCGAGGTCCGGCCATCCACCAGTCCTGCGATGGACATCCAGGTGTCGAGCAACTTCGAGCGGCTGCTGTTCGAGCTAGGCGGTCGCCGCGGCCATGCGCTGGCTGCCGACATGGCCCGCTTCCGGAGCGAGGACTTGCTGGCACTGGCGCCGGAAGTGCTGGCAGGACTGCGTGCAGGCTTCGATGCCGGCTCGGCGACCGAGGACGAGGTCTCGGCCACGATCGCAGCAGTGAACGAAGCCGACGAGCGCCTCATCGACCCGCACACCGCGGTAGCACTCACCGTGGCACGTCGCGATGCCCCCACCGGGGGCTGGACCACGCCCATGGCGGTCATGTCCACAGCCCATCCCGCCAAGTTCGGCGAAGCAGTGCTCGGGGCCACCGGCTGCCGACCGGAGCTGCCCCCTGCGCTCGCGGCTCTCGCAGACCGCGAAGAGCACCTCACAGCGCTGCCGAATGACCTCGCCACCCTGCGTGAGTTCGTCACGGCCCGCTGCACCCGGTGAAGCGAATGAGACATCTGTCGGGACGGCCTCGGACCCCGTGCTTGTGATCGGTCGTCTGGGAGACGTCAAGATGCTGATGCTATGATGACATCCTATGCGGACGATCATCACCCTGCCGGATCAGATGCACGCCCGAGCGAAACGGCGCGCTGCGGAACTCGGCATCAGCTTCGCTGAATTTGCCAGAAGGCTCTTCGAGAAGGAACTCGATGCCTCGGCACCTCAAGGAGACCTTGAATCGATCTGCGGCATGGTGCAGGGTGCACCGTTCGACATGGCGCGCGACGGTCGCAGCATTGTCGAGGCGGCGGTCATGGCAGAGCTAGCCGAACGCTCAGGCTGAGAAATGGAACTCAGCTTCGTCGACACCTCTGCCTGGGTATCGATGGCGGACAGCTCGGAGGCCATGCACGTTCGAGTCGCCGATGCGTTGCGGGAGCGGCGAGGTCGTCTGCTGACATCCGATCACGTCTTGCAGGAAACTTGGACGGTCATGCGATGCCGGCACGATGCAACCGCGGCTGAGGCGTTGGTCAATGCAGTCCGCGGGGGCATTGCCCGCATCGAGGTCTCGTTGCTCGCTGATCTCGAAGTAGCTGCTGGGATCGGCGCCGCGTTCGGCGACCAAGACTTCTCGCTCTCGGACCGTACGAGCTGGGCAGTCATGGAGAGACTCGGCCTCAGCGAAGCGGTTTCGCTAGATCGCGATTTCCGCGTCTACCGCTACGGCCCAGGACGTCGCCGAGCCCTCCAGGTCGTGCCCTGATGTTGATCAGATTCCCGGAGCGCCAGCAATCCTGTGCCCCCTGATCGGGCCCGGCGCGATTGAGGCGCTGTCCGCAGCTTCTCAACTGGCACGGGATGCACATGCGGGCTGCGTGTGAACAGCATCGTCGAGCGTTGGGGTCGAATGGCGCTGGCCAAGCGAACCCTGGTCAGCGATTTCGTCGCCGTCGCAGCGTCTCAGTAGTGGCTCGCATCGGGCGGCGGTAGCGTCGATGCCGATCGACGGTTCTTCAGTGCGGAGCGGGCCAGTGAAGGGCTCGCTCAGGCGTCATGAGACCGGATCGCTGTGCCGGGTGACCGAACCCGTTACAGGCAACGCAGACTCGCTTCGCGGCCCGCTGAGGGCTGTGCACCACCGCCAGAGCCTCTGAGGTAGCCATGCCCGATACGCCGGATCGTGCCTTGCTGGAATCCAAGGAGCGAGACGAGCTGCTCCAGATTGCTGCGGCTCTCGGCGTCGAGGTAGCGCCCCGCGCCCGCAAGAACACCATCATCAGCGCCATCCTCGGCCCCCACGATGCCGAGGGCACCGCCGAAGCGGTGATCGACGCTGCTGAAGCTCCCGCGGTCACCACGCGCACTCGCATCCCCGCAGTACGCGATGCGGACAGCTCGGGCGGCGACGACGCTTCGGGCGACGCACCGCGCACAGCAGGCTCGCAGGACACCTCCCCAGACGAGCGTCCGCCGGATGCCAATGATGCTTCCGGGGACGTGCCGGTGGCCGAGGAGGGCAACCGCCGGAGCCGTCGGCGCGGCCGCGGGCGCGACGATGCGCAGATCGCGGGTGAGACCGTCCACTGCGACGGCCTGCTCGACCTGCGCGACGAGGGATACGGATTCCTGCGCACCAACGGACCGCTGCCCTCTGCCGATGACGTGTACATCGCAGCCAGGCAGGTGCGCCAGTACGACCTGCGTCGTGGCGACCGCATCACTGGCGTCAGCCGGCCCGCAGCCCGCAGCGAGCGAAATCCCGCGCTGCTGCGCCTGGACACGCTCAACGGCGAGTCGCCGCCGGATTCGCCCGACCGGCCGCTGTTCGACAGCCTCACCCCGGTACTGCCGACTGAGCCGCTGCTGCTGGGTGACTCCAAGGTGCCCGGGCCGCTTGCAGCAATCGATGCCGGCGCCCCGATCGGCATCGGCACCCGCGGTCTGCTCACGGCTGAGGGAACCCGCCCGGCATCGCCGCTCGTGGCCGCCATGGCCGCCGCCATCGGAGAACGCCATCCCGACATCCACCTGATCGTCTTGCTGATCTCCGAGCGACCTGAGGACGTCACCGAGATGACCCGTCGGCTGGAGACCTCCGGCGAGGTCCTGGCCTCCACGTTCGACCGGCCGCCCGAGGAGCATCTCGCAGTGGCCGAGCTGACGCTCGAGCGCACCAAACGGATGGCCGAGGCCGGAGGTGACGTGGTGATCCTCTTCGACGGCTTGACGCGCCTCGCCCGTGCTTATGCGGCGGGCGGCAACGGGCGAAACCAGCCTGCTGATGCGGTGGGCGCGGCCATCACCTCGACGCTGCGATTCTTCGGCGGCGCCCGGAACCTGGAAGACGCCGGCTCCATCACGATGGTGGCGACGGCGCGCACATCGACCGGCAACGCCGTCGACGACCTCGCAGCGGCGCGGCTGCGTGAAGCGGCCAACCTCGAGATCGCCTTCGTCGGCGGGCTGCCCGAGGTCGCCGAGCTGCAGGCCGGCGAGCTCCAGCTCGACCCCGACCGCAGCTTCAGCCTCGGCGACCACCGCTGAGGCGCGCCGCAGATGCGATTGCCGCAGCATCCTCTTAGGCTGATCCGCCCGACGCCGTCTATGCAGGAAACATGATGAAGAGCGACCTCCATCCCGACTACCGGCCCGTCGTGTTCCGCGACGCCAGCGCCGACTTCGCCTTCCTCACCCAGTCCACGATCGAGACGAACGACACGATCGAATGGACCGACGGCAACACCTACCCGCTGGCTAATGTCGAGCTGTCCAGCGCCAGCCACCCCTTCTTCACCGGCCAGATGAAGATCGTCGACACGGCCGGCCGGGTCGAACGCTTCGAGCGCCGCTACGGCCAGCGCAAGCGGCGGAGCTGACACCGTCGGGCCACGACGCGGCCCCAGGGAGCGGCGAGCAACGAACATGTCTCAGCGCCGCCACATGGCAATTCGTGACCGCTGGCAGCCGCTATGACGCTCGACGCCGATCGCATCCGAGCCCTGCACGCGGCCAAGCTGCGAGCGTTGGCCCGCAGCGTGCTCAATGTGGAGTTGGTCGAAGTCTCGGGCACCGACGACGGCGCACTCGCCGTGGCCGCCGGTGCCGAGTCCGCGGTGGTGTGCCTCGCACAGGAACGCCCCCAACGGGCGCTCGGAGGCGCGCTGGCATTGGCAGCTCGCAGCGGGTGCGACGCTGCTCATGTCTTCACCGACGATCACAGCGGCCTGCTGGCGAGGCGGGCAGCCTGCTTCACCCAGCCGCCAGCGGTGTGGCAGATCCGCGGCGACACAGCGGTGCCTGCTGAGCCGCTGCCGAGGCCGACTGAGGCGACCCCGCCGCGCGTGCCAGAACTCGTGTCGCTGCTCGCCGGCGCCGGGGTCGAGATTGCGGTCGAGCACGGCGTCATCACCGGTGAGGTGGAGGGTCTCGAGGTAGCCCGCATCGTCGCCGCTGCGCCGGCTGCCGAGGCCAGCGGCGCCGGTGACCGAATCGGCGATATCGACCCCCGCGGCGGTGACGAATCTGCGACAGCGTGGCGGATCGAGGTGGGTGTGGGCGCCCACGACCGCGAGGTCTTCTCCTTGCTGCACGCGGACGAGCCGACACCCGAAGCCATCAGCCGTGTCGCCGAGGTGGTGCGGACACACCGCTCGCCCGGTGCATCGCCGCATCCGCTCAATCGGATGGGTGCGGCTCGCTGGCTTCGCTCGCTGCTCATACGACGGCCGGAGCTTGTCGACGCGGGCCGCTTGCGCGCCGCCTCGCCGCCCGTACCGCGTGGTGGGCCCAAGGATCCGGCGCCGGCGGTGGCCTACGGTCTGACACCCGACGGCCGCCGCCTGATCGTGGTGGTCTGCGTCGGCATCGATCTCGACGTGGTGCCGTTCGCAGCCGACGCCCGTCTGTTCCTCGACCCCGACGCCGAGTTGACTATTGCGCTGCCCCGACGCGACGCACATGAAGTCATCAAATCCACGGCAGTCAGGCTGCGAGATCCTGCACGGATCGCCGAGATCGACGACGAATGGCGCACGCTGTCCACCGCGGCTCCTGATCCGGCCTGAAACCCCCCAGTTAGCCTGAACGCGTGTTGGGCGCCCTCGAATCTGTGCGGCTCGACGCGCTCGAAGCCGAGCGGGCAGAGCTCGAACGAAAGCTGGGCGAGGGTGCGGCATCCGGTGACCGTTCGCAGTTCGCCGATCTCGGCCGCCGGCTCGCGCGCATCGGCGAGATCATCGATGTGGCTCACGAGGCCCAGCAAGCGCAGGCTGATGCGACGGCCGCCAAGGACCTCTTCGACGCCAGCGATGGCGATGACGCAGTCGAAGCTGCCGAGATGCTGGAGGCGGCGACCGCGCTCGCAGCAGAACTCGACGAGCGACTCAAGGTGCTGCTGCTGCCGCAGGACCCGAACGACAAGCGCGATGTCATCGTCGAGATCCAAGGCGCTGAGGGCGGCGAGGAAGCCAACATCTGGGCACGCGATCTCTTCGAGATGTACCGGGCGTATGCGTCGGCGCAATCCGGCTGGTCGCTGGAGCTGCTCGGCAGCCAGGACAGCGACATGGGCGGGTTCACCAATGTGGCCTTCGCTGTGCGCGGCCCCGATGTGTGGCGGTCGTTGAAGCATGAAGGCGGACCGCATCGGGTGCAGCGCGTGCCGGTCACCGAGTCCCAAGGCCGTGTCCATACGTCGTCCGCGACCGTCAGCGTGCTGCCCGAAGCCGAGGAGGTCGACATCGAGATCGATCCCAACGACCTGGTCATCGACACGTTTCGCTCGTCGGGGCCGGGCGGCCAGTCGGTGAACACGACCGATTCGGCAGTGCGGATCACCCACCAGCCCACCGGCGTCGTGGTGTCGATGCAGGACGAGAAGAGTCAGCTGCAGAACCGGGCCAAGGCAATGCGAGTGCTGCGCGCCCGGCTCTTGCAGATCCAGCAGGAGGCGCACGCTGCCGAGGTCGCGGCGCACAAGCGGGACCAGGTCCGCGGCGGCGGCCGATCCGAGAAGATCCGCACCTACAACTTCAAGGAGAACCGCGTCACCGACCATCGTGTCGGACTCACGATCTACAAGCTCGATCGGGTGCTCGCCGGCGAGTTGGACGAGATCATCGAGGCCCTCGCGAGCGCGGAGCGCGCCGAGCAGCTCGCCGCTGCGGTCGCCGACGGCGGCGGGTGAGCCGGCCGGACGCGGCAGCAGGCTGGAACATGGGGGGCAAGGACGGGCTGACGCTGGGCGATCTGTACCGGGGGCTGCGCGAGCAGTTCGCCACAGCCGGCGTGCCCGAGCCCGAAGTGAGCGCGCGCCGCATCGCGGCGGAGGCCAGCGGCACCAGTGCCGCCGAGGTTGCACTGGCACCGCGGACGCCGATGACTGTGCGGATGGTGGCGCACGCCGACGCCATGGCCACCCGTCGGGTGGCGGGCGAACCGCTGCAGTACGTGCTGGGCAGCTGGGGATTCCGAAAGCTCGACTTGGCGACCGATCGGCGGGCGCTCATCCCTCGCCCCGAAACCGAAGTGGTAGCTGGTATTGCCGTCGACTGGCTCAACGGAACGGTCAGGCACCGGCATCCCGCGGGGTTGAACGTGGCCGACCTCGGCACGGGCTGTGGCGCGATCGCCTTGTCGATTGCGCACGAGGTTCCCCACGCCCGGGTGTTCGCCACCGACAGCTCCGCCGATGCGCTGGCGCTGGCCGCGGCCAACCTGGCCGGCCTGGGAAGCGCGGCGACTCGCGTCTCGCTGCACCAAGGGAACTGGTTCGAAGCCCTGTCTGAGCTTCAGGATCCGCATGCGGACGTCCGCGCCGCAGGGCCTCTGAGGGGACGGCTCGATCTGGTGGTATCCAACCCGCCATACGTGGCCGAGGGCGATGTGCTGGCTCCCGAGATCGACGACTGGGAACCGCACGAGGCGTTGTATGCCGGGCCTGACGGACTGAGCGCGCTCCGCACCGTGGTCCGGGATGCTCGCGGCTGGCTGGCGCCGGGCGGCCTGCTGGTGCTGGAGCTCGGGGCGACGCAGGCGCAGGCGGCCGCCGCCATGGCCAGCGCCCGCGGTTATGAAGACGTGCGCATCGAGCCAGACCTGGCCGGCTCTGATCGGGTGCTGGTTGCGTCTCGCCCGCAGTCTGAGCCCGATGAGCTCGAGCTGGGACTTGCCGTCGAAACGCTGCTCGAGGGCGGGTTTGTGGTCGCTCCCACCGACACCCTCTGCGGGATCATGGCTCGCTACGCCGACACCGAGGCCGTGGCCCGGGTATGCGAAGCCAAGGAGCGTCCTCGCACGGAGCCGATGCCGATCCTGGTCTCGGGGCTGGAGCAGGCCGATGAGCTGGTCGAGCTGAGCCCGGCCGCCCGCGCGCTGGCCCAGCAGCACTGGCCCGGCGGCCTGACGCTAGTTGCGAAACGCCGGGGCGGGTCCGACCCGCTGCACGGCCGCGAGACGCTGGGCGTCCGCGCACCGGCGCTGGGCTGGCTGCGCTGGCTCATCGACGACGTCGGGCCGGTCACCGGCACCAGCGCAAACCGCCACGGCCTGCCCACGCCGGCCGATGCGTCCGAGGCAGCGACGCACCTGGCCGCTCGCCCGGGCGAGACGACGGTGCCCGGGCGGGTCATCCGCGGACGCGCAGCGGGAGAGACTGCTTCCACTGTCGTGGATGTGACGGGAGACACGCCGATCGTGCTGCGAGCCGGTGCCGTGCCCGCCGAAGCGCTGGAATTCCCCGAAATTCCGACCGAAACCGGCACCTGAGCGGCGACAAGCGCTGCGAGACTGACGCCGTGGCACAGGGCAACTCGTCCACCCCGAACGAGGTCGTCATCGCGCTCGCTGCCGATCACGCCGGCTGGGAACTCAAAGACCGCTTGGCGCAGCACTTGCGCGGCAGCGGATACGAGGTGGTCGACCTGGGCACCAACGGCCCGGAGTCGGTCGACTACCCCGATTTCGGCGAGGCCGTCGGCGAGGCGGTGGCGAATCGCACCGCAGACTTCGGTGTGGCCGTGTGCGGCAGCGGCATCGGCATCGCGATGGCGGCCAGCAAGGTGGCCGGCATCCGTGCCGCCACCGTGCACGACGAGACATCAGCCCGGCTCGCCCGCGAGCACAACGACGCCAACGTGATCTGCCTCGGCGCCCGTCTGCTGGATCCCGGCGGCGCGGTAGCGGCGCTCGATGCGTACCTCGCAGCCGCATTCGAAGGCGGACGGCATCAGCGACGGGTGGACAAGATCGACGCACTGGGCCGGCGCTGAAACCGCCCCGACCTCCGAGGGCGCCCACGGGCGCTGTAAGGAGACACAGCTTCATGACCCGAACGCACCCTACCGAAGCGAGCTGGGCACCGCTCGGCGATCCCGAGATCGATGCCGTGCTTGCAGCCGAGCTCGAGCGCCAGATGACGACGATCCAGCTCATCGCCTCGGAGAACTTCGCCTCGCCCGCAGTCATGGCGGCCACGGGCAGCGTGCTCACCAACAAGTACAGCGAGGGCTACCCGCGCCGCCGCTACTACGGCGGCAACGCCAATGCCGACACCGCCGAGCAGCTCGCCATCGACCGGGTGAAGGCGCTCTTCGGCGCAGAGCACGCCAACGTGCAGCCCCATTCGGGATCGCAGGCCAACGCAGCGGTGTACCTCGCGCTGCTCGACATCGGCGACACCGTGATGGGCATGAGCCTGGATCATGGCGGTCACCTCACCCATGGATCGCCGGTGAATGCCAGCGGCAAGCTCTACAACTTCGTCAGCTACGGGCTGACTCGCAGCGACGAGCGCATCGACTACGAGGCCATGGCCGGGCTGGCTCGTGAGCACCGGCCCAAGCTGATCGTGGCCGGCGCCACGGCCTATCCCCGCCGCATCGACCCGGCACCGTTCCGTGAGATCTGCGACGAGACCGGCGCGGTGTTCATGTTCGACGCAGCGCACATCGCCGGGCTGATCGTGGGAGGGGTGCACCCGAATCCGGTCCCGTTCGCCGACATCGTCACGTTCACCACCCACAAGACGATGCGCGGGCCGCGCGGCGGAGCGATCCTGTCCACACAGGAATATGCCAAGCGCATCGACTCGGCGGTGTTTCCGGGCAGCCAGGGCGGGCCGCTCGATCATGCGGTTGCGGCCAAGGCAGTGGGGTTTGCCGAGGCTGCCCGTCCTGAGTTCGCTGACTACCAGGCGCGCATCGTCGCCAACGCCGCGGCGCTGGCCGACGCGCTGGGCAATCACGGCTTCCGTTTGGTCTCCGGCGGTACCGACAACCACCTGCTGCTGATCGACCTGCGCACCTTCGACGCCGAACTGACGGGCAAGGTGGCCCAGGAGGCGCTCGACGCGGCCGGCATCACGCTGAACCGCAACGCCATCCCCGACGACCCCCGTTCGCCCTTCGTGACGAGCGGCTTGCGCATGGGCACCCCGTCGGTCACCACCCAGGGCATGGGGCCAGACGAGATGGCGAAGATCGCCGAATTCACCGCGCGCGTGCTGCGCACCCCCGACGACGAGACCGTCATCGCCCAGGTGCGCGCCGAGGTCGCCGAGCTCTGCGCCGGCCACCCGCCCTACGACCGCTGACGCTCGTAGCCTGTGCGCATGGCACGCGGCCCCGTCGTCAGCAACGGCAGCGAGGACGGTCTGGCCAAGGCCATCGAGATCGTGATGACGCCGGCTGTGTTTGCGGCGGCGGGGTTCGGCTTGGATCGCTGGTGGGGTACGTGGCCATGGCTCGCGCTGAGCTTCGGCATGACCGCGTTCATCGTGAAACTCATGGTGGAGTGGTATCGCTACGCCGAGCGCATGCAGGTCCATGAGCAAGAGCTGGCTGCGAGCCGTCCCGCCGAGCGGCGGGGCATCGAGCGCGACAACGACCTCGACGAGCCCGCATCGCTGCCGACCGGCGTGTCGCTCGACGCCTCGGAGCCCTCCGAACACACTCCGCCGGCGGCAGCGTGAGCTCCGCTGTCGCCGAACGCTCTCCTGAGCGCGACCTTGCGTTCGACATGGCGCGCCGCAGTCTGTGGGTGTTTCCTGCCTGGGTAGTCGCCAGCGGGTTCATCTGGGGACTGGGCGGGGCGCTGTCGTCGGGACTCGGCTACATGCTGGTCATCGGCAATCTTGCAGCCGCCGCGGCGCTGATGGCATGGGGCGCGCGCACATCGCCGGTTGCGCTCATGGGGGCCACGCTGGGCGGCTTCATCGTGCGGCTCGCGGTGCTCGCCGGCATCGTTCTGGGGGCCAGTCAGCTCAGCTTCTTCGAGCCTGTGCCTCTCGCGATCACCATCGTCGCGAGCCATCTCGGTCTGCTTGCGTGGGAGATCCGCTATGTTTCCCTGCGGCTCGCAGCCCCAGGCCTCGATCTCCAACGTCCCGGCAAGGAGCAGAAGTGAACCTGCTAGCGCTGACCTTCCCCGACATCGGGCACCTCTTGGAGTGGCCGGGCCTCTTCGGGCACGACGACGGAACCAACGCTTGGTACGCGCTCAACAAGGTCGGCATCATCTACCTCTTTGCCTGTGCGGCCTCGCTGGCGATCTTCGTGATGGCCAAGCGTCGCTATGAACGGTCCGAGGCCATCGTCGCTCCCCGCGGCATCCAGACCGTGGCGGAGACCTCGGTCGGCTTCATCCGCGAGAACATCATCATGCAGTCGATCGGCCCCGACGGCCTGCGCTACCTGCCGTTCCTGCTGTCGATGTTCCTGTTCATCTTCTTCTCGAACATCACCGAGGTCGTGCCGCTGATCCACTTCCCGGCCAACGCGCGCATGGCGATGCCGGCCACGCTCGCGATCCTGGTGTGGCTGGTGTTCAACGGCATCGGCATCAAGCATCAGGGCTTCTTCGGCTATCTGCGGAACGTGGTGGTGCCGCCGGGTGTGCCCAAGGCGCTGCTCCCCTTGGTGGCGCTCATCGAGTTCGTGTCGACATTCGTGGTGCGGCCGTTCTCGCTGGCGGTGCGGCTCTTCGCCAACATGCTCGCCGGCCACCTGCTGCTGGTGACGTTCGCCGTGCTGTCTCACACCGTGTTCTGGCTGGCGCTCACCGACAGCACGCCTACGTGGCTGGTCATCATCACGCCGGCCCCGTTCCTGATGCTGATCGGCCTCACGGGGTTCGAGATCTTGGTGGCGGTCCTGCAGGCGTTCATCTTCACCATCCTCACGGCCGTCTACATCGGCGGCGCGCTGCACCCCGAGCACTAGGCACAACCCCCGTCCAGATCATCCAGTCCTCATCGACCACCGGCCGCACAGTGCCCCGGCGCTGCGGCCCCTGCCCCAAGATCCCGTACAACACAGGAGAGAACGAGTAATGGACCTGCTCGCACAAGCGGATAACGCAGTCGACGGCCTCAAGGCGCTCGGTGCCGGCCTCGGCTATGGCCTCGCGGCCATCGGCCCGGGCGTCGGCATCGGCCTCGTCGTCGGCAACGCCATCACCGCGATGGCTCGCCAGCCCGAATCAGCAGGCATGGTCCGCACGACCATGTTCTTGGGCATCGCGTTCACCGAGGCACTGGCCCTCATCGGTTTCGTGGTGTTCATCCTGCTCAACTTCGCGTAGGAGGCGGCAGTGAACGCACTGGCATCCGGCCTGCTCGCGGCGTCCGAGGGCGAATCCTCCAACCCGATCATCCCCGAACTGTTCGAGGTGGTCTGGGGGTCGATTGCGTTCTTCATTCTCCTGATCGTGATGTGGAAGTTCGCGCTGCCGCCGATCAGGCGGGCGATGGAGGCGCGCACCGAGCGCATCCAGGGCGATCTCGACGCCGCAGCCACCGCCAAGACCGAAGCCGAGGAGCTGCGTGCGTCCTACGACGCCCGTCTGGCCGAGGCCAACGCGGAAGCGGCGCGCATCATCGAGGAGGCTCGCGCACAGGCCGAGGAAGTCCGCCAGGAGCGGCTTGCTGCCATCGAGCCCGAGATCGCCGAGCGGCGGGCGCAGGCCGAAGCCGACATCGACGCCGCCCGTGAGCGGGCCATGGCCGAGGTGCGGGCCGACATCACCTCGATCGCGGTGGGTGCCGCCGAGCAGGTGGTGATGGCCAGCATCGACGAGGCGGCGCATGCACAGTTGATCGAGGACTACATCGAGCGGGTGGGCAACTGAGCCATCCCGCCGAAGGTTCCCGCCGTCGCCCGCAGCATCGTTGTGGCTGTGACGGCAGGCGGCGGACCCTCACAGGAGTTGAACTGATGATCAGGATCGACCGATGAGCGGGCGAACCGAGGGCTACGCCGGCGCTGTGGTCGCTATCGCCGAGGCCGAAGACGTGCTCGACCGAGTCACTTCCGAGTTGGCATCGGTGGGCCGTGCTGCATCGGGCAACGAAGAGCTGCGCCGCGTGCTGTCAGACCGCACGGTGCCTGCATCGCGCCGCATCGGCATCGTGGAAGACCTGCTGGCCGATCAGGCCTCACCGGTCACCCTGAATGTGGTGGCGATGCTGGTGGGGGCCGGCCGGGGCGGCGACCTCGAGGCCATCGCAGACGAAGCGCTGGAACTCGCGGCAGCCACGCGAGGCGAGGCAGTGGCCGAAGTTCGCTCGGCAGTCGCGTTGTCCGATGAGCAGATTGACCGGGTGGCCGAGGCGCTGAGCCGTGCCAGCGGTCGCAACGTGACCGTCCATGTCGTAGTGGACCCCGAGATCATCGGAGGACTGACCGCTCAGATCGGCGACACAGTCTTCGACGGCTCGGTCCGCACTCGGCTCGACAAGATGAAGGAGCGCCTGTCGTGACCGACTTGAGCATCAACATTGGCGACATCACCTCCGCGATTCGCCGGAACCTCGAAGGATTCGACCCGGCGATCGAATCCGGCACCGTCGGACGCATTCTCGAGGTCGGCGACGGCATCGCCCGCGTCTCGGGCTTGCCCGGCTGCTCGGTGAACGAGATCCTCGAGTTCGCTAGCGGCGACGTCGGCCTGGCGCTGAACCTCGACGAGGAGTCGATCGGCGCCGTCGTGCTCGGCAGCGTCGAGCACATCGAGGAAGGCCAGGCGGTGCGGGCCACGGGCCGCATCCTGTCGGTGCCGGTGGGTGACGCCGTTCTGGGCCGCGTGGTGAACGCGCTCGGCCAGCCGATCGACGGCCAAGGCGAGATCACCGGCGCCGTCGAGCGGCGCATGGAGATCCAGGCGCCCGGCGTGATGGGCCGCAAGCCGGTGCACGAGCCGCTGCAGACGGGCATCAAGGCCATCGACTCGATGACACCGGTCGGGCGGGGTCAGCGCGAGCTCATCATCGGCGACCGCAAGACCGGCAAGACCTCGGTGGCTGTCGACACGATTCTGAACCAGGCCGGCCTGGGCGTGAAGTGCATCTACGTCGCCATCGGGCAGAAGGGCTCGACGGTCGCGCAGGTGGTGAACACGCTGCGTGAGCGCGGCGCCATGGAGTACACGGTGGTGGTCTCGGCGCCTGCGGCAGACTCGGCGCCGTTCAAGTACCTAGCGCCCTACGCGGGCTGCGCCATGGGCCAGCACTGGATGGAGACCGGCGACCACGCCCTCATCGTCTATGACGACCTGTCCAAGCAGGCCGAGGCCTACCGCCAGCTGTCGCTGCTGCTGCGCCGGCCGCCTGGCCGTGAGGCCTACCCGGGCGATGTCTTCTACCTGCACAGCCGGCTGCTGGAGCGCGCCGCCAAGCTGTCCGATGCCAACGGCGCGGGCTCGCTGACGGCGCTGCCGATCATCGAGACCAAGGCAGGCGACGTCTCGGCGTACATC
The DNA here is from genome assembly GCA_022826045.1 of Acidimicrobiia bacterium. Taxonomy (GTDB): domain Bacteria; phylum Actinomycetota; class Acidimicrobiia; order Acidimicrobiales; family Poriferisodalaceae; genus Poriferisodalis. Next base: position 18,016 of record JAJDVQ010000090.1, on the reverse strand, counting down.
CCGACCAATGTGATCTCGATCACCGACGGCCAGATCTACCTGCAGGACGACCTGTTCAAGTCCGGCGTGCGGCCTGCGGTGGACGTGGGCATCTCCGTGTCGCGGGTGGGATCTGCGGCGCAGACCAAGGCCATGAAGAGCGTGGCCGGCACGCTCAAGATCGACCTCGCCCAGTTCCGCGACCTCGAGGCGTTCGCCACGTTCGGCTCCGAGCTCGACGCTGTTTCAGCGGCGCAGCTCGGCCGCGGCTACCGGCTCGTGGAGTTGCTCAAGCAGGGGCTCAACTCGCCGATGCCGGTCGAAGAGCAGGTGGTCGTGATCTATGCGGGCACCAACGGCTACGTCGACGGCATTGAGGTTGACGACGTGAACCGCTACGAGGAAGAGCTGCTGGCCTACATGAGCACCCGCCACAGCGCATTGATGTCGGACATCCGCTCCACCGGTGATGTCGACTCGGCTGCGCTGCAGGCGGCCGTCGAGGCCTTCACCGCCCAGTTCGTGAGCACTGCTGGAGGCAGCGACAGCGCAGCCGATGCCGGCGATGGTGCGACGGCCGACGCCGACGGCGAGGACTGAGCGGGGAACTGAGCATCGATGGCTAGCGGTCAGGAGCGCATTCTTCGGCGTCGCATCAGGTCGATCGACGCCACCAAGAAGATCACGCGCGCCATGGAGCTGATCGCCGCCTCACGCATCGTCCGAGCCCAGGCTCGGGTGCGGGCAGCACGGCCATACAGTGACAAGGTCACCGCGGTCATCGCCAACCTGGCGTCCGCCGGCGGCGAAGCCGACCACCCGTTGCTGCGCGAACCGGCCGAGGTGACCAAGGTTGCCTACGTGGCCATTGCCGCGGACCGCGGGCTGTGCGGCGGTTACAACAACAACGTCCTGCGGGCCACCGAGCGGGCCATCGCTGCCGACGCAGCGGAGGGCCGCGACTACGAGCTGGTGCTGTCGGGGCGCAAGGCGCTCGGGTACTTCCGCTTCCGCAACTACCGCATCGCAGCGGGTTTCGAGGGCTTCAGCGACCAGCCCAGCTATGCCGACGCCCAGCAGGTAGCTGCGGCGGCGACCGAGCTGTTCGAGAACGGCTGCCAGCGGGTCATGCTGGCCTACACCCAGTTCCACTCCATGGGCAATCAGTCGGTGGCGATCGTGCCGTTCATGCCGCTCGAGGTGGGCGAGTTCGACGACGCTGACGGCGCCGAGGACTCGGGGGGCGGCCCCGAGGGCGGGTACGAGTTCGAGCCCGAACCCGCCGTCATCCTCGAGCGGCTGCTGCCGCGCTATGCCGAAGCCCGGCTCTACTCGGCACTGCTCGAAGCCTCGGCGTCCGAGCATGCAGCGCGCCAGCGCGCCATGAAGGCAGCCACCGACAATGCCGAGGAGCTCAAGATCAACCTGACCCGCATCATGAACCGCGCCCGTCAGGACGCCATCACCACCGAGATCATGGAGATCGTCGGCGGCGCCGAGGCGCTTGCGCAGACCGGTGGCGAGGTCGACCTGCTCTCCGACACCATCGAAGCCCGTACCGCGGACTTGTTCCGTGCACGCGAGTAATCCCACCGAACCTCCGCTCTGGCACGAGGAGTGACAGATATGACGATGACTGAAGAACGACCCGCTGGAGATGCAGCCGAGCACGCCGATGGCCGCGTGGTGGCCATTGCCGGGCCGGTCGTCGACGCGGAGTTCCCGCCCGGCGAGATTCCCGAGATCAATACCGCCGTGGAGATGCACGTCGAGCTGGAGGGCCAGCCGGTCACGATCACCGGCGAGGTCGCCCAGCAGATCGGCGACAATCGGGTCCGCATCGTGTCGATGAAGGCCACCGACGGGCTGACACGCGGCATGGCGGTCGTGAACACCGGCCAGGGCATCACGGTTCCGGTGGGCGACGGGGTGCTCGGGCACATCTTCAACGTGCTCGGCCAGCCGCTCGACGGCGCAGACGTCACCGACGACATCGCGGATCGCTGGGAGATCCACCGCCCGGCGCCCGCGTTCGACACCTTGGAGCCCAAGGCCACGATGTTCGAGTCGGGCATCAAGGTCATCGACCTGCTCGAGCCCTACGTGGAGGGCGGCAAGATCGGCCTGTTCGGCGGTGCCGGCGTGGGCAAGACGGTGCTCATCACCGAGATGATCAACCGCGTCGCCTCCCAGCACGGCGGCGTGTCGGTGTTCGCCGGGGTGGGGGAGCGCACCCGTGAAGGCACCGACCTCTATCTCGAGATGGAGGAATCCGGCGTGCTCTCCAAGACGGCGCTGGTCTTCGGGCAGATGGACGAGCCGCCGGGCGTCCGGCTGCGCGTGGCGCTGTCGGCGCTGACGATGGCCGAGTATTTCCGCGACGTGCAGGGCCAGGAGGTGCTGCTGTTCGTCGACAACATCTTCCGCTTCGTGCAGGCAGGCTCAGAGGTGTCCACCCTGCTGGGGCGGATGCCCTCGGCGGTGGGCTACCAGCCCAACCTGGCCGACGAGATGGGCGAGCTGCAGGAGCGCATCACTTCGACGTCGGGTCACTCGATCACCTCGCTGCAAGCTGTGTACGTGCCCGCCGACGACTACACCGACCCGGCGCCGTTCACCACCTTCACGCACCTCGACGCGACCACCGAGCTGAGCCGGCAGATCGCCTCGCTGGGCATCTACCCGGCCGTGGACCCGCTGGCATCCACCTCCACCATCCTCAGCCCCGAGGTGGTGGGCGACCGGCATTACAACGTGGCTCGGCGCACCCAGGAGATCCTGCAGCGCTACAAGGAGCTGCAGGACATCATTGCCATCCTGGGCCTCGACGAGCTGTCCGAGGAAGACCGCATCACCGTCGACCGGGCCCGCAAGATCCAGCGCTTCCTGAGCCAGCCGTTCTTCGTGGCCGAGGTCTTCACGGGCCTGCCGGGCATCTTCGTGCCGGTCTCGGAGACGATCGAGTCGTTCGAGATGCTGTGCAACGGCGATCTCGACGACCTGCCTGAGCAGGCGTTCCTCAATGTCGGCAACGCCGAGTCGGCGATGGCCAAGGCCCGCGACCTGGCCCAGGCCGGGGCCTGAGCGGCGCGGGCGAGGATTGTTGAGTCCGACGATGCGCCACAGCAGCGCAGCACGGTCAGGCGTCACTGATGCAGGTTGAACTCGTCTCGCCCGAGGCCGTGCTGTTCAGCGGCGAGTGCAGCCAGGTGGTGACGCGCACGGTCGACGGCGACATCGCTTTCCTGGACCACCACGCGGCCTTCATCGGCGCACTCGACATCGGCCAGACCCAGCTGTGGGCATCCGACGGCATCGTGACACTGGCGCTCAACCGTGGCTTCGTTGAAGTCAGCAACAACGTCGTGACGATCCTCAGCGACGCGGCGTACGCGGCCGACGAAATCGATGTCGCTGCTGCGCAGGCCGACCTCGAAGCCGCCCAGGCCGCAGTCGCGGCCGATGCCGACGATGACGAGGCCAAGGCAGCCGTGGCCTGGGCCGAGACGCGCATCGCAGTTGCCAGCGCCGCCTGAGCGCGGTCGCCGTACCTTCCTCAGCCAACAGGCGTCGCCGTTGATCGCGGCTTGACCGTTCGGCCCGCGCATGTCACAAAGAACATCGGCATCTACTCGATCGCCGGTCTCGCGTTCTGTTTCCTCGGCTGCGACCTCATGTACTCGGCCGTCGGCGCGACTCAGCGGCCGAGGTGGCGCAGCTCGGTGGGGCTGTCGACAGCTCGGTAGTAGCAGCCCGGCCGGGAGTTGCCGTCGGCGTCGCGGGTGTGGCATGCGCCGCCCCCGTCGCGCCGCACCCGGTACAGCAGCGAGTTCTGCTCGCAGTTCACGCGCACCTCGACGAGCGAGAGCGTGTCGCCCGAGGTGGCGCCCTTGTGCCAGATCTCGTTGCGGGACGTGGAATAGAGCACAGCGCTGCGCCGCTCGAACGTGAGCCGCAGCGCTTCCTCGTTGGCATAGCCGATGAACAGCACATCGCCGCTGTCGGCGTCCTGCAGCACCACGGGCACGACTTGGTGGCCGTCACGGCCGATCTGGGAGACCTTGCCGAAGTCGATGCGGGCGACTGTGCCTTCTTCGAGTTCGCTGACGACCGGGGCGCCCGGCGCTGGCTCGCTGCTCGAGTTGTGATGCTGGGTCCCAGGCATGGCTCAGGTGAAGTCCACTGCGGCGTACGCGCTGAGCTTGTCGATGTCGTGTGTGGCCTTGATGTGGCGCACGGTGCCGCTGCGGGAGCGCATCACGAGCGAGTCGGTGGTGGCGCGGTGCGCCGAGAACTTCACGCCGTTCAGCAGCTCGCCGTCGGTGATGCCGGTGGCAGCGAAGAAGACGTCGTCGGACTGGACGAGATCGTCGATGTGCAGCACCCGGTCGAGGTCGTAGCCGGCGGCTGCCGCTGCCTGGCGCTCATGGTCGTTGCGGGGCCACAGCCGGCCCTGCAGCTCGCCGCCGAGGCATTTGAGCGCCGCTGCCGAGATGATGCCTTCAGGCGTGCCGCCGATGCCGAACAGCACGTCGGTCGAGTCGCTCGCGGCCGCAGAGATGGCACCGGCCACATCGCCGTCGGGAATGAGCCTGATGCGAGCGCCGGTCTCGCGGATCTCCCCGATCAGCTCCGCGTGGCGGTCGCGGTCGAGTACCACGGCGGTGAGGTCGCGCAAGCCCTGCCCGGTGGCCTCTGCGATGGCTCGCAGGTTCTCTGCGGGCGACCGGTTCAGGTCCACTACGCCTTTGGCATCGGGACCTACAGCGATCTTCTCCATATAGACGCACGGGCCGGGATCGAGCATGGTGCCGCGTGGCGAGACGGCGATCACCGCTATCGCATTGCCCCTGCCGAGCGATGTCAGCGTGGTGCCGTCGATCGGGTCCACCGCGACGTCAGTCAGGGCCCCGGTGCCGTCGCCGATCAGCTCGCCGTTGAACAGCATCGGCGCTTCGTCCTTCTCGCCTTCGCCGATCACGACGATGCCGTCCATGGGCACGGTCGAGAGCACGACCCGCATGGCGTCCACGGCGGCGCCGTCGGCGCCGTCTTTGTCGCCGCGGCCCATCCAGCGTGAGGCGGCCATGGCCGCGGCCTCGGTCGTACGCACCAATTCGAGCGCCAGGTTGCGGTCGGGAGCTTGCCGCGAGAGATCCGGATCGTCGCGGCCTCGCTCGCCGAAGGATCTGCGTTTGCCAGTCATCGCCGCCGACCCTAGAGGATGCGCCGAGAGTTGAGCCTGCTGATTTGGCCCCATGCACCGCTCCGCTTGTGTTCCCCGTTCGCATGTGATCGGGCTCACGGGCCGTTCGGGCCCAGGTTCAGCCGCTGGCGATAGCTTCGCCCCGGTGACCAGCGCTTCGACCTCGCCGACCCGCGCCGACCTCGCCGTCGTGGGGGCGGGCATCATCGGCTTGGCCACAGCGCACAGGTACCTGGCGGACCATCCGGGCTGTCGGGTCGTGATCTGCGAGGCCGAAGCCCGGCCGGCGTTGCACCAGACCGGCCGCAACTCCGGCGTGCTGCACTCAGGCGTGTATTACCGGCCGGGGTCGGCCAAGGCCGCACTGGCGGTGGCAGGTCGCAGCTCGATGGTCGAGTTCTGCCGTCGGCACGATATTGCACACGAGGTGTGCGGCAAGGTGATCGTTGCGATCGACGGGCCAGAGCAGGAGCGGCTGGCGGCGCTCGCAGAGCGCGCCGGGCGCAACGGCGTCGATGCCGAGATCATCGACGCCCGGCGCCTGGCCGAGCTTGAGCCGTACTGCGCCGGCGTGGCGGCGTTGCACGTTCCCAGCACCGGAATCGCGGACTACGAGGCCGTGTGCAGCGCTCTCATTGCCGAGATCGAAGCCGCAGGCGGCGAACTGCGGACCTCGACGAAGGTGGTCGCGATCAGCGAAACCGCAGATGGTGTGCGTGTCGCCACCACGACGGGCGATCTGGAAGCAGCGTGGCTCGTCAACTGCGCCGGCCTGCGGTGCGACCAGGTCGCGGAGCTCGCAGGCGCGGCGGGCGGCTACCGGATCGTGCCGTTCCGCGGTGAGTACTACGAGTTGGGGCCCGAGCGCTCGCACCTCGTCAACAACCTGATCTACCCGGTGCCCGATCCCAGCTTCCCGTTCCTCGGGGTGCACCTCACCCGGATGATCGACGGCACGATCCACGCTGGCCCCAACGCGGTGCTCGCGCTGGCCCGCGAGGGCTATGGCTGGGGCGACATCAGCAGGGCACAGCTGCGTGAGCACATCGCCAATCGCGGCCTGTGGCGACTCGCCCGTCGCTACTGGCGCACGGGAGCCGGCGAGGTGTGGCGCTCGCTGAACAAGGCTGCGTTCACGCGGGCGCTGCAGCGGCTGGTGCCAGACATCGAAGCCGACGATCTCGTGCGTTCGCCCGCCGGCGTGCGTGCTCAGGCCATGGATCCCGCTGGCGAGCTCGAGGACGATTTCGCCGTCACGGTCGCCGGCCGCAGCACCCACGTCCTGAACGCCCCGAGTCCTGCAGCCACCTCGAGCCTGGAGATCGCCAAGATGATCGTCGATCGGATCGACAGCTGACTGGCGGGCCTGCTTGACGGTGCCGACAGCCGCGCCGCCTCAGCGATACGCTCGTGCTTGTCTCAATGGGTCTTGGGAGACATTGGATGAAGCGGTTCTGTGCGGCGATGGTGTCTGTGCTTGTGGCTGCGTCACTCACACTCGCCTTGATTGGAACACCGGCGGGCGCGGCGGGCGGTAAAGGCCGCGAGGGAGACACGGAGACTGAAGTCGAAGTGCCGCGCAAGGTCGAGAAGCGGACCGCCAAGATCCTTGAGGCACAGGAGGAAATTCCGGAGGACGCGAAGCCGCAGCAGGGACCGTGCTGGTTCGGCGTTGGCTGGTGCGGCAATGCCGGTACTGACACTGGGTACTTGGACTGCGGCGGTGTGCTGCTGGACCAGATTGGCGTGAGCTGGAAAGCAAATCGCGGCTACGACACGATCCATCTGGTACCAACAAATGCCGGCCGCGCCTCGTCAAGTAGTGCGGCGACGACTATCGCTGGAGCACATGCGCTGTACAACGACATGCACAACTGCCTTGACCTGCACAGCCTGCAGGTAACCGTGAAGAGCTGGACTGCAATCTGGCAGCAGCTGCACTGTCACATTGTGTATCAGATCGTCGGAGGTGGGGGATCGTGGGATCTCGAAGGCCACCGTCGCAGTACTTGGCGCTACCTGCTGCCGCAGTGGATCGGGTTCTGCAACTGGTAGCGGTGTGATGCGGCGGCAGGCACGGCGACACCGTCCTGTTCCCTCTTTGCCTGAGGGTGCTCAAGTCGAGTCGCGCGATGCTGAGCCGTCGTCGGGCAGGGTGACCCCGTGGGTCATCTGGGCAGCGACCAGCGTCGCGGTCGTGTACTCGGCAATCTTGGTGCTCGTCGCCATTTTCGTTGGTGATTGGGACAATCCCACGCCTCCCCCTCGTGCAGCCATATGGCTGCTTGGCAGCATCGGCGCATTGGCGTCTGTCTGGGTCGGATGGCGGCCAGGCCTGCGATCTCTTCGGCTCGTTTCGGTAGGTGCACTCGTGTTTCACGCGTGGTTTTGGCAGGCGGCGATCAGTGATGCGTACGGTGACGCCACATCGGGCTAGGCGATTCTGGTTTGCTCTAGCCGTGGTCGGCGGATGCGGCAGAAGTCAGAAGCTCCGCGGGGCGCGGCCTCGATCTGCTGCGCGGCCGCTGCCGGTACCTCCGGCTGACTCGGCGGCTCGGCGCACTCGGCCGCGAGATGCGTGGACCCTCTGGGCAGTGGTCAGTGTGTGCGTCGTCGTCTTCGCCACCATGATCGTCACCATGTCGCTCGTCGGTGATTGGGATGACCCGATGCCGCCAAATCCGGTAGCGGCATGGTCTGTGGCTGGTGTCGCAGCGGCGAGCACATGGTTCGTCGCGTGGCGCACAAGGAATCGATCCGTCGTGAAGGCGGCCATCGTGGCGATTCCGCTTCAAGCCTTGTACTGGGCTTTGTTGGTGATGCCAGCCGCTGGCCAGCCCAACTGACGCAGGCGGGCTAGGCGATTCAGCCTCTGAGCGTGTCGAGCCAGCTGCCGAGGTGTTCGACCACTGCCCGGCGCGCCGCGATCGTGTTGGGATCGTGTCGGGCGCCGTCAATGAACTTGAGTGTGACCGGGCCCCGGATCGCCTCGGTGTGCTCGCCCAGCTCGTCGGGAGAGGCAAACGGATCACGCGTGCCCGAGACGAACAGGCACGGCACGTTGATTCGGGAGAAATGCTCGGTACGGAGGCGCTCGGGCCGTTCGGGCGGGTGCAGCGGGTAGCTGAGCAGCACCAGCCCCGCGGCGCGAGCACCGTCGGCCACCGCCATCGAGCAGACACGGCCGCCGAACGACCGGCCGCCGATCACCAAGCCGTCCGGCGACACGCCCAACTCGGCGCCAATCCGGGGCAGGTCGCCCGCCAATTCGGCGGCCACGGCGGGGGCGCGCGGCGGTGCCCGCCGTCCGGCTCGCCGGTAAGCGAAGTCGTGCCGGCGCACCGGCAGGCGGCCGGACAGCGCATCTTCAATGTCGACGAGCGTGCGATGATCCGCGCCGCCACCGGCGCCTGGCGTCAGCAGGAGTGCTTCGGCAGTGCGCATCGCAAGCCCATCATGTCCCGCGCAGTCTCACCAGGATCGTTCACAGGCCGTGCGACCACGGGCCTTCGGGATCTGCTGCAGCATCGGCGGGATGCAGCTCTTCGAGTTCCTGCCCGCTGCGCTCGGTCAGCCACAGCACGGCGACGGCGGCTGCCAGCAGCGGCCCCACCCACAGCAGCGCGATCACATCGCCGAAGCTCCCCCAAGCGGTGCGCAGCGCGCCCGCGACGAGTACGCCGACGGCTGCGCCGACGACACCCATGGCACCGGTGATGGTTGCGGCGCGTGCTCGCAGGGCGGTGGGAAACAGCTCGCCGCGGTATACCCCGAGCGTCGGCAGCAGTCCTGCCGACAGCATCGCCCCGACGAGTCCCGCGAGCCACAGCGCGGCGCCCGACACGTTGAACAGCGCCACCAGCGAGCCGAGCCCGAGCACTGAGGCGACGGCAAGGATGATGCGGCGGCCCCGCGAGTCGGCGAGCCTGCCTGCGGCGTAGACGGCGAGGCCGGCGGGCGTCGCAGTGCCCAGCACGAACAGCGACACCAGGGCTGCGCTGAAGCCGTGCTCGTCGCGCAGGTACTCGTTGCGGAACCAGTCGATCGGACCCAGGAACAGGCCGAATGCCAGGTAGATGGCGCCCAGCAGCGCAATCGGCCGCCAGTAGCCGCGCAGCGTCACATCCCGGCCCCGCCGCTCGAACCGTCGACTTTCTGGCAGTCGCCGCAGCAGGGGGCGGGCGGCCGCGAGCGCCATGAGCGGGAACGCAAACAACATGCGCCAGGCCCACGGCGCGAGATCCGAGACCGGTTGCAGCCACACCACCACGCCCGCGCCGAGCGCAGCCGACATGGCCAGCACCGACAGGCACCACGCCCTGCAGCCGGCGGGAATCTCCTCCAGCGCCATCACGACAACCGTGGCTCCGAGCGCCGCATTCGCCGTGCGTCCGATCAGCAGGAACGCGCCCAGCCACACCATGTTCGGCGCCAGCGCTGCGAGCGCGGCGGCGGTGATGCCCACGCCTATGGCGCCCGCGACGATGCGTCGACGGCCATGCCGGTCTGCCAGCACGGACACACCGATCGCGAGCAACGTCCCGATGCGCACGACGGCGCCCAGCACTCCCTGTGCGGCTTGATCCGAACCGAATTCGTCCGCGGCATAGGTGTGCAACTCTGAGGGCGCGTTCGCCAGGTAGCCGCTCAGCATCGCCGCCGCTGCCAGCATGGCCATGACGGTGGCGGCGCGTGGGGTGAATCGTCGTGGAGGTGCCCAGACGGGCTGTGTGCCGTCGCCCGTGCGTCCCGTGTGCATCGCGCGCCGGACGGCGACGTTGAAGAGCGGCCCGAACCACGGCACCGCTAGGTGCCAGTTGACCGTCTCGGTGACCTCGTAGCGGCGTGTGACACCGGCCGCCGTGCTGTGAGCAGGGCCGGCCGCTTGCGCCGCAGCCGGCGCAATCTCCACGAGACGCGAGTAGCTGGTGAACGGCCCCTCCGCCAGCTCGAAGCGGTGGCTGCCATCGCTGGTGCTGGGCGGCGTCTCGGCCACGATGTCGTCGCGGGGGCGCAGGAGGGCATCCACCTCGTCGGCATCGGCCACGAAGGTGCGCACGAGGCGGGTCACGGCGGCGGGCCTAGCACACGCGCAGGTGCTGCATCTGCATCGCGGAACGGCGGCGCGTCACGATCGCGCCGTCAATGGTGGTATCGCTATGTCGGTGGACTCTGCCACCGGCGGCGAGCGTGACACGTTCGTGACGCAGCGCAGCAGCGCGCTCGACGGCGAAGTCAGCATCGGTGGTGCCAAGAACAGCGTGCTCAAGCTGATGGCGGCGTGCTTGCTGGCCGAGGGGCAGCATGTCCTGGCCAACGTGCCGGACATCTCCGACGTGTCGCTCATGTGCGAGCTGCTCGAAGCGATGGGGGTGACGGTGACTCGTACTGATCACCGGCTCGTCATCGATGTGCCGGCCGAGCTGAACACCGAGGCGCCCTACCACCTCGTGGAGCGCATGCGCGCGTCGATCGTGGTGCTCGGCCCGTTGCTGGGACGCTTCGGCACTGCCCGGGTTGCCCTGCCGGGCGGGGACGACTTCGGGCCGCGACCGATCGACATGCACCTGCGGGCGCTCGAGAGCCTTGGAGCGACGTTCAGCACCGCGCACGGCGACATCTCGGGGACCGCAGAAGTGCTCAAGGGAACCGAGGTCGTGCTCGAGTACCCCTCGGTCGGCGCGACCGAGAACGTGCTGATGGCCGCCGTGCGAGCCAAGGGACGCACGCGCATCGTGAATCCAGCACGAGAACCCGAGATTGGCGATCTCGTCGAGTTCCTCAACCAGATGGGTGCGCGGGCCGGCTGGTCAGGGGATCGCCTGGCGGTCGACGGGGTGGAACGGCTGACGCCTGCCCCCTCCGGCGATGGCTACCGGGTGATGCCCGACCGTATCGAGGCGGCCACGTTCCTCGCGGCGGTCGGCATGTGCGGAGGCTCGGTGTTGCTGCGCCATGCGGTGGCCGAGCACATGACGATGCTCATTCGCAAGCTCAGCGAGATGGGCATGCACATCGTCGTCGACGAAGCGGGGCTGCGGGCAACCGTGACCCAGCGGTTGGCGTCAGCCGACATCTCCACGCTGCCGTTCCCGGGTCTCGCGACCGACTACAAACCGTTCCTCGTGTCGATGCTCACCACGGCTTCGGGCGTGGGGATCGTCACCGAGAACATCTTCACGGGCCGGTTCCGCTACATCGACGAGCTGCGGCGCATGGGCGCAGACATCCGCACAGAGGGCCACCACGCTGTGGTGCGGGGCGTCGAGCGGCTGTCGGGAGCGCCGGTGCGTGCACACGACATCCGCGCCGGCGCAGCGCTGGTGGTGGCGGGCCTCGCTGCCACGGGCGAGACAGAGGTTGCCGGCGCTGCCCATATCGACCGCGGCTATGAGGACTTGGCCGGCAAGCTCGCCGGCATCGGTGCGTCGATCTCACGCCGCTGAATCGGTCCCCGAGGCTCACCTCGCGCGCATGCGCCCGGCGTGCTGTCCCCGCCCGGCCTCGCTACCGTCGGCGCGCCGATGACACCACCCGACGATCCGCTCACCGCCGATGTGGCCGAGCTCCTGGAAGCTGCGCGCAGCGGACAGCGCCGCGCCCTGGCACGGGTGATGTCGTTGGTCGAACGCGGCGGCTCGCAGGCGCGTGCGCTGGGCGCGCTCACGTTCGCCCAATCGGGCAGCGCACACACGGTCGGCATCACCGGTGCGCCCGGGGCCGGCAAGTCGACGCTCAACTCAGCCGTCGTCGGCGTGGCACGCGAGCGGGGCGAGCGGCTGGCGGTCTTGGCGATCGACCCGTCGTCGCCGTTCAGCGGCGGCGCGATCCTGGGCGACCGCGTGCGCATGTCCGACCACACCTTCGACGAGGACGTCTACATCCGGTCGATGGCGACTCGGGGCCACCTCGGCGGCCTGACATTGGCGACACCGCTGGCCGTACGAGTGCTCGACGCACTGGGTTGGCCGTGGGTACTCATCGAGACGGTCGGCGTCGGCCAGATCGAGACCGAGATCGTCGGTGCTGCTGACACCACCGTGGTGGTGGTGAACCCCGGTTGGGGCGACTCGGTGCAGGCCAACAAAGCGGGCCTCATGGAGATCGCCGACATCTTCGTGGTGAACAAGGCCGATCGGCCGGGCACCTCGGAAACCTGCCGTGACATCCGCCAGATGCTGGATCTGTCCGCGCCCGGCGATTGGGACCTGCCCATCCTGACCTCGGTAGGCACCACCGGCGAAGGCGCCGCGGAGTTGTGGGATGCCATCTGTGCGCACCGCGACCACAGCACAGCCTCGGGCGAGCTTGAGTCTCGCCGCGCGGCCAGGGTGCAAACCGAGCTCGATGAGGTCTTGCGGGCCACTATTGCCGAACACGTAGCAGCCCTCACTGAGGGGCCTGCTGCGGAGCGCCTGCGCCAACAGCTCGCCCGCCGAGAGCTCGATCCCTACGCCGCCGCCGAGATGCTCCTCGACCAGGACCGCTGATACGCAGTCGACCGATTGCGGCAGATGGTTTCCTGACTCCGGCAAGTCAGGACGACTCAGGCGAACTCGTCAGTCGAGTTCGCCGCGGGCGAGCGCGAAGACCGCCTCGCGCTCGTTGGGATGCAGGTTGCGGTCGAGGAGCCGCAGGTCGGCTGCCGCGCGCAAGTGCGACAGGATCGCGTCGGCACCGAACTCCTTGAGAAATGCACGGGCAAAGCGGGTACGAAAAGCGTTGATGACTGCCCGGGCCGCAGCGTGGTTGTCGGGCGCGGCAGTGCGCAGCCGCACATAGGTGGACGCAGCGTCGAAGGCCGCGTCGCCGGCTGCCGCGTTCGACCAGTCAATGACGACGGGGCCGTCGGGCGTGAGCTTGACGTTGTCGGGCTGCAGGTCGAGATGCACCACCGAGTTGCCGCCCGACACCTTGACCCAGTTGCCTGGCGCAGGCACGTCGCCGAGCAGCCGGTGCAGCCGTGCCAGACCCTTGACGTGGCGTGTCAGGAGCCACGGCTTGGCCGCGAGCTCGTCGAGCATCGTGGGGCCGGTCAGACGCGCCATCACCACCGAGTGATTGTCGGGCTGCTCGATGACCTCTGGAGCAGGAAATCCGTGGGCCCGCACGTGGCGCATAGCTGCGGCCTCGTGGCTCAGATCCCGGCCGCGCAGGCTCATGCGAATGATGTGCGGGCCGTAGGCGCGCATCTCCGAGTCGCGGCCCATCCCCAGCAGCGGTCCCGGCTCATGGCCGGTCGGCCCCTGCTGGCGTTCGAGCATCCGAGCGCGCAGGTTCCGCAGGTTCTTGCGCCAGACGCGCTCGAGCACCAGCGAGGCGGGTTGTTGGCCGGCCCGCGAGCCGAAGTACCAGGGCAGTGTCAGATCCTCGCTCCAGGTGAAGCGAGTGCCGTCTTCGATGGGCTCGAGCGCGAAACGGCCAGTGCCCGTCACCGCGCCCCGATGGGTGATGCCGAGCGTGTTCGGCGGGTCCCACTCGGTGACCTCGAGTTTGTCCGTGGTCTTCAGCGGGCCGATCTTGGTGACGCACTCGAACGTCGTGCCGACGCCCTCAGTCTGGGCAGACGTGAAGTCGATCGACTGAGCGTCGGCCATCCACTCGACATTGCTCGCGAGATCTGCGACGTAGTCCCAGACTTCCTGCGGCGGTGCCGGAATGTCGATGGAGACCTCGATGCCCATGCCCGTGATTGCCCTGTCGATGCCTGTCTGGACGCGAATCGCGTCTCGGATCGCTGGCGCGCTTCGTCACGCCGACGTTCGTTTCCAGCGACCGGCAAGTGTGGCACCGCATGCGGCCGTTGTCACACCGCACCCGGTGCAGCAGCGGATTCTGCCTTGTCGACTGCGTGAAGCGCCCGGCAGGAGGCCTCGGGTCGTGCTCGTAACCTCAGCGTGTGACTGCTGATCGGAATCGCCCTGCGTACCTTGACTGCGCTGCGTCGACGCCGATGCGTCCGTGCGCCATCGAGGCCATGACGCCGTACTTGGAGCAGCAGTTCGCCAATCCTTCGGGAGCGCACCGCATGGCCCGCAAGTCGCGGGCAGCCATCGATGACGCACGCGAGATCGTCGCCGAGGCGCTCGGCTTCGATCCGCACGGCATCGTGTTCACCAGCGGCGGGACTGAAGCAGACAATCTCGCCGTGACCGGCGTCACCGCCGCAACAGGCACGACGGCGCTGTGTCCGGCAACCGAACACCACGCGGTGCTGCACCCCGTCGAAGCGGTCGGCGGCCGGTATGCGCAGGTCGACGCCGGCGGCGAGGTCGACCTCGACCACCTGGCAGCACAGTTGGCGCCCGACGCGGGTCCACCGGTGGGGTTGGTGTCGGTGATGCTGGTCAACAACGAGTCGGGCGTCATCGCCGATCTCGAGGCCGTGGCAGACGTGATCGGGCGCCATGCCCCCGAGGCGCTGCTGCACACCGACGCGGTACAAGGGGTCAACTGGGTCGACATCGCTGCAGCGGCGCAACCAGCAGATCTGCTGTCGTTGAGCGGCCACAAGTTCGGCGGGCCCAAGGGCGTGGGGGTGCTCGCCATCCGGCCCGGCGTGACGCTGTCAGCGCAGCAGCTCGGCGGCGGCCAGGAGGCCGATCGCCGCAGCGGCACGCACAACACAGCGGGGATCGCAGCGCTGGGCGCCGCGCTCGGCGAATTGCACGAGACGCGCAGTGAGGACATCTGCCGGATCGGGGAGCTAGCGGATCGGCTGACCGATGGCCTGCTGGCGGCGATCGACGGGTGTGCCGAGACGGTCGAGCGGTCTCGGCGAGCGGCGGGCATCTGCCAGCTGCTCATCGACGGCATCGAGACCGAAGCGCTGCTGGTGTTGCTCGACCGGTTCGACGTGATGGCTTCGGCGGCGGCCTCGTGTGCGTCGGGTGCCATGGAACCGAGCCATGTGCTCGCAGCGATGGGGGTTGAGCGCCATGCCGCAGCCGGTTCGCTCCGCCTGTCGCTGGGCTGGTGCACCGAGCCGTGGGAGATCGAGCGAGCCGTCGACGCCATCCCCCAGTGCGTGGAGCAGCTGCGATGACTCCCGACCGGCACGGCGCCGCTGCGAGGGGCGCCGCGTGGCACAGTGCCGCTGCAGCCAGCCCCAAGCGATACGGCGCCGGCGCAAGGAGCAGAGTGCTCGTTGCCATGTCGGGCGGCGTCGACAGCTCGGTCGCCGCGGCCCTGTGCTTGCGCGAGAGGCACCACGTAGTCGGTGTCACTCTGAAACTGTGGGGCGGCCCGCAGGATCAGGGCTGCTGCGCGGTCTCAGACGTGGACGATGCCCGCCGGGTGTGCCAGCAGCTCGGCATCGACCACTTCGTCTTCAACTATGCAGCCGAATTCGAGCGCGATGTGGTCGAGCCGTACGTGGATGCACACCGGCACGGTCTCACGCCCAACCCGTGCATTGCCTGCAACCGGCACGTCAAGTTCGACGTGCTGCTGGACCGTGCACGCCGCCTGGGCTTCGATCGCCTGGTCACGGGTCATCACGTTCGCATCAGCACTCAGGGCGGCGGGCGGCGGCTGCAGCGCGGCGCCGACAGCGCGAAGGACCAGTCGTACGTGCTGTACATGCTCTCTGAGACCGACCTGGGGGACCTGTGGTTTCCGGTCGGCGACTACCGCAAGGATGAGTTGCGAATGCTCGCAGCGGAGCTCGGGCTGCGAACTGCTCACAAGCCTGAGAGCCAGGATGTCTGCTTCATCACCGAGGCCGCCGGCAGGGAGCGCTTCCTGGCCGAGCGCATCGGCCTGCATCCGGCGGAGCTGGTCGATGCGGCGGGTCAGCGCGTCGGCACCGCTCCTGCGGTGGAGCTCGTGACTGTCGGCCAGCGCAAGGGCCTTGACCTTGGCGGCGCACCGCAGCGGCGCTATGCGGTCGACGTCGACATCGCCGCTCGCCGTGTCACGGTGGGCGGTGCCTCCGAGCTGGCCGCACCAGGCGTGCGGCTGGTCGATCATCGCTGGGCCGGCGTACCTGTCGAGGGCGACGTGCTGGCTCAGACGAGCGCGCACGGTCCGGCAATGCCTGCACACCTCGACGCCGAGGGCCAGTTGCGGTGGGTGGAGCCCCAGCGCCGCGTCGCGGCCGGCCAGGCGGTCGTGTTCTACACGGGCGACGAGGTGCTCGGCGGCGCGACCGCCGCCGGACATCTCACATGAGCGGCGCGGGATCCGCTGACGGCCAGCCGCAGGTGCCCTGGGCGCTGCGCAAGGGCGTCTCCACGGCCATCACGCTGGGCGCGCTCGTCGCTGCTGCACTCGTCGTCCTGGCGGTGTGGCTGACTCGGGGCGGCGAGCTCGCACCGGCCTACCCGAGCGGCTTGCAGGCAGTCACGCCGATTCCCGGCGCCCAGGTGCCGCACCAGAGTCCCATCGGCGCTCGGCTCGAACCCGGCTGGAAGCTGACGCTCGCCATCAACGGCACCACCATTCCCGCCGCTCAGCTCGATGCTGGCACCGTCCAGCTGGGCGAGCACTTCTTCTCGCCGGGAGACGGCAAAGTCATCGAGAAACTGCGCACCGGGCGATCGTGCGCCCGTCTGGTCGCAACCCCCACCATCGACATCGAAGCATCCGACTTCACCTACGAATGGTGCTTCACCACCTTCTGAGCCCGATTGTCGCAATCACAAATCGGCGAACGAATTCATCACAAAAGGTACATTGCGAGCATCACAATTCGTACAACGCTGCCGACGGCATGAGGGCATTGGTCCCGCAGCCGCAACGCGTCCGTGAGCACAGGGACTGTCAGAAAGTTTGTGTAACTGGCGTGGTCTGATGGGTCCGCGGCCGGGTGCTGTGGGCCGGGGAGGACAAGACGAGGATCGTGCTGGGGGTGCTGCGCGGTGAGATCTCGGTCGCGGCGGCAGCTCGGCGGGAGTCGGTGTCGGCGATGTCGGTCTCGAAGTGGCGTGACCAGTTCCTCGCGGGCGGCCAGCTACCCAAGCTGACACAACGCCAACGTCAACCAGACGAACGCTCGGCAGCTACCGGCGCGAGGGCCAACAGCCCCGCCGAACCTCAGGCCGACAAATCCTCAACGCTGTCGGCCCCGTGGTTCTTCTGCCATCGGCCGAACAGAGCAAGACCCGCAGCACCAACGAGCCACGCTGCCGCGACAGCGCCCAGCCCCCAGCCGAACAATGCACGCGAACCCTGACCTACAAGGAACACTGACACCACGATCCAGCAGACGATCCTCCCTTCGCGACGGTTGCGCGCACGGGGGATCCAGTGGCAGCGGCTCGGCTTGTCGGCGGCGGGGGCGCTGGTCGAGGCAGCACTCATGCGCTCAGCGTAGTTCATGGTGTTCATCCTCGTTTTGGCTGGCGCGGTGCTCATTGCGCGTACCGGCAGTAGTGGCCGCCGTACTGCTGGCAGGCCCAGCCGTTGGCGATCTTTCTCATCTCCTCGGCGGTGATGCGCCCCGACCGCCGGTCGGCAATCGCCTTGTCGAGATCGGCCCGCGTGATCTTCTGCGGCTCTGTCGTGTCGGGTTCGTCGTCGCCGTCTTGGTCATCGGTGCCCAAGTCGTCATCGGTGTCGCTGTCGTCGTCCTCTTCGGCTGTGGGCGGTGCCTTCCGGGTGTTGTCGCCGACAGCGGGCGCGCTCCCGTCGCAGTCATCTGGAACACAAAGAACAGGCGCGTCCTCGCAGAACCCCGGAACACAAAATGCCCTTAGAGGCCGCGCGGATAGATCGGCTCTGAACGATTTCGAGCCGTGGAATCGCCTCTGGATGGGTCTCTGACCTGCAGCATCGACACGACAGACGATGCGATTGCATACAGTCGTTTTATCAATCCGCTAACGCTCT
>JAJDVQ010000019.1 GCA_022826045.1 Acidimicrobiia bacterium | reverse complement strand
ACCGATTGCCGCGGGGCGGCGGTGATCGCGAAGACGACGGTGGTGGAGGACGCTGCGGCGGCGAACATGCTGGCTGAGGCGCTGCGGGCGCTGTCGCCGGGCGGGGCGCAGCGCTGCCTGCTCGACGCGGGCCTGCCGCCGCCTCGCGGCCGTCCGCCCAACGAGGGGGTGCCGCCCGATGCGGTGTATCGCTCGTCGGCGGGCTTGGCAGAGACGGTGTACGTGGTGGGCGGCCCCGATGCGATCCCTGATTGGTGGCTGGCAGAGCAGTTCGGCGTGAGCGAGACGGGTTTCACCCGCGTGGCGGGCGCGGATCGGTGGCAGACCCAGCAGAGCGTGGCAGCGGCGATGCTGGCGCTGGCCCGCGACAAAGCGGTGCAGCCCTACCGGGAGTCGGTCGCGGCCGCGACGCGTGCCCTGCCGCCCAACGGCGACTGCTGGGGCACCGCGGTGCTGGCGAAGCTGACCGTCGCAGAAGAGCGCGCCGCGGCGAACATGCTCGCCGCGGCACTGACGGCGATATCGGGCGATCCGAACAGCCGCTGTTTGGTCGATGTGGGCGATCCCGGCGCGGACCGTCCGCCGAGCGCGGTGGCGGTGGCAGACGCCGCGCAGGCATCGGGCGCGTATCTGTTGGGCGGCGAGGTCGCCGTGCCGCAGCCATGGATCGACGGCGGCTTCGACATCCGCTTCCTGGAACGAATCTCAGGCCTCGACCGCTGGGCCACCCAGTCAGCAGTAGCCGAGACGATCATCGACATAGCCCAAGGCGGCACCCTCCCTCACCAGTATGAGGTTAATGACAGCATTTTCTCAGTTCACGGACGCCAGATCTTCGTCGCATCTAGTAGCACTAGCGAATTGAAGGAATTCGATTTGTCAGACAATGTGGAAATCGAGGTGCACTACTGTGGCCGCAAGAGTGGACTCGACAACATGCAAAAAGAGAAAAATGCAAAGGACTACTTGGAATCAGAAGTCAAAGGCATAAATGACCACGTTGCACATTTCTTAAGGCATCAGTTAGGCGATGCAATTGACTTCAAATTTGAGGCGGGTGATACGGTTGGCGTTGGTACAGAAATAAAGATCAACGACAGGATTCACAATGTCATTTGGGACGGCGTTTTCAACAACGATGACAATCCACATGACGGCAACGGTGAGGTCAATGCATCGTATGCTTGCCTGCACCAACTCGGGCTCTCGGTGGGCACACACACAGGTAAGTTTGGTTATGTACTCATCGATCAAGAGTGCTGTGACGGTCCTGCAGGGTTTGCCTACGTTGGTTACGGAGCCGCAATCCAGCCCGTGCGTAAACGGGTTACTGAAGACTCCTACACTTTCTACAATATTTTCGCTCACGAAATCGGACATGCCTTCCTACATCTTTGTCACCCACACCATAAAGATGATCCAAATGACAGTCGTCCATGCCCGAAGGGTCATAATGACCTAGCCTACGAGAAAGAACTGGAGGACTTGTATGACGGTGCAGCGTATGACCTTAGGCCCGGACAATCACGGGCACTTTGCTCTATAATGTCGTACTGTACATCTATTGGAAACGTCCTTGAATACAATCAACCAGATGACGACAACATACCAGCTCCCAATCCGGTATTCTTTGCTTGTGGGCAACGGAGACTGGCGCTCGAGAAGCTGCAACTTGAGCTAATACCCGATGGGCCTCCGATCGCCAACTTGGGATATTGCGAGAACGGTGAGTTCAAACCAACGAGTCAGACCGGTACGCCCGGCAGGCCGGGCAAGCCGGTCCTGAGCGAACTCGACACAGACTTCATCAGCATCACTTGGCGGGAAGCGTCGGGTGTTGTTGCGTATCACGAGGTCAATTGGCGGCGGGCGGATTCTGGTTCGTCATGGCAGACTCGCACGCTGCCGAACTCTCTCGCCATATTCGGCACCCACGGCCTGAGCTCTGCGGTCTGTTATGAGTTCCGGGTTCGTGCCGGGAATGGCGCGGGCGCGAGCGACTGGTCGCCATCGGCCGAATTCTGCACAGAAGAAACAGAAGAAGTAGTGATGGTGCCGGATCCTCCGAGCCGTCCGAGTGCGACTGCTGATGACGGTCAGTCGACGGTGTCGTGGAATGCTCCGTCGGGCAATGGTGCTGCGGTCGCTGGTTATGAGGTGCGGTGGCGCCGTAGATCCTCGGGTTCGTGGGACAGCCGAACGGTGACCGTCCGCAGCTACACGATCCTCGGTCTGAGCAATGGGTCGCAGTATGAGGTACAGGTGCGTGCGCGCAACAGCGAGGGCTGGAGCGACTGGTCGCTGCCTCCTGTGTTTGTGACGCTGCCGCCTGAGGTGGTGGGCAGTGTGGTCGTCTCTGAGGGGCCGGTGAATTCGTCCCGGACTTCTGCTGGGAGCTGCTCGGGCAATGACTGTTATGACCTGAGCTACACGATCCGCAACCTGGGCAGCGGGCCGTACACGTTGGAGTGCTGGTTCAACGGCAGCCGGGCATGGCGGGGTCAGTGGTCGGGCAATGCGTCGACGGGTTGCTATTACTCGGCGGCGTTCAGCGGCTCGGCGTATGTGGTGATCGACGACGTCAAGTCCAACACCCTGACGATCGCTGAGAAGAGTCAGCGGAACCGGGTTCGCGTTCCGGATGCTCCGGGCGCTCCGAATGTGACGCCCGGTAACGGGCAGTTGTCGGTGTCGTGGAATGCTCCGTCGGGCAATGGTGCGTCTGTGAGCGGTTATGAGGTGCAGTGGCGGCGGGGTTCGGGTTCGTGGGACAGCCAGACGGTGGGCGCCACGAGCTACACGATTCGCGGTCTGCGCAACGGATCCCGATACGAGGTGCAGGTGCGTGCGCGCAACAGCGAAGGGTGGGGCGGCTG
Organism: Acidimicrobiia bacterium; assembly: GCA_022826045.1. Lineage (GTDB taxonomy): Bacteria > Actinomycetota > Acidimicrobiia > Acidimicrobiales > Poriferisodalaceae > Poriferisodalis. Next base: position 1,743 of record JAJDVQ010000019.1, on the reverse strand, counting down.
GTCTTGGTCCGGGTATGGGACGCCGACAGAGCCGCGCCAAGTGGGCAGTGTTCGTATCTCGGAGGGGCCGGTGAATTCGTCCCGGACTTCTGCTGGGAGCTGTTCGGGCAATGACTGTTATGACCTGAGCTACACGATCCGCAACCTGGGCGGCGGGCCGTACACGTTGGAGTGCTGGTTCAACGGCAGCCGGGCATGGCGGGGTCAGTGGTCGGGCAACGCGTCGACGGGTTGCTATTACTCGGCGGCGTTCAGCGGCTCGGCGTATGTGGTGATCGACGACGTCAAGTCGAATACGTTGTCGATATCGGCTAAGGCCAGCACCCAGCAGTCGACGGAAAAGGTGACGATTACCCGGGGCAGTAGGAACTCTCGCAGCAATTGCGTGAGCCCTTGTTATGACTTGGACTATCGAATCGAGGGTCTGGGCGGCGGGCCGTACACGCTGGAGTGCTGGTTCAACGGCAGCCGGGCGTGGCGCGGTCAGTGGTCGGGTAGGGCATCGAGGGGTTGCTATTTCTCGGGCTCGTTCCGAGGCACCGTGCATGTCGTCATCGACGGCATCAAGTCCAACACCTTGACGTTCTAAGGACTCGCCGGAAGTTAAGTGGCGCTTCGCGTTTGCGCGTGGAGTAGGCCGGTGAGGGTTCGGGCGGCGTAGGGAGGGATCCCCCAGAATCGGGTCTGTCAGAATTTGACAGACCCAACGATGCGATCCGCTATTGATTCACTTTGGGTTTTGCGCGGCCGCCGACCACTTGGCAGATCGTGCATGGGACCTGCATACACCGGGTGAACCGCCGACTTCGAGTCAGCGACAACGCTCACGTGTAACGGTGCTGCCCTGCGTGGCCACGCTGCAGGATGCAGTGACGGCGGGATCTCGGACCGCGGTGACCGCACGCGATGAAGGCCGGTGTCCGCACGGGCAAGACGACCCGATCGGCGACCGGCGGATGGAAGGCGGAGCCGACGCGATCTGCTCGTTGCATTGCCCCGTCAGGATTCATCTCTCGGAGCATCTCAATCATCTCAGGCACTTCATAGCGGATGTTGCGACTACCGCCTGTCGGCCTGATGATGCCGGCATCGGCGAGCGACCTGAGCGCTAGGCGAGCGACTTGATCGGAGACGTTGAGCCGTGCAGCGACCATCTCGGAATCCATAATCGGCATTGACGGCAGAGCGTTCAACAGCTTCGCTGCGGCGCTGCCAGATCGAAATCTTGCCTTGTGCCCCCATTCGGCTGCTAAGTCTTCGACTGCGGAAACGGTCCGAGCGGCCTGCGCATGAGCGTCGACGCAGGCATCACCGAAGCACTGGATCCACTGTTCCATGCCTTTGCTGCGTGAGGCGTCGTCGTCGGCTTCGCAGATCACATGGGTCGCGTTGAGCGCCTGGTAGTAGCGCTGACGGTCGCTGTTGAGCGCTGCGCTGATGGGAACAGTCCCGCTCGTCACGCCGCGGGCGTTGAACACCGTGTGGATCAGTGCTCGACCAGTCCGGCCGTTGCCGTCCTCAAACGGATGGATCGTCTCGAATTGGGCGTGAGCGACGGCCGCCTGTGTCACCGCCAAGTGCCTCGCCGTGTTCAGATAGGCGGCTAAGAGCGTTAGCGGATTGATAAAACGACTGTATGCAATCGCATCGTCTGTCGTGTCGATGCTGCAGGTCAGAGACCCATCCAGAGGCGATTCCACGGCTCGAAATCGTTCAGAGCCGATCTATCCGCGCGGCCTCTAA
>JAJDVQ010000047.1 GCA_022826045.1 Acidimicrobiia bacterium | reverse complement strand
AGAGCGTTAGCGGATTGATAAAACGACTGTATGCAATCGCATCGTCTGTCGTGTCGATGCTGCAGGTCAGAGACCCATCCAGAGGCGATTCCACGGCTCGAAATCGTTCAGAGCCGATCTATCCGCGCGGCCTCTTAGGCGCGCAGCCGCGAACGCGTGCCCGCCGACGCCCGAGCGTCCGGGCCGCCTTCGGCCGCCGATGCGGAGGGTGCGGTAGCGTCGTTTCCAGCGGGCCAGGGCCGTCGAGGGGGAGTCATGGCGAATGAGCACGGCTACTTGCCGAAGGTGACCGAGCTGAGCGACCAGCAGCGACGCCGCTTGGACACGTGGTATGCGAAGGCCTACACCGACGACAACCTGTTCCGGACGCTGGCTGCGGACGAGACGACGATGGACATGTTCTTGGGCTGGGTGGGCGCGGTGTACGGAGGCACGCCCGAAGAAGACCCCGGAGCCCTCGATCGTCACATGCTCGAGATGTGCCGCATCCGCATGGCAAACCGCAACGAGTGCTTCCACTGAAGCCTGGTCAAGAGCGCATCGTTGGTGCGCACCGGGTTGACGGACGAGGTCGTGGCCAAGCTGGACGACTACGAGAACTCCGATCTTGACGAGGGCTGGAAGGCTGCGCTGGCCCTGGCCGACTGGCTCTCTGGACATGAGCATTCGGGGCAGATCCCGCCCGAGCAATACGAGCGGCTGCAGCGACACTTCAACGAGCAGCAGATCCTGCGGCTCGGAGCTCTGCTCGCGGTCTGCAGCGGCTGGCATCGGATGATCGAAGCCTTCGGCATCCGGCCCGACCACTACCAAGCCGGCCAATCTGCACCGTGGGCCGCGGCAGCGGGTTAAGCCCCGGCGCGGCGCCGCTGACGCCGGGCGAGCGGCTCGCAGACGTCGTTGAGTTCTTCGGCGTGCAGGCCACTGACGACGAGCTGCGCTGGCACCTGCCCATCTCGCCGAACGTTGCCAACTATCTCGGTGTGATGCACGGCGGCTGCGCGCTTGCGGCCGTCGCTGCGGCGGCCGAGACATGGAGCGAACGGCCGGTTGCGTCGGCTTCGGCGCAGTTCATGTCCCGTGTCCCGCTCGGCGGCAGTGCAGAGATCACGTTTGACATCGGGTCGGCCGGCAAACGGATGACCCAGGTGCTCGCACAGGTTGCCGATACAGCCGACGGCAGCGTGCTGATGCGAGCGTTGCTGTCGCTGGGCGGTCGCCGGCTCGGCATCGACCAGGCTTGGGCACAGCCACCCGACGTTCCCGGGCCGGACGAGTGGCCACGCCGTTCTGTGCCGGCCAACGCCGTTCCGTCATTCAGTACCGACGCCGACATCCGGTTCGGGCCCTACAGCTCCGGCGATCGGAGAATCCTCTGCTGGGCGCGACTCACCGGCACGCTGGCGTCCACCCGCCAAGGCTTGATCGCACTGGCGGACACGCTCGCGACCGGAATGCACTTGAGCCTCGGTCGCAAGTGGCGCGGCGCAAGTCTCGACAACACCGTGCGCATCGCAGGCGATGCCGACTGCGAATGGGTGCTGCTCGACATCGAGACCGACGGCTTCCACAACGCTGTCGGCCATGGCGTCGTGCGCATGTTCACACCCGACGGCGAACTGCTTGCCAGCGGTAACCAGTCGTTCGCCGTGGCTCGGGTGGCTGGCCCGGTGGAGGGCTTCCGGCTGTAGGCAGCACTAGCTTTCGGCTGCGTGAGCGCCGAGGCTGCCCCGAGCGACGCTGCGCCGCAGGACCCGCACGTCGGCGAGGTGATCGAGTTCTTCGGCCTCCAGTCGACAGCCGAAGAGCTGCGCTGGCTGCTGCCGGTCACTTACGACTTGGCCGGCGCTACCGGCACGTTGCATGGCGGGTGTGCGCTCGCGGCCGCAGTGGCAGCGCTCGAGAGCGTCACCGGCCGGCCGATGGCCGCCGCATCGGCCCAGTACCTGGCACGGCTGCGGGTGGGCGGATGCGCGGCCGTCGCACTCGACATCGGCGCCAGCGGCAACCGGATGACCCAGGCCTCCGCTGAGATCACCGATGCCGCCGATGGACGGGTGATTCTGCGTGCGCTCGTGTCGCTCGGCGGTCGGCTGCTGGGAATCGATCAGACGTGGACGACCGCCCCGGACGTGCCGCAGCCGGAATCATGCGAGCCCCGCGGCCCGACGTCGATCGAAGGTCGCTCGTTCACCGACCACGCAGACATCCGGCTCGCCGGGCAGCAGCCGGGCGAGCGCCACGTGCGGTACTGGGCGCGCCTCGACGGCACGCTTGCATCGACGGGGCCGGGCTTGACGGCGCTGGCCGACCTGCTGCCGAGCGGCATGCGTGTGAGCCTCGATGCCGGGTTCAGGGGATCCAGCCTCGACAACACGGTGCGGATCTCCGGTGAGGCCGAGAGCGAATGGGTGCTCCTCGACATCGAATCGGACGCCGTGCACAACGCCATCGGCAACGGCATCGTTCGTATCTATGCGTCCGACGGGGGACTGCTGGCGACCGGCACCCAATCGTTCGCAATCACAAGGATCACCGGCCCGCTGGGCTCGCCGCAGCAATGACGGGCCTGCGCACGTGGCTGGCCGGGGCACGGCCTCGCACCTGGCCGGCGTCGCTGGTGCCGCCCTTCGTGGGCACCGCCGCATCCGATGCTGCGGCTGACGGCGGCATCGTGTGGTGGCGAGCCGCCTTCGCGCTGATCGTGTCGCTGTGCATCCAGATTGCTGTCAACTACGCCAACGACTACAGCGACGGGGTGCGGGGCACCGACGTGGCCCGGGTGGGGCCGCAGCGCCTGGTGGCCTCGGGAGCGGCAACTCCGGCCGCAGTGCGGAATGCGGCGTTCGCAGCCTTCGGCGTAGCCGCCGTGTTCGGCATCGCGGTGGCAGCAGCCGTGTCGTGGTGGCTCATCGTGGCCGGCGGGGCGTCGATGCTCGCAGCGTGGTACTACACCGGCGGCCGGCGTCCATACGGCTACCGGGGTTTCGGCGAGCTGTTCGTGTTCGTCTTCTTCGGCCTGGTGGCGACGGCCGGGTCAGCGTTCGTGCAGGACGCCCGCCTCACCATGCTGGGCATTGCTGCGTCGGTCCCGGTGGGGCTGGGCTCAGTGGCGCTGCTCATCTCGAACAACCTGCGCGACCTGCCGACCGACGCGCAGGCCGGCAAGCGCACGCTGGCGGTCCGGCTGGGTGATGGACCCACCCGCGCGATGTACGCGGTCGTCGTGATGCTGATGGTGTTCTCGCCGATGTACCTGTCGCTGCTGCGGCCGTGGACGATGCTGGGGCTCGCCGCCGTCGCGTTCGCTGTCGCGCCCGTTCGCGCTGTGGTCCGCGGAGCCACCGGTGCTGCGCTGGTGGGGGTGCTCGCAGCAACCGGTCGCCTGCAGATCGTGGTGGGCGCGCTGCTGACTGTCGGCTTGGCTCTGGGGCCGTGACATGGGCGAGGCCGCTGCTGCAACCTGTGGCGGCTACGTCCCGTGGAGTGGTGGGTTTTGGGGTTGAGCCTCGGTGTTGGTTGCCGGTGTGAGTTCGGCTGTGGTGACGGTAGCGGGTTCGCGTCGGAGTTGGCTCATGGAGTCTTCTGAGAGGTAGCGGCGGTCGGTGGCCTGCCATTCGTCG
>JAJDVQ010000003.1 GCA_022826045.1 Acidimicrobiia bacterium | reverse complement strand
CGTCAGATGGTTCCAGTCCGGGCTGACCGCGGTGCGCCGGGACGTCCAGCGCCGCCCCGAGGGCTCAAAGCCCCGCTTCGACCCCGACGTGTTCCGGGCACGGTTCCTGCTCATGCGCAGACCCGACACCCTCGACGCCGCCGAGCGGGAACGCCTCGACGCCGTCTTCGCAGCCCACCCCAGGCTCAAGGCCGCATGGGACGCTCTCGGCGAGCTGCACGGCCTCTACCTCGCCAAGAACCGCAAAGGCGCCCTCGAAGCGCTCGACCGGTTCGCCGACATCTACGGCACCGGCCAGATCCCCGAGTTCAGCGATGTCGTCGACACCTTCCTCGCCTGGCACGAACAGATCCTCGGCTGGCACCAAGCCGGGCAGCCCAGCAACGGCCCCATCGAGGGCACCAACAACCTGCTCCAGGTCCTGCGCCGCAAAGCCCACGGCTTCACCAACTACACAAACTTCGAAGCCCGCGGCATCCTCACCACATAACCTGACCCCACCGAGCCCAGCAGCCCCATCCCAAAAAAACGCGAAGGCTCAACAACTCCACCCGCGCTATCCCGGCAGACGAGATCGACAGCTTCCTCGCAGACCGCTTCGATTAGCGTTGCTCCGCAGGTAGCATCAGAGTCGGCGAAGCCCCCAAGGGGGGTAGGCCACCGGAGACCTACCGGATCACGTTCGGGTTGATCACCCGGTGATCCGAAATAGGAGCCACACCGTCAGGTGCGACTCCTGCGTGAGTGCGATGTTTCCCTTCCGGAATCTTCGGAGGCCGCTAGGTCCGGCCCCATTTGGGGCCGGACCTCGCCAACGAAAGCGAGAATGATGCGCATTCAAGATGAAATACTGCGAGAAGCGCAACGTCTCATTGCGCGTCACGAAACGAAGGGTCGACTCCTCGCCGAAGAGAATGTACGGCGGGATCGACGTACGACATCGCCAATCCAACCCCTAAAGCTTGAGCGTCCATCCCAATGGTCGATAGACGACGGCTTCAATCCCTATCTCACTCGCGCCAGAGCTTCTCGGGTCGCGCACAGCATCCGCAAGCGACTTGAAGAGCGAGAATACGAACCCAGGAATCCCATTCTCCTTCGCATACCAAAAGCAGATGGTAGCGAACGCGAGGTAAGTGTGTATCAGGTTGCTGACGGTGCCGTTTCGAAGATGTTGTTCGAAGGGCTGCTGAAAAAGAATCTTCCGATCATGAGCGCTAGGGCCTATGCCTACCGCAAAGACGTGTCTGCGCAAAATGCGATTCAATATGTCAAATCCGAATTCGCCGCTTCGAACCGGCTGTTCATAGCAGAGTATGATTTCCAGAAGTACTTTGACATGATCCAGCATGATCATATTCACAAGGTGCTAAAGGACCATTTTCTGATGACCGAGATCGAGCGCTCTGCAATTGAGGGCTTCTTGCGTGTGCCTGCACATGATCAGAACCGTTATGGAACCCAAAGTGTGGCCGCACGAGATTGCGGAATACCGCAAGGTACGTCCATCTCACTCTTCCTCGCCAATGTTGCCGCTTGGCACCTAGACCGAAAGCTAGAGCGGTGTGGTGTGGGATTCGTACGCTATGCGGACGATACGCTCATCTGGTCTAGGGATTACGACCGACTGTGCCAAGCCGTCGACGTGTTGCATGCGCAGGCGGCATCAATAGGCGTAGATGTCAATCTAAACAAGTCACCCGGCATTAGGCTTCTTGTGCCGCCTGACGCGAAGTCAGAGATGAGCCGTACCGAGGGTGTCGATTATCTCGGATACCGTGTGGGCATCACCAATGTCGGCATGAAGCAAACGGCTGTCGACCGAATAAAGAAACGCATCATTAGTCTCATATACTGGAACCTGCTGCACGAACCACTCAAGCAAACACAGAATCCCAAGCGCTTCGCAGGCAACGTGGATCGAGACTATGTCTCCTTGATCTGGAGTATCCGCAGGTTTCTGTACGGTGATCTCTCGCAGAAAGCTGTCCGTCGATATCAACAGCGCGATACCCCATTGAGGAGATTCAAGGGCATTATGTCCGCTTACCCATTGATTGACGATGATGAGCGACTCATCGAACTCGACGACTGGATTCTCGACCGACTGTTCCTTGCCGTTCGAAAACGTGGTGCTATCCTCCTTGGTCAAGGATATGGGCCGAAGTTGCCCCTGCCACATGCTCAATCGCGTAGCGACCTGCGTAATTTGAAAACGACCGGAACTACATCGCGCCAAGAGATTGACCTTGCCGTGCCGAGTGTGAGAATGGTCGCGAGAGTGATTCGATCTGCCGCCGCTCAGCACGGCCCGAGCGTTGTGGGTAAGCGCGATCCTTACGGCCACCTGTCGACGGTCTCGTATCCTTGGTGACGGAGTAGCGCGGCGTGGTTGACGGCACAGCCCAGTAGGTCGTCGAACTTGAGGTAGACCAGATCAGCCGTCGGCCAACATATTGAGCAACTCTTGGTGTCGCTCGAGATTTCGCCGAAGTAACGCTTGGAACTCTGGGTCTCTGCGTCGGCGTTCGACGTGTTCAGTGAGGGCAGCGCGGATCACATCGCTCACGGTCAATCCTTCGACCTCAGCGACGGTCCGGACCCGGTCGGCCAGCGTGCGGTCAATGCGCAGCGTCAAGTTCTTCGTGTCAGATTGTGTAGGCATCTGATCTTCCCTGCGTCAGCATTGCGGTCGAACGTAGCTGCTCGATAGTGAGGTAGCAAGATATCTAGATACTTGCACACGTAACCTCAACCATTCGCCCTGCACGCGCTTGGTCTGCTGCGACGTGGCGGACCGGGGTACCGTCAGGGGCGCGGGGAGGCTGGCGGCATGGCTACGGCGGACCAGGTCAAGGCGCTCATCAAGAGCCATGCGTCTGGCGATGACGAGCGCTTCTACGCGGTCGCGCTGCAGCTTGCGGCAACAGAGGCTCGCAGCGGCCACGCGACCTACGCGCAGGACCTCAAGACGCTCATCGACGCCGGCAGGAGCCAACCGCGCTCGGCGGCGCCCACGCCAGTGGCAGCACCCCGCGGAGAGCTTGCATCGCTGCTCACTGCCGCCTACCCCGACGAGCGACTAGCTGACCTGGCCTTGGCGGCACCGCTGCGCCGTGAGCTGCAACGGGTGCTTCACGAGCAGCGGCAGCGCGACCGGCTGCGCTCTCGCGGTTTTGTGCCTGCTCGGCGGTTGCTGCTGGTGGGGCCTCCCGGCACTGGTAAGACGATGACCGCACGGGCGCTGGCTGGCGAGCTGTCTCTGCCGCTGTTCGCCGTCCGGCTGGATGGACTCATCACGAAATTCATGGGTGAGACGGCGGCGAAGCTTCGGCTGATCTTCGATGCCATGACTGTCACGACCGGCATCTACCTGTTCGACGAGGTTGACGCGCTAGCGGGTGCGCGAGCCGCGCCCAACGACGTCGGCGAGATCAGGCGTGTGCTGAACTCCTTCCTGCAGTTCTTGGAGGACGACGATTCCGACAGCGTGTTGGTGGCGACATCGAATCTGCCCGAGGTGCTGGACCGGGCGCTGTTTCGGAGGTTTGACACTCGTCTGGAGTACTGCCTTCCCGATGTGCGGATCGGCAACAAGGTCATCCGAAACCGTTTGGCCGCGCTCGATCTCACCGACATCGACTGGCGCAAGATCGGTGCAGAGGCGAAGGGGCTGAGCCACAGCGAGATCACCATCGCCGCCGAGAGCGCCGCGAAGGCGAGCATCTTGGCCGACCGACGGACGGTTGACACCCAGACCCTGCTGGACGCGCTCCAGGCCCGCCATCGCGACGACCCACGCTCGTAGTGGCAGAACGGAATCGCTCACACATCACCGTGGCCGCGCCAGCCACGGCCGAGAGCTACAGACCGGCCGTGCTGGGTCGCGACGGCGCGGCACCTCCGTCGCCTGCCAATCGCGCAGCCCATGGCGAGCACTTGAGCGAGCGACTGAGGTCGGCGTTCGATGAAGCCCAGAGTCAAAGAGCGTCGGCACGCGAAATCGTTGTCGAAGGAACAATCGACGGCATCTACGTTGAATTCGAGTCGACCCCCGATGTCGAGCTCGCGTTGCAGGCACTCGAACCGCGCACCGCCAGGGTGCCTCCGGAGCTTCGAGCGGTGAGGAGTGTCACGGTCGATGATCGCGTAGTTCAAACTGCGACGGTTTTCGTTCCCGACCAGCAGGTCAGCGGGTTCTTGCGCAAGTTCGAGCAGTACGTCACCGAGGACACACCGCACGGCAATCCGCGCAACCGCAATCTTGTTGAACGGATCGCAGATCTGCGCCTCGCGACCCTCAGGGCGTTCTGGACTGATGCGGTGGAGCTGTATCCACCACCCGATGAACGCGTTTGGTGGGAGCTATGGCTGCGCGAGAGAGACGGAACCGAGGAGCGGCTTGCATCATTCGCCGAACAAGCGGATGTCGTCGTCGGACCCTCGCGCCTGATCATCGAAGAGCGTCGCGTCGTGCTGGTTCGGGCGACCGCGAGGCAGCTGTCTTCTGCTGTCACTGTGCTGGATGATCTAGCAGAACTTCGTCGTCCAACGGTCGCCGCGCAGCCGTTGGCTGATTGGTCGCCCGCCGATCAGGGCGAGTGGGTGGCGGACCTCGTCGGCCGAGTCGTTGCCCCCGAACCAACAGCGCCCGCGGTCTGCCTGCTTGACACTGGCATTGACGCTGGCCACCCGCTTATCGCTCCAGCGGTGACGCAGTCCGACGCTTTTGCCTGCGATCCGCAGTGGGGAACGACGGATCGTCGCAATCACGGCAGCCAGATGGCCGGAGTGGCCCTCTACGGCGACCTCGGCCACGCGTTGCTGGTGCGCCAGCCAGTCGTTCTCGCGAGGCGACTTGAGTCGGTGAAGATTCTCCCGAATCAAGGATTTAACGAAGAACGGCTCTATGCCGCGTTGACGGCACAGGCAGTCTCGATGCCGGAAATTGCCCATCCAGTACGAGACCGCATCTTCGTTGTCGCCGTGTCGGCAGAACACTCGCCGAGCGCCGCTGACTCCGACCTCGGCCAACCCACCGCCTGGTCGGCAGCTCTTGATGCGCTTGCGGCGGGACAGACGATCGATGCGTCCGGCGACGGCACTGTCACGATTCTGGAAGATGAGCAATCCAACCAACGGCTCTTCTTCGTATCCGCAGGAAATGTCCGCCGTCCTTACGACTCCGATCATCTCGCGCGGTCGGACCTCGAGCCGGTCGAAGATCCCGGCCAAGCATGGAATGTCGTCACCATTGGTGCGTCGACGGAGCTTCACGACCTGTCCTCGGAGGCGAGTTTCGACGGTTGGACCCCGCTGGCGTCACGCGGTGATCTCTCGCCCTTCAGTCGCACATCGGTCGGTTTCAAGCGTCAGTGGCCTCACAAGCCCGATGTCGTGTTTGAAGGCGGCAATGCAGCTCTGTCGCCCGCAGGAACCACCGTTGACACACCGGGCGCGCTGGGCCTGTTGACCACCCGCTCCACAGTGCAGGGCGGTCGCCTGCTCACGACGATGAAGGGAACCAGCCCCGCGACAGCTGCGATTGGCGGTATGGCAACCGACATACAGGCCGCATACCCCAGCTTCTGGCCGGAGACCATTCGTGCCCTCATCGTGCAATCGGCGCGATGGACGCCGCAGATGTTGGCGAGCACCCCAGTGAGGCAGAAGCAGGATTTTGTAAACCGAGTGCGCCGTTACGGATGGGGTGTTCCAAACAGGGAGAGGGCATTGCGCAGCGCTGACGACGCAGTGACCTTGATCGTTCAGGACACCATCCATCCGTTCCGCGACGGAAAGATGCGGGAGATGCATCTCCACGATCTTCCGTGGCCCAACGAGGTGCTGGCCGATCTCGCTGACACGGAGGTGCAGCTCAGAGTCGCGTTGTCCTACTTCGTATTGCCAAACCCTTCTCGTCGTGGATGGACACGGCGGTTTCGCTATGCCTCCCACGGCCTGAGATTCGACATCCGCCGCCCGACTGAGTCTCGTGACGAGTTTCGTGAGCGCGTCAATCTGCTCGCCCGAGCCGAGGATGAAGAGCGAACCCCGCCAGCCGATGACGCTGGAGAATGGTGCTTGGGTCCGAGGGAACGGGTGCGCGGCTCGCTACATGTCGACTACTGGACAGGCTCAGCCGCCGATCTGGCGCAGCGCGCAACCATTGGCGTCTTTCCGGTCACTGGCTGGTGGAAGGAACTGCCAGCCCGCGACCGCAGCGACCTCGGTGCCCGCTACTCCTTGATCGTCACGATTGAGAGTCCCGAGGTCGAAGTTGATCTTTGGACGCCAGTCGCCGTCGCTGCGGGCACGGCAATCCCGATCGAGATCCCCAGCGGTCCCGAGTGATCCGGCAATTTGCGACTGTGCCGAGGGGCGCTAGCCGGGGCTGTCGAAACGAGGCAAGCTGAGCGCATGGCGGATTCGGGACGTGTGATTGATTTGTCGGTCGAGGTGATCGGCGATGTTGACACGGTGTGGAGGGCGGTGGCCACTGGGCCGGGGATCTCGGCGTGGTACGTGCCGCACACCGTTGAGGAACGCGCTGGGGGAGTGGGCACGGCATCGTTCGGCCCTGAGCCCGAGATGCAGATCGAAGGCCGGATCGCCGTCTGGGAGCCGCCGCGACGGCTGGTGTTCGACGGGGGTGAGGGCGTCGACGGGCTGTCGTTCGAGTGGATCGTCGAACCGCATGACGACAACACCTGCACCGTGCGGCTGCACAACGCCGGCTTTGGTGACGACGACCCGCAGTACGACGCCATGGTGGACGGTTGGAAGCTGTTCATGTCCAACCTGCAGCTCCACCTTGAGCACTTCGCCGGGCAGACCGCCACCTCCGCGCTTCCGATGGTGATGTGGCCGGTCACGCCCGAGCAGGGCTGGGAGATCCTCGCCGGCGGGCTCGGCATCAGCCAGATGCCCGGCGTCGGCGACCGGCTCGACGTGGCCGCCGACGACGACACGAAGATGGGCGGCACGGTCGTCGGCACCGGGCCACGCCGCATCAACCTGCTGCTCGACACTCCCGCACCGGGCACCGGCTTTCTGACCTCCGAGGACGGGGGCGGGTTCACGATGGTCTCGGTGTGGCTGTATCTGTACGGCCCCGAGGGCGAGGTCGCCGCCGAGCGCGACGATGCCCGCTGGCGCGCCTGGCTGGACAGCCACGCCCCGGCGGCCGACTGACGTCTCGACTGTCTCCCGCGGCCCCGAATCAGGGCCGCGAGAACTCAGTCGGGGTACACCTGCGTGCGGCGGCGCTTCAGCATGCGGTCCTGCACACGCCAGCCATCCGGAGTCTTCACCACCAGGTCGTGATACGAGGCGGTGCCGACCTTGCCGCCGCCGAGCAGCGCCAGGATGCGGAACTTCAGCTCCACGCCGTCCGCGGTTTCGTTCACGTAGATGTTGGTCATGGTGTGCGTGCGCGGGTGCTCAGCTTCATCGGCCATGAAGTCGCGGATCGCCGTCAAGCCCTCCAGCCGCGGCGCGCCCAGGTCGGTCAGATCGAACACCGCATCGTCGGTGAAGATCGTCCCCAGCCGGTCCCAGTCGCGATCGTCGATGATGTCGCCGTAGCGCCCCGGCAGCTCGTGCAGTTCCAGACGGTCAGCGGTATCCATGACTGCACCCTACGATGCGGGCGCGTCTCTCAGCAGAAAGGTGTGCCATGAGCCGTTCGCTTCGCCTTGCGCTGGTGCTGCTGCTCGGCGTGACGTTCGCTGCATGCGGCAGCGACTCGGACGGCGATGAGCTGACCATCGCCGTCGAGAATGCCTACTTGCCGTTCAACTACCTCGACCCCGTCACAGGCGAGCCGACCGGCTGGGACTACGAAGTGCTCGAGGAGATTTGCGAACGCATCGGCTGCACGCCCGTGTTCGAGAACTTCCCGTGGGAACCCATGATCCAGGCCGTTGCCGACGGGCAGTTCGACATGGCGGCCGACGGCATCACCATCACCGCCGAGCGCGCCGAGATCGTGGACTTCTCCGACGGCTACATCAACGTCGACCAGCGCTTGATGGTGCGCAAAGGCGAGGATCGCTTCACCGACGGCATCAGCTTCGCCGTCGGCGATTTCGTGCTGGGAACCCAGATCGGCACCACCAACTACGACACCGGCGTCGAGTTGGTCGGCGAAGACCGGGTCAAGCCGTTCGAGGAGTTCGGATTCGTCGTGCAGTCGCTGATCGCCGACGATGTGGATGCCGTCATCATCGACGAGACCGCCGGCCAAGGTTACATCGGCGAGAATGCGGATGAAGTCGAGCTGATCGGTGAGTCGCTGTCGTCGGACCAGCTCGGCTTCATCTTTCCCAAGGGCAGCGAGTGGGTGGCACCGATCAATGAGGCGCTCGCCGAGATAAAGTCGGACGGGACATTGGCCGAAATCAGCTCGCGGTACTTCGGCTCAGCATTCACCATCACCTACGACGATCTCGAGTTCCCCGAGTACGACGAGGAATAGCGCGAGCTGACGAAGCGACCGGACCCGAGCCCCCGACCGCTGCGCCGCAGATTCACGGCCGAGTCGTTTCCATACTGGGCGGTCTTGCTGGCGCTCATCGTCGGCTGGCTGGGCTGGCTGTCGCTGTTCACCGAGCGTTACCGCGACGCGTGGGATCGCATCGCCGTGGGCATCGGTTTCACTATCCGCACCACAGCGCTCGCTTTCGTGATCTCATTGGTGCTCGGGCTGGTGCTGGCGCTGGGCCGGATGTCGCGCAACGTCGTATTCCGCAACCTCGCCCGGACCTACATCGAGTTCATCCGGGGCGTCCCGATGCTGCCGCTGATCTTCTTCCTGGCGCTGGTGGTCGTCCCCGACGTTGCGGCGTGGCTCGGCTTCGACAATCGCAGCATTAGCACCGAATGGCGCGGTGTCATCGCCCTGGCCATCATCTACGGCGCCTATATCGCCGAGGTCTTCCGCGGTGGGGTGCAGTCGGTTCCACGCGGGCAGACCGAAGCCGGTCTCTCCCTCGGCTTGAGTCGGCGAGCGACCCTGCGCCGGGTGGTGTTCCCGCAGGCGCTGCGGGCCGTGATCCCGCCCTTGGGCAACGATTTCATCGCGATTCTGAAGGACTCGTCGCTGCTGTCGGTGCTGGCCGTGGGCGAGATCACGCTGCGGGCCCGGCAGTACGCCGCCGGCAGCTTCCGGTTCCGTGAGAGTTATGTGGTGCTGGTGTTCATCTACGTCAGCTTGGTGTTGGTGCTCTCATTCGCCCTCGGGCGGCTCGAACGCCGTCTCCGCCGGGGCGAAGAGCCCCATGAGGAACCCGACTGATTATGCTCGGCAGCCTGCGTCGGCAGGCGGCGATGACCGAGCGGCCTTGATGCATGCCGATATCGATGGCGCCTCAAGCGTCGGCGAGGTTGGCGCGGATGCGGGGTGCATCTCGGAGTCCAGCCGGTTGGATCGAGAGATCGGCATCAGTCGTGTACTCGGCTATCGCAAGCTCGGCGGCGCCGGTCTGGAGGTAGATGGCCTGCGCTCCGACCAACACGACTGCGTCCAAGTGCTCACTGAGCGCATCTGCGGCATCCAGCAGCGCTCGACGCGCAAGGACGTACTCTTCGTCAACTTCGCCAAACTGACTCATTGTCCGCCATCCATTCGAGCAGTGCTTCGCCTTGCGAGGGCTCTCGGCCCGGACCCGTGAGGAGATCGACGGCGAGTTGACTCGGCGCAACACACGTCAAGCCGTCGCGGGTCGTGGCGCCTGCAAGAACGGCCGGGTCGAACGGCTCCAGCAGCACGACATTTGCACCGGCGTCGACCTCTCGGAGATTGAGTTCGTCGGCTGCTTCGATCGGATCTTCGACGTACAGGGAGGCCGTTCTCGCCGGTGCTAACGGACTGAAGCGCCGGGCTGCGAATGCGCCGGTCGCTGCGTACTTGAACGACGCACTTGCGAGGCATTGTTCCGTGGCTCGAAGCCCACGCGGATCGAGCAGCATTGTCGGCCTGTTCGATGTGAGCTGGCCGTAGTCCTCGGCCCATCGGCGAATAGCGCCTTGCCAATCGACGTTGGGCACCGGGCCACGCGGCTTGCGCGCCACGATTCCCTCGCGGTCGAGCAGAACGATCACGCGGGAGAGCGTCGGTGCCGGCACCCCCGTGATATCAGCAAGTTGTCGTACTCCGAACGGCGCCTGATTGTCGATAATCGCTCGAACGGCCGCTCCGGCACCGCGTCCACGGAGGGAATTCAGTTGATGATCCGCCGGCCATGGGTCGCGGTCAGCGCCAGAATCCGAGATGAGAATGCCGGGAGCGGAAACCTCCAACCTGAGATTGCCGGTGGTGTCGACGTACCGACGCCGGATTCCGTCAACGCTTCGCGTGCCCGTGGAGAGAGGTACGCAGCGCCGACAACCGGCACTGCTGCCTCGTCCAGCGCCCCAGCGGACCGGAACAGCTCCAACGCCTCGTCGTCGCCACGGAACTCGACGCCGATCTCGGACAGGATCCAGTCGGCGTGCGCCTCGAGCCGTTCTAGGAGACCGCTGAGCAAGTCGGGTCGGGAGGTGCTGGTCGGTGGGTGTGGGCATGGCTGGTGGGGTTGTTGGTGGTCGGCGGGTGTGGGGTCGGGATGGGTCGGTGGTGGGGTTGGTCAGGTGGTGGCCCAGGTGGTG
>JAJDVQ010000091.1 GCA_022826045.1 Acidimicrobiia bacterium | reverse complement strand
CATCCACTACCTCCGGCTCCAAAGCGCGCATGATGACACCGACCTCCACGGTCGTCGGGTTTGGGACAACCCGACCAATACACCGGGAAACCAGACGACCCGTGGACGGTCCCCCCCATCAATCCGCGCGGCCTCTTAGGCGGCTGAAGGCGAAGCTCTGCGTCGATGCTCCGGCCGGCCGGGTGCGGGCTCTTCGGAGATGCTGAAGTGGATTGCCGCTGCCGCGACACCGAGTGCGGCTGCCAGCCACCACCACAGGTCGTATGAACCAGTGAGCTCGCGGATCTCGCCGCCGCCCCAGGAGCTGAGGAATGCGCCGGTCAGCGGCACGAGCACGAAGTGTCCGAGCGAGCCGCAGGCGGTGGCCACGCCCAGCGCCATCGAGCGACGGTGGGGGTCCACCAACCGGCTCATCGAAGAGAGCACGACCGCGAACGCCGCTGCAGACATGCCGAGGCCGACGATCACACCGCCGCCGAGATGCAGCCCAGCGGGTCCGTTGGCTGCTCCCATCACCAGCAGGCCCCCCGCATAGGCGATGGCGCCCACGAGCAGCGTGCGCGCTGCGTCGAATCGATCGGCGATGGTGCCCGCAAGCGGCTGGCCCAGGCCCCACACGAGGTTCTGCAGCGCTACGGTCAGTCCGACCGTGCCGATGCCCACGTCGAGTGCTCGATCGATGGCGTCGGGGAACAGACCCATGGTGGCCCGCACACCCAGCGTCAGCGCTGTGATGATGCTCCCGGTGATCAGGATCGGCGCGATCGAGGTCTTGCCGGTCCCGGGGTGCACCGGATCAGGGTATGGCTGGGGTTCGATGCTTGCTCAGCGGGAGTTGATCTGCCTGACGCCGTACACCGCTTCCATCTCGCCCAGCTCGCTCAGCACCTTGCGTGACGGCCGGCGAGACACCCGGATGGTGGCGACCGCAGCGTGGTGCTTGGGACCGGCCAAGATCTCATTGCGCATCTGCAGCACGTTGATGCCGCTGGCACGCAAGGCCATGAGGATCCCCGCCAGCACGCCCACCTGATCGCGGTGACGGACGACGATGGTGCTGCGACCCAATGGCCGCTCAGCGCGGTTGACGCAGTTGACCACATCGCCTGCAGTGAATGCCTCGAGCACCTCGACGACACCGTCGGCAATGTCTTCGGAGGCCTGCACCGTGGACGCGCCGACGTGATGCGTGCCAGTGACCCGCGGGTGGGACGCCAGCGGCGAATGCCAGTCTGGGTCGGCGCCGGGTGGTTCCCCGCGGAACACATCGAGTCCTGCCCGCATCCCTCGCTCGTCCAGGGCGCGCAGCAACGCCTCCTCGTCCACGATCTCGCCACGGGAGGTGTTGAGCAGGATCGCCTCGTCCGGCATCTTCGCCAGGAACTCGGCATCGACAAGTCCGCACGTCTCGGGCGTGGCGGGCAGATGCACCGAGACGATGTCGGCGCCTGCCAGCAGGCTGTCCCAGTCGGGATGGATCTCGATCTCGAGTTGCTTCATTTCAGCCAGCAGGCTCGCGGAGCGATCCGAGCGGTACAGCGCCGAGAGCTCGATGCCGAATGCCGCAGCGCGATGGGCGACCTCGATGCCAATGGCGCCCATTCCCACGATCGCCATCCGGCGGCCTTTCAGACCTGTGGCTCCCATGTACTGGGACTTGTTCCAACGGCCCTCATGCAGGTCTGACGTGGCATCGGGGATCTGCCGGTCCACCGCCAGCAGCAAGCCCATGGTCAACTCGGCGACAGCCACGGCGTTTCGGCCGGGCACATTGCAGATGTATATGCCGTACTTGCTGGCTCCGTCACAGTCGATTGTGTCGGTGCCGGCACCGGCTCGCAGCACCATGCTGAGCCGGTCGGCGGCCTTGAATACCTTGCGCTTCACTTCGGTGCTGCGCACCACAAGAACCTCGATGCCCTCGATGTGGTCGGCAAGATCGTCCGCCGTCAGCTCGGGCTTGACGATGCACTCATGGCCCGCCGCTTCGAGCCGGCCCAATCGTCCGGTGTCGATCTTGTCGGCAAACAGAATGCGCATCGGCGTCACCGCTAGGACAGGGTGTGCGGTCACAGCGCCGCCGCAGCAGCCGCCGGGACATATACCCGCATGTTCAGCCAGTGTGCCAAATGCGCGACCCTGCGCGGTGCCACACTGAATCTTCCGCTCTTGTTCGCTCCGCTCGGGCCCGGGTTTCCTGTTCTCGTGGGCTCCGCTCAGCTTGGTGCGACGTCGTCTTCGAGGTAGGCGCGGATGATGGCGTCGTAGCTCTCATCGGGCGTGAAACCCAGATCCAGAGCTCGCTGAGTGTCGAATCGTTCGGGCCACCCGCCGACGATGTCTGCGATGACCGGGTCTGGTGCCTCGACGATCAAGGATGCTGCGTCGGGTCCGGCGACACGAGCGAGCGCGTCGATCTGCTCGCCGACGGTCACCGACACACCGGGCATGGTGAGGTTGCGCCGTGACCCCAACGCTGCGCTGTCGAGTTCTGCGGCGTGGACCATGTATCCGACTGCGCTGCGGGGGCTGGCGTGGCTGTGGCGCACGTTCCTGGACACGGGCAGCACCGCCTGTGCACCGACCAGGGGCTCGCGGATGATGCCGCTGAAGAAACCGGATGCGGCGGCATTGGGCGTACCGGGGCGAACGCTGATGGTGGGCAGTCGAATGCCGACGCCGTCGAAGACGCCGCGGCGGGTGTAGTCGGCCAGCAGCGCCTCGGCGACCATCTTCTCCATGCCATAGGAGGTGAGCGGCGTCAGATGGAAGTCGTCGGGGATCGGATCGGGGAACGGGGCACCGAAGACTGCAATCGACGATGTGAACACGACTCGCGGGCTGCCCTCGGCGAATCGCAGCGCATCGAACAGCGCCCGGGTGCCATCGACGTTGACCGCCATCCCCTTGTCGAAGTCGGCTTCCGCTTCACCGGAGACAACGCCGGCCAGATGGAAGATCACATCCGGTACTGGTCTCAGCAACTCAGTGGCGACGCCCGGCCCGCAGATATCGGTGACGTGCGTGAAACAGGTGCTGTTCTCGATGGGCGTCTCGACAATGTCGATGAGATCGATCCGGTCAATGGGACTCCCTCGCAGCGTGCCGACGTCCACCAGTCGCCTAGTCAGCTTGCGGCCCAGCATCCCAGCGGCCCCGGTGATCAGCACATGCATCTGGCAAACCTCGCTTCGAGTATGTCTGCGACGCCTCCGCCGGTGGCGAACCGTCGGTTGCTACAGCATCTGCCCGACGTCGAGCACGAGCAGGATGACCAGCAGCACGATGATCCCCGCGTTGAGCACGCTGACGGGCCACTTCCAGCGATGATCGGAGCGCCAGTGCCGATTGATGCTGGCGACGTTCGCCCACAGCGCAATCAGCGAAATGGGTATGCCCACTGCAGGCCCGACACCCGGTGCCAGCCCGATGAACGGCGTCACGAACGGCAAGATCACATAGGCCAGCGTGCAGCGGATGGCCGAGATCAGGATGGAGAACCGCAGCGTGCGCGCAGAAGCTTCATCAAACTCTGAGGCTGTTGCAGCGGTGTCGGTCACGGGCGCCCATTCTCGCAGCCGCAGCCTGCTTTGGTGCGCTGCGAACGGCCCGGCGGAGATGCCAGGTGGGCTGGGGTTGTGCGAGGCCGCCAATGACCGCTCAGTACCATGCTCACCAATTGTTGTGACACCACTGTGACCGAGGGGAAACCATGGCTGGCGCACTTGATGGAGTACGGGTTCTGGATCTGTCCACGCTGGTACAAGGACCGCAAGCAGCAGCCATGCTGCACGGTCTCGGCGCGGAAGTCATCAAGATCGAGTTGCCGCAGGTCGGCGATGTCGGCCGGCATGTGGACGTGCTCGAGGACTACGGCCACTCCTCGGTGTACATCGCATGCAATCGGGGCAAGCGCTCGGTCACGCTCGACTTGCGGGTCGACGCGGGCAAGGAGGCCTTTCTGAAGCTGGTCGAGACCTCCGACGTGGTGCTGTCGAATTTCAAGCCCGGCACGCTCGACGAGTGGGGTCTGGGCTATGACGATCTGGCAGCCGTGAATCCGGGCATCATCTGGGCTGCGGGCAGCTTCTTGGGTCCCTACGGCCCAGAGGCCGACCGTGAGGGCGCCGACATCGCAGGGCAAGCATCCGGTGGAGTCATCGCCTCGAGCGGATTTGACGGCGGGCCGCTGTCGACGTATGGCGCGCTGGTGGCCGATCATTGCGGCGCGCAGAACCTCCAGACAGCAATCTTGGCGGCGCTCTTCGCCCGCGAGCGCACCGGCAGGGGCCAACGGGTCGATGTGAGCCTGCTCGGCGGGCAGATCTGGCTGCAGTCGTTCGAGTACACGCACCTGCTGATGACCGGCGAGGAGGCCGGACGCTCCAACGGCGGCCATCCGCTGGTGCATGCGCTGTACGGCGTGTTCCCCACATCTGACGGAGCGATCGCCATGGCGGGTTGTCCGGAGCACCTGTGGCCGGGCATGTGCCGGGCCGTCGAGCGCCCCGACCTCGCCGACCATCCCACCTGGAATGCCTATTTCGTGCCGCGCGAGGTGGCACTCGAGATGCGCGCCTTCTTCCGGGAGGTGTTCGAGACCCGCAGCACCGAGGAATGGTCGAAGCGGCTCGAGGCCGAGGAGCAGCGTTTCTGCTCGGTGCGTTCTCATTCGGAGGTCGTCGCCAACGACCAGCCCTACGCCAACGGCTACCTGGTGCGAGCCACCCACGAGGAATGGGGCGAGCAGACCTTCGTGGGCTGCCCGATCACCATGTCCGACACGCCGACCCGCATCGGCACGATGGTGGCCGAGTTGGGTCAGCACACCGAAGAAGTGCTGCTGGAAGCCGGCGCCGAGTGGGAACAGCTCGAAGCCTGGCGCGAGGCCGGCGCTTGGTAGCTGAACAGCTTCAGCCCTAGCGCGCGTTCCCGCTGCGGAGGCGACAGGACCCTCTGCTCCAGCGATCGGCAGTTTGCTGAAACCCGCAGGTCAGCGGCACATTCGGGACTGTCCGACGCTGGGACTGTCGGACGCTCCCTTGTCAAGTGATGTGGTCAGACGGCCTGTTGTTGGGTGCGTCGTCGGTGTTGTCCGTCTCGCCGCATGCCTCGGATGAATCGCCCCGGTTTTGGTGGAGGCTTTGTTCCTTGGGAGGATGGAGCGATGCCAGGAAATGGGAGATGTCCCGCCGAGCTGCGTGAGCGGGCGGTGCGGATGGTGCTCGACAGCGAGCGCCTGTACGGGTCTGAGTGGGAGGCGATCTGTTCGGTCGCCGGCAAGCTGGGCCCGACGCCGGAGACGGTGCGGCTGTGGGTGCGCCGCGCTGAGATCGACGGCGGGGTGCGGCCGGGGGTGACCACGGCTGAGCGTGCCCGGATCACAGATCTCGAGCGCGAGAACGGTGAGCTGCGGCGGGCGAACGAGATATTGAAGGCGGCGTCGGCTTTGTTCGGGTAAGGGGCTCGACCGCCGGTGCGGGCTGTAGTGGCGTTCGCCGACGCCCATCGGGGCCGGTTCGGGGTCGAGCCGGTCTGCGCTGTGCTCACCGAGCCATGGCGTCGGGATCGCCCCGTCGACCTATTGCGCAGCCAAGAAGCGTGCGCTGTCGGCGAGAGCGGTGCGCGGCGGCGAGCTTCGCCCGTTGACCGCCGAGGTGCATGCGGCGAACTGCGACGCCTATGGGGCAGCCAAGGCGCCGGCCGCCTCAACCGCGTCAAGGACGTGCGGGTGGCTCGCTCGCCGCCGAGATGCGCGAGCAGCTCGAAGGCCTCACCGACAAAGCGCTCATCGGCCGCTGCGTCGGCCTGCGGCCCGGGACGATCGCCACGCCGGTCGCGTCCGCCAAGCACGCCCTGCGGTCACTGGCGAGGCGCTAGGAGACCGCTGAGCAAGTCGGGTCGGGAGGTGCTGGTCGGTGGGTGTGGGCATGGCTGGTGGGGTTGTTGGTGGTCGGCGGGTGTGGGGTCGGGATGGGTCGGTGGTGGGGTTGGTCAGGTGGTGGCCCAGGTGGTG
>JAJDVQ010000059.1 GCA_022826045.1 Acidimicrobiia bacterium | reverse complement strand
CACCACCTGGGCCACCACCTGACCAACCCCACCACCGACCCATCCCGACCCCACACCCGCCGACCACCAACAACCCCACCAGCCATGCCCACACCCACCGACCAGCACCTCCCGACCCGACTTGCTCAGCGGTCTCCTAGGCGCTCTTCGCGGTAGTTCACAGCTGCCCTTGAGAGCTCAACGCATCGCACGACCACGGCCCAATCGCCCGCTCGGGCGGCGCATCGGACAGCCGAGGCAAGATTGGCGACGATTTCTGCGGTCGTGAAGCCGGCGGCGACCGAGCGAGCCACGAAGTCGGATCCGATGAGTTGAAGCGCGTCGCGGTCGCGCCCGGAGTCGCCTAACAGCGGAATCAGATGGCGAAATGAGCGTGTGTCGTCGAAGAACCCGAGGCTGTCGAGCCAGTCGGTGACGCAGCCGATGAGCGCACAGCGAGCCGTGTCGTCGTGTCGGAAAGCCCTGCAGAGGTGCCTGGCGAAGGACTCGTGATAGACGCGTATGCCCTGCGCGGCGCGTTCGACCAGCACTGGGGCTAGTGCATCCAGCGCGCTGTCCACACGATGGGCGGCAATCGGGAGAATCGAACACAGCTCGTCGCGGCTGACGGCGAAGTCCAGCAGGCCGATGACGTCGGCTACCTGCGCGCCCGCATCGTCGAGGGGATCGCGCAAGTGCTCGTAGTAGCCCCTGAGTGTCTCGTCAAAGGGCGGAAAGCCCAGGACTGCGGCCGCAGGAGCAGCGATTGTGCGGTCATTTCTCAAGGCCTCGCGGCACAAGTAGGTGGTGTAGAGAGCGTTGCCCCCTGATCGGGCGACGAGCGCATCGACGACCTCGGCGACCTCGTCGTCGTCCTCGACGAGGGGAGCGATGGCGTCATCGGCATCGCCATGCGGCGGCACCAGGCGGAGCCGGCCGGCGAGCGAATGCGTTTCTGACCGGTCGAGCCCATCGACGGTGACCGACTGTGCGCCAGATTCCTCCAGCGGCGCCAGGTGTGCGCCCGGCTGGCTCAGGACAATCAGGACGCTTCCCGAAGGCAAGACCAGCGAAGCGAGCCGTTGAGCGAGCCTCAGGGAAGGATCCGAGCCGTCGACTTGCCGCAGAACTCGCGTGACGTGATCGATGCCATCAACCACGATGGCCACCCTGCGGTTGGGTTCAAGCTCGACCGACCGGGCGATGCATGTGATCAGGGCGTCTTCGTCGCCGGCCAAGCGCGGGCGCAACTCGTCGACGAGCCTCACGTCGGCTTGCTCGATTCGCTTGACCAGACTGCCGAGCACCGCATCCGCGAGCACGCGGGCGCTGCGCTCATGATCGGCGACGCCGAGGTAGCAGTAGTGTTCGGCAGTCAGCCAGCCGCGGTCGCCGAGCACCTCCAAGACTTGCTGGCACAGCCATGACTTCCCGTGGCCCGGCGGCCCCGTCACCACCAGCGCACCGCCTGCTTCGGCGGCGTCCACCGCCAGTCCGGCCAGACGGTCAACGGCCTTGTTCCGTGCTACCTCAAGTGACTGATCGACCGGATGTGATCGCAGGACAGCACCAAAGTCGCTGCGCAGTTGGGCGCGCCCCAGTATCGCCGCAGCTGTGATCTCTACGAGGCGGCCTTCGCGAGCGGCCCGCGCTGTCGCGATCATCGCTGCAGCCACATCGACGGGAGATCTGTTCGCATTCGGGAACGACCCAGCCCCGACTTCCTCGCGGACGCGTCGCAACAGCAGATCCTCGGCCTCCTCCGGTGCCGTCAGATCACCACTCGAGACCGGTGCCTGCACTTCCACAACGAGCCGTTCGCAGACCCAATCCAGATCATCCAACGACAACCGTGGACTCGTGTCTCCGAGAAACGCGAACGGGCGCTCCGAACGGCCGGAACGCGCGCCGGGCTCCTGCATCTGAGACCACAAAGCTCGGGCATCGAGCGCGAGCCTCAGCGTGCGCATCCCCCGCGCGAATGGCCCAGGATCATTCGACATCGGGACAAGAACACCGTCGAGGCCGGGATCTCTCGGCGCGCCGTCACGAAGGACAATCCGATATCGATGCCCCGAAGCCGTAGCTCCCGGTCCGTCCCGATCCGCCAGCGCCGACGAGATGACTCGATCCAGCCGCAGCCGCCGGTCATCGCGAGTGAATGACGCGGCCGACAGAGTCGCTTCCGAAAGGTCGGTGTGCTTGATCTGGGTGCGTTCGCGAAACCCCATCGCGTCAATGGCAGTGAGATCGTCGAACAGGTCTGCCGGAATCTCCTTTGCGTCGACAGAGACTTCCGCGACCGTTCCGAGAAGCACGTCGACGAGCTTGCAGGCGATCAGTAGGTCTTGGTACGAGTAGCCGCGGTGGGCTGCAACAAGGCTTGCCATCGCCTGTCATTGTGGCTCTTCACATCGGAGCTGGGACTGGGGTGAGTTGAGGGTCCGCGTGTAGGGCGGGGGCCTCGCCGATTCTTGTGACTCGTTGCTGTCGGCAAGTGTCGGGATGAGGTGTTTCTGACTCTTCGCGACAATCTGTCGGTTTTTTCAAGCAGCATCGGCGGGCGGGCGGTGGTGTGTGTGTGGTCATTGTAGGTGTCGGTTTCGGTGCCAGGCGCGTCGTTGGGCGTCGGCGCGGGCGAGGCCGTCGCGGCGGGCTTGGCGGATGGCGCCGCCGCGGCCGGTGTGTTCGTCGTGGGGGGTGACGTAGCCGATGGCTTCGTGCAGCCTCACTGTGTTGTAGTGACGGCGGACGCGTTCGAGCTCGCGGCGCAGGTCGCCGGGGTCCTGGAGTGTTTCGAGGTGGGGGTGCTCGGTCTTGACGTGCCCGAAGAGGGACTCGATCCAGGCCTGGCCGGTGGGCGTGGAGGGCCTGCCGAAGTGCTGGGCGATGGAGCAGATCGCCATGAACTTGGCGGTGTCGCCGGCGCGCATCTCGGGGCCGTTGTCGCTGAGCGCTACCAGCAGCGGTGTCTCGTCGCCGTCGGGCGGGGGCGCATCGGGGTCGGCGAGGCGCGCGGCGAGCTCTGCGGTGAGGAATCCCTCGCTGTCGAGCGCGCGGGCGAACAGCACGCGGGCGGCGACCGAGTCCGGAGCCGCAGTCAGGTGGGCGGCGATCCATTTCTTGGAGACCACGTCCACGATCGCGTAGGCGTGCTTGGCGGATGCGCAGGCGCCGAACTCGGTGCCGTCCCAGCACCACAGCTGGTTCGGCCGCCACTCGCACCAGTCCGGCCACGGCGACCGCGCCGCCCGCTCGGCGCGGGGCAGCCCGGCGAGCTTGAGGCCGTGGCCTGCGAGAACGCGGTCCACTGTGGAAGGCGACACCCACACGCGGCCCAGATAGGAGCCTCTGCGGGCGAGCTTGCGATGAGACCGGTCGATGTCGCCCCAGACCTCGAACAGCTTGACGATCTCGTCGCGCTCGCCCGGGAGCAGGCCATGGATCGCGCGTCCGCCCGGTCGGGCGTCGTCGAGCGCCCCGGCGGCTCGTCGGGCCTGCCAGCGCCACGCCCGACGCCGGTCCAGGCCCAGCACCACACAGGCGCGGCTCAGCGTCCACCCCGAGGCTGTGGCGCGGTCGATGAGGCCCAGCAGGGTCTCCTTGGCGGCCCGGCCGACGCGGGCGGGGACAGGACCGCTCATCCCCAACCCGTTTTTCCCCGCAGCACAGCCAGCTCGACGGCCTGCTCCACCACAGTGCGCCCCAACCGCTCGACCTCGGCTTGGAGCGCAGCAGCCCGGGAGGCTTCCTCGCGTGACAGGCGGGGCCGTCCGGGCCGCGACGCGCCCAACGCGGCGATCGCTCCGTCGCGTGCGACCGAGCGCAGCCCCGAGATCACCGAGCGGTCCACGCCGGCCTCCGCCGCGGCTTGCGCCTGGGTGATCTGGCCTGACAGCATCCGCACCCACAAGTCGTACTTCTGCTCTGCTGTGAGCAGCTTCTTGGCTTTTCGGTCCAGCGAGCTCATCGTCCGCGGCCTCCGTTCCTGAGACCGCCAACCCTGCCCGATGCTGCTTGAAAAAACTCAGAATCCGTCGCGCGAAGTCAGACGCAACACACCATGACCGCGGGGTGCTGCTGACGCGTCTGTGCCTGGTGCTGGCGGGCGGCGGGGAGGCGTGCAGCGATATCGGGCTCTTCACATCGGAGCTGGGACTGGGGTGAGTTGAGGGTCCGCGTGTAGGGCGGGGGCCTCGCCGATTCTTGTGACTCGTTGCAGTCGGCAAGTGTCGGGAGGCCCCGGTGTTGGAAGTTAGCGAGTTCGGCGGGTGCG
>JAJDVQ010000070.1 GCA_022826045.1 Acidimicrobiia bacterium | reverse complement strand
AGAGCGTTAGCGGATTGATAAAACGACTGTATGCAATCGCATCGTCTGTCGTGTCGATGCTGCAGGTCAGAGACCCATCCAGAGGCGATTCCACGGCTCGAAATCGTTCAGAGCCGATCTATCCGCGCGGCCTCTTAGGCGGCTGCGGGGAGCGAATCGGGATCGAGGTTGTAGAGCTCGAGGACGTTGCTCCAGACCATCTGTTCCTTCTCGTCGTCAGGAACGCCCGACAGAATCTCGTCGAGGATGGGCCGCGAGTTCGGCCAGATCGAATCGTGGTGCGGGTAGTCGTTGCCCCACAGCAGGTTGCTGACGCCGATCGAGTGCCGTGTCGCTACCCCCTCCACGTCGTCCTCGAAGGTGACCCAGAAGTTCCGGTCGAAGTACTCCGACGGCTTCATGGTGAGCTCGTCGGACACCTCCCACGGCGTGCGGTACGCCGCGTGGTCGAGCCGCTGCTTGAAGTGGCCGACCCAGCCGGTCTCGTATTCGGCGCAGACGAAGCGCAGATCGGGGAAGCGCTCGACGACGCCGCCGCAGATGAGATCGATCATCGTGTTGGCAATGGTGGTGTGGGCCAGCGTGTAGCCCTTCAGGTGGCCGCCGGGAGTGCCCCAGTGCTCTGGCATGCCGCCCTCGAGGCTGGACCCGGTGAAGATGTGCATGGTGAGCGGCACACCGAATTCCTGGGCCCGCGCCCAGAACGGATCGAAGTCGGGGTGGCAGTACGGCTTGGCAGGGTCGACGTGGGCCGGGATGGCGAAGCCGCGCACGCCGAGCTGCGCTGAGCGGTCGATTTCGGCGATGGCCCGCTCCACGTCGGGCAGCGGCAGGCAGCCGACGCCGATGAGCCGGTTGCGATCCACCGAGCAGTAGTCGAGCACCCAGTCGTTGTGATTGCGGAAAGCGGCGTCGCGCACCTCGTCGTCGGGAATAGCGAACGTGAACATCGACAGGCTCGGGTACATGACCTCGCCGACAATGCCGTCCTGGGCCTGCTCGTCGAGCCGTGCAGTCGGATCCATCACGCCGGGGTTGAAGCCGTCGTAGCCCTGCTCGATGCGGGCGTGGGTGGCCGGGTCGGACAGGTTGGCGCCGGCGATGCCCAGCCGCCCCACCGGCACCGGGCGGATGCCGCCGGGAAGCACGAGCCATGTGCCCGGCTTGTCGTTGTAGTCCCTGCTGATGAACGGCGCCCGATCGCCGAACCTGTCGGTCAGTCCCGCATAGATCTCGGCTGCCTCGACCACATGCGAGTCACACGAGTAGTACCGCATCGCTCTCCCCTCTCGACTGCTGCACAGGCCGCACCCGCGCGCTGTCACGGTATCAGCCGCTCCCGCCGCCACTGTCGGCGCGAAACCGAGCCACGAAGCTCGTGTATACCGGTGCCGCATCGAAGCGGCATTCCGGATGACCCCGAGTTCGGCAGACGCAGCGGCTGTCCGAGTCACATCCGGTGCTGCCGTGCTACAACCTTGGCGTGCGTGCTTCCTCCTGCACCAGTCAGATGTGCCGGCGCCTGTGCGTGACGGCTGCATGCGGCGTGATGCTCGCCGCAGCCCTGTATGTGCCTGCACGGCCTGCTATGGCTCAGCCAGCGGGGGGGGCGTACCTCACCGGTTCGGAACCGTGGACTGAGTCGGACTGCGCAGGAGACGTGCCGGTCGTCGTCGGCAGCGACGCAGCCGCGCAGTCCGACATCTACAGCGCAGTGACATTGGCAGGCGCGCTGGGCACCGACTGCATCGTCCTCGCCGGGCCACGAGGCAGTGACATGGCACCGGTGCAGCAGGGTCGGCTCGATGCAGCCGCGACGGGCGGATGGATCGTCGGCGGCACGACTGCTGTGCCTGTCGGCAAGACAGCGGGGCGCGCCATGACCCGCCTCGCCGGCGACGACCGATGGGCCACTGCACACTTGGCGGGCAGCCATGCCCGCACTGCGGGCGACCCCGCGGCGACGGCCGCTCCCGTTCCGCGCACGCCGACGGCAGCGCCCGACGACGTGCAGCGGCCCGGCCTGCATTTGGGCGGTGCAGGGCCGTGGATCGCCTCGGACTGTGCCGGAGACGTGCCGGTCGTCGTCGGCAGCGACGCAGCCGCGCAGTCCGACATCTACAGCGCAGTGACATTGGCAGGCGCGCTGGGCACCGACTGCGTCATCCTCGCCGGGCCACGAAACGGCGGCATGGCAGCAAGCCAGCGAACACGCCTCAGCAGCGCAGCAACAGGCGGCTTCGTCGTGGGCGGCACCGCAGCTGTGCCCGCCGGCAAGACAGCGGGACGCGCCATGACCCGCCTCGCCGGCGACGACCGATGGGCCACTGCACATCTCGTCGGCCGACGGGCCAGCGGCGACGTCACTGTCGGAACCAGCACAGCGGACGAAGCCATCAGCACCAGCCCGAGATACACCTCCCTGTCCGCCAGCGGCGATTTCACATGCGGCGTGCGTATCTCAGGCAAAGTCGACTGCTGGGGGCTGGGGACGCCTTATGTAGATCCAGAAGGCTGGTCCTCTGTCGTGCACAACGAGCCGAGCGGGGAATACTCGATGGTCTCAGTAGCAAGAAGGCATGCCTGTGCCCTGCGAAAGTCCGGTACCGCCGTTTGCTGGGGCGATTGGTTGAAGGGAGGATTTCAGATCGGGACAACCTACGACTCCGCTCAACTGCAGCCAGCGGCTCATGACAACATGTTCACTGAAATTGCGGCTGGAGCCGACTTCACTTGCGGCCTGCGGCCCTCGGGCGAGGTGCGATGCTGGGGCACCCAAACGCAGATGGATTCGAAGGGAATCCGCGACGGCAGGTTCTCGACAATTGCCGCAGGCGGCACGCTCGTATGCGGGTTGCGTCTCTCAGGCGAAGCCGAGTGCTGGGGCGGGGACGCCAATGCACATCATCGCTCGCCGCCGCCAGGCAAGTTCACTGAGCTCTCATTGGGAGGTTCCACTGGCTGCGGCCTGCGCCCTACCGGTGCCGTCGTCTGCTGGGGGGATTGGGACCCCTTTAACGAAGTAGAAGGCCTTGATGGCGTGCCCTCGCCTCCTGAAGGCAAGTTCATCACTCTTGACGTGGGCCATCGTCACGCGTGCGGCATACGGACGTCCGGCGAGACGGTGTGCTGGGGGTCGGACGGATACGGGAGAGCCTCACCGCCGGATGAGAAGCTCGTGGCGATCGCTGCTGCTTGGAGGCACACATGCGGCCTGCGACTCTCTGGCGAGGCAGTGTGCTGGGGCGCGAGGAGCATTTTCCCTCTACCCGAGGGCGACTTCTCGGACATCGCGTTCGGTAGTGATCATGCCTGCGGATTGCGCGCGTCGGGCAGAGTCACCTGTTGGGGTTCCATTTCGTCTCGAGCGGTGCCTGATGGCATATTTGTCGACGTCATCTCGGGCTCTGATTGGTCGTGTGCCTTGCGGAAGTCAGGACAGAGGATCTGCTGGGGAAATGATCCCACAACATCCTGGCATCCATACATGAATTCACTCTTCAAGCAATCAGCATTCTCCGACATTGCCATTTCGAGTTGGGGGGCGTGCGGCGTACATAGCGGAACAGGCAAAGTCACGTGCGGGGGGCAATGGAGCCCATGGGAGAAACCTCCGTCCGGTGCCTTCGTGAGTGTCGAGATCAGTAGCGTCGTAGGAGGCAGCTACGCTTGCGGCCTATACATTTCCGGTGAAGCAGCCTGCTGGTGGCTGAGTAGAGTCCGCGAGGAGAGAAAGGACTCCATCCACATGCCAGATGGTGCTTTCTCACAAATTTCCGTGGATACCCTCTTGTTCTGCGGACTCAGACAGACCGGCGAAATCGAATGCTCTCTTGTGCCTGGACATTCCCCCAGACTTCGGGTCGTGCAGCCGGAGGGCAAGTTCATTGATTTTGTGGCCGATTCGTTTAGATTCTGCGGGCTGAGACCGACCGGCGAAATCGAATGCTCGACACTTATCGAGGTTCAGCGAACCGACAACTACGAATGGGTGGCGTCTGACGACCTGACACTGACGTGGCCTTCAGGCACTTTCGTGACCCTTGAGGGCGAAGGCCCAGTTCTCTGCGGGCAGCGGACATCTGGTGCCCTCTACTGCTGGAACGTCTACGGGGGGCAGTTCGTCGGTAGCAATCTGTCCGCGTTGACGCAGACGCCTCAATGAAGGCTGCCCGCGGTCCGGCGAGCCGTTGCTGTGGGCGCCCCTCGCTCCGCGGAGGTTGCAGGTGCCGTCGGCGTGTCAAGATCAGTCACAGACATGATCCTCCCCGGCCCACAGCCTTCAGCTGCGGGCCATCAGATCGCGCCCGTTCCCGCAAACAGACGGAAGCTCAAGCAGTCTGCGTGATCCCACGCACGGCAGACCTTGCGGCAGGTCGTCGCTCGGCGTGCCATCGTGTCGCCATGCGTGCTTTGGAAGTGCAGTCCCTCACAGGCCCAGCCGGCGTCGCCGTCGTCGACGCTCCCGAACCGGTCGCCGATGCAGACGGCGCATCGGTGATCGTCGACATCGTCTGCGGCGGCGTGTCGTTCCCCGATCTGCTCCAGAGCCAAGGTCTCTACCAGTACCGCCCCGATCCGCCCTTCCGACCGGGGATTGAGGCCGCAGGCGTCGTGCGCTCGGCAGCCGCCGATTCGGGCTACTCACCCGGCGACCGCGTGTGCGTGTGGTCGAACGGCTGCCTGAGCGAAGTGGTGGCTGCCAGACCCCGCGACCTGTTCACGCTGCCCAGGGAACTCTCATTCGAAGAAGGCGCCGCGCTGGTCATGAACTACCAGACGGCGGTGTTCTGCATGATCGACCGGGCGGGCCTGCGCGAGGGCGAGTCGGTGCTGGTGCTGGGCGCATCGGGCGGCGTGGGCACCTCAGGCATCCAAGTAGCCAAGGGGGTCGGCGCCGGGCCGGTGATCGGCTTGGTCTCCACCGAGGCCAAGGGCGAGATCGCCCGGGCGGCCGGCGCCGATCACATCGTGCTCATCAGCGACACCTGGAAGGACGAAGTGCGCGAGCTCACCGGCGGCCGGGGCGTCGACATGACCTACGACCCGGTGGGCGGGGATCGCTTCCTCGACGGGATCCGGGCGCTGGCACGCTTCGGGCGGCTCGTCGTGGTGGGGTTCGCGGCGGGCGAGATCCCGACCGTGAAGGTGAACCGGCTGCTGCTGCGCAACGTGAGCCTGGTCGGTGCCGCCTGGGGCGAAGCCGTGGCTGCTGACCCGACGATCCCCGCCCGCATTCACGAACGCCTGCTCGACATGATCGAATCGGGTGCCGTGAAGCCGCCCATCGGGCAGGTGCTGCCCTTCGAGCAGAGCGCCGAGGCCTACCGGCTGCTCGACGAACGCGAAGCCGTCGGCAAAGTGCTCGTGCGGATGCGCCCCGACCCCGCGTACCCGGTGTAGATTTTCCGCGCCGTATGCCACGGCAATTGGCCAACACCCACATGAGTTCTGGGAGCCAGAATGAGGAACGCTCTTCGAGTCCTGCTGACCGTGCTGATGGCTCTCGCCGTCCTGGCGTCTCTGGCTGCTCAGCCAGCAGCAGCCGAGACAGACAAGCTCGAAACCAAAACCGAGCAGAAACAACCAGATGCAGAAGACGAGGTACAGGGCGAACGGCAACCAGAGGATCCTCCAGATGCCTCGCCGCCAAACGAGCACGACCCATCTGAGGACGATGAGGACGAACAGCCCGAATCGAACGAGAACCAAGATGAACCGAACGCATAACGCTCACGGGACTGGCTACACGTCAATCCACGTAGTGCCGACAGGTTTCCTGCGTCACTTCGGCGGGCCACTCGAACACGCCCTAGCTTGGAGAGCGACCACAAACTGTATCGAAGTACACGGGCCAAGAGTACGCGTTAGAAGCTGGGAGTCAATCAGGCAACAATTTATGTGTCACGCTCTGTCTCCCAGTGGTATCGGAACAGGACCCACTTGGGACCTGGAAGGGTATCGAGGCCCAAACAATAATCCCATTGTTTGGGCGCGAACACGTTGCAGCTGGTGAGGGGCTGTTGACAGCCTGTTTTGGCAATGAAACATGCCAATGCACCTGATGAGTTGCGTGGACGACGTTATTCGCCCTTGCGTTCGCTTGACTCCCGCGGAAAAATATGTATATGGATCGCCCTTCTCCCGATAGTCAACTTTTTGTTGGTTGGAATTCTCTCCATTCGCTATGTCGATCTCATGGAATGGAAATGTTATGAGATGTACGATTCACCCAACACCGTGCTCGGCTGGTCGATCGCGGCATTCGGTATGCTCTCATCGGTAGCGTTTGCCAGCTGGCTACAGTCACGTAGCACTATCATCGTATGCATACTCAGTCTACCGCTGCAGTTCTTTTTCTGGTATTGGCTGCTCGTCGCACCTTGGGTTGTGTGCTGAGGATCTGCAGGAGACCAAGCCGAGTGCTCTCATTCCCTTGAAGTGTGCTGAGAACTGGGCCTTCAAGCGAATCGCACGTGCTGCCTATTCGGCAGCAGACCCTGAGCGGGACAGACAAGGTGCGACGACATGCGGCAGTGCGCACAACAATCTGTCCTCACATCTGATGCACGCAACGGGGAAATGTGTTCACTTCCCAGACGAGGCCGCAATGGAGTCGCGGGCGAGCAGGGCCATCGACACCGCCACACAGGCCGCGTCCTCACCGACGTTGTGGCCTCCGGCGCCCTCGCTGCGGGCTACGGCTTGTTCGGTGTTCTCCACCGTGACCAGGCCGAAGCCGACCGGAATGCCCGTCTCCAGCTGAACGGCCATCACGCCTTGCGCGGCGCCCTCGCTGACCAGCTCGTAGTGGGTTGTCTCCCCACGGATCACGGCCCCGATCACGACGATCGCATCGACCTGCCCGCTGCGAGCGAGCACCTGTGCCGCGAAAGGGATCTCGAAGCACCCGGGCACCGTCACCTCGGTTGTCTCAGCGACGCCGAGCTCATCGAGGCCTCGCCGGGCACCGGCTGCCAGCCGGTCCACGATCTCTGGGTTCCAGGTCGCCCGCACGATGCCGACGCGCAGCCCCGCACCGGCCCCCGCAGGCGGCCTGCCCCCACGCTGGTCGCCACTCGCCACGCCTGCACGGTAGCCCCGCAGCCTTCCGCGACGACGCGCCTACGCTGGGCCGATGGCAGGCGCACGCGCCCGGCTGGCGGCCGACATCGGCGGCACGTTCACCGACATCGCGCTGGAGGTCGACGACGTCAGCGGCGGCGCGCCGGTCCTGCACACCGCCAAGGTGCTGACGACGCCTGACGCGCCGGCCGACGCAGTGCTCGACGGCGTCGAGCGTGTGCTGCGCACCGCAGGCGTCGCGCCCGCGGAGGTGGGCGTGTTCATCCACGGCACCACCCTCGCCACGAATGCCCTCATCGAGCGCCGGGGCGCACGCACGGCACTGCTGACCACGCAGGGCATCCGCGACTCGGTCGAGATGGCCCACGAGAACCGGTTCGAGCAGTACGACCTGTACATGCGCCGGCCCGAGCCGCTGGTGCCGCGCAACCGCCGTATCGGCATACCCGAGCGGCTCGCCGCCGACGGCACGGTGCTGCTGCCGCTGGACGAGCACGCGGTGCAGGCCGCGGCGGAATCATTGGCGGCCGACGGCGTGACCAGCGTCGCTGTCGGCTACCTGCACTCCTACCTCGATGCCCGCCACGAGGAGCGCACCGCCGAGATACTGGCCGAGTGCTGGCCCGAGGCCACCGTCACCATCTCCAGCGAGGTCTGCCCCGAGATCCGGGAATACGAGCGCTTTTCCACTGCGTGCGCCAACGCCTACATCGCACCGCTGGTGAGGCAGTACCTGACCGATCTCGATGCACGGCTCGCAGCGCTGGGATTGGGCTGCGAGGTGTTCCTCATGACCTCCGGCGGCGGGCTGGGAACGCTCGCTGAGGCGCTGCGCTTCCCGGTGCGACTGATCGAGAGCGGACCCGCCGGCGGCGCGCTGCTCGCCTCGGGGATCGCCCGCGGCCTCGACTGCGAACGAGCCCTCAGCTTCGACATGGGCGGCACCACGGCGAAACTGTGCATCGTCGAGGGCGGTCATCCCCGCACCAGCCGGGAATTCGAGGTCGGCCGCGAGTACCGCTTCCTGGCAGGCAGCGGGCTCCCGCTGCGCCTGCCGGTGATCGAGATGGTCGAGATTGGGGCCGGCGGCGGATCCATCGCCAGCCTCGACGCGCTCGGGCGCATCACCGTGGGTCCGGCCAGTGCAGGCTCCGAGCCGGGTCCCGCGGCCTACGGGCGCGGCGGAACAGAGCCGACGGTGACCGATGCCGATGCGGTGCTGGGCCGGCTGGCGCCGGAACGGTTTGCGGGCGGCACGCTGACGTTCGACGTCGACGCCGCTGCCAAGGCCGTCGGGACCGCGCTGGCGGAGCCGTCGGGTCTGCAGACGACGATCTCTGCCATCGGCATCTCCGAGGTTGTCGACGAGAACATGGCCAATGCCGGTCGCGTTCACGCAGCGGATCAAGGCTGCGATATCAGCCGCGGGACGCTCATCGCCTTCGGCGGAGCGGCGCCGCTGCACGCAGCGCGGGTGGCCGCCAAGCTGGGCATCGACAACATCGTGGTGCCTGCGGGCGCAGGCGTGGGTTCGGCCATCGGCTTTCTGGCCGCGCCGGTGGCGCACGAGTCGGTGCGCACCCGCCATGCCCGCGTCAGCGAGCTGACAGCAGCCAACCTGGCAGGGCTGCTCCGGGAGATGGCCGACGAATCGAATGCGATCGTGCACGCTGCTGCGCCCGGCGCCGAGACGGCCACACACGTGCGGGCCCTGATGCGCTACCGCGGTCAAGGCCATGAGATCACCGTCGACGTCGACGCTGCTGCGCTGCTCGCCGACAGCATCGACAGCCCGAGCGACGCCGAGGTTCGCAACCAGCTGCGAACCGCGTTCACGAAGGCCTACCAGCAGCTCTACACGCGCCACATCGGCAACCTCGAGATCGAGATCCTGAGCTGGCTGCTGGAAGTGCGTACCCCGCAGGCCCCCGCCATTTCGCTGCATCCGACCGTCGCCGACGAGCCGGTTGCCTCCGACGAGACTGCACTTGTCGTCGACACCGCAACCGGCCGGGCCATCCCCCATGCGGTCTTCGAGCGAGGTTCCCTCACCGAAGGCGCTTGGCTGGCTGGACCTGCCCTGATCACCGAGGACCAGACCACGACCTTGGTCCCCGATGGAGCGGTGGCAACCGTGACGGGGGGCGGACACCTGCGACTCACCGGCCTCGCGGCGCCGCAGCACACGCGTCGACCGGCCGATGCCACGGCAGACCTCGACGCGGTGCGGCTGGGCGTGCAGTGGAACCGCCTCATCTCCGTGACCGAGGAACAGGCACGGGCGCTCGTCCGTGCTGCCTTCAGCACCTCGACCCGGGAGGCCGGCGACCTGTCGGCGGGCATCTTCGACCCCCAGGGGCGGATGCTCGCCCAGTCGGTCACGGGCACGCCGGGCCATGTGAACTCCATGGCCTACTCGGTGCTTCATTTCCTGGATCGCTTCCCGGCGTCGGAGATGCGCCCCGGCGACATCTTCCTCACCAACGACCCATGGAAGGGCACCGGCCACCTGTTCGACATCGTGGTGGTCACGCCGGCGTTCCTGCGCGGCGAACTGGTGGCGCTGTTCGCCTGCACGAGCCATGTGGTGGACATCGGCGGCGCTGGCTTCACCACCGACTCGAAGGAGGTGTACCACGAGGGCCTGTACCTGCCGATCCTGAAGTTCGCCACCGACGGCGTGTTCGACCCGAACGTGGTGGCGATCATCGAGGCCAACGTCCGCGACCCGGTGCAGGTCATCGGCGACATCCACTCGCTGGCTGCCTGCAACGAGACCGGGGCTGCGCGCCTTATCTCGATGATGGACGAGTACGCCATGACCGATTTGGACGAGCTGGCGGAGCACATCATCACGTCATCGCACCAGGCCATGCTCGATGCGATCGGCGAGCTGCCGAGCGGCTCGTGGAAGTCCATGATGCGTGTCGACGGCATGGAGCAGCCCATCGACATCGTGTGCTCGCTGACCGCCGGGCCCGACGGAATCGACGTGGACTTCGACGGCACCGGGCCTCAGTCGAGCTGGGGCATCAACGTGCCGATGGCCTACACCGACGCCTACACGTCATTCGGTGTGCGCTGCATTGTCGGCCCCGACATCCCCAACAACACGGGCTCGCTCGACGCCGTGCGAGTGCGAGCGCCCGAGGGCTGCATTCTCAATGCGCCCCACCCCGCAGCGGTGAATGTGCGTCACGTCATGGGCCAATTGCTCCCTGATGCCGTGTTCGGCTGCCTGAGCCAGGTGGTGCCCGAGCGGGTGCCGGCGGAGGGCACGTCGTCGTTGTGGAATCTGCTCGGCACGGGCATGTGGGAGCCCGATACCGGCGTCGGCGCGACGAATCGCTCCCGCACGGCGGTTGGGCAATCGGGCGCCGAATCCGACCGGCGCAAGCTGGAGCGGTACATCCTGATGAGCTTCCATTCGGGCGGTGCCGGCGCCCGCCCGCAGGCGGACGGACTGTCGGCAACGGCCTTCCCGAGCGGGGTGCGCAACATGCCGGTGGAGGTGAACGAGATCGGTTCGCCGCTCGTGTTCTGGCGCAAGGAGTTCCGGCGCGATTCCGGCGGGCAGGGCAAGTACCGGGGCGGGCTCGGCCAGGTCATCGAGCTGGAGAATCACCAGGGGCGCGATTTCTCCATCAGCGCGACCTACGAGCGAACCGTGTACCCGGCGCGCGGCCGGCACGGCGGCGGACCTGGCGCGCTGGGCCGCCTGTCGCTCGACGACGGCACGGAGGTGCGCTCCAAAGGCCGTTCGGTGATTTCCGGCGACCGCCGCCTGATCGTGGAGTTCCCGGGTGGCGGCGGTTACGGCGATCCCGCCGAGCGGAGTCCCGAGGCCGAGGCGCGCGACCTGCAGCTCGAATTCATTTCGCCAGCGCCGTCGGCGGCGCAATAACTCCCCTGTGATGCAGGCGGGGCGACCCTGCCCGCTCAATGGCAGAAAAAGGGCACCCTCACATGAACACACCAGTGCAGACCGGCACCGCCGCCAGCCACGAAGACGCCAGCGACACCCTCGACCGCGGTAGCCCCGTCGCCGGGGCTGCGAGCAGCGATCCGGCGCGTCACCGCAGCACCGCCGAGCTGGAAGCGGCGCTGCCGCACATTCGCGAGGCGCCCGGCAGTACCGGCGTAATCGAGCTCATCGTTCGCCGCCCTGGCGAAGATGCCCGCGAGGTGCTCGACGTGGCCGAGATCAACGATGCCGAGGGCGTCGCGGGCGACACGTGGAACCAGCGAGGCTCACCGTCATCGCCTGATGGCGGACCGCACCCGGACGCCCAGATCACCATCATGAGCGCTCGTGCGGCCGCGGCGGTCATCGGGCCAATCGAACGCTGGCCGCTCGCCGGCGACCAGATCTACGCAGACCTCGACATCAGCCATGAGACGCTGCCCGCCGGCGCCCAACTGAGGCTCGGTGATGCGATCCTGGAGGTCACAGCCAAACCGCACCGAGGCTGCGCCAAGTTCGCCGCCCGATTCGGCCGTGACGCCCTGCGTTTCGTGAACACCGGCGAAGGCCGCGACCTGCGCATGCGCGGCGTCAACTGCCGCGTCATCCGGCCCGGCACCGTCCGCCCCGGCGACCCCATCACCCGCGTCTGACCCGGTTGCGCCGCACCGGCGCCCTTCCGTGTCTCGGCTGCATGCTGATCGGGTGTCGTCGGGGTCCCAAGGCGTGCCCGGCGCCCACCCGTCAGAAAATACGCAGGAGCCTGTCGCACCCCGTCATTACCGTCTTCGAACATGAAATTCATCCACACGGCCGACTGGCAACTCGGAATGACACGTCATTTTCTCGACGGCGAGGCCCAGCCGAGATTCAGCCAAGCACGGCTCGACGCTGTGGGGACCATTGGCCAGCTAGCGGTCGACGAAGAATGCGAATTCGTCGTCGCATCCGGCGATGTCTTCGAGTCGAACCAGATCGACCGCCAAGTGCTCACCCGCGCCTTGGATGCGATGGCCGCCACGCCAGACGTGACCTTCTACCTCCTGCCTGGCAATCACGACCCGCTGGATGCCGCCTCGATCTTCCGCTCGAATACGTTTCGCGAACGGCAACAGTCCAATGTCGTCGTATTGGAGGATTCCGGCCCGATACAGGTGGCTGAAGGCATCGAATTGGTGGCTGCGCCATGGACATCCAAGCGCCCGCTCCACGACTTGGTAGATCAGGCATGCGCAGCTGCGGGGCCGTCAGCGGCGCTTCGCATCATCGTCGGCCACGGCGCCCTTGACAGCCGCTCGCCCGATGCAACCGATCCCGCCCTCATTTCGTTAAGGCGATTGGAAGAACGCATCGAGGCGGGCCAAATCCACTACGTCGCGCTCGGCGACCGTCACTCCACGACAGAGGAAGGCGCGACCGAACGTGTCTGGTACTCAGGTGCCCCCGAACCGACCGACTATCGCGAGGAAGATCCGGGAAATGTCCTCGTCGTCGAGCTCGAGCCAGGACAGGTCGAGGTAACACCGCGAAGCGTTGGCAGTTGGCGTTTTCGGCAGCACCAGTCTCACCTCACGTCCGATGCGGATATCGACTCGTTGGAACAGTGGCTCGACGCCCTCGAAGACAAACAGCGGGCGATTGTCAAGCTGTCGCTCGTCGGCTCACTCTCACTTGGTCAAAAGGAGCGCCTCGATCGGTTGCTCGATCATTTCTCAGACCTGCTCGCGGCTCTCGAGACATGGGAACGAAGATCGGATTTGGTGGTAGTCCCCGACGATGCCGAGACTTCCACACTTGGGCTTTCAGGTTTCGCGAGCGAGGCGCTGGACGACTTGCGAGGACTGGCCCAATCGCCCGATCCTTCCGAGGCAGTGCGCGCCCAGAACGCGACGGCATTGCTGCATCGCCTGGTGAGGTCCGCATCATGAGGATTCACCGCATCACGCTCACGAACTACAGAGGCGTTGATTATGCCGAAGTGACCTTCGACGAGAGCGGGGTCACCGTGATCGAGGGCGACAACGAGGCTGGCAAAACCAGCCTCGTCGAAGCGCTCGAACTGCTCCTCGACAAGCGCTTCTTGGACCGCTCCGACGCTCGACGCGTCACGGCGGTGAAGCCCGTGCATCATGACGCGGATCCCGAAGTCGAGGCCGAAATCTCCACCGGGCCGTATCGGTTCGTGTTCGCCAAGCGGTGGGCACGCAAAGGCACGACCACACTGGACATCTCGGCACCACAACGTGAACAGCTCACCGGCGATGAGGCCCACGAACGAGTCCAAGAGATTCTCTCGGAGACCCTCGACACCGAATTGCTGAAGGCGCTCCAGGTCCGTCAAGGCACCCATTTGGCATTGCCGTCTTTCGCCGACACCAATCTCGGCGCTGCGCTCGACACCGCAGCAGGCGACATCGGCGAGAACGACAGTCACGAAGGGATCTGGCAGGCAATCACTGCTGAACGCGATAAGTACTGGACGCCAACGGGCAAACGCAAAGCCGTGCTCACCGAATCGCAGCAGCGAGTGAACGACGCTGAGGCCGATGTGGCGTCGTTGACCCAGCAGCTCGCTGAGATCGAGGCAGACACAGAGCGAACAGCACGCCTGGCAACGGACGCGGAACGCCTGCAAGAGCTACTGGCCCAAGCCGAGAAGGCCCGAGACGGATGCCAGCAGCAGGTGAGCGCAGCCGAGGGTGTCGAGGAAGAGTTCAGCCGGTGTGAAGCTGAGTGGAGGCGATTGGAGACCGAGGCCGAGCGCGCACAAGCCGAACAGCAGGCACGGGCTGACCTCGTCGGCGAGGAGGAGCGATGCCGACTGCGAACGGCCGAGTTGGCGGAGCAAGCCGAACAAGCAGCGCCAGCATTGGCCGCTGCCCTACGACACCACAAGGAAGCCAACGCAGCCCACACGGCAGCGCAGAAGTGCTTTGAACAGACCCGCAAGTCGAGTGCACTGGCAGATCGTGATCGCGAGCACCTGAGACAGATCATCGAGGCCCGGCAACTCGGGGCGCGTCATGAGC
This sequence comes from Acidimicrobiia bacterium, assembly GCA_022826045.1. Taxonomy (GTDB): domain Bacteria; phylum Actinomycetota; class Acidimicrobiia; order Acidimicrobiales; family Poriferisodalaceae; genus Poriferisodalis. The sequence goes on along the minus strand of JAJDVQ010000070.1, from coordinate 12,785 downwards.
GTGTCATCGCAGCTCAAGAGCAGATGGACGCCGCAAACGCCGTCCTCGAAGCAATACATCTCGACGACGATGACATCGAGCGAATCGATGCTGCTCAGCGAGCGGTTATCCAGGCGCGGGCCGCTGCGAACGCTGGGTCGGCAACAGTTACGGCCACCGGCCTGAGCGATCTCGAAGTCACCATCGACGGAGTCGCAGTGCATCTGAACGAGGGCGATGAGCAGGTCACCGATGTCGTCGACTCTGCCGAAGTCATTGTCCCCGGTTCGCTGAGGATCACCGTCACAGCCGGAAACGAGTCGCGCCAGCTCGGCAGCGAACTCTTCAAGGCCGAAGCAGAATTGCGCGCGCTGTGTGACGAGGCTGGCGTGGCCCATCTCGCCGAAGCCCGCGAAGCGCTGGCTCGCCGTCACACAGCATCCCGAGAGTGCGATCAGGCGCGCACTGACATCGAACGCGATCTCGACGATCTGACGGTCGACGTGCTGGCAAACAAGGCCTCGCGCCTCGCAGCGCGGGTCGCTGCCTATCCAGACGAGCGAGAATCTGATGCCCCCCCTGCCGTCCGATCTTGACTCGGCTACTCGAACCGCGCTCGACCTGCGTGACGAACTCGAAGAACGGAGACTGAGCTTCGAGTCCGCCGACGCCTCGCTCAAGAGCGCGCAGAAGGCCCACAATGACGAGCAAGTTGCTCACGCCGCCCTGGGAGCCACCATCAACGCCGCAGTCAGCGCGGCCGCAGACGCACTGCAGAAGCTGGAGACAGCTAGGGCACAGCTTCCTGACGCGGTGCTCGGTAAGCGTGTCACCGCGGCACGGGATGCGTCACAAGAATCTCGAACTGCTCGTGACGCCGCCCGGGCGAGGCTCGACGATGTCGATATCGACTCGCTGCGCAGTCGGCTGACTAACGCAGACCAGAAGCTGAACCGGGCGAGGGCAGCGCTGTCGCAGAACCACGAGCAACTCCAAAACCTGCACGTCAGCCTCGACCTCCGAGGCGAGAAGGGCCTCGGGGCACAACTCGACGCCGCATACAGCAACCGGGATCGTTGCCTCGCGCAGGACCAGAGCCTCGGCGAGAGGGCGGAGGCCGCGAAGCTGCTCTACGAAGTCTTCGAGCATCGGCGCACCGAAGCGCGTCAGCGCTACATCGCGCCGTTCAAACAACGAATCGAGCAATACGGTCGCATCGTCTACGACACCTCATTCGAGGTCGACGTCGACGACGCGCTGGCAGTCTCACGCCGCACGCTTGGCGGTGTCACTCTCGCCGTGAGCCAGTTGAGCACCGGCGCGCAAGAGCAGCTCGGAATCATCGCGCGACTGGCTTGTGCGTCAATCGTCAGTCCCGATGGCAGCGGCGCACCAGTGATACTCGACGACGCTCTCGGCTGGAGCGATCCGGCTCGCTTGGAGCGCATGGGCGCTGCCATCTCGAGCGCTGGTGACGACTGCCAAGTGATCATTCTCACCTGCACTCCGGGCCGCTATGCGCATGTCGGCAACGCGACGGTGGTCGGCATGCCGACATCGTCGCACTCGGAACGAAGCTGAGACGTGCCCTGCGTTCCAAGAATGATCCATGGCGCTTTGGGGGAGTGTCTTGCAGCGCGTTCTGGGAATGCTCTGCTGCCCGTCTTGGATCGTCGCCGACGAGAGCAAGGGCAGGAGGCGCCTGTGAACGAACTGCTGCCACCCGACTACGAAGTTCTACTTTGTAGAAGTTCGTAGTCAGCGCTCGAGCGGAAGTGCGGCGAGTGACCCCGCTGCGCCCGTACCCGGAATGCCATGTGAACATCCTCACCTGCACCTTGGGCGACCGCGTGTGTGATTTAGTCTAGTCACTAGACTAAGTTCATAAGATTCGCTGCAGTGAAAATAGCTTGAAAAGGCTGAGATAATATGAAATTATCATCGATTGTGAATGTGCACGAGGCGAAGACGCATCTGTCGAAGTTGCTCAGCCGAGTTGAGGAGGGTGAGGAGATCGTGATTGCGCGGGCGGGCAAGCCCTGCGCCCGTCTTGTGCCGTACGAGGAGAGACGGCCGAGTCGCCGCATAGGGCTGTTCCGCGGCATCGAGGTGCCACCAGAGTTCTTCGATCCCCTCCCCGATGACGAACTCGCAACCTGGGAGGGAGGATGAACGAGCTTCTGCTGGACACCCACGCCCTGCTGTGGTGTTTGGGAGACGACCCGGCGCTCTCTGCCGGTGCTCGGGCCGCAGTCTTGGACCCCGAGGCGAGGATTCTCGTGAGCGCTGCGAGTGCGTGGGAGATTGCAACCAAACACCGCTTGGGTCGGCTCGACGACCTGGGGATCTTCGCGTCGCGACTCGATCAGCTGGTTCTGGCGGCTGACTACAACCGACTGCCTATCACCTTCGCGCATGCTCAGCGCGCCGGAAGTTACGCAACGGCGCACAAGGATCCATTCGACCGGATGCTGGCGGCGCAGGCCGAGATCGAGTCGTTGACGCTCGTCACGAGAGACCCGGCATTTGAGGAGTTCCCTGTCACCACGCTCTGGTGAGGCGGGGAGCTACAGCCGCCTTCAGTGAGGAATCAGCTCGGTGGCGGCAGTGGGGCGGTCGCGGGGACCTGTGAGGGGCGGCTGAAGACCTCGTCGAGCAGGGGGCGGAAGTCTTCGGCTGCGAGGCTAGGGTACTTCGGGTCGAAGCAGTTCTGGTCGTAGTTCTCGCAGAAGTCCACGCAGGCGTCGTAGTGGGGCGAGTCTCGGTACTGCTCGCGGGCATCGCGATCATCGCCGAGATGATGGAAGTAGTAGTGGCCCTGAAAGAGCCCGTGGTGGGCGATCACCCAATGGGTCCGCTCGTCGACATAGGGCTGCAGGACGGTGGCGCCGGCAGCGCTGTGATTCTCGGGCGCGAACGCGTCACCGATGTCATGCAGCAGGGCCGCCGCCACGAGGTCGGTCGATTCGCCGTTTCGAAATGCCCGGGTGGCCGATTGCAGGGAATGGTCGTAGCGGTCGATCTGGTAGCCCAGCGTGGGTCCCCGCAGGCATTGCAGGATGTTCAGCAGGTTGTCGACCAGTCCCGTTCGGACGTGCGTGTAGTGCTGGCTGTCCAAGAACGCGTAGTCGTCAGCGGTGCCGTGCTCCATTGCCGTCCAGGACACGGTGCGGTCGGTGTCCTGACTGCTCATGGCAACCCGATCCGTCAGCCCTTCACCGGCGTGCGCCAGCCGAAGGGGTCGGTCGCAGCACCGATCTGGATGTCGACGAGCGCCTGGCGCAGCCGCATCGTGTTGCGGCCCGGCTGACCGTCGCCCACAGTGAGCGTCTTGCCCTCGTACAGGATCGTGCCGACCGGCGCGAGCACGGCGGCCGTTCCCGACAGGAACGCCTCCCCTCGCTCAGCCCAGTCGACCAGCTCCTCGGGGTCGATCGAGCGCTCCTCGACCTCGTAGCCCAAGGACGCGGCGAGCTCGATCACCGACGACCGGGTGACACCGTGCAGGAAGGACTCGTCGAGATGACGGGTCACCACCCGCTCGTCGTCGGCCAGGAAGAAGTTGGACGCCCCGGTCTCGGTGATGTCGCCGCCGGTGGCGAACAGCATCTGGTCGATGGCCTCGTTGCCGACCATGGCATCCAGCGTGGGCGCCAGCGCCATGGCGTAGTTCCCGCCACACTTCACCATGCCGAACTGCGGGACGGTGCGGGGAATGTCGGTCTCCACCAGCAAGGTCAGCGGCCGGACGCCGCCCTTGAAATAATCGCCCACCGGGCAGTTGACGACGTACAGCAGCGCGCTGCGCGTCGGGCGGGCCGCGGCACCGATGTCGGGCTCCGTGCCGATGAGCGTCGGGCGAATGTAGAGCGAGCCGGGCGGGTCGGGCACCTCACCCGCGTTCGCCTCCACTGCGTCCACGCACATCTGATGCAGCACATCGCCGTCGATGGCCGGCAGCCGCAGCCGCTGCGCGCTGGACACCATGCGCTCGACATGCCGGTCCAGCCGGAAGATCGCCAGCGAGCCGTCCACCTGGCGGTGTGCCTTCAGCCCTTCGAAGATGGCGCTGCCGTAGTGCAGTACGTGCGCCGCCGGGCTGATGGTGAAATCGCCGAACGGCTCAGCTCCCCCGCCGTAGACGTACGGGCCGTCGTCGGCGCGGGCGGTGGTCATCCAGTCACAGAAGATGGTCCCGAAGGGGACCGTAAACGGGTCGGGCTTGTCAGTCACCGGCGCTCCATGGGGATGGCTTGGACGTTGCAGTCGTCCAAGACATTCGCAGCGTATCGCCGGGCCCTGTCCGCACCGGGGAGAATATTGCGGGATCGGCTCGCGTCACCCGGTCATCCCGCGCCGTCGTTGCGTACGCTGCGGCCCATGACAACCCAGGAACAGAGCCAGATCACCGAGTCGGTCCGACTCGAGCGCCGCGACGACGTGGCGCTGCTCATCGTGAACAACCCGCCCGTGAATGCTCTCAGCCACCATGTGCGGCTCGGGCTGCTCGACGGCATGGCGGCCGCTGAGGCCAGCGACGCCACCGCGATCGTGCTGATCTGCGACAGGCGCACGTTCATTGCCGGCGCGGACATCACCGAGTTCTCCCAGGCACCGCGCAAGCCCGGCATCGGTCCGCCGCAGGCCGCCATGGAGAACAGCACAAAGCCCGTGATTGCTGCCATCCACGGCACGGCGCTGGGCGGCGGTCTCGAAGTAGCGCTGTGCGCCCACTATCGGGTGGCTGTCAGCTCGGCACAGTTCGGGCTGCCCGAGGTGAAGCTGGGGCTGGTGCCCGGCGCGGGCGGCACGCAACGCCTGCCGCGCATCACCGGGCCGCAACGTGCATTGGAGATGGTGACGAGCGGCGACCCCATCGGCTCGGCCGAAGCGCTCGAATGCGGACTGATCGACGAGATCGTCGGCGACACCATGGCCGACCTCGAAGCGGGGGCACTGGCATTCGCCCGCCGGGCAGTGGCCGAAGGGCTGCCGCTGGCCAAGGTCCGCGACCGCAACGAGCGGCTCGAGGGATTCGGCCCCGACCAATTCGCCGCATTCCGAGCCTCCATCGCCCGACGCACCCGCGGTTTCGACGCACCCGAGCGCAATGTGCAGTGCATCGAGGCGGCTGTTGCCTCAGGCGCCAGCGGCGACTTCGACGAAGGCATGGCCTTCGAGCAGCGCCAGATCGGCGAGCTGATGGGCGGCTCGCAGGCCAACGCGCAGCAGTACTACTTCTTCGCCGAGCGGGCGGCCCAGAAGGTGCCCGACGTTCCCCGCGACACGCCGCCCGTCGACATTGCGCGGGTCGGCATCCTGGGCGCGGGAACGATGGGCGGCGGCATCGCCATGAACTTCGCCAACATCGGCATTCCTGTCACCCTCGTGGAGCGTGACGAGGCGAGCCTCGAGCGAGGCCTCGGCGTGGTGCGGCGCAACTACGAGCGCACCGCTGCGCGGGGCGGCATCTCCTCCGACGACGTGCAGACCCGCATGGACCTGCTCCAAGGCTCCACCGACATGGGCGACTTCGCCGACTGCGACCTGATGATCGAAGCCGTCTTCGAGAACATGGCGCTCAAGAAGGACGTGTTCGCCCAGCTCGACGCCATCTGCAAGCCGGGCGCTGTCCTCGCCACCAACACCTCGGCGCTGGATGTGAACGAGATCGCCTCGGCCACCTCACGGCCCGAAGCCGTCATCGGCATGCACTTCTTCTCTCCAGCCAACGTCATGCGGATGCTTGAAGTGGTGCGCGGCGATGCCACCTCGCACACGGCCATCACCACCGCCATGTCGATCGGCAAGCGCATCGGCAAGACGCCGGTGCTGTGCGGCGTCTGCTATGGCTTCATCGGCAACCGGATGCTGTTCATGCGGGGCATCGAGGCCGAGAAGATGCTGCTGGAGGGCGCCACGCCGGCCCAGATCGACAAGGTCGTGTACGGTTTCGGCTTTCCGATGGGGCCGTTCGCCATGAGCGACCTCGCCGGGCTCGACGTCGGCTGGAACGAGGACACGTCGTCGAGCTCGACGGTGCGCGAGGTGCTGTGCGAGTCGGGCCGCCGGGGCCAGAAGAACGGCCGCGGCTACTACATCTACGACCCTGACACCCGGGCCTCGACGCCCGACCCCGAGGTGGAGCAGATGATCCGTGACTTCGCCGCTGAGCGCGGCGCGGTGCTGCGCGATGTCACCGATCAGGAGATTCTCGAACGCTGCCTGTACCCGATGGTCAACGAGGGCGCCAAGATCCTCGACGAGGGCATCGCGCTGCGGGGCAGCGACGTCGATGTCACCTGGATCAACGGCTACGGCTGGCCGATGTACACCGGCGGGCCGATGTACTGGGCCGACGAGATCGGGCTCGGCGAGGTGCTGGGCCGCATCCGGCACTATGACGAAACGCTGGGCGGCGATCACTGGACGCCGAGCCCATTGCTGGAGCGGCTGGCGGCCGAGGGCGGCTCGCTGGCCCGCCACGAGAGCTGAACCGTCTGCGTCCAACGCGGCTGATGGCCCGTCACCGGGGCCGTCTGGCGCCTCCGCAAGCAGGACGAGCGATGCGGCCAGCAGGTGTCAAGTGCCTGAGGTGTTCGGCGACGCGCAACGCAGCAATGCCAAGATGAACCCATGCTGACGCTTGAGCCGATCCATCCCGATTTCGGGGCGCGAGTGACGGGCATCGACCTCGCTGGGCACATGGACGCCGAGGCAGTGACCGCGCTGCATGAGGCCATCGACACCTATTCGCTGCTGCACTTCACCGACCAGCAGATGTCCGACGAAGCGCAGCTGACGCTCACCCGCAGCCTCGGCGAGCCCGAGCCGAATCATGTGGTGTTCGGCAAGACCGGCAGGGTCGAGTACTTCGGCACCATCGGCAACGTGATCGACGCCCACACCAAGCGGGACGAGTCACACCCGCTGACCCACAACCAGAAGGGCAACAACCTCTGGCACTCGGATTCGTCGTTCCGGCTCGTGCCGTCGTACGTGTCGATCCTGTGCGCCTACGAGGTGCCCGGCGAGGGCGGCGAGACGCTGTACGCCAGCCAGCGCGCCGCGTACGCCAGGCTCGGCCCCGAGCGCCAAACCGAGATCGACGATCTGGTGGTGTTGCACGATTACGTGTTCAGCCGGACCAAGGTGGCCCCGGTTGATCCGAACCACGCCGCATCGCTGCCGCCGATCCCCCAGCGGCTGGTGCGCACCAACCCCGGCAACGGCCTGAGGAACTACTACGCCGGCTCGCATGCCCGGTCGATCGTCGGCTGGCACGGCATCGACAGCCGCCGACTCATCGACGAACTCAACGAGGCCGCCACCCGTCCCGAAGACGAGTACGTGCATCGCTGGAGCCCGGGCGACACGGTCATCTACGACAATCGCTGCCTGCTGCACCGCGGCGCCGGCTACGACGCCGACCGCTGGCGCCGCTACATGCGCCAGACCCGCGTGCAGGGCACCGGCCCCACCCTCGACGAGTAGCGCCGCTACCCCTATGCGTCTTGGAACTGGCGCCAATCGATGCCAAGTTGTCTGACGGCTGCGCGCACGGTTCCGATCTTCAGGTCACGCCCGCCCCAGTCGGGGAGAACGGTGTCTCGTTGATTCTCGGGATTGAACCAACGTCGGTGTGAACCACCGCCGTTGCGGGGCACCTCGTGGCATCCCAGCCTGTTCAATTTGCGAGCAGCGTCCCGGTATCTCACGGAATGGATACGAGCGCCTCGATTGCTACCGGTCCATCTTCGTCGTCGAGGCAAACGCTCGGCGGCAGCGGGCGACCGCGGTCTTCGTAGATTTCCACGACTGCCGCAAAGGCGTCTTCGGCATTGGCGAGTGCCTCGGACACAGAATCGCCTTCGGTAACGAGTTCGGGCAGAACCGGCGAGGTGACGGTGAAGCCGCCCTCAGGCTGCGGTTCCAGGACCAAAGGAACTCTGGCAATCACTGATGCACTCCAAGCGCTCCCGTCCACGCCCTCCGTAGCCGATCAGGCACTCTGAGCGTACCGGACCGCCATCGCGCCACAGTGCTGAATTTGCCGAAGTCGATGTTCCAAGTTGGACTACGACATCGACAGGTACGCATCGAGCGCATCCCGGATGACTTGGCTCTCGGTCACGTCCTGAGCTGCCGCTTGCTCCTTGATGCGACGCTTGTAGCTCGGCGGTGCTCGGAACGTGTACACCTCGGCCCTCGCCTCGCCGAGTCGCGGGGCGCGACGGCGCGTCTTGCGGATTGCTGTCAGCTCAGCGGACTCGAATTCCCGATTCTCGAAGTCGGCGGCAATCGCGTGGATCTCATCCTCGGTTGCCCTATTTCGGTAGACCGACTCATGGATCCCCATCTCTTAAACGTAACACGTTTAAGAAGAGCCTTCGCGTTTTTTTGGGATGAGGACGCTGGGCTCGGTGCTGGGGGTCATGTTAGGGAACGCCGCGGCTGCCTTACACTTGCTGGCTCCTAAAGGCCATCCACTGCGTCTAACTCGACGATCTCAAGCTCCATTACGGAAGCGATGTCGTCTAGAAACTCAAGGCTGGTGGCAAACCACTCGGTACCGCCGGTTTGGCGCTCCACCGAGGCTCGGCGTGGGCCAGCGTGACCGGCCGCATCAAGCAGCCGGTGGAACTTGCGCTCAATCTCGCGCACATCATCGGCCTCATCTCTGGGCAGGTATAGGCGCAGAATACGACGAGGCTCTGGGGCACCAGTGACGTTGGCAATCTGGTCGATGCGCGTTCCCATGCTGTCTGCCGAAACCGATATGCGCGTGCCGGTCCGTCATGTCCGAGCCGCTTTTGCAGCTCGGCGATGGCAAACGTGTCGTTGCTCGCACTTGGGTCCAGAACCTCGAAGGCCACGGCCAGATGATCACCCTTCATCTGCCGAATGTGGCGTTCGATATCCGCCAACACCGCGGGTGTTGAGTTGTGACCCATCTCTCTCTGCGTCGACCGGTCGTCGGCTATGCGCTGTCTTTCAGAATCGATGTCCGCTTGCGTCCAATCCCGAGGAACAGTGCGCGCCGTCGGTTCGCATGCGCTCTCAGGAGCGGCACCACCTGTCGGGGTTGGCGTGCTCATCTCCACCTCGCGCTCTCATCCGTGACCGGCGGCGGAGATCGTTGCCTCGGGGACGCCGGCGGCTCGGGCGCCGCCGCAGATGCTCTCCCACGTCTCGGCGGGCAGCGTGATGCCGTTGGCCACGCGGTGCTGGCGCCGCTCGTGCTCGACGTCGCCGGGCAGCTTGACGGGCTCGCCCGGATCGATCGCCGCCGCCTCGTAGAACCAATCGAGATAGTCGGCCGCAATGCCGTTGTAGCCGTCGTCGGTCTCGCCGACAGCGGCGTCCACCTGGGCCGGGTCGACGTAGACCGAGAGCATGCCGTTGGCGAAGCGAACCCGGCGCGGTCCTGCAGTGCCAGTGCCGGTGAGCGCACCGGCCAGCAGCTCGCACATCACCGAGATGCCCGAGCCCTTGTGCTCCCCCATCGCCCGCAGCGCGCCGGGACCATCCATCGAGTTGGGGCGCTCTCCCTCTTGGAACGTGTAGAGCACCCGGGGATCGCCGGTGATCTCGCCGTCGCCGGACACCAAGGCGTTGTCGGGCACAGCGGGGCCTCCGTGCAGGGCGACCATGGCCTTGCCCTCGGCCACCACGGACGTCGCGAAGTCGTGGATGACCGGACGCCGTCCGGCCACGGGCGCGCCGTAGGCGCATGGGTTGGTGCCCATGCGGCGGGCCTTGGCGCCGAACGGGGCCACCAGCCGGCTGTTCGCCACGTTCACGAAGTGCACCGAGACCAGGCCTTCGGCTGCGGCCATCTCGGCGTACTCGCCGATGCGGCCGAGGTGGCCCGCGTTGCGCAGCCCCACAACCGCAACGCCCAGATCGGCGCATCGTTCGATGCCCAGTTGCACCGCGGCAGGCCCGACGGTCTGGCCCATGCCGTACTGGCCGTCTACCAGCAACAGCGAGCCGGAGTCGATGAGCACCTTGATTTCCTGATCAGCCAGCTGGACGCCATTCGCCAGCAGATCCACATACAGCGCCGAACGGATCACGCCGTGACTGTCATGGCCTGCCAGATTGGCCCCCACGAGGCTGCGACCGATACGCGCCGCTTCGGCATCGGAGCACGCCGTATGCCGGAAGATCTCAGCGATGAAGCCGGCCAGGCGCTCGTGGTCGATCACGACCGGCTCGCCGGCACCGGTCTCGCTGGATGTCTGCGTCTCGCTCATCGCCGCAGCGTAGGCCGTCAGCCCGAGATGCTGTGGGCCGCTCAGGCCACCGATTCGCCTCACATCTCCCGGTCTTGTTCCCGGTCAACATTCGATTCGGGCCCGTGCGCCACGCAGGCGCTGGCCGAGCGCTCCACATAGGCTCGCCCGGCGTGAATGCGCCTGACCAACCAACGGTCCCCGACCCGGCCGAGCGCTACGACGTGGTGGTGGTCGGCGCGGGAAATGCAGCCATGTGTGCAGCGCTCGCGGCCTGCGAAGGCGGTGCCAGGGTGCTCGTGCTGGAGCGGGCACCCGAGGCCGAGGCCGGCGGCAACAGCCGCTTCACTGCCGGCGCGATCCGCTTCGCCTACGACGGCGTCGATGACCTGCGAGCGCTGATGCCCGACCTTACGGACGCCGAAGTTCAGATGACCGACTTCGGCACCTACACCGAAGAGCAGTTCTACGCCGATCTCGGCCGCATCACCGACTACCGGTGCGATCCCGAACTGGCCGACACGCTCGTCACTCGCAGCAAGGACACGCTGATGTGGATGGCGAGTCACGGCGTGCGGTTCGCTCCGATCTGGGGTCGCCAGGCATTCAAGGTGGACGGGCGCTTCACGTTCTGGGGCGGCCTCACGGTGGAGTCGGTGGGCGGCGGCGAGGGACTCGTGGGGTCGCTGCGGGCGGCGCTCGATCGGAACCGGATCGACCTGTGGCACGAAGCCACCGCGCAATCGCTGATCACCGACCCTTCCGGCGCAGTTCGAGGCGTGCGGGTCCGGCTGCGCAGCGCCGATAACTCGGGACATCCGGACCGGATGGTTGATGTTGAGAGCAGCGCTGTCGTACTGGCAGCGGGCGGGTTCCAGGCCAATGCCGAATGGCGCACCCGCTATCTCGGCCCCGGATGGGACCTGGCCAAGGTGCGCGGCACCCGCTTCAACACCGGCGACGGCATCGCAATGGCGCTCGACATCGGTGCCATGCCGTACGGCAACTGGAGCGGCGCCCACGCCGTGGCCTGGGATTACAACGCCCCGGAGTTCGGCGACCTCGCCGTCGGCGACGGCTTCCAGAAGCACAGTTACCCGTTCGCGATCGTGCTGAACCAGGACGGCCAGCGCTTCGTGGACGAGGGCGCCGACTTCCGCAACTACACCTACGCCCGCTACGGCCGCGAGGTCCTGCGGCAGCCGGGCCAGTTTGCGTGGCAGGTGTTCGATGCCCGGGTGGCCCACCTGCTGCGCCCCGAGTACCGCATCCGGCAGGTGACCAGGGCGCGCGCCGCAACCCTGGAGGAGCTGTGCGCGAAGCTCGAGGACGTGGACGCACAAGCCGCCTGCGCCACGATACGCGCCTTCAACGCCGCGGTGCGAAGCGACATCCCCTTCGACCCGAACGTCAAGGACGGACGCGGCACCCGGGGGCTCGTGCCGGAGAAGTCGAACTGGGCCAACCCCATCGACACCCCTCCCTTCGAGGCCTACGCGGTCACCTGCGGCATCACCTTCACCTTCGGCGGGCTGCGCGTCGACACCTCGGGGCGCGTGCTCGACGAGGACCTCGAGCCCCTGCCCGGCCTTCACGCGGCGGGCGAGCTCGTCGGCGGGCTCTTCTACTTCAACTATCCCGGCGGCGCCGGGCTCACCGCCGGCGCGGTGCTCGGGCGCATCGCGGGCGCCACGGCGGCCGCGCACGCCGCCGCCCGTGGCGAAGCCGGGAACGGATAGGGAGAGGATCAGGTGCGGCTCGACGACTCCTGCCGCGTTGCCCGGCGGCCGGCGCCGGGCGCCACTCCGGCGCTGCCGGAAGACGCCGCTCTCTCGCGGCCGGAACGAAGCGCCCGGGGCCTCGAAGATCCCCGCGCGAGCATGCTCGTTGCCGCCCGCCGCGACGACGCAGGGGTGGAGGCGGCCGCCCCCATCCGTGTCGCGCAGGCCGGACACGCGGGGCTCAGGATGCTCGGCGGAAGGCGGCCGGCATGACCCCAGCCGACCACTCCCGCCGGAGGAGACGGGGTCGGGACCGGGCCGGACACCCGCTCGCGCGACAGGAGCTCCACCGGGCGGTCTGGCCCGGCGTCGAGGGCGGCGCGTTCGGGCCGCTCGGCGAGTCCGACCTGAACAGGGTGCACCGGGCCGTTCTCGACCTGCTCGAGAGCGTCGGCCTCGCGGGCGCGATACCGCCCATGGTGGAAAGGGTCACGGCGCGAGGCGGGCGCCTCGACTCCCGGGGCCGCCTGCTCTTTCCCCGCGCCCTGGTCGAAGACGTGCTCGCGTCGTGCCCCAAACGCTTCACCGCATACGGCCGAAATCCGGCGCACGACCTCGAGATCGGAGGTCGCCGGGTCCATTTCGGCTCCGGGGGCGCGTCCCCGAACATCGTGGTCCTCGATACCGGGCGCTACCGGGAGGCGACGCTGGCCGACCTCTACGACGCCGCCCGCATCGTGGATGTCATGCCCAACATCCATTTCTTCAACCGGTCGCTGGTCGCGCGCGACATCGACGACCTGCTCGCCTTCGATCTCAACACGCTCTACGCGATCTGCGCCGGCAC
>JAJDVQ010000074.1 GCA_022826045.1 Acidimicrobiia bacterium | reverse complement strand
TGCACCGGACCCGCCGCTGGCCAGGTCAAGATCGTCAAGCCCGACGGTGCCCAGATGCCCGCCAGCTGCGTGCGACGGCTGCCGCCGAGCCGCTGGCACCTCGAGACAGCCAGCTGGCCCACGGTGGCAGCCTGCACGGTGTCGGACGGCACTTCGAGCTATCGGGCGCGGTTCTACGTGCTGCGGGTGCCCCGCGACGACGCGCAGGTCACCGTGCGGCTGTGGTCCGACGACCGCGACACCTATCTGGCGCTGTACCGCGCCCCGCCCGATCCGAGGTCGACCGACACAGGCGACGTGAAAGCAGACCTCGGCGGCACCCCCGCGGGCCGCAACGACGACGCCGGCACAGACCACGGCGACGGCAGCAGCACCGGCTACGGATACCTGGACGGCAACACGACCGACTCCAGGATCCGCCTCGAGCTCGACAAGGGCACCTACGTCATCGCGGCAGCCGCCAAGACCACGCCCGTAGGCGCCGACCGGCACACCCTCAACGTCAAGATCCCCCACCCCCCGAGCACCGATGACGACTGAACCCCCCACCGAACCAGACGACACCGGCCTCGCAAGCTCAGCGGCTCGCAAGCCGATGAGCCGCCGCCGGTTCCTCGCCGTAGTCGGCGGAACCGCAGGCGCAGTCGGCATCGCCGGGCTCACGGGCCGCAGCCTGCTCGCCGGACGCGGCGATCCAGCCCCCCCAGCAGCAAACCCCGCAGGCCTGATGCCGGCGGACCCAAGCGTGGAGATCGTCGAAGTCGAGCCCGGCTTCGCGGACGCCGCCGTCTGGAACGACCAACTCCTCACCCTGCGAGCCGACCCCGCAGGCACCGGCATCGTCCTCCGCTCAGAAACCGACGGCATCGAGCATCCAGTAGACGCACCCCCCGACTTCACCGCCCGCTGCATCGGCACCATCGACGACACCCTCATCATCGGCGGACACCGGACACGATACGCTGATACGCAGGTCTTCGAATCAGGACCTGATTATCTTGAACTGGTAGCTCAAGGCGGTATCGATGCCACCCCATTGCTTGGGGAACCAGCTCGCATCTCCCCATCAAGTTATGAACATCGATATCGTGAGTTCCTGCCATACTGCACGCTGAGCAATGATCTTGCTATGTGGTCGTCTTTTGACATATACGAGCCAGATGCCAGTGGCGGTTCGTGTGCGACGATATTGGAAAGCCAAGCTGCGGTAGCCATCGAGCGCTACCAAGATGCTGAAGTACCTGATTCGATATACGATGTTGCCTTGATACATGTCGGTCCGTCACGTCGGGAAACAGCGGCACATCTTTCTGCGAGCTATCGGGTAGATCACGGCCACGTCTGGGGAAATGCGCATGATGGCTCGCAGAGTCTTCTGATAATCGTTGACCGACAAGGTACGCGCGTCCTAAGTGCTGACGGCCTTCAATTGGCTGCCATCGATCCTGCCCGCGAGTTACTCGGTGTACGGGCAACAGAGCATCTGATCGAGGCTTTCGCAAGCAGCGGTGAAGCTGGTCGTCAGGTGCTCGCATATCGGCACGGAGATTTGGTGGCTGCTGTCGACATATCTAAGTCGGTGCCGGTACTGCATCGATTCGCCGCAGATGCCACAATCAGCTCTCCGAGCGGTCCGGCGACCATTGTCGGTGCCAAAGAGAATATATAGTAATAGCGGGAGGATTGAGTTGAACTCGATGAGTGATGTTGTTCGAGCGAGTCTCGGTGAGAATGTGCTCCACGCAAACCCCGGTGATGTCCAGTGACAAGTTCAAATGAGTGTCGCATTGGGCAGGGTGGACTCAAATACAATCCGCCCGGCACCTACATCTCTCGTGCCGGGCACGGCAACTTAAATGTAAAGTTTCGTAGCGTCAATAGGGGTGCCTGGGACTGGCGCGTATGTGACCTCACGACCGCGACATCAATGGACAAGTTTGTCGATCGGGACGGAGACAAAGTCTTTGCAGAACCGGGCGGCTTTGAGGCTGATCCGTGTTTACAGCAACCGTTGGATGATTTTGTTACCAATACGGATTGGTTCTCCTCCAAATACGGCAACGGTTACGGACGCATGGAAGTCATCGGCCATCTTGGGGCTCAACGGCCAAAGTCTGGCTGTTCGCCTGCGAAGAGTTGGCATTGCGAAGCTAAAGCATTCGATTTGGCTTGGATCACTTGGTCAGGTGGCATTCATTCCCGTCCGTGCAACGGGCCTGACGAGGTTAAAGACTTAACTCAACTGCGTCGGCTCGTTGCTGTCGAGGCCGGATTGCGAAAGCGTTTTGGCTATGTTCTGAACCGCTATATCGGCACGCTCGACTCTGACGACGAGCAAGCTGCTGAAGGACCGTCTTCGCCTCATAGCAATCATTTTCATGTCGACAACAGTAACGAAATCGGCCCCAAAGTGGATCGCACGAAGCTCGATTCACCGGTGCGGCCAGCGAGACGGCGCCAACGTTCGTCCCACTACTTCATCCAAGATTGTGTCAGCGCTTTCACGGATGTCCAGCCCGATTACGACGCTCGGTGGGGCAAGACAACTGAAGAAGGTTATTTGACGCTCCTTTCGGATTTGGGCATGGAGCGTCTCGACCCGATAGGCGTAATCACCCATTTTCAGATATTTCTGAGTTTCATTATGATGCACGGATTCGCCGATGCACGGGCGGGCACGTTTCGTTGGCACGCTGTGTCGTCGTTGGCAGGGGCATAAGCATCGTGACCGTCAGGGGTAGAGCTGCGCGGTCCATAGCGATCGTGATGACAGCGGCCGTGCCCGCACTAGTGATCGCCTTCCCAGGCCATGCCGATCCGGTCACCGCTGCATCTTATGGCGTGCAAAATGCGGCACCAGCATGGCCATTCGTTGGATGGCTCAACTATTCGGCTAAGCAACAGTCACTGGAGTTCATAGACCCAATTAGTGGTCGAGTTGTTGCTGCAGTAGTTGCTAAGTCAAAATGGGAATGTGTCCCTCTTCCGGAGTGGAGCACTTCGTTTGTGGAACTCTCATCCGGACCAACACAGGCAGTATATCGTGTGCCGTGGGGCGACTTTGCCTATCCGAGCTTTGTAGCGAGCATGGCTGAGACAGTCAGCATCGGCAACGGAAACATAATGGGAAATGTGCCGCAGATCGACCGATTCGGTGCAAGCACACTGTTGGCTGTAACAATCGGCCAAGATACGCAGTTCTACAGGGACTCCGGCTACGGTGCCTCTGGGGCGCTTGAGCAGATCACGGAGGAGTCACTGGAGAATGCGTTAGCGAGACTAGATGCTGACGGCCAAGACCATACTTCGAGCAGCACTTCGCGCAGCTCTCCCAGAGTGCCGATTTCCACCGGTGCGACCGGCAGCCACTATAGCTTTCTGATGTGGGATGACGAACCTGCTTGCCCGGCAGCGCAGATGTATGTCATCAACCGGTCCTCTGGCGCGGTCGACTTGTGTGTGTTCATTTGGGGAGGCGGACTGGGCGGCCCAGTACTTGTTGGTGACACCACCGATATCCAAGACTTGCGCTATCTGCACCCCGAGACGACCGAGAGCATCGGATGTGAGCCGGGGTCTGATGTTCAAGCTTGGCTCGACCGCCTTGACGATGTCGGCAGTTCCTGACACAGAATGGCCAGCCTTGATGCCACGGGTGGTCACGGTACCGATGGCTCAGCGATGAGGGCACGGTTTACAAGAGCAATTCAAGAGCTATGTATGTGTATGTCTCGGTCTGCCAGCTCGGACGATCTTACGACGGCTCGGGCGACAAGCGGCCGACGTTTGCGGTGTACGACAACACTTGTACTGCTGGCTGCCATAGGTTGTATGGCGACAAGCTGTGACGTCGGCTTGGCTGGCAGTCCCGATAGTAGAAGCGGTGAACCTAGTGCGTCAATGGGTACTGCGTCTGCCGCGCCGACGTCGACTGTTGGTGCGACGGAGCGAGAAGTCGGCATTGACGGTGAATTCGGCGACGATCCTAAGGCAGGCGGTGAGGATCGCGGCGAGGTGACGGTGCCGGCCAGCGCGGCCGCGGCGGACGCTGCACCGTCGCTCGTTGAGTCTCCGGGCGCATTTGACGGGGTCGTGTGGCTGTCGACTGAGTGGAGCTATGCGGCGGACGGTCCGGCCGGTGAGGTGGTGGCGTGGCTGGTGTTCTTGGATCTGTCGGCTGGCGTGCCGGCGAGCAGGTCGGTGCCGTTGGCAGGGTTCAGGCCGCAGTGCTTCGGGCAGCTTGGGCTGGTGGCGCGTGGCATGGACGGCGTCGAGATGGGCGAGATGAGTGAGCCGGTCGGTGGGGCGTCATTCTTCGTGCCTTGGGGGGAGAGGCGCAGAGGCTGGAGGTGCCTTCTTCGCTGCTGGCCGCTGAGGTTCGCGAGCGTCCGTCGAATGTGGAGTTCTCGGTAGAGGGCGATGTGGTGACGCTGCGTTCGGGCGGATCGTCGGCTTCGTACGCAATGCGCACCCCGCCTCGGGCTGAGGGGGATTGGTGGCAAGTGCAGGTTCGCCGTGACGGGCCGCTGCTGATTCTCACGGTGCATCCCGCGCATTTGGAGTGCTACTCGGGCGTGACGTGGGTGAGCGTCGCGGACACCGGGCGGGTATTGGGCTGCGGAGCGAACACCGCTGCGTTCAGATGGCTGCCCGCTGAGCTGTCGCCGTCGGGTCGGCTGAGGCTTCCTGATGCTGCCGAGATGGGCGACGTGCTCGACTGCGCCGCCCGCTTGGCGCTGAAGCCGGATGCTCTGGCAGCAGCCATCCGCGAATGAGCAGACGCGGCGGGCGCTTCTCGGGCGGCTATCGGCGGCCTCGTGCGGCCAAGACCAAGATCGCTGCGCCCGGCAGCTTGGCTGTCACGGTCGCCTGCGAGGCTGACGGGCGAGCGCCTGCGTCGCGGACGGTCACTCTGACTGCTGCGGAGAAGCCTGTCTCGCCGTGCGTGAGCGCGTTGGGGGTCCTCGGGC
>JAJDVQ010000046.1 GCA_022826045.1 Acidimicrobiia bacterium | reverse complement strand
ACGCTTCTAGACTTCACCACGGAGATGCCTTTCCGATCTGCGCACTGTGTGCTTCCACAACACACATCGTCGCAGGTCAGAAAGGCTTTTCCGCGGACGCGAAAACCCCACCGCCCCCATTCTCATGAATAATCAGGGCTAGCGGCGGCAATCACTCGTGTCGAGAAGCAGGGCGGCACGCCCGAAGTGATGATGCGCCGCGCCTGGACCATTCTCGACGTGTCGCCATATCACTCCCATCTGAGCCCAACTGGTGGCCCGCTGGGTCAGTGGGCGCGGACGCGCTCAGCCGCTCGACCCGCCTCCAGCAAATTTGGGGGCCGCGTTCGCTGCGAGATGGTATTCGCATCGGCTTCGCGCGGTGCCCGTCGTCTCGCAGCGGTGTCGAAGGCCTCGCGACCTCCGTAGGCGAGTCGTCAGTTCTCGTCGGAGAGCTCGATCCGGTTCTGAGCTGGCGGTTCTGCGTGCTTCACCTTGGTCGGCGGCTCACTTGGCAATTCTGGAAGAGGCGGCGGTGCACTCTCCGATGCCGGGGCAGGAGATTGGGCGGGGGCTTCTTCGTCAGGCACGGCCTTCACCACGGTCTCGCTGACGTTGCGCGACCTCTCGGTAGTGCTGTGCATCGCCTCGCTCGACGAGCGTCGGGGCGACCGGCGGAAGATCAGGCAGCGGCGGCGGTTCTGCCGGTTGAGTCGACGGAGCAGGGTCGTTCTGCGGCGCGGGAGCTGTGCTGCCGCCTTCGTCGGAGGTTCCGCGGGACATGGATTCACCCTACACGTCACCATTTGCACCGGCGCAAACGGCGACGCAGCGTTCGGGAGTTCCGTCGGACGTGGGATCACCCTGCCCAACGAATGCCGACCACAGGACGACGGCGCTGAGGGTAAGCAGGAAGAGGGCCGAAACGAAGCTGCGTTGCGCGCGGCGGACTTGCGTCTCGTTGGCTGCGAAGACCTCTTGGTGAGAGCGAACTAGCACCCACCGGAAGTCATGCGCATCGGCCCCGAGCCGGTACGGGCCGTTGATGAGTTCTTCGATGCTTGGTCCCGCCTGCCAATCGCGGGGACGCAGTACGCCGTACGTCGCCCCAAGGCCACCGAGGAGCAGCAAACCGGCGATGATCGCTCGTGTCAGCGGCAGGCTCCCTTCGAGTCTCGTCAGTGCTAAGGCTGTCGCTGGTAACGAGATGCCAAGGAATAGGGCTGCGACACGGCGCACATATTCGAGACGCTCATCCTGTTCTCGGCGTTGTCGCAACACCTCCGTCAAGATCAGATCAATCGTCTCATGACGGTTGGCGAGCACTTCTTCGGGCGTCAGATCCGAACTGATGGGAAACGTCGCGGACCCGGTCGCGCGAGCTGGAGCCTCGGCTTTCTTCGACGATCGTCGGAACACGCGGGTACTTCTACATGGTCGGTGGTCGATCTCCGCGGTCGATTTCCGCTGCTGCCCAAGCAGGATCCGCCCAGGCGCCGCTTGGATGAAGGTTGCTGCAGCGTTCCGGTGAGTGGTGGGGTTTGGGGTAGCTGAGAAGGTCCGCGATCTGGTGGGCCGTCGGCACGATCCTCGGTGAGAGCAATCACTCACTCATGTGATACTCGGGAATTTTGTGTATCGGGCGTGATCTGAGGGTCCGCAGGTCAGCGCCTATTGGCGCATGCTCTAATGTCTGAAGCATGAAGATCGCGCCTGTAGCGCAGTCCACGAAAATCTCGGTCGGGACACGGCGGATTTGTCGGCGGCTCGCGAGCGCAGCGTTCGCTGCTGCGATGCTGCTCGTTGTCGCGGTGCCTTCTGCTTCTGCGGAGACCGCTGCTGACGGCACCCCGGACGGCGCAGTGGTGTGCTCCGGGACCGGGACGTGGCCCGGCTGGGGAGTGTCGACCGCTGCCGTGAAAGGCGGCAGCGGACCGGTCGCGTGGCAAGGAGACATGTATCACGTTCACTGCTTCGCGGCAGGTTTCGGTCCCGGCGACAGTGGCGATATGTGGCCGCCGACCGGCACGTACGGCGTCATCGACTGCTACAGCGGTGCCCTCGGCGACGGCTGGTGCCACGCGTTCCCGCCTGACGTCGGCTCAGGGGACGGCACCGGCGACGCGAACTCCGACGGCGTGTACGACTACTCGCTGCCGCCGGGCGGGTCCGCTCAGGACGTCATCGACTACTGGGGCTGGGACTGTGCCGCTCTCATCGCCCAGTACGGCGCAGACAACGCTCCTCCCGAATGTGCAGGCAAGTCCAGCGTCCCGACCCATCCCGGCAGCACCGGCGGCTGGCTGACCGGCTCCGGCTGCGTGCAGGCAGGCGTCCTGTCGGTGACGTCGTTCAAGGTGCCCGAGCCGTGGGCGCCCGAGGAGAACTGGCAGACCGTCACCGGCACCACGTCCGAGCCGGTGTGGGTGCAATGCTGGGCAGGCGACAGCTTCGCTTCCGGGCTCGGCACCGACACCGACAAATGGCCGGACCTTGCCAACGGGCAGACCCTCGTCGACTGCTGGAAAGGCGACAACGCACGTTGCGACGTGTGGACCGGCGGCAGCTGAGGAGGCACTTGCCTTGCGCGGCGCCGGTTGGGGCGGCGACCTCGAAGCCATGCGTGGAGACCGCGTCGAGCACCTGTGACGCAGCCCGCTGACAGTGCCGGACGATCGGCGGACACTGGGCGGATTGATGACGTCGGCATGGATCGCGTTCTTGCGTAGGGGTGATGACGCGATCGCCGACGCTGTTGCCGCAGTTTCATCAGGAGCGGTGCAGAGGTGCTGCACGCCGACCGTGGCTTCACAGCGCTCGCTCAGCACGCTCAGTTGCAAGTCCACCCCGCATCAGCCGCTCGAGCAGGGCCGGCCCCAGCGTTCAAGTGGCGGTGACCTGCCACTGGACGAGGGTGTAGGGAGGGTTGCCGCTGTCGTGGTCTTCGAAGACGGCCTCGACGTCGCTGCCGATGACGATGTCCTGCATGGGGTCGCCGAGCAGGTTGCCGATCATGCGCAGGTTGTCGGCGTGGGGCAGCTCGACCAGCACCACGATGTAGGGGCCGTGGTCGGCCAGCGCCGGATGGACGGGGTGGTGGACGCGCTGCCAGGAGTAGATGCGGGCTGTGGACTCGACCGTCACCCACTCGACGTTGAGCGACTGGCAGGCATGGCACACCCAGTCGGGCCCCCATTGGTGGGTGCCGCAGTCGGCGCAGCGCTGTACCCGCAGCTCGTGCTCGCGGGTGCCCTCCCAGTACGGCGCGTCCATCCCGTCACGCATCGGGGCAGGCTGGGTGAGGCCCTCGGGCAGGTAGGTGCCCTCGGCGAGGGAGCTCATCCGAGCACCGCCGTCGTGCCGTAGATCGCTGTCGAGGCGATCTCGACCATGGGTCCGGCATTGGAGAGCGACACGTTCACGTTCGGCACTTGGTTGGTGGAGTCGCCGCGGACCTGCCGCACCGCCTCGATCTGCATGCCGAGCCCGTGCATGTAGCACTCTGCAAGGTTGCCGCCGCTGGTGTTCAACGGGATGCTCCCCCCGTCCGCCCGCAGGTTCTCGAACGTCAGCACCTCGTTGGCGTTCTCATAGGTGCACAGGCCGTGCTCGATGAGGCTCATCACCACGGCGCCGGTGAAGTTCTCGTAACTCTGCACCACATCCACGTCGTCGGGCGTCACGCCGGCCTGCTCGTAGAGGTGCTGCGCCCCGAGCTTGAAGCTGGAGGTCGCGTAGTCGGTCGGGTTGTGCACCCAGGCGCCCGATCGGTGACCGCCGCTCTGCTGGGCCGCCAGCACCAGCACCGGGGTATCGCTGAGATCGGCGGCCCGCTCGGCTGAGGTGACGATCATGGCCGCGCCGCCGTCGTTCTCGAGGCAGCAGTCGTACAGACGGAACGGTTCGGTGATCCAGCGGGACGAGTCGTACGTCTCGGCGTCGAGCGGGCGGCCGTACATGACCGCCCGGGGGTTGTTCTGGGCGTGGTGGTAGGCAGCCAGCGCCACCGCCCGCATGGTGGAGCGATCGATGCCGTGCTCCCACATGAGCCGGGTGGTGCGCATCGCATACATCTGGGCCGGGCTCATCACGCCGTAGGGCAGCGTGTAGGCGAACTCGCCCCGCACGGCCGGGCGGCGCCCGCCCTGGCCGAATCGGCCGAACTGGCCCTGGGCAAGGCCCCGGTAGGCCACCACGACGTTGGCAGAGCCCGCATGAACGGCGCTGGCGGCATTCTGCACGACGGCTGCGGCACCGCCGCCCCCGCCGCCCCACTGCATGTTCGAGTAGCGAAGCTCTTCGAGGCCGAGGGCATTGGCCAGCCTGGCGGGCGTATTGCGGTCGTTGCTGTACGAGCAGAACCCGTCGATCTCGCGTGGGCTGATGCCCGCGTCCTCGCATGCGGCCAAGATCGCTTTCACGACCAGCACGAATTCAGGATCGGGCGACTGGCCGCGCTTGTAGTAGGTGGTCTCGCCGACGCCGGCAACGGCCGTGCGGCCGCGCAGGCCCTGAGCAGTACGTGAGGCACTCACCGCGCAAACCGTAGCCAAGCGTTGCCGGCCCCCGCCGGTGCACCGCCGGGTCTGCTGCACTCCTCCTCCCGTGGCTGTCGCGGCTCGATGGACTAGAAACAATGCCGATGTCTGACGACGAGCTCGCTGATTTCCGCCGCGGTATCGACAGGGTCGACACCGAGCTGGTGCGGCTGCTCGCGGAACGCTTCCGCATCACTCATGACATCGGCGTCTACAAGGCTGCGAACGACCTGCCGCCGGTCGACCTGCCTCGCCAGCATGAGCAGGTGGACGGGCTGCGCCGGCTCGCCTTGGCGGAGGGACTCGATCCCGACTTCTGCGAGAGGTTCGTGCACTTCGTGATGGACGAAGTGATCCGCAATCACAGACGTATTGCCGAGACGGCCAGCGAGTTCACTATCGAGCAGGAAACCCTCTAGACCGACGCGGATGCCGGCCGGCTGAAGGGGGCAGTTCAGCGAGAGGCGATGACGTCGACGCCGACGTCGGCGAGCTGGGTGCGTGCTGCCGCGTCAGTCTCGGGCGCCACCGAGGCGGAGAGCCCGTCGATCACCGTGGTCGCGTAGCCGTTCGCGGCGGCGTCTATCGCGGTGGCACGCACGCAGTGGTCGAACGCGATCCCGACAACGTCGACATCGGTGATGGCAGCGGCGGCCAGCACCTCGTTGAGGGTCCGGCCATTGTCGTCGGCTCCTTCGAAGCCCGAATAGGCGGCAGCGTGCATGCCCTTGCGTACGCCCGCATCGATGCGGCCGGCTACAGCGTCGAGGGCAGGGTGCAGCTCGGCCTCTGCAGTGCCGGCCACGCCGTGGGGCGGCCACGTATCGACGAAGTCGGGCTCGTCGCTGAAGTGATCGCCCGGGTCGATGTGCCAGTCCTGAGTGGTTACCACGAGGTCGTAGCCGTGCTCGCCCGCCAGCAGATCCGCCACCTGCGCGGCGACGTCGTTGCCGCCCTCGACCCCCAGTGCGCCGCCTTCGCAGAAGGTGGGCTGCACATCCACGACGAGCAGTGCTGTGCGGGAATGCTGGCGCTCGGAATGCTGATCGGAATTCTCAGCCATGTCTGCTCTCCTGCGCCGCGACGCGTGCCGCCGGGCGCGGCCGTCGCAGCGCTATGACGCCAAATCTACTGCCGGCCCACATGGGCCCCAGCAGCGCTAGACGCCGAGCAGGAACGAGGCGTTGCCGGCCCAGAACGGCGCGGCGGTGCCTATGCGTCCGCCGGGTGTTCTGCCCGCGGAATCGCGGCCACCATGCCGCGGTCAACGGTGACGACGGGCATCGCATGTTGATCGGACAGGGCTGCGTAGAGCGCGTCAGAAAGCTGCAGATTGTGGCGGTGGTTCCATGCGCTCGCGAGCAGAGAATCAAGCAGGTGGCGTCGCAGGATGATGCGCTTGAATGCTTCCAATAGTTGCGACACTCGCGTTGCGCTCAACTGACCGGCGCGGTGAAGACGGCCGAGTGCCGACATGACCTCGATGTCAAGATGTGCGGGCGCATGCAATTCGTTGTGCCGCAGACGACTTCGGATGGCGCCAGCCGACGGGGCGCCTATGAGCATGTCGACGACCGCCGAAGCGTCGACGACCAGCGCCTCATTCACCGAATTCGAGTTCGTCTTTGGCCGCGCGGATCGCCTCGACAACGGATTCGTCGTCGATGCCCGTCGGAGGCAACGTCGCCACCTCGTCGAGCCAAGCGTCCAGTGACTGGCGATCGAGTTCACGCTGGATGGCGGCTTGCGTCAGCCCGGAAACGTTCAGGTCGGCTGCGCGCGCCTTGTCGGCAAGATCATCCGGCAAGTAGACGTTCACACGTGCCATGCGCATAGGGTACACACTCAATTCCGCGCGGGAAGCTGACGTTCAGCACCGCCAGCATGGATCGAGCTTCGGCCAGCAGGCAAACGATTTTTCGCCGCGCGGTTGAGGCTGTCGCCTGCGCCTACCCCTGCCGACGGTCGACAGGTCCTCGGACATTGAACGGACTGCTTCGTACTTCTTCCGGCGGGCAGTGCCGAAGGTGGATGACTACTTGCGACCAGATGCGACCGAGCTTGCCGGAATCGGCATGAACGATGAGACGACGAACCAAGTCCGGTGGGCGCGACGGCTCTTGAATCGACCGTCGGCGGCCTGCTGTTGGAGTTCTTCCCATGTGCATCCGGCCTCGGCGAGCGCGTTGGCGACGGCATCTCGAACGTCGTCCTCGTCGAGCACGATGACCTCGATGTCGTCGTACTCAGCGCGGCACTCAGTCACGATCAGCCGCCGTGGCGGAGGAGCTGGCCGCTGTAGGTCTCGGTCTGGGTGTCCTCGGAGATGGTCTCGGCGCCGTTCACGATGACGCTGCGGTAGCCGCTGGCCCGCTGGATGCGACGCCACTCGCCGCCCGGCAGGTCGTGCACCACTTCGTTCGGGCCGACGGCCAGGTTCTCCGGGTCGTACACCACGACATCGGCAGGGCCGCCCTGGCGGATCAGGCCCCGGTCGCGGAAACCGGCGAGCTGCGCGGGAAGCGCCGAGAGCCGCCGGTGCGCTTCCTCGTAGGTCACCCACTGGTTCTCGCGCACCTGCTCGGACAGCGTCTCGGTGGGGTAGCGCCCCGCGGTGAGGAACTTGGTGTGTGCCCCGCCGTCGGACACGCCGAACAGCATGTGCGGGTACTGCACCACGTCGCGCAGCAGTTCTGAGCTGCCCTGCGGCGGCGCCACGAAAAACAAGGTGTCGAGCCCGTCCGTCACGGCCACATCCAGCATGAGGTCCACCGGGTGCTTGCCCGCCACCTCTGCCGCCTGGCCCACCGACATCTCCCGGTACTGCTCGGTCGATTCGCTGCGCGGCGACAGGATGGTCACGGTCTCGATGCCAGCGGTCGCGGTGCGGGGCATCGTGTCCTTGAGGGCTTGCCGGCGGCTGGGGTCGGCCATCTTGGCCAGGCGCTCGGCCTTGTCGCCCATGCAGGCTTCCATCCAGGCCTCGGAGTCGTCGTAGAGGTTCCAGTCTTCGAGGGTGAACGTGAAGCCGGCATCGCTGGTCACGCCCTGGCCGTACACCGGAATGCCCTGGGTGCGGCAGCGCTCCAGCCATTCGATCTGGCGGCGGTGGATGTTGGGCTTGTCCTCGAACGCCTGCACCACGTTGTGCAGCAGCGGCCGGCCGCTGATCGAGGCGATCTCCTCGAGGTGGGCCATGTCGTGGGCGACGTTGCCGCTGGTGAGCGTCATCTGCACGACGCCCTCATTGCGCTCGGCCAGCACGCGGGCCAGCACCCGGGCGGTCTCGTCGTTCATCATGTCGGTCGGCATCGGCGTGCCGTCCCAGTCGCGCTGCACCGCAGCGGGCCCGGTCGGAGGCAGCCGCTGCGCCGACCAGCCGCAGCCGCCGGCATCCATCGCCTCGTGCACCAGCTTGGCCAGCATCTCGTGCTCGCCTTCGGTGGGCAGCCGCCCAGACTTCGCATCATCGAGGCCGAGCACCATCACCAGCATCGGGCCGATCGGCACGTACGGCAGGATGTTCATCGCCTTGGGCGTGCGTTCGAGGCTGTCCAGATACTCCGGGAAGGTCACCCAGTCCCAGGGCATGCCCTGGCGCATCGACTCATACGGGATGGCCTCGACCCGGGTCATCGAACGCATGGCGTACTCGCGCATGTCCGGGTCGACCGGGGCGAAGCCGAAGCCGCAGTTGCCGATGGCGACCGAGGTGATGCCGTGCCAGCCCGACAGCGTGCAGTAGGGGTCCCAGAAAACCTGCGCGTCGTAGTGGGTGTGCAGGTCGACGAAGCCGGGGGCGATGTGCATGCCGGAGGCGTCGATGACCTTGGCGCCCTCGCGGGCGTCGACCCGGCCGACAGCGGCAATGCGCCCACCGGCAATGCCGACGTCGCCGCGCACCCTCGGTGCCCCGGTGCCGTCGAAGATCATCCCGTCCTTGATGACGATGTCGTAGGTGCTCATGGCGATATCTCCTGAGACTCGGCACTCTCCATCGCTGTTGTCCCTCCTGTTGAGACGTGCTCTAGGGCGCCGTGGCGCGCAGCGCGTCGTCCAGCCGGTCGAAGATCTGCCCGATCTCGTCGTCGGTGATGATGAGCGGCGGGCAGAATGCAAGCGCGTTGCCGATCGCCCGAGTGATCACGCCCCGCTTGAGGAACGCATCGCGGGTCTCCGCGGCGTCGCGGCCGATGTCGCAGGCCCAGATGCCGCCGAGTCCGCGGTAGCTCTCGATCATGCCGTCTGCCTGCAACGCCCGCAGTCCCTCTTCGAGCTTCCCGCCGATGTGGGTGGCCCGCTCGACGAGCCCTGCGGACTCGATGACGCCGAGGTTCGCAACCCCGGCGGCACACGCCGTCGGGTGGCCCGAATAGGTATAGCCGTGCATGAACTTGGCCTCGTCGGCCTCGAGCAGGTCCGCGATGTCTCGTGACACCACGACGCCAGCCAGTGGGATATAGCCCGACGTGACGCCCTTCGCGAAGGTGAAGATGTCTGGTGCCACGCCGAAGGTCTGGCCTCCGAACCAACTGCCAGTGCGCCCGAAGCCGCAGATGACCTCGTCGAAGATCAGCAGCGCACCGTTGTCGGTGCACAGCCGGCGAAGCCCTTCGAAGTAGCCGGTCGGTGGCGGAATCACGCCTCCTGCACCTTGGATGGGCTCGGTGATGACGGCGGCAATGCGCTCGCCGTGGGTGGCGAACAGCTGCGCAGCCGGTTCGATGTCGTCGTTGGGGATCTCGAGCACATGGGGCATCAGGTCACCCCAGCCTTCGCGGTAGGCAGCCCCTCCCTGAACGCTGGTGCCGCCCACGTTCACGCCGTGGTAGCCGGCGGTGCGACGAACGATGATCTGCCGATCGGTGTCGCCCTTGCGCTGTTGAACGCGTCGAGCAAACTTCAGCGCGGTGTCCACGGCCTCGGAACCCGAACATGCCAAGAACACTCGGCCGTCAGGGTGCTGCGACCGAGCGCGCACCATCTCGGCCACCTCGACAGCGGGGCCATTCGAGAACGGCTCGAACGTGTTGTACGTCTGCAGTTGCTCCAGCTGCGCGTTGATGGCGTCGATGACGGTGCGGTTGCCATGGCCGATCTGGCACAGCCACAGGCTGGCGAGCGCGTCGATGTACTCGTTGCCCGCATCGTCGGTCAACTTGACGCCGTTGCCGGAGACAATCCGGACGTAGGTGTTCTCGTCGCGGCTGAGGACCGAGTACGGATGGATGAGTGCGTTGTTGCCCATCGTGGGCACCCCCCGTGTGTGTTCTGCAGCATCCGCCCTGGCAGGCGCGGACGCCGCTCTGACGGCAGCCTACGCGTGCGCTCGGGCCAGGGCCTCAGCGCCCTGAGAAGATGCGCGGCATGGAGGATCTTCCCCTTGCGTCGCCTGTTGTCTCCCGCTCTTGTTCGCTTCGCTCACGGGCCGCTCGGGCCACGGCTTCGCCATTCAGCTCAGCGTCTTTAGGCTGATGGCGTTTGGCGATGCGCCCATCGGCGCAATCGCTGGAGGGAGTTGCGATGTCGCTGCGACACGGCCGCCCGCTGGTCATGATCCCGGGCCCATCGGTGATCCCCGACCGGGTGCTGAATGCGATGCGCCGGCCCATTCCGAACATCTACGAGGGCGAGGTGGTCGACCTCACCTATGCGCTGCTGGAGCGGCTGCCGGCGATCGCCCGCACCGAGCACCGGGCATACATTGCGATCTCCAACGGGCACGGCGCCTGGGAGATGGCCATCACCAACACGCTGTCTCGTGGCGACACGGTGCTGGTGCTCGAAGTCGGCCACTTCGCGACGAACTGGGCCGAGATGGCAGCGATGAGCGGCGTCAAGTTCGAAGTGCTGCACGCCGCCGACCGAGCGGCCATCGACCCCGATGCCGTCACCGAACGGCTGCGAGCCGATGTCGGGCGGGAGTTCGCCGCTGTGCTCGTGGCACAGACAGACACGGCGTCGTCGGTGCGCAACGACATCGCCGCCGTGCGTCGCGCCATGGACGAGGCGGACCATCCGGCGTTGCTGATGGCCGACTGCGTGGCATCGCTGGGATGCGAGCCGTTCGAGATGGACGCGTGGGGCGTCGACGTCACCGTGTCGGGAAGCCAGAAGGGCCTGATGGTGCCGCCGGGCCTCGGCATGGTCTGGGTCGGCCCCAAGGCGTGGGAGGTGCATCAGCGAGCGGACCTGCGCACCGCGTACTGGGACTGGACGAGGCGCACCGATCCCGACGCCCACTACTGGATCTTCTGCGGCACGCCGCCCGTCCAGCACCTCTGGGGCCTGTCCGAAGCACTCGACATGATCGACGAGGAAGGACTGGGGAACGTCTGGGAACGCCATCGTGTGATGGCGAGCGCCATCCACGCGGCCGTCGACGCATGGTCGGCGCCCGGGGGGCTCGAGCTGAATGTGGTGGATCCCGCGCATCGTTCGAACTCGGTCACCATGATCCGCACCGGCGAGGTCTCCGCGCAGCAGCTGCGTGCCACATGCGAGTCCGAGGCCGGGCTGACACTGGGGCTGAGCATCACCGGCTACGCCGACTCCGAGTTCCGCATCGGCCACATGGGCCATCTCAACCCGCCGATGCTGCTCGGCACGCTCGGCACCATCGAGGCCACGCTGGCGGCCATCGACGCGCCGATGGACGCATCGGGTGTGGCCGCCGCCGCTCAGGTCATCGCCCAGGCCACAACCCCAGCACCCAAGCCGCCCCCCGGCCCCGAAGATCCCTGGTCCTAATCTGTCGCCGTGACCTTCGAGGCTGGCCAACGGATCCGGCTGCACGGCGAATCCAACTTCGTCATCGTGAGCGGGGCGATGCCGCTGGCCGACGGTACGGACGGTACGCGCTTGTTCGTGACTGATTCGGATGGCGGGCTACGCCAGATCGACTTAGCGCCGGAACAGGTGACGCAAGTCGAGCTGCTCGTCCCGGACGCTGGCGCACCTCCCGCTAGAGCGCTCGCCGGAATGTGGGCGGCATGGATGCGCCATGCCTGCGGCTCGCCGTATCCCTCTGCGTTGGCGAGCAGCCCGCTGCGGCCCTACGCCCACCAGAGCCAAGCGGTGTACGGAAACATGCTGCGCCAGCCGATGCTGCGGTTCCTGTTGGCCGACGAGCCGGGCACCGGCAAGACGATCATGGGCGGACTGTGGCTGCGAGAAGCGCAACGGCTGGGCCACGTCCGGCGGGCGCTCGTGGTGTGTCCCGCGCACCTCGTGAGCAAGTGGCAACTCGACTTCGAGCGCTTTCTGGGAGGGGGCTTGCGCCGCATTACCGCTGCGACGGCGCGTGAAGGCGCGCTTTCCGGTCCGCACACCCTGTGGGTGGTTTCGCTGGAACTCGCAGCGGTCAACCCTGCGGTCTATGAAGCGATCCACCCGGATGCCGCGGGCTGGGACGCTGTCATCATCGACGAAGCACATCGACTGACTCCTACTGCGCAGACTCTGTGGCGCGTCGGGCAGATGCTGTGCCGCACGCCTCGCGCCGTGCTCATGACGGCGACACCGCATCGTGGCAACGAGTGGCTGTTCCGCTCGCTGATGCACCTCGTCGACCCGGAGGTCTACCCAGCCGTGGATGACGTGAACGACGAGCAGCCGGCGAGCAAGCTGACGCCCGGCGCCATGCACTTCTTGCGGCGCATGAAGGAAGAACTGGTCGGCTTCGACGGCGAACGGCTCTTTCTGGCCCGACGGGCCGACAATGTGCGGGTTCCGTTGAACGCTGCCGAGCGGGCCTACTACAACGAAGCGCTCTCGTTGGTCGACCGCTATTTTCCGCCCGCCGCGCAGAGCCTGGCGCGCATGGTGTACGGCAAGCGAGCGGCATCGTCGCTGTACCCGCTCGCGGAGACGCTGCGCCGCCGCATGAACCGCATTGGCGTCCAGAGTCCCGCCGATGCTGCTCGCGAGGCAGACCCGGACGGCGAAGACGACGAAACGGCATCCGAAGCGCGGGTGGTCAACGAAGACTCGGTCGACGCTCGAGCGGAACGCCGCGAGATTGCCCAGGTGCTGGACCGGCTGGACGCATTCCTCACCCGCTCAGACGAAGTCAGGTCGTCCAAGTGGCCGCGCATGATTGAGGAGTGCCTTGCGCCGAACGGCATTTCGGCCGGTTCGGGTGAGCAGGTGGTGGTATTCACCGAGTACGCCGATACGGCGGATTGGCTGCGTGATCGGTTCGTATCGGCAGGGTTCACGGCGCAGACGTATTCGGGCCGTGATTCCCACGTCATACGTGACGAGACCCGAGCGCAGTTCGCCGCCGGCAAGTTCGAGGTTCTGATCTCTACCGACGCCGGCAATGAGGGCATCGACCTGCAGAGTGCCCATGTGCTGGTGAACTGGGACATCCCGTGGTCGCTCGTGCGTTTGGAGCAGCGCATGGGCCGGATCCATCGCATCGGCCAAGGCCGGGACGTTCGCCTCTACAACATCGTCGCAACCGACACGCGGGAGGGCGACGCTCTGGCTCGGTTGCTCGACAATTTGGTTGCAGCGGCCAACGAACTCGACGGCAAGATGTTCGACAGCCTGCGCCTGATAGCCGAGCAAGCGTTCGATGAAGCGAGCGTGCCCGACCTGGCGCAAATGCTCGGCCGTTGCTTTGAGGGAGAGAGCGCTCAGTCAGCCGCGCTGGAAGCAATCGGCCGGATCACGGCCGAGCGGCTCCGGCAGGCACACGAGCGCCAGAGCAACGCAGAGAGGCATCTCCATAGTCCCGTCGAACTGGGAGCAGCACACCAAGTGCTGCACGATGACCGTCTGCAGCGCATCAACCCGCATGTCGTTGAGCGCTTTGCGAGCGTCGCCGCTGCGGCCGACGCGATCACGTTCGAGCGGTCCGCAGCTGCCGATACGGGGTTCTGGCTGCTGGGCAGCAAGGATATGAACGTGCCCGAATCGCTCATGCTGCGTTCTGGGGAGCCGCTGCGACTGGTGGCGACGAGCAGCGTCGCGAGGCAACAAGCGATATCGGCCGGGGTGACCTCGGCTGTGGATGCGGTGGTTCTCGCACCTGGCGAGGACGCCTTCGGGGACCTCGCTGCGGCCGTGGGGATGCATGCATCGCCGGAATTGTTGCGAGGCGGCGTTCTGTACGACCCAAACGAGGCCGACAACTACGAACTGCACGTGTACGAAGGCGATGTGGCGGAGGGACGAGCCGCCGCACGCCGCCGATGCTTCGCCGTCAAGGCGACAGCGGCAGGCGCGCGCTCGGTTCCGTGGGCGATTCTGGCCAATCTGACGGTTGAGCAACCACAGAACTGCGGGGGGGGGGGGTCGCTAGCTGCCTCGTCCTTGCTTGAACCCGAGGTTGAAGCCAGCGCGGCGTACACCGCGAGCCTCGAACGTGATCGGGAACTGAGCCGCCGCCAGCAACTGCTCGACGAATGGCTCGCTGGCGCTGTACAGCAGCTACGCGAGCTTCCCAACCAGCTCACCGACGACATCGCCGATCGCGATGAACGGCTGACGCTGCGTCGCCGTCTCGAAGATGTCACCGGAAGACGGATTGCCGAGTTGCATTCGGCGAGCAGGGTCAGCGCGCCAGGCGAAGTGCGCCGGCTGGGCTGGGCTCGGGTGGTCGGCTGTGGACCGGACACAACGAGCGATCACGGCGACAGCGAATCGGTTGCTGTGGCCTACGTCGTCAATCGTCTCGGCAGCGAGGGATTCGCCGTCACAGACGTGCAGACAGAGGGTCAGGGCTACGACTTGCATGCTCGGCGGGGCAGCGAGCTGAGACTGGTCGAGGTCAAGGGCATCGCTGGCAGCGCCGCCAGCACCGGCATCAGCCTGACCGGCGGCGAATGGGTACGCGCCGCGTTGCAGGGAGATGCGTACTGGCTGTATGTCGTTGACGACTGCGACAGTGGCGGTCGGCTCTTCGGCGAGTACCGGGATCCGGCGGCGCTGTTCGCGAGCTGCGCGGTGGAAATCACCAATGTCCGCATCCGCGGGTCCGACCTAGCGGCGGCCCGCGAGCCGTCCCATCAGCAGGAGGCGGCCGCGTGACGCGCATGATCGAGCGCTGGTTCCCGTGCGCCGAGGTCACGGCCAATTCGAAGGCCGGCTGGGGCTCCGGCAACACCGAGAAAGCCCTGTTCACCTGGTTCGCGGCGCGTCCGCTGGCGCAGGCCAAAGCCGCAGTGATCTGCTCGCTGCTGCCGTGGCCCGACGACGAGAGCGAGCAAGAGGAACTGCGAAAACTGGTCCGCGATGCCATGACCGGCTACGACGCGATGCACGACGAGCTGACGGACGAACTGGCCGAGTATTACCCCGACGGCGCATCGATGCTGGACCCGTTCTCGGGCCGAGCCATGATTCCCTCCGAAGCCGCCCGGCTGGGCGTCAAGGCATGGGGCATCGACTACTCGCCGGTGGCAACGCTCGCGGGGAAGCTGCTGGCCGACTACCCGCTGCGCGACTGGTCGAACGAGCCGCCGCTGCCGTTCGACGGCTACGAGGAGCATGCGCAGCGCTACCCGGAGCCGCACTTGCGCTTGCTCTGCGATGTGGAGTTCTTGCTTCAGTTGATCGGCGAACGTCACGAAGCCGAGATGGGCGAGTTCTACCCGGAAGTCGACGGCAAGCGCCCGTGGGCGTACCTGTGGGCGGTGACGATTCCGTGCAACGAGTGCGGCCGTGAGT
Organism: Acidimicrobiia bacterium; assembly: GCA_022826045.1. Taxonomy (GTDB): domain Bacteria; phylum Actinomycetota; class Acidimicrobiia; order Acidimicrobiales; family Poriferisodalaceae; genus Poriferisodalis. The sequence goes on along the minus strand of JAJDVQ010000046.1, from coordinate 44,716 downwards.
TCCCGTTGATCGCAGACCTTCAACTGCGGCGGCCGAAGCCCAAGAAACATGATCCTGGTCAGTCGTACGAGCTCATCGCTGATTCCACGAATGGCTCGATTGACGTTGTGGTACACGACGGCGAGCCGCGGATTCCACCGACCCTCGTCAAGTCTGCGGGCAGCGGTCGAGGTCGCGCCGCCGTCTGTCCATTCTGCAAGTACGTCCATTCCCACGCAGAGCACACCCGTATTCGGGAGAACGGGCAGGCCGGGGACGTCTTGCTGGTGGTCGCAGATCTCGACCCCGAAGTCGGCAAGCGCTACCGGGAGCCAACATCAGTCGAACGAGACGCTGCAGTAGCGGCGGAAGCTGCGCTCGCGGCCTGCGAGCCATTCGCCGTTGATCTGCCTGCCGTGCCCGACGAACGAGCGCTCGGTTCTACGGGTGGCCGACCGTACGTGCACTACCACTATCGGACGATCGGAGACTTCTGCAATTCGCGCCAAACGCTTTCCTTGGTGAACATTGCGCGAATTGTCGATGATGTTGCTCGACAGATTGCCGGTGCTGACCGCATCAAATCGTCGTATGTGCGGTGCCTTGCGGGATATGCCGCTTCAGTCTTGGTCCGAGCGTTGAAGCGTCGCACGCGCGGAACCTTCCTGGAAGTCCCCGCACAGAAGGCCTCACACATCTTCGCGAACGGGGCAATTGCACCATTTGGCAATGACTACCTCGAGGTCGGATGCTCGAGCGGCCCGGGCACATGGGCGTCAGTAGCGTCGCTGACTCTCAACGCTGTGCGCGGTTTGTGCCGTCGGGCAAGTGGCACGCCAGCATCCATTGAGCGCGGTAGCGCGACAGCTTTGGGATTCTCATCAACTCATCAGGACGCGATTGTCACCGATCCGCCGTACGACGCGATGGTTGAGTACACGGACTCGTCAGATCTCTTCTACGTATGGCTCAAGCGTGCTCTGGCAAGCACGCATCCCGAGTTGAGGGTCACCGCCAATCCTGCCGGCGTTCAGGAGAAGTTCGACGAGGCCGTTGTCAAGATGACCCATGCACGCAGCGGGGATCATCGGACACCGGAGCACTACGCCCGATGCATCACGGCAGCATTCGGCGAGGCGTGCCGGGTGGTCGAGCACGCCGGTGTCGTGACGATCATGTTTGGCCACGACGACCCTGAGGTTTGGCAGGGCCTGCTTGCGGCGATCCATGCCGCAGGTCTGATCTTGACGGGGTCGTGGCCGGCGCGCACTGAGTACGGCAGCCAGATGGGCAAGGCCAACATCGAGACGACGCTCACGTTGGCATGCCGTCCGGCCGCTCCTGGCCGTGGCGAAGGCCGGCTCGCTGATGTGGAAGCCGAGATCCGCCGGGAGATCGCAGAGCGGATGCCGCTGTGGTCCGACGCTGGGCTCGCCGCACTGCGTGATCAACGGATGGCCGCCTACGGGCCCGCGATGGAGGTAGTGGGCAGGTACAGCGCCGTGCTCGACAACCGTGGGCGGCCAGTCGAACCCGGCCACTTCTTGACGCTGGCACGCCGGCTGGTGGGCGAGCTGACGGATCTGCGCATCGGCACATTCCCGCTCGATGCCTTCGACAAGCGGACGCAGTTCGCGCTCTCGTGGACCCGGCAGTACCGCCGTGATCTCACCGCAGGATCAGAGCCGAGGTGGGAGCGGCTGACTCACGACATGGACGAGTCGGAGACCCGCGGCTTGCTCCACAAGGTGAAGTCGACGTACCAGTTCGCGACCGCAGCACGCAGCAGTGTCGGAGCACGCCCCCCAGAGCCAGGCGAGTCCACCATTGATGTCGCGTTCGCCGTGGCTCTGGCGGGCAAATCGCTCAGCGGGGTTGCCGAGGTGCTGGCTGCCACGGACTGCGCGGGCGACGAGCTGCTGTGGGCTGTCATGGCGCAGCTTGCCGACGATCTCGGTGATGCCGACCCTGACGGGGACGTGTGGACCTGGGTCACCCGCAATCGTCAGCCGATTCTCACCGGCACCGCAGCACGAGCCGAAGACGAGCGCAGAGCGCAGCGACAGCGCCACGACGAGGGCGAGCAGTCCTCAATGTTCTGAGAGGGGCACACCGACATGAGCAGTACTCCGCCGACTCCTTGGTGGGACACCGTGAAACTGCGACCCGAAGTCGAGGCCGCACAGGGCAATGTCGACGATGTCCAAGCGTCGCTGCACGATGCGATCTTCGGAGGGCCGTCTGGAACTTCGCGCTACGCCGACGCCGGCTACTTCGGGCAGATCACCCATCCCACCGGCAGCCTCGTCGAGCTCATGGCGAAGGTCGCCGTGCGTCTCGGCGCAACCGGCGAGACGTCCCGGCGGGCGCGGGCGCTGTGGCGGCTGGATCAGGCAATGGGCGGCGGCAAGTCGCATGGTCTGATCGGGCTGTGGCACCTGGCCACCCACCCGACCTCGTTCGGCGCCACCGACCTCGGCGCGGCTGTGACAGTCAAGGCCAAGGAGATTGCTGGTGCTGACGCGGTCGCAGACGACTTGCGCGGGCCCAGGTGCGTCGTGCTGGATTGTGACAACCCGGCTCCGCGAGAAGCCCACGACGGCCCTGCCGAAACGCTCGGCGAGCGCTTCATCTGGCGCCTGTTCGATGGGGCCTACAAGAAATACGAGCACTTCAAAGCGCAGCTGCCGAACAAGGAAGCAGTTGCCGCGGCCCTTGCCGATGTCGGACGTCCGGTGCTGATCCTGATCGACGAGATCATGGACTACATCCGTTGGGTGTCGAACCAGTCGGAGTCACAGGCGCTCGACGACATGGCCTTCCTGCGCTCGCTGCTGGATGCCGTCAACGATGTCGACAACTGCGCCGCGGTGGTTGTGATGATCGCCTCTGAGAAGGACCGCATGGCCGTGAACGACATCGGTCAGCGGTGCCGTGCCGAGCTGGAGGACTTGCTGATCCGCAACGGCGAGGCCACAACGACCTCAAGCGGCGGTGACTTCGCAGACATCATCCGGCGTCGTCTCTTCGACGGACCACCGCCGCGTGAAGTGACAGACCGATGCGCAGCTTGGATCGAGTCGTGCCAGCAAGGCCCGTGGGTTCGCCAAGTATTCGACAGGCTGCCCCAGGCGACCGGCGACTTCACCGAAGCCGTGGGGCGTTGCTATCCGTTCCATCCGTCGTTGATCAATCTGGCGGAGAACGAGTGGTCACAGCAAGCGGGCTTCCAGCGCGTGCGTTCAACCCTGCAGGTGTTCGCGGCTGCTGCGTACGAGCAGTATCGACGCGGCCACGCCGGCGAATGGACGCCGGCGCTCATCGGGCCCGGTGACCTGCCCATGTCGTCGCGCACAGTCCGCGACGCGCTGCTCGACTCGGGCCTGGTCAGCGATCAGCGCATGCAGTCGAGCCTGCGAGAGATCTGCGCTGGCGACATCGTCGATCCAGACCATCTCGACAGGGGCACGGCTCGGCTTGCCGACCTGCGGCGCTCCGACACTGGCTGGGAGCAGCAGAATCCCCGGGTCGCAGAACGGATGGCAACAGCGTTATTCGTGTACACCCTGAGCCCGCGACCACAGGGACGTCGCGGTGCCACGGAGGCCGAACTGGATGCCGCCGCATTCATCCCGTCGAATGCGTTCGGTCCCGGCGATGCCGAGATCGTGTGGCATGAGCTGAGCAACCCCACCGATGGCCTCGCCGCCATCGACTCCACGGCCGGTGCAGGCAAGCAGCCGAAGCGTTGGCACTTCGAGACTCGCCAGACGCTGCCGATGCTGGCGCGGCGTGAACGCGAGGCAGTCACCGACGCCGAACGCGACGAGCGGGTCACGACGGCCGCCTTTGAGCTGGCGAACACCGGGCCGTTCGATGCAGTCCTGGAAGTCCGGGGAGACTTCGCCGCCGATCCTGGTGCTTCGGGACTGCGTGCGCTGCTGGGTGAAGCCGGCATCGATCAGGCTCGCAAGTGCCGCCTCTTGGTACTGGACTCGCGCTGGTTCAGCTTGCTCAACGGGGCGGACAGCGCGACCCGAAGCGCCATCGATGCTGCGATGGGGCTGGGGCCCGAGCCGCTGCCGATGTCATGGGCGTCGTCAGCAGTGTTCGCAGTGATCAACACCCAGAGCCGGCGCCAGGCCCGCAATCTGGCCGCTGAAGTGATCGCCTGGGAGCGAGTCAGGGACTTGGCGCCGGTTCGAGCCGACGAGGAAATGGCCAAGCATGCGCGCAGCGAAGCCCGCGAATCCGGGCGACGATTCGAGAGCTTGGTGAAACGTGCCTATGCGCATGTGCTGTACCTCGCTGAAGGCCCTGACGGCCGCACGATGAGGGACATCCGCTTCCAGTCCGAGAACCAATCGGCCCTTGACGGCTCGGTGGTGTGGTCGGCACTTCGCGAAGCCAGCAAGGCATTCGCCGCGGGCGACCTTGACTCGACGGCGCTGATGCACAACCTGCGCTCCAACGACTGGGGCCGGCCGCTCTGCGAGATACGCGACGACTTCTGGAAGGCTCCCCGGCTGCCGCTCTTGCCTGGCGGAGAGCGTGATCTGCGCGCCGCGCTCTTCGCGGCCGTAGCGGCGGGCGATATCGAGATCATCGGTTCCGACGGGGAGCCGCGGACTGTGACCGCAGAGAGCCAGATCAACCTGAGTTCGACCGATTTGCGTATCCGCCAGCCAGTACCGGCGGCAACTTCTGGCGAGGCGGCGGACGACGGAAGCGGCGAGACGCAGCCACCGTTCAAGCCGTCAGCGGACGAGGGCACAGAAGCAGGTGAAGAGGCAGACAGTGCGCAGTCCGAGCACCGGGTGACGGTCAGCGTCATGGAGTCATTGCGCGAGTCGGACGACGGCGGGCTGACCGCGGCGGGCTCGCGGGAAGCTCTGCGCCAGTTTCTCTTGGCGGCGGCGAATGCGGTGGACGACGATGCCACCCACCTCCAGCTGAGCCTCAGCATCACCGCAGGCAGCGCCACCAAGGACAAGCTCGTCCTTGCCGCTCAGGCGGCAGGCATCAACTGCGCCGTGACCGAGCAGTGACTATGCGGGTGCGGGAAGCCTCAAGGTCCTGACGCAAGTGTGACGCTGCGGCCTGGCCCACTCATCGCTGCTATCGCTGTCGCTGAGCGCTCAGGAATCAGTCTCTGCGCTGGCGGAGCGGCGCACCAGTACGTCTTCGGCGTCGTCGCGCGCGGAATGCAGCTTGTCGATGCGATGGTCCTCTGCCCCCAGCAGTTCGGCCAGCAGCGCTCCAAGCTCGGCGGCATCGATGCAGCCGACGATCAACATGTCCCGAATGTCGATCCAGTCCTTGTCGCGATCGAAGAAGGCCTTGAAGACGGCTAAATCACCGCACGCAAGGAATGGCATGAGGCGGTCATCGAACTCCCGCTGCGTGATTCGGCCGGCCACGGCCTCGTGAAACGAGTCATTCGTCAAGAAGAGGTCCAGCGGGATGCGAGACCACCACAGCCGAGCCTGCCCGTCTCGCGCGAGCAGCATCCGCGACCTGTCTGACACTTCGATGTCGTCGGGGAGAACTTCCAGCACGCGGTCGACATCAGCAACCGGAATGAAGACGTTGAGATCGATGGCCTGCGTTCCGCGAGCTTCCTCCACGCACCACGCGAGGGCGAGTGCACCGCCGAATGCGTGTGGCATTCCTGCACCGCTGAGCGCCTCATGGGCTTGGACCATGAGGTCCACGAAGTCGACTGGCGGCCCAGGCATCATCAGTCCGCGCGTCTATGGAAGGGCGGGTATTGCAGGTCGTCGGTGTACTTGGCGGGCAGATGTGCGGACAGGTGCAGCAGCGATTCCAACTTCTCGCCGGGAGTGAGCGGTGACGGCCCCACATCGCAGTCTGACTCGGCGCTGGCTTCCACCATGCGCTGTATCCGACGCCGTCGCTCGGCCTGAGTCGTTGGTGTCTCAGCCACCGCGCCAGTCTGCCACCGACAGTGTCGGCGTCGAGGTAGGTACTCGGCTTATTCGTGACCGTTTGGCAAGCGTGTCGAGGTGGTGGCGGTGTCTGCTTGGTCAGGTGCTGAGGAACTTGGCATGCCTAGCCCGCGACGAGTTGGCGGACGAGCACGACAGTGGCGCTCGTTGCCGCCACTGACAGCACGATGATCCGGAAGCGTGGGCCCGCCAGGCGTGGCCGCAGCCACCTGCCGATCGGCAGGCCGAGTGCGACGGCGGGCAGCAAGCCCAGCCCGAGCCAGAGCTCCCGCAGGCCGAATTCCCCGATGATGACGAGCGCAGCGATGATCGCCGTGCCGACGAACAGCATGAAGGTGGCCAAGGTGGCCCGCAGGGTTGCCGGCTCCCAGTGGCTGGCGAAGACGGCGTACACCGGCCCGGGCACGGCCGCCACCGACGACGAGAACGCTGTTCCCGCGCCGGCCGCGTAGTCGGCTCGGCGTCCCTCGGGCGGCCGGAAACCGATGGCCTGGACCCCTACGGCCGCCAGCACGAACACGCTCACGGCGATCGCCAGCGAGCGGTCGCTCAGCACGGTCAGCAGCGTGACGCCGCCGACGAGACCGAGCGGCGCCGCAGTCAGCTGCCTGCGCAGGGCCGGGGCGTTCAGTGCCGCTCGGTCCGCAATGGCGTTGCGGATGTTGATGCCACCCGCCACCATCAGCATCGGTCCTGGCACGAAGGTGGGTTCCATCACTACCAGGATCGGACCGGCGATGAGGCCCATGCCGAGGCCGATGCAGGCCTGTGTGCCGGCGCCCACCGCGATGCACAGTGCAGCGATCAGGTATTCCGCGGCGCTCACGCAGAGCTCTTCACGCCGCCGACACAGCGATGCGCATCTGGTGCACCTCGTCGGCCATCGCTGCTTCCTGCGGCGGGGGTGTGGCGCCGTCGCTAGATCGTGAACGGCTCGCCGTCAGCTCGTTCGCGCCGGACGAATTCCTCCACCGGCTTGCGGCTGAGCTTGGTGAGCTGCTTCTTGGGCTTGCCGAGCGGCATCAGCGCGCACACGGCCTCGTAGTCCTCGAGGCCCAGCAGTTCCTTCGCGGCGGGCTCCATCGCCGACAGCAGCGTGGTCAGCGCTCCGCCGTACCCCTCGTTGCGGGCGGCGAGCAGGATGTTCCACACCAACGGATAGATCGAGCCGCCGCTGACCACGCCGATGCGATCCTGTTCCTTGTCGATGGACGCAACCTTGCGCAGGTCGACGGTGGCGACCAGCACCACCGGCACCTTGTCCATCTCTTTGAACATCGGGATCCACACGGGAATCGACTCGTCCGCCATCGACTCCTCGATGTTCACCGAAGAGGGCTCGTAGCTCTGCCAGTAGACCTCGCCCGCTGCTGTCTGCGCTGCAGCGACGCGCATCGCCGGGAGGCACAGCTCGCCGAGCTGCTTCTTGCGCTCGGGGTCGCGTACCACGGTGATCTTCCAGCCCTGGCGGTTGCCGCCGCTGGCGGCGAAGCGGGCGTTGTCGAATATGCGGTGCAGCACCTCGTCGGAGACTTCGTCGTCGGTGAAGTCCCGGGCGGCGAACGTGGTGCGCATGACGTCGTAAATCTCCATCTCGCCAGTCTCGCACCAAGCTGTGACAAACGTGCTGCCGACGCGCTCGCCGATGGCCAGCGACCGCGGCTGAGGCCGATGGCTCGTCATGCAGCGTGTGACACCGGTCGGCAACAATCACCGCAACGCCTCGCAGGCAGCATCCGCTGGAGAGAACCGTGAGCTTTACCCGTGTCCTGATCGCCAATCGCGGCGAGATCGCCATCCGGATCGCCAAGGCTGCCGACGCCTTGGGAATCGAAACGGTGGCGGTGCATGCGCCGGTCGACGAGCGCTCGCTGCACCTGGCGGCCGCCGACCGGGTCGCTCCGTTGCCGGGCGGCGATCCCTTGGCCGCGTACCTGAACATTGACGCATTGCTGCGGATCGCAACCGACCACGGCTGCGATTGCGTTCATCCGGGCTATGGCTTCTTGGCGGAGAACGCGGCCTTTGCGACTGGCTGCGCCGAAGCGGGACTGACGTTTGTGGGCCCTGCCGCAGACACGCTCGAGCTGTTCGGCGACAAGGTCCGCGCCCGCGCACTGGCCGCCTCGCTCGACGTTCCCATCGCCGGAGGATCGCCGGGAGCTGTTGCCGACGCGGCTGCGGCCGCGGACGCAGCCGCGGAGGTCGGTCTGCCGGTGATGCTGAAGGCTGCGGCCGGCGGCGGCGGCCGGGGCATGCGCGCCGTGGAGCGCATCGAGGACATCGCCGAGGCGTTCGAACGGTGCTCCAGCGAGGCGGCAGCGGCCTTCGGCGACGGTGCTGTGTTCGTGGAACGCCTGGTGGAACGACCACGCCACATCGAGGTGCAGGTGCTGGCCGATGTCCACGGCAACGTGGCGCATCTGTGGGAACGGGACTGCTCGGTCCAGCAGCGCAACCAGAAGGTCATCGAGATCGCTCCCGCACCGGGGCTTGATGCCAGCCTGCGTGACCGGCTGCACGCTGATGCCGTTCGGCTCGCTGCACAGGCCGGCTTGGCGAACGCAGCAACGGTGGAGTTCTTGGTGTCGCCCGAGACCGGCGACCACTTCTTCATCGAGTGCAACCCGCGCATCCAGGTGGAGCACACGGTCACCGAGCAGGTCACCGGAGTCGATCTGGTCGAGGCGCAGTTCAGGATCGCTGCAGGTGCGCACTTGGAGGAGATCGGCGTCGTCGCGGACAACGCAGACCGGGGCAGGGCCGCGGCGGCGTCCGTGGCCGCACCGCGCGGCTACGCCGTGCAGGCACGAGTCGTAGCGACTGGTTCTGGCGCGATCTCGGCGTACCACGAACCGTCAGGCGCGGGCGTCAGGGTCGACGCGGCTGGCTATGCCGGATACACGCCGCCACCGCACTACGACCCGCTGCTTGCCAAGGTCATCGGCACCGGGAGCACCCTCGAAGCTGCAGTGGCGCGCACATCGGCCGCCCTGGCCGATTTCCACATCGGCCAGCTGCCCACGAACATCGACACGCTTCGCCAGATTCTCAGCCACCCCGCCGTGCGCAGCGGTGACGCACGCACCACCTTGCTCACAGAAATGGTGCCGCTGCCTGGCGACGGGGCGACGGGGGCCGCAAGCACCAACGGTGTGTCTGGCGACTCTCGAGGCAGTGCGTCGCGGCGCGCAGCGATGTTGGAAAGCACCCCATTGGTGATGCCCGCGACGCCGTCACCGGCCACGGCGCCGGCGTCGACATGGCCGGACCGCGAGTTCGCCGACGGCGAGGTGGCGATTCGCAGCCCGCTGCCCGCGAGTGTCGTCGAGGTCCGGGTGAGCGCCGGTGACGCCGTCACAGCGGGGCAAGCGCTCGTGGTGCTGTCGGCCATGAAGATGGAGACGGAGGTCACCGCCCCGTGCGAGGGCACAGTCTCAGCGCTGCGCGACCTGCAGCCCGGCGACCAACTGGCGGCCGGCGACGTGCTGGCGGTGGTGCTGACCGGTGCTGATGCCGGCGGCGCTCCGAGCCCGGGCGCAGCCCCCAGCGGCTGGGAGCCGCTGCTGGAGGAGGTGCAGACGCTGCAGCGGCTCGCCGAAGAACGCCTGGGTCCCGACTCAGACGAGCCCGGCGTGGTCCGCCAGCGCAATCGGGGCAAGCTGCATTGCCGGGACCGCATCCGCCTGCTGCTCGACGACGGCAGCTTCCGGGAGGTCGGCAGCCTGGCCGGTTTCGCCTCCTACGACGACGAGGGCGAGATCGCAGCGTTCACGCCGGCCAATCACGTCGGCGGCACCGGCCGGATCCACCGTCGGGATGTCGTGGTCTGCGCCGACGACTTCACCTCGCGGGGCGGCCATGCCGACGGCGCCATCGGCGCCAAGAGCTTCTACCTGGACCTGCTGTCCACCGAGCTGGGCGTGCCGTCCATCCGGCTGCTTGACGGCTCGTCCGGCGGCGGCAGCGTCGCCTCGATGGTGCCCGAGCAGCGCAAGGAAGGCGAGAGCAGCGCCAAGGAGAGCAGCGGCGCCATCAAAGCCGGCCGGCCTCGGGTGACGGGTGGCGGAGGTTCGTTCCTGCCGTCGCACTTGGGCAGCACCGAGTACGCAGAGCAGCTCGCGACGGTGCCCGTGGTCAACATGCTGCTGGGCAGCGTGGTCGGCATCGGCGCGGCGAAGGCAGTCCTGGGGCACTTCGCCGTGATGGTGCGCGACATCTCGCAGCTGTTCGTGGCGGGGCCGCCGGTCGTGAGCCACGCCATGGGCTACGACATCTCCAAGGAGGATCTCGGCGACTGGCGCATCCACTGCACCAACGGCTCGGTGGACAACCTCGCCGAGACCGAGGAAGACGCTGCCGAGCTCGTTCGACGGTTCCTGTCGTACCTGCCGTCGTCGGTGTACGAGACGCCGCCAGTGCTGCCGCCGGACCCTGACGATCCGCCGGATCGGCGTGAGGAAGAGCTGCTGACGCTGATCCCCCGCAAGCGCACCACGACGTTCGACATCCGTCGCGGCATCGAACTGATCTGCGACCGCGGTTCGTTCTTCGAGATCGGTCCGCTGTGGGGCACCGATCAGGTTGTCGGGTTTGCACGCATGAACGGCCACCCGGTCGGCGTGCTGGCGTCGGACAGCCGCCATCCGAACGGCGGCGCGCTCACCGCCGACGGCTGCGACAAGCTGACCCGCCACATCGACCTGTGCGACCTGTTCCACCTGCCGATCCTGAACCTGTGCGACAACCCCGGCTTCGCGGTCGGCGTCGAGCACGAGATCACCGGCACGATCCGCAAAGGCGCAACGTGGATGACGGCATTCGCGCAGGCCGCAGTGCCGATCTTCACCGTGCTCATGCGGCGCAGCTTCGGCGTGGCCGGCAACAACTACGCCACGCCCCGGCGCCAGCACAACACCCGTGTGGTGTGGCCGTCTGCCGACGTGGGCGGCATCCCGCCCGAAGGCGGCATCGAGGCTGCCTACAAGCGGCAACTGGCTGAGGCGGAGGATCCAGTGGCGCTGCGGGCCGAGCTCGAAGCTCGCATCGAGGCGGCGCGTGGCCCCATCGGCCCGCTCAACCGCTTCCAGATCGAGGAGATGATCGACCCTCGAGACACCCGGCGGCTGATCTGCGAGTGGATCGAAGGCGCTTTCCGGGTGGTCAATCGACCGGCTCAGCTCGCACCGCGCCCGATCGCATACCGGCCCTAATTTGTTCGGCCCTCGTTTGTCTGGCCCTGTTCTGACCGTGCCGTCTGAGCCTCGGCCGAAGATGCCAGCCGCCCGATCAGCTCACGGAAGATCATCGTGTGGATCGGGACGAGCGACCACCAGTACAGGCGGCCGAGCACGCCCCTGGGATGGAAGCGCGCCCGCTGGCGCAGCCGTACACCCTCGGCCGACTCGCTGAGCTGCCATTCCAGCCACGCGTCGCCGGGCAAGCGCATCTCTGCCCGCAGCCGAAGCAGTTTGGGCGGCTCGCAGACCTCGACGCGGAAGAAGTCGACCGCGTCGCCGACCTGCAGGTCATCCGGGTGTCGCCGTCCCCGCCGCATGCCCACGCCTCCGATCAGCTTGTCGACCGCTCCTCGCAGCTGCCACAGCCATTGGCTCGCGTACCAGCCGCGCTGGCCGCCGATGCCTGACACGGTCGCGAATGCGTCCTCGATGGACGCGTCCACCAACAACTCGCGCTCGTCTGCCAGCACGGTCCCCCCGGCCCAATCGGGGTCTTGGGGCATCGGCGATGCTGCTGTGCGGCCCGCAGCACTGTCCATCCAGCTGGTCGTGATGTCCAAGTCCTGAACATGCTGCACGGCCCGCTCGAGAGCCTCGCTCAGGTGCAGTGTTCGATGCCCCAGGTGACGGTGGATGCTGCGGGCCTCGCTGACGACGACGTCATTGACGAGGCTGTCCACGAGCGGCCGCGCAAGGTCGTAAGGAAGCGGGGTGACCAGCTTCACCCAGTGCCCCGACAGGCGGGGGGTGAGCACCGGCACCGGCAGGATCAGCCGTCGTCGCAGCCCTGCGCAGCGTGCGTAGGCATTCATCATGTCGCGGTACGACACGACATCTGGGCCGCCGATCTCAGCGATCTCGTGCGCTCCCGCGGGCATGGCCGCTGCCTCGGCGAGGTAGTGCAGCACATCGGCGATGGCGATGGGCTGGCAGCGAGTGGCCGTGACCCAGCGTGGACAGATCATCGCCGGCAGCACTTCGACGAGATGTCGCAGCATTTCAAAGGAAGCACTGCCCGAGCCGATGATGACCGCTGCCCGAAGCTCGGTGACAGGCACCGACCCGCTGGCGAGCAGTCGCCCGACCTCGTGCCGGCTCTCCAGATGGGGCGACAGCTCCGAGCGTGCGTCGCTGCCCAGGCCGCCGAGGTACACGATCCGCCGCAGCCCGACGGCCTCAGCGGCGTGCGCCATGTTCCGGGCGCCGATCCGGTCAGCGTGTGCGAAGTCCTCGGTCATGCCCATGGCATGAACGAGGTAGAACGCAGCGTCGCATCCGGCCAGTGCGGCCTCCAGCGACGCAGCGTCTGCCACGTCGCCGGCGCGCACTTCTACGTCTCGGCGCCAGGAGCGGTTGGCCAGCCGCTGCGGATTGCGCGAGATGCACACCACGTCGTGACCACCGGAGATCAGGTGCGGCACGAGACGGCCGCCGACGTACCCAGTCGCACCAAGCACTGCAAGCTTCACAGCCACATTCTTGCTGCCATGGCGGGTGGATCGAGGTCGCGAGACGGCGTCGTCGACCGGTCAGATCACACCGATTCCACGACCCAGACCGCGGGGGCGGTCCGCTGAGGTATCCGTTCAGCCTCGTCGAGTTCGGCTGCATCTTCGAGAGCGTCGTTGATGCCGTTGCCGACGAACGCCGGCGTCTGCACTCCCTCGGGTAGATCGCGCGTGACGGTCGGCACGGGTGTCGGCGTCGGCCTTGCGGATCAAGACCGGACCGGAGCTGCCCACTCGGATTCCGGCGCCGGCGCCGCGAGGTACTCACGATTGGGGTCGCCGGCAAAGCTGTAGACGACCAGGCCCGCCACGGCGATCGCTGCCAGAACGAAGAACGCCGAACGGTAGCTGTACGCATCGTTGAGGACCCCGGTGAGGAACGGCCCGCCGGCCAGGCCGGACACCATCAACAGTGAGCCGAAGCCGTAGATGCGCGAGTAGTCCCGCACGCCGAAGGCGTCGGCCAGGATCAGCGGGTGCAGCATCAGCAGATTGCCCATGGCGCTGCCCAGCACCAGCACGCCGAACAGGATGGCAAGCCTGCTGTCGGCGACAGCCAGCACGCAGAGCCCGATGGCCTGCACCACCATCAGCACCATCGTGAGCCAGCGCAGCGACACCTTCAGCGCTGCGATGCCGCCGCAGATCCTCGCTACGACGCTCGTGCCCGCGAGCACCTGCACGGCACCGGCGGCGGCATCCGACCCCAGCCGGTCCCCGGTGAGCTTGTACATGTGCTGAATCGCGCCGACCTGGCTGCTCATCACCAGCACGAATCCGATGGCGGTGAAGACGAAGAACCGTGTGCGGATCGCCTGCTGGTACGGAGTTCCGGGCGGCGGCCTGTCGGGGGTACCGCCCGACTCGTTCGATCGGCGCTCCCCGTCGGGCTGCAGCCCCACATCCTTGGGCCATGCACGCAGGAAGAACCACGTGGAGATCAGCAGCAGAACGCAGTACACGACGGCGAATCGGGGTGCCCAGTAGACCAACGTGTCCGCTTCGATGCGAACGCTCATCTGCGGCAGCAGGATGATGCCGCCGAGCGACAGACCGGTCGACGAGATCGCCATCGCCACCGAACGTCGGCGCTCGAACCAGCGCGTCACCAATGTCGTGGTGGGCACCAGACCGCAGAGCCCGAAGCCGATGCCGAAGATGGTCATCACGACGAACATCTGCCAGCCACTGCGCACCTGAGACAGCAGTGCCATGCCGACGGTGCTGACAGCGGTGCCCGCAGTGATCACCCACCGGGCATCGAAGCGATTGACCAGCTTGCCCGTGTAGTAGCCGCACAGACCCGACGCCAGCAGGAACATGCCGACGCCCGCGCCCGCCAGTCCGGTGCTGAATCCCTGCTCGTCGACGAAGGCATCCAGGAAGGCGCCGAGGGCGTAGAACACCATGCCCGAGGTGATCAGCATCACCCCGAAAACGCCGGCGAGCACGACCCAGCCCCGAACGAACCGCTGGCTGCGCTCAGCGGTCGCCACCGGCACATTCACGTACGACAGCCTGCCAGCTAACTTGCCCCGATGCGCCGTCGACGCGGGGAGCAGTGAGCCGATGGAGATGATGAAGGCGGGCCGGATGGTCGATGTGGGTCGCATGGAGTGCGAGGAGATCCCGGTGCCGCCGCTGGACGAGGCGTCGTCAGACGCTGCACCGTCATCCCGGCCCGATGCCGCCTTGGGCATGACGGCGGTGAACTACGACGTGCTCATCCGCTCGGAGATGGCATCGATCTGCGGCAGTGACCTGCACATGGTGATGATGGGGGCCGGCCTCGCTCACCGGCCGCCCTGCCCGCACGGTTTCCCGGGCCACGAAGGCATCGGCATGGTGGTGGAGAGCCGGGCGCCCGGGCTTCCGGAGGGCACGCACGTGCTGACGTTCCCGAATCCGCCGGTGGGCGAGTGCTTCTGCGCATTCCAGCGGATCAACTCCGGTTATTGCGTGCCGCTGCCGGCCGGCGACGTGCCCCGTTCGCACCTGCTCATGGGCCAGCAGCTCGGCACGGTGATCTACGCCATGCGCCAGCACCCACGTGATGTCACCGGCGAAACGGTCATGGTCATGGGCCAAGGCTCGGCGGGGCTGTTCTTCACCTGGTTGCTGAAGCGGGCCGGCGCCGAGCGAGTCATCGTCTCGGACCTGTCGCCGACTCGTCTGGCCGTCGCCCAGGCATACGGCGCGGACGAGTGCCTGAATGCTGCCGAGCTCGGCAATGCCGGGGTCATCGAGGCGGTCAAGGACATGACCGACGGTCACGGCGCCGACTATGTCGTCGAGGCCGTCGGCCGCTCGGACACGTTTCTCGACTCGGTCGAGCTGGTGCGCATGGACGGTCAGCTGCTGTGGTTCGGACTGCCGTCGACCGACGACAACATCCATGTCCGCTTCCAGAAGTTCTTCCGCAAGCGACTCGCTGCGGCGAGCACCTACGGGGCCCAGGACGAGCCCGGCGCCATGTCATTCCGCCAAGCGCTGCAGCTCATCGCCTCGGGCGACATCGACGTGTCCCCGTTGCTCAGCCACGTGTACGACGTGAGCGAGATCGGCGATGCGTTCCGACTGGCCCACGAGCCCCACGACGCCGGAGCGCTGAAAGTGTCGGTCAGCTTCGACTGACCCCGGCCCGGCCAGTCGAGGGCAGCTCAGGATTCCGGGGGTCGATGCGGAGGTTCCCAGAGCGTTGCTAGGGGGGCTGAGCGGAGTCTGTCGCCGAAGCTGAGCGCGTGGCGGCCGGTGTGCAGCAGGATGCCGGCGCGGAATGCACCCGGCTCTGCGCGGTCGAGGCTGTCGCGCAGGGCGGCAATGTGACGCAGGTCGGTGGCGCGTGGCGAAGATGTGGCCTTGATTTCAACCGCGACGATGGTGCCGTCGGGCCGCTCCACAATGAGGTCTGCTTCACGACCCGCGTTGTCGCGATAGTGGTAGAGCGTCGCGCGATCGGCGCTGGCTGCCAGTTGGCGGGCGATCTCGCTCACGGCGAACGTCTCCAGCAGCGCGCCGGTTGCGGTCGCGGTCGGCGTGCGCAGCGCCGCGGCGTCGACACCGCTCAACGCTGCGGCCAGCCCGCTGTCGGTGAGATGCAGTTTCGGCCGACGCACGACGCGTGCCGGTCGGTTGCGGGTCCACGACGGCAGTTCGTGGACCAGGAACACCGTGCGCAGCCAGCCCAGATACGACTCCACGGTCGCTCGGTCGGCACCGAGTTGCTGCGACCACCGCGTCAGGTTCGCTTCGCTGGCCGTGTTGGCGGAGGCAAGCCGCAGCAGCCGTCCGAGGAGTTCGGCGCGCCGGATGTCGCCGAGGCTCACGATGTCGCGGCTGATGACCGTCTCGACGTAGCTGTCGAACCACTCGGCGCGTCCCGCTGGCGCGAGTTGCTGCACTTCGGGATAGCCGCCGGTACACACCATCTCCAAGTAGTCGTCGCGCTCCGGTCGGTCGCTTGGCCGAGCAGCCGACGCTTCTGGCGCAGCAGCGCCGCCTTGGAACCAGCGTCCGACGACAGATGCTGTGCCATCGTCGGTACCGCTCTGAGCGTTGAGCGCCGCTGAGCGGTCATCGGCAGGGGCCGCACTCGGTTCGCCGCGCCGACCCTGCGCGGCATCCTGCGCTGCGTCGGCGAGCTCTGCTTGAGAAAACGGGCACAGCCGCAAGATGACGGCCCGTCCGGCCAGCGACTCGCTGACGGTCGGCACGGTCAGGAAGTTCGTCGACCCGGTGAGCAGGAAGCGACCTCGGCCGCCGTCCTCGTCGACGGCGATCTTGATCTCGCGCACGAGCCGGTCCCCGCCGAGTTGCACCTCGTCGATCACCAGCGGCGGCGCAAAGGCGCGCAGGAACGTGCGCGGATCGGCACGCGCAGCATCGAGCATCTGTTGGTCGTCGAGCGTGATGTAGGTACCGCCGCGCTCGGCCGCAACGGCACGGGCCAATGTGGTCTTGCCGCACTGACGGGCGCCGTGCAGGATCACGACCCGTGCGCTGCCGAGCGCGTCTGCCAGCCGAGGCCGCATGTGCCTGCCGACCAGATCCATGCGAACCAGAGTAGCGTTCAAACCATAGTTTGGTCAGAGATCTAGCCCGCATTCTGTATAGTCACTGATCCAAATTCTGCGTAGCCCCTGGGGGTTCCCACGGCGTTGCGAGTGCTGCGAATTCTCAGCAGCGCTACTTTTTCTCATCTCTTCTGCGGCTGATCGCGGCAGATTGAACGCAGTTGGCTCAGTCGAGCGCTTCGATCACCTGCACGAGGATGTCGAGGCCCTCGTCCAGTTCGGCCTCGGTCACGTTCAGCATCGGCGTGATGCGGATGACATTGCCGTACAGGCCTCCCTTGCCCACGAGCAGGCCGCGGTCTTTGGCGGTTTCCACTACGGCCGTCGACGTCGGGGCGTCGGGTTCGATGCTGCCCGGGTGGCAGAACTCGATGCCCTGCATGAGGCCCTTGCCGCGCAGTTCGGCGACATGCGGCGACGCATCGCACACGGCCGCCAAGCGTTCACGCATCTGCGCCCCTCGCTGGGCGGCGTTGGCCTGGAGGTTGTTCTCGAGCACGTAGCGCAAGGTGGCCCGACCCGCAGCGGTCGAGAGCGGATTTCCGCCGAAGGTGGTGAATGAGGTTCGGGTGAGGCAGTTCATGAGCTCGGCTCGAGCGACGATGCCAGCCAGGGTGATGCCGTTGCCGACGCCCTTCGCGAACGTGATCGCGTCCGGGGTGATGCCGTGGGCCTCATAGCCCCAGAAGTGCTCGCCGGTGCGGCCCCAGCCGGTCTGCACCTCGTCGGAGATAAAGAGGATTCCCTCCGAGTGCAGCACCTTGCCCAATACGCCGAAGAACCCGTCGGGGGGCGTGGCAAATCCCCCGACGCCCTGGATGGGTTCGGCGATCAGCGCTGCGAACCCCCCGGAGTCGGTCATGTCGATGAGCTGGGCGAGATCCTCCACGCAGGCATTGGTGAAGGCATCGTCGTCGAGGTCTCGGAACGGGCTGCGCAGGCGGTAGCCGCCTTGCACGAAGTGCACGTCGAGCCCGCTGTGGCTGGTGGTGGACCACCCCCGGTGGCTGGTGATGGCTTGGGCAGTGAGAGAGCGGCCGTGGTAGCTGTTGCGCATCGCCAGCACCTGGTTGCTGTTGCGGTAGTTGGTCGCCAGCAGGATGGCGGTGTCGTTTGCCTCGCTGCCCGAGGTGGTGAACAGCACTCGCGGATCCGCGATGCCCGAGACGGCGGCGACCTCCTCGGCGAACGAGATCATCTCCTCGTTCAGGTACAGCGTCGAGGTGTGCATCACCTTGGATGCCTGAGACTGCACGGCTGCGGCCACCACTGGGTTGTTGTGCCCGATCATCGTGGTGAGGACCCCGCCGAAGAAGTCCAGATAGCGGTTGCCCTCATAATCGAACACGTAACTGCCTTCGCCCCGATCGATCGAGATGGGCTGCGCGTACAGCGGGCTGATGAAGCTGGGCATGATCGCCTGGTAGCGATCGGCAAGCTCGGCGGTTGTGGCCATTGCGGGCTCACTTTCGCATCGTTCGGAAAAGTCGGATGCCCAGACCGCGGCCTCCGGCGCATGCGGAACGGGCACTGGGAAGTTCGAGCACATCGTAGAGTTCGCGCTTATGGCGGGGTTGACGAAATGGGTGTCGCAGGCCTGCGAAACGGCTCGCAGCGTCATGCAGTTCGGCGAGTTCGAACGCGACGCGGACAAGCGGCATTTGATCCGCGCCGCCGACGTGTCCGACTTGCGCCGCATGGCCAAGCGCCGGATGCCGGGCGGGTGCTTCGACTACATCGACGGCGCCGCCGAGGACGAGATCAGCGCCGAGCGCAGCGTCTCCGCGTATCACCGCTGGCAGTTCCGGCCCCGTGTGCTGCGAGACGTGACTGAGGTGGACATCTCGGGCAAAGTGCTCGGCCAAGAGGTGCCGATCCCGCTCGTGATTGCGCCGACCGGCTTTGATCGCATCGCTCATTCTCAAGGCGAGCTGGCCGTGGCCCGCGCTGCCGAACGCGCCGGCATCCCGTACTCGCTGTCGACCATGGGGACGCGCTCGGTGGAGGAGGTCGCTGACGTCTGCGGCGGCAGGAAGTTCTTCCAGGTGTACGTGTGGCGTGACCGCGAGCTGATGGCTGATCTGCTGAAGCGCTCGGCTGCAGCGGGCTACGAGGCGATCATGATCACGGTCGACACAGCGGTGCTGGGACGCCGCGAGCGCGATGTCCGGCACGGCTTCAGCCTCCCGCCCAAGCTGGGACCCGACACGATCATCGACGGGTTGATGCATCCGCGCTGGCTGCTGGACTTCCTCAGCAACGAGCCGATCAAGTTCTCCAACTGTGAAGGCGCGGCGGGCGGCGACGGCGGCGATGCCGTGGCGCTGGCCGACTACATCAACAGCCAGTTCGACCCGTCGCTGTCATGGGATGACATCGAGTGGTTCCGTGAGCGCTGGGACGGTCCGGTGATGCTGAAGGGCGTGCTGTCGCCCGAGGACGCC
Organism: Acidimicrobiia bacterium; assembly: GCA_022826045.1. Lineage (GTDB taxonomy): Bacteria > Actinomycetota > Acidimicrobiia > Acidimicrobiales > Poriferisodalaceae > Poriferisodalis. Next base: position 25,503 of record JAJDVQ010000046.1, on the reverse strand, counting down.
AAAATCGCCGCCGACATGGAGCTCGACGCAGTGATCGTGTCGAATCACGGAGGCCGCCAGCTCGACGGGGCGCCTGCCCCGGTGGAGTGCGTGCCGGCCATTCGCGAGGCCGTCGGCGACCGCTGCGAGGTCATATGCGACGGCGGCATCCGGCGCGGCAGCGACATCGTGAAGGCGCTGGCGCTGGGTGCGGACTCGGCGATGATCGGCCGGGCGTACCTGTATGCCCTCGGTGCCGCAGGCGAGACCGGTGTGGACTGGGTGCTCAACTACTTCGTTGATGGGATGACCCGCACGATGCGTCTGAACGGCGTTCAATCCACTGCGGACCTCACCCCCGACCTGCTCGAACGCGTCTGAGGCGGCACTGATGGCAGAACAGACATCACCCGGGCGCGCCCTTGGCGATCGCTCGCTTCCAAACCGTGCTGGACCCAATCGCACGATCCCAGATCGTGCCGAAGTCGTCGTGGTGGGCGGCGGCGTCGTGGGCTGCGCGGTCGCATACCACCTGGTGCGCCGGGGCATCACCGACGTGGTGCTGCTGGAGCAGAACCAGCTCACCTCGGGCACGACCTGGCACGCAGCCGGATTGGCAGCGCAGCTCAAGTCGACCTACAGCCTGACCAAGCTGGCCACCTACACCGTGCGCCTGTTCGAGGCGCTCGAGGACGAGACGGGTCAGGCCACGGGATTCCGGGCGCCGGGCTCGATCTCGGTGGCATCCGATGCCGAGCGCTGGGAGGAGATCCTGCGCGGCGCATCCATGGGCAGGTCCATCGGAGTCGAGTCCCGCGAGCTCGACATGGACGAACTGTCGCAGATGTGGCCACTGATGCGAACCGACGATCTGGTCGGCGCGCTGTACCTGCCCGACGACGGGATGGTGTCGCCGGTCGACGTCACGATGGCGCTGGCCAAGGGCGCACGTGCCCAAGGGTGCCGCATCATCGAGGGCGTCGCCGTCACTGGGCTCGAGACGCGCAATGGCGCCATCAGCGGCGTCCGGACTGAGTTGATGCCCGGCGCCGTAGGCGGCACCGGCGAAACCGCCGGGGGCGACCACCTCGTCGAGACCGAGACCGTGGTGCTGGCCACCGGCATGTGGACTCGGCACCTCGCCGCTCAGATCGGGGTGAACGTGCCGCTGCAGGCGTGCGAGCACTTCTACGTGGTCACCGAGCCGCTCGAAGGCCTCGACACCTCTACGCCCATCGTGCGCGATCCCACCAACTTCACGTACTTCAAGGAAGAGACCGGCAAGCTCATGGTCGGCTTCTTCGAACCGGAAGCCAAGGTATGGCGTCTCGACGGCATTCCCCGCGACTTCAAGTTCGGGACGCTGCCGGAAGACTGGGACCACGTCGGGCCGGTGTTCGAGCGCTCATGCCATCGGGTGCCGGCGCTGGCCGACTGCGGCGTGCAGCTGTTTTTCAACGGTCCCGAATCGTTCACTCCCGACGGCACCTACTACCTCGGCGAGGCGCCCGAGGTCGACGGCTGTTTCGTGGCGGCCGGCTTCAACTCCGTCGGTATCCAGTCCGCTGGCGGAGCTGGCTGGGTGCTGGCCGACTGGATCGCCGATCGGCACCCGCCGATGGACCTCTCAGCGGTCGACATCCGGCGCGCCATGCCATTCCAGGCCGACAACGGCTACCTAGCCGAGCGCATCAGCGAGAGCCTCGGGCTGCTGTATGCGATGCACTGGCCGTTCTTCCAGTACACGAGCTCCCGCGACCAGCGGCGCTCGGCGTTGCACGACGCGATGGATGCGGCCGGGGCTGTCTTCGGCGAGACGGCCGGCTGGGAGCGGGCCAACTGGTTCGCCGATCCGGGCCAGGAGCGGGAGTACCGCTACAGCTACGGCAAGCAGAACTGGTGGGCCAACGCAGGCAGCGAGTGCGACGCCGTGCGCAACGGCGTGGCGGTGTTCGACCAGTCGTCGTTCGTCAAGTTCACCGTGCGCGGCCCCGACGCGCTGGATGTGCTCGACACCCTCAGCGTCGCCGACGTAGACGTGCCCGCCGGGCGGGCCGTGTACACCCAGTGGTGCAACGAACGAGGCGGCATCGAGGCTGATCTGACCGTGACGCGGCTCGGCGATGACGACTTCTGGGTGGTCACCTCGGCTGCCTGCCAGACCCGTGATTGGGCGTGGTTGCGGCGTCACTGCCGAGGACGGGACGTCGAAATTGCAGACGTGACCGACGACTGGGCGGTGCTGGGGCTGATGGGACCGCACTCACGAGACCTGCTCAGCCGTGTCACCGACACCCCGCTCGACAATGAGTCCTTCGGCTTCGGCAGTGCTCAGCACATCGATGTCGCGACAGCAGGCGGCCCGATGGAGGTGCTGGCCGTTCGCATGAGCTATGTGGGAGAGCTCGGCTGGGAGCTCTATGTGCCCAACGCCGGGGCAGTCGCGGTGCACGAAGCGCTGCGCGACGCTGCGGAAGACGCGGACGGGCTGGAGTTGGCGCACGCCGGCTACCACGCCATGAACACGCTGCGCCTGGAATGCGGCTACCGCCACTGGGGGCACGACATCAGCGACGAGGACACGCCGCTGGAAGCCGGGCTGGGCTTCGCGATCGCGTGGGACAAGCAACGGGACTTCATCGGCCGCGCAGCACTGGAGGCACAGCGCCACGAGCCCCGCACACACCGTCTCATCCAGTTCCGGCTCGAAGACCCCGACGTGCTGGCCTACCACGACGAGCCGATCCGGCGCGACGGGGAGCTCGTCGGACGGGTCACCTCGGCCATGTGGAGCTACACCGAAGACCGCTGCCTGGCGATGGGTTACGTGACGCACCCGACCGCGGCCGACCCTGAGCCTCAGGCCGTCACCAAGTCCTGGCTCGACGCCGGATCGTTCGACATCGAGATTGCCGGCCGCCGCATCGCCGCCACGCCCTCGATCCGCAGCTTCTACGACCCCACCAACCAGCGCGTCCGCCTGTGAGCCTGCATTGAACTGCATGTGGAATCGCCGCAGGGCGCAGACTGTGGAGGTCAACGGCCTGACGTCCTCGAATGCGTTGGCGCCGTAGTCAGTGTCACGCGTGTGATATATCCTGCTGGCATATCCCCCCAGTCGCTTCCGGTGGCTGGGCGAAGGCCCGCTTCGGCGGGCCTTCGAGCATTATGTGCTGCGATGCCAGGCGCGAGGCTTATGGATCAGTCCCCTTGAGTCGTGAAGCTCTGCTGGCCGTTAGGCCTGGGGGACCACAGCGCTGAGATGGGGGCGGCGACGATCCGGTCGCCGAGTTGGATGGTGTCGTGGCCGGTGTGCAGCACGAGGCCCGCTACGAATGATTCGCCTATGGAGTCTCGGAGCCAAGCCAGATGACGGGCGTCGCTGCGCCGGACGCTGGCGGCTGCCTTGATCTCGATGCCGATCAGGCGTCCGCGGGGCAGTTCGGCGATCACGTCGACCTCTCGCCGGCCGTTCTGGTCTCGCAGGTGCGAGAGTCGGTAGCGCGTTGCGGCTGCGGGGGCCTCGGCGCGGAGCTGGGCCGCGACGAAGGTGTCGATCAGGGCACCCAGCATCGCGCTGTCGCCCAGGATGTCCTCGTGACCCAGTCCGAGGATTCCGGCCATCAGCCCTGAGTCGATGAGGTATCGCTTCGGTGTGCGGCTCATGCGCTTGAGCCGGTTCGTGGACCAGGCTTCGAGGTGATCGACCAGCACGAGATCGCTGAGGAGCTGTTCATACACCCGGGCCGTCCTGCGGTCGATGCCGGCGGCCTCATACAGAGTCTTGTCCTGCGGGGTTCCGGCCGAGTTGAGTGCCAGTGCCTCGAGATACCTGCGCAGGCGAGATGCGTCGGGCATGCGGTCGTGAGAACGGGCGTCGCGTAGCGCTGCCTGATCGGCGTAGCTCGCGAGCCAGTGTTGAGCGCCTGCCTCGCCGAGTTCGAGCGCAGGTTCGGGAAAGCCGCCTCGCAGCGCCATGCCGAGGTAGTCGGAGAGGTCGGGCACCGCTTCGTCGCCGGAGAGCACTTCGCCGGCGACGACACGGTCGATGAACGGCCGAAGCGGCCTGCCCCGTGTCTCGGCCACGGTCAGCGGGTACATGGGGAGCATCACGACACGGCCAGTCCCAGGCCACAGTCGCTCGTCGGTGTTGGAGCGTGCCGAACCGGTGATGAGGAATCGCCCGGGTCGCCGTTCGGCGTCCACTGCTCGTTTCACTGCGCCCATCACCGGCGGGTATTCCTGCCATTCGTCGAGCAGCAGCGGTTCGGGCCGGTTGCGCAACGCGGCGTCCGGATCGGCGCGCAGAGCATCGGAGCCCTGTGCGGTGTCGAGCCTGAGCACGGCGGCGGCGTGCCGTGCGGCGGTCGTGGTCTTGCCGCAGGCGCGTGGCCCGACGAGCATGACCGCGGGGAACTCCGCGAGGTGCGTTTCGAGCAGCCCGTCGACATGTCGGCGCAGGTAGGTGCCAGCCATGCCGGAATCCTACCTCAATATCACGTTATATGGCGTGTCAGCACGACATACAACGCTGAAATCACACAAACAGCAGCGCGTCGACTGCGGCCGCGCCACACCTGCGCCCCGACTGGCGACGTCGTGTGTCCGCAGGTGAATGTGCAATCTGAAACCTGAACGTTCAGATTGTGCATTCTCCGCGGCTACCATAGGGTCATGATTCGCCGAGAGATTGCGGATCGACTGCTGCGTCTGTTTGGGCAGTACCCATTCGTGTCGGTGACCGGGCCGCGGCAGTCCGGCAAGACGACGCTCTGCCAGTCCGTGTTCGACTCCTCTGACGTCAAGTACATCAGTTTGGATGCGCCCGATGTCCGGGGACAAGCCGAGCGAGATCCACGAGGGTTTCTTCGTGATCTCGGCAGGCCTGCCGTGATCGACGAAGTCCAGCATGTGCCGTTCCTGTTCTCGTATCTCAAGGAGCTGGCGGACGACAGCGGGGCGAACGGCCAGTATGTGCTCACCGGCAGCGAGAACTTCAAGCTCAACGAGGCAATCAGCGAGTCTCTGGCCGGACGGATAGCGCAGCTTCGCCTGCTTCCCTTCTCCTTCGACGAACATCGCCGGGCGGGCGGTGCAGATTCGCTGAACGAACTGGTGCACAGCGGTTTCTACCCGCGCATTATCGACCAAGGTCTCGATCCCCGAGAAGTGCTCGCCGACTATTTCGACACCTACGTCGAGCGCGACGTGCGTCGGATGGGAGGCGTCGGCGATCTGCCGACGTTCCGCCAGTTCGCAGCGCTGTGCGCGGGGCGGATCGGCCAGCTCGTGAACCTGTCGTCGCTCGGGGGAGACCTCGGGGTGACGCACACCACCGTTCGGCACTGGCTCGCCGTGCTGGAGCGGAGCTACATCGCGTTCCGGCTCGAGCCGTACTTCGCGAACATTCGAAAGCGGCTGGTGAGGTCACCGAAGCTCTATTTCTACGATGTCGGCCTCGCCAGCTACCTGCTGGGAATCCGAGATGCCAGTCAGGTGGCGACGCATCCCTTGCGCGGTCAACTCGTTGAGAACATCGTCGTCGCCGAATCGATCAAGTACAGCTACAACCGTGGTCGTCACCCTCGGTTCAGCTTCTACCGCGAGTCGGGCGGCCTGGAGTGCGACCTGCTCTATGAGACAGGGCGCGGCATCTGCGCCATCGAGGTGAAGTCGGGTGCAACCGTGGCGCAGGATTGGTTCCGGCCGCTTCGACGCGTCGCGCAGACAGTGCCCGGCGTCACAGCGCAGATGATCGTCTTCGGTGGCGAGAAGGCACAGTCACGGACTGAAGTCAAGGCAGTGCCGCTCGGGGAGTTTCCGTCGGCACTCGAGCGATTCGACACTGAGACGGCCGTGATCGCCAGCTGTGAGGGCGCGCCCGTCGCCGATGCCGATGTCTTGGTGCTGTTCCCCAATGGCACCCGTCGCGGCGCGGCGACGGACGCGAGAGGCGTGGCACGGCTCGACCTGTACACCGACGATCTTCCCATGACGGTGTTCGTCGCCGGACCGAGTTTGAGCGCTCATGTCTCGACGGGCTGGCTTCCAGCTAGCGGTGCGCTGAGCGTCGAGCTGGCATCGCTGAGCGGCGGCGGCTCGGTGATCTTCGAAGATCAAACCGGAGAACTGCCGGGCATCGAAGGCCGACTGAACCCGATTCTCGATCAGGACGGCACGACGTACCTTTGCACGACCAACGTCGCTGTCAACGGCGGCCAGCAGCAACCGGTTCACTTCGCTGTGGGCGACGAGGTGCTCAACCTTGTCGATGCCCACGGCAATGAGCGCGACCTGAAGATCGTCGCCATGCGCGGTCAGTCCTCGCTGTTGGAGTATCGCTCGCCGTCTGAATCCAGCTGACCCCAATGCGCGCAGTGGTGCGCGGAGCGGTGGTAATTTGCGCGCACCACGTCGGCATGCCACGGGGCCCGAACCGGGGGGTTCGGCTCGCCTTTGGCCCGGACAAATGGGGATCTGCCTATGTCTGAGCAGGCCCGGCATCACTGAGCATGCCTGAACAAGCGCAATGCGTCATCATCGGCGGCGGGGCGATGGGGGCCGGCCTGCTGTATGCCCTCGCGCACGAAGGCTGGACCGACACGATCCTGGTCGAGAAGGGCGAGCTGACCTCTGGGTCCACTTGGCACGCAGCCGGCCTGATCCCGAACTTCATCGGCGATCTCAACATGGCCAAGGTGCACCAGGAGGCCGTCGCGCTCTACCCGCGCCTCGAAGCCGAGACAGGACTGTCGGCGGGCTGGCACGGCTGCGGCGCAATCCGATTGGCGCGCACGGCCGACGAGGCCGACTGGCACCACTACGTCCACGCCATGCTCACCCAGATCGGCGTCGAGTCGCATCTGATCGGCCCCGCGGAGATTGCCGAACGGCACCCGCTGCTGACCGATCTCGACGACGTGCGACTCGGCTTCTACACACCCCATGACGGCTGGACCGATCCGTCGAGCTGCACGAACGCCATGGCCAAGGGTGCCCGCGACCTCGGCTGCCGGATCATGCGCCACACGCTCGTGACCGGCATGTCCCAGCGCGCCGACGGCAGTTGGGATGTCACGATCGTGCGCGGCGGTGCCGATCCGGTCCGCCGCCGCAACGGTTCGAACGGCCGCGACGAGCAGGACACCATCCACTGCGAGCACGTCGTGAACGCCGCCGGGCACTACGCACCCCAGCTCGGCGCCATGATCGGGCTCGACGTTCCCATCGTGTCGGTCATCCACCAGTACTTGGTGACCGAGACCGTGCCCGCCCTCGAAGCCCTCGATTTCGAGCTGCCGGTCGTGCGCGACCCACGTGCCTCGTGCTACTACCGCCAAGAGATCGATGGCCTGCTGATCGGACCGTACGAGATGTCGGGTTCCCGGTCGTACGGCGTCGACGGCATCGACTGGGACCTGCACTTCCACCTGCCCGGCGAGAACCTCGACGTGCTCGAAGAATGCCTCGACTTCGCTCAGCAGCGCATCGGCGTGCTGTCCGACGCGGGCATCAAGCAGGTGGTGTCCGGGCCGATCACCCACACCCCCGACTCGGGCTATCTCATGGGGCCCGCACCGGGGGTGCGCAACTACTGGCACTGCAACGGGGCATCCATCGGCATCACCCAAGGCCCGGGTGCCGGGAAGTTCCTGGCGCAGTGGATGGTTCACGGCCAGACCGAGATCAACGTGCGCGCCATGGATCCGCGCCGCTTCGGCGACCACACCGGCCCCAAGTCGCAGTTCGCCCTCGAGAAGGCGCTCGACGAGTACCACGAGATGTACCAAGTGCGGCTGCCGGGGGAGCAGCGAGCCGCCGGCAGGCCGGTCAAGACCACGCCGCTGTGGGGCCGCTTTGACACGCTGGGAGCGCAGTGGCAGGAGATCTACGGGTGGGAGCGCCCCCAATACTTCTCGCCCGACGGCACGCCTGAAGCGCACTCGTTCCGTCGCTCCAACGCGCATGACATCGTCGGCGCCGAGGTGCGCGGCGTTCGTGAGCGGGTGGGCGTGGCCGATCTGAGCGCATTCGCCAAGTTCGAGGTGACCGGGCCCGATGCGGCCGCCCTGCTGGACCGGCTGTCGGCCAACCGCCTGCCCGGGCGCGACGGCGGCATCCGCCTGACGCACATGCTCACCGAGCTAGGCGGCATCGAGTGCGAGATGACCATCGCCCGCCTGGCGCCGGACCGGTTCTGGCTGGCCTCCGCGATCATGGGCCAGAGCCACGACCTCGACTGGCTGCGCGATCACGTCGAGGTCGGCGAGCAGGTGAGCGTGCGCGACGCCACCGACAGCACCGCCATCTTGGGGGTGACCGGCCCGCGTGCACGTGACGTGCTGTCGCCGGTGACCGACGCCGACTTGAGCAATGACGCATTCAGCTGGCTGACTGCCCAGCAGATCTCGGTGGCAGGCGTGCCCGTCATCGCGCTGCGGGTGTCCTACGTCGGCGAGCTGGGATGGGAGCTGCACTGCCCGATGGACGATCTGGCCCGCGTGTATGACGCAGTCGCCGAAGCCGGCGAGCCCCACGGCCTCGTGCAGTTCGGCAGCTACGCCATGAACGTCATGCGCATCGAGAAGGCCTACAAGGCATGGGGCAGCGAGCTGACCACCGAGATCACGCCGGTTGAGGCCCGACTCGGGCGCTTCGTGGACTACAGCCGCCCCTTCCTCGGCCGTGACGCAGCGGTGGCTCGTCGCGAAGCCGAAGAACGCGGCGAGCCGCTGTCGATGGTGCTCGTCTACTGCGAGGTGGATGCGAGCGACAACGACGTCCGTGGCAATGAGCCGGCCTTCGCGCCCGGCAGCGACGAGCCCATGGGCATCGGCACGAGCGGCGCCTGGGGACCCACCGTGGGCCGCAGCCTCGCGTTCGTCTACGTCGACCCCCGCTTCGAAGCCCCCGGCAGCACCTTCGAGATGGACCTGCTCGGCGAACGGCGCACCGCGACAGTGCTCGCCGAGGCCGCCTACGACCCGCAGAACCAGGGCTTGCGGTCATGAGCGAGACCGACGCCGGCGAGGCACCTCGGCGGCGCCGCGGCGGCGGCCGAGCCGGCCGCATCGCTGTCCGCGAAGCTGCGCCCGAGCGCGATCGCAGACCGGTCCGCCCCGGCCTGCCGGCGGGACGGTTCAAACCCCTGACCGAGAGCGACATGCAGCAGGTGTACGACACCGCACTCGGGCTGCTCGAAGACGTCGGCATGGGCGATCCCCTCGACGAATTCGTCGAGGCGGCGACGCCTGTGGGCGGGTGGGTCGACGACAACGGACGCATTCACCTGCCTCGCGGTGTCGTGGAACGCGCCATCGAGACGGCGGCCAAGGAGTGGATCTGGCACGGCTTCGACGACGACCAGTCGGTGCACGTGGGCGGCGAGCACGTCTATTTCGGCACGTCAGGCGCCGCGGTGATGATGTACGACCACGAGACCGGCACGTTCCGCGATTCGCTCGCGCAGGACGTGTACGACTGCGGCCGCTTGGTCGACACGCTCGACAACCTGCACTTCTACGTGCGCACGGTGGTGGCACGCGACATGGTCGAGACCCGTGACCTCGACATGACCACGGCGTACGCAGTGATGTGCAGCACCACCAAGCCGGGCGGATCGTCGTGGTTCGAGCCGGAGTGGGTGTACGAGTCGGTCGAGATGTTCGACCTCGTGCTGGGAGGCGAGGGCGAGTTCGCGAAGCGCCCGTTCATCGCGGCCAACAACACGTTCGTCGTGCCGCCGCTTCGCTTTGCTTACGACTCGGCGAGGTGCCTCGTCGCGCAGGTGCGCACGGGCATGCCCATCAACCTGCTGTCGGCGCTGCAGGCCGGTGCCACTGCGCCTGCGGCGCTCGCCGGCGCGCTGGCGCAGGCGGTGGCAGAGTGCCTCGGGGGGCTGACCTTCGTGAACCTGCTGTCGCCGGGCCATCCCTGCCTGCTGGGCCTGTGGCCGTTCGTGTCCGACTTGCGCACGGGTGCCATGAGCGGGGGATCGGGCGAGGAAGGAATCCTCAACGCCGCGGCGGCCGAAGTGGGCCACTGGCTCGGGCTGCCCACCGGCGTGGCCGCGGGCATGACGGACTCCAAGGTGAACGACGCCCAAGCCGGCTATGAGAAGGGCCTGAACGTCGGGCTGGCCGGCCATGCGGGAGCGAACATCGTCTATGAGTCGGCGGGGATGCTGGCGAGCCTGCTGGCGTGCTCGTACGAGGCGCTGGTGATCGACAACGACATGCTCGGCGCCATCAACCGCACCGTGCGCGGCATCGAGGTGAACGCCGACACGCTGTCGGCAGAGCTCATCGGCGAAGTCATCGCCGGGCCGGGCCACTTCCTGGGCTCACCGCAGACGCTCGAGCTCATGGAAACCGAGTACCTCTACCCGCTGGTGTCCAACCGGGACACTCCCGAGGACTGGACCGAGGCGGGCAGCCGGGCGGCGCACGATGTCGCCCACGACCATGTGGTGGCCACGCTCGAGAGCCACTGGCCGTCGCACATCAGCCCCGCCATCGACGCCGCCGTCCGCGACGCCTTCCCGATCGGCCTGCCGCCCCAAGACCCCGCTATCGAGGCTGCCGCGTCGTAACGCCGCGTTCTGCGCCTCTTGGCGCAGCGTTTTGCGGCCCTGGCACAATCTGAACGGCGGGCTGTCGGTGGTTTGCGTCGGCTGTGAGCGGTCGCTAGATTCCGAATCAGCCGGGTGCACATTCCGAATCAGCCCGGCGCACATTCCGAATCAGACGAAGCCTCATGCCGGATCAGACCATGCAGAGCGCAGCGCCCATCGCCCGACACGCCGAGCCGCAGGTGCGCGCGGCTTTGGCCGACACTCGCATCGTCGCCATTGTCGGGCCGCGCCAATCGGGCAAGACGACTCTCGCACGCCGCATCGCCGGCGGCGATGGCCGGCAGTTCGTCACCCTCGACGACGAGCAGTCGAGACGGTTCGCCCAAGACGACCCGAGGGGATTCGCCAGCGGCTTGCGGCGAGCGGTGATCGACGAGATTCAGCGAGCGCCGAGCCTGATCTTGGAGCTGAAGCGGGTGGTTGACGAAGACCCGCGTCCTGGCCAGTTCCTCATCACCGGTTCGGTCGACCTGTTCGCAGGTTCGCTGTCGCCCGACTCCTTGGCTGGGCGCGTCGAAGCGGTCGAGCTGCTGCCCTTCTCACAAGCCGAGATCGCCGGCACACAGCCGTCCTCGTTCATCGATCGTGCATTCGCGAGCGACTTCGCTGGCCTGCCTGCCGCCGGGCCCACCGACGGCCTCGTGGAGCGAGTGGAGCGCGGCGGCTTCCCCGAAGCGCTGTCGCGTGCCGCTCCTGCCAGGCGACGGTCGTGGCTGCGCAACTATGCGCGCGTGGTCGCCGAGCACGATGTCCGCGACATCGCCCAAATCGCCAAACGCGACGAGCTGCCTCGCCTGATCGACCACGCAGCCGTCGCAGCCGGCGGACTGCTCAACATGTCCGCACTCGGCACGCGTCTCGGCGTGGACGGCAAGACCGTCGACCGCTGGCTCGTGCTGCTCGAGCGCATGTTCCTGATTCGCAGGGTGCGCGCTTGGCATCGCAGCGACCTGAAGCGCCTGGTGAAGGCGCCGAAGCTCCAGTTCCTCGATTCCGGTCTGCTCGCAGCACTGCAGGGAACAGATGCCGCGAGCATCGCCAAGGACCGGCAACGGCTCGGCCCCCTGCTCGAGAGCTTTGTCTACGGCGAGCTCGCCAAGGCCGTTGCGCTCAGCAGCGACCCGACCACCGTCAGCCACTACCGCGACAAGAGCGGCGCCGAAGTCGACTTCGTGCTCGACCGCTCGCCCGGCGCCGTCGTCGGCATCGAAGTCAAGTCGCGGGCCACGGCGCATCCCCGAGACTTCACCGGACTGCGACGCCTGAAAGACGCTGCGGGCGACAGCTTCGCCTGCGGGATCCTCCTGCACAACGGCGATCGCGTCCAACAAGCCGCACCCGGCCTGCACGCGATGCCGGTCGGGATGCTCTGGGAAGCCTGAGCCGGCTTCGGCAATGCGCGCCGATCAAGCTCTGAGTCGCTCGATGATGTCTGCTGCGATGTCCTGCGGCGAGCGGCCCGCCGTGCGGACCTGCTCGAACTGCCCGTAGCCGGCTGCCCGTTCGTTCAGGAGGCGGTCGACTGCGGCAGCCGGATCGTCGCCCGTGAGCAGCGGCCGCACCGGGCCGTCGACGTCGGCCCTCAGGCGGCGGATGATCTCGTCAGCATCGGCGGCGAGGCAGAAGACCCGGCCCGTCGCCGTCAGCGCATCGGCGTTTGCCGCGTCGAGCAGCATCCGTCCGCCGGTAGCGATCACCTGACGTCTCTTTCGGGCGACCTGTGCCGCCACTGCTTGCTCGATGGAGCGAAAAGCGTCTTCGCCGCGCTCGGCAAAGATGGCATCGATCGGGCCGTGCCGTTGCTCGATGACATCGTCGGTGTCCACGAACGTCCGGCCGAGATCGTCCGCGATCAGTCGGCCCACGGTGGTCTTGCCCGAGCCCATGAACCCCGTCAGCACCACGTTGGGATCGGCGGAGCGAGTCACAGGGCCGTTCACATCGGGGCAGATCACTTCTGGCCGTCGGCGTCGAGAGCGTCGCCGAGCGCCTCTTTGTCGGCAGGGTCGACGAGCACTTGATCGCCTGCGGTGCCCCATCTCGGCAGCGGCGTGCGGTGAAGACCCGGCGATGCCGAGTCGGAGGCGATGACGCCGCGTTCGGCCAGGTCGGCGATCTCGCTCTCGTCGAGGCCGAGCAGGTCGCCGAGCAGGGCGGCGGTGTGCTCACCGGCTCGTGGTGCGGGGCCGCGCACGCCCACGCCGGAGGAGTTGTGCATGCGGAACGGTGCGGCGATCGTCTCGAAGTCGCCGGCCTCCGGGTGGTGAATGGTCTCGAAGGCGCCGGTTGCGCGCACCTGCGGATCCTGCGCTGCTTGCGCCGTGTCGTTGATCGGCGCCCAGATGCAGCGGTGCTCATCCAGGCGAGGCATCCAGTATTCGGACGGCTGTGACTTGAGGGTGTCGTCGATGTCGGCAAGCAGTGCGCGCATTGACCGAAAGCGCTGCCGTCCGGTCTGGTAGTCGGGATTGGACAGCAGGTCCTCGCGCTCGATGGCTTTGCAGAAGCGCTCCCAGGCGTCGCCGGTGTCGGGCATCGTGAAGTGCAGCCAGCGCCCGTCCGCGCACTCGAAGGCTTCGAGCATCGGCGACAGGCCGCTCTCACGCGGGCGCTCGGTGTTGGGGCGACCGTCCACCAGTGACGTGGCCATGTCGATGGCGATGGTCCATGTCGCCGTCCGCAGCAGCGAGGACTCCACGATCTGTCCCTCGCCGGTCACATCCCGCGCCCGCAGGCCGGCCATGATCGCGCCGAAGAAGGCCAGGCTGGTGGTGTGGTCGCCTTGGCCTGGCCGGGCGTGCGGCGGGGCGCCTCCGGGAGGTGTCGAAGCGCCGTACAAGCCCGACCGCGAGAAGAACGCCGTCACGTCGTAGCCCGGCCGGTCGATCTCGTCTCCCACTTCGCCGTAGCCAGACAGCACGCCGATCACCAGGTCGGGCTTCAGGGCCAGCAGGTCGTCGGTGCCCAGGCCGAAGCGATCACGGCGCTCGGGCAGCAGGTTCATGACCACGACATCGGAGGCCGCCACCAGGCGCCGAGCAATCGCTGAGCCGTCGGGGTCTTCCAGATTGAGCTGGATCGACTGCTTGCCGCGGTTGATGAACTGGAAGGCCACGTCGGGGTTGTGTGCGCCCTCGGGCATCTTGGCCTGCTTCATCAGCCCGCGAATCGGGTCGCCGCCGATGGCTTCCACCTTGATCACCTCCGCCCCGAGGTCGGCCATGATCGCCACCGCCGACGGCGCCGCAGCGAAATTGGCGAACTCGACGACGCGGATGCCCTCCAGCGGTGATGTCATGTCGATGTCTCCCAGATATCGGTGACGGTGAATTCTGTCGCAGGCTTGGCGGGCAGTCCCCCCGATGCACGGCATGCAATGGTCGGCACGGTCCGCTTCTCTCGCACGGTCACGGTCCATGCCCGCCTTGCCTCGGCCGCCACCACGTCGGCTTCCCAAGCATCGGCGGTGCGTCGCAGGCGCACCTCGCGACTCATGGCTTCGAGCGGCCATCCCACCTCGGCGAACACGGCCCTTTCGCCCACCTGCGCCGGCCCGGTCGCGGCGCCCCACCAGCCCCGGCAGCGCGCTGCAATGGCGGCTGCGTCGGCGGTCTGGTCCAAGATCGCAGCGATCTCGCCTGCCTCGATGCCGGCCCACATGCGGCCGTCGGGCAGCGTCATCGCCGTCGGGGCGAATCGGTGGCCTCCGGTGTGGCTGACGCGGTACACGGCGACCCGTCCGGCTGCGGTGGGCGCACCGGCGTAGGGCTCGTCGACATCCGCATCCCGGTAGGTGCGCAGCACCGCTTCGAAGTCGGCCGCGAGGCGTGTGCCCTCGCTGCCGCAGCACACGTCATGGCTGCCTTGGGTGCAGATGAGCACTGCCCGTTCGTTCTCGGCGCAGCCGAGCGAGGCAAACCCGGCTCCCTGCGGTACTGGGTCTGCAGGCGATTGTTCCCCGAGGTGGGCGAAGAGCTCGTGGAGCCCGCCGGCGCCGTCGGCTTCGAAGCAGGCCGATTGCGTGCCCGCGCCCGAGCGCCAGTGCACCACCGCCCGAACCTTGCTGGGGGTCCCGTCGCGCTGGTCGTGCCCGCCCGCCGGCGCCACGGCCAGCACCCGGGTCGGACCCACCTGAAGATCCATCATCGACGAGAGGCCTGCGAGCAGGCCGCTCGCGAACACCGGCTTCGGCCACGGCAGCGGTGCCTCCACCAGCGCTACGGCGTTGGCCGCGATTGCGGTGCCGCCGGGATCGGCGCCGATCGCAGCGGCATGGGCGGCGCATCGGGGCGCCGCGTCACCGGCCGGCAGCAGCGCCGCGGCCTCGGGTGCCAACTGCGCCGATCTCAGTCGAGCAATCGCCATTTACGTCTGAGGAGCGGCGTCGGAGCCCAGTTCGAGAGTGGTCTCGATGCGTGACAGCCGGCCGGTGTGGTCGAACAGAATCGTGTTGATGTCTGCAAACCGCTGGTCGATCTGGTCGAGACGCCCCTCGATCTGGATGAATCGCTGGTCGATCTGGGCGAACCGCGTTTCGACGCGGTCGATCCATTGGTTCATGTCGTCCCGCACAGCGGCGATCTCGGTGGTGATGCGCTGGTTGAGGTTGTCTTCGACGCGGTCGATTCTGCCGCCGAGCGAGTCGATCTGGTTGCTGAGCGACATGAAGCCGTAGACGAGCAGGGCCGCGAAACTGGTGATGACGGCTGCTGCGATGCCGTTGCGTTCCAGCCATGACGGCACACGCCGGCGGGGCGCCTGCGCAGCCTGCTGACTTGGCGCTGGCGTGGTCTCGGCCGCAGGTGGGGGCCGACCCGGCTGCTGCTGCTCGTCGTGGCGCTGTGACGGTTCGCTCGGCGAGTGGGGCTCGTCGCCGGCCGGCAGGTGCTCCGCGGCCGGTTGCGGCGTTGGGGTCTGCTGCTGCGGCGTGGCGGCAGAAGCGCTGTCGGCGTCGCGGCTGCTGTCGGCCTCCATGGTGCGAAGGGTACTCATCTGGCCTCCCGGGGTCGGAACGCGGCACCGCCCGTCGCCGTCCGAGGTGCTGCCGCTGGCGTGGCTGTGGTCGGTCTCGCACCATCATAGAAGTGATGTGTCACATAATATCAATATTTTACAATTATTTCCATGCCAGAGACGCCGGTGATGCCTCGTGCAGCGCAGCTCGGCAGCACGCTGGTGAATGGCTTGATCATGGATGAGCGCATCAGTACCTTTGACGACTTGTGACGCATCTGTTGGGAAGCCACGACGGGCGGTCAGCCCGGCTCGGGAACGTCGGGTTTCTCCGGGTGCAGCGCCCTGGTTCTCAGTGCCGCCCGCGGAACGCCGTTCCGATGCGACGCCGGAGCGGCGTTCGGGTGTCGTGACGGTGGTGTCTGGTGCTGATCTGCCCGAATTGCGGGGGGGGGGGAGGGTCATTGCGGCGCGCGCGTCGGCTAGGCGCTCGCCTCGTGCTGGTTGCTTCGGTCAGGCTTGAAACGCTGCTTGCCTCGGCAGGTTCGGCGAGAGGTTCGGCCGCTGTGATCGACCGCGCCCGGCCGGGCAGCGCTGCTTGGCTGTTCGATCCCGACCGGACCCGCAACCCAGGCGGACGGCCGTGGCGGCGGGCCGTGCGACGGCATGCGGCGGGGGCTCTGGCGGTGCTGCTGCTGGCCTCGCTGCTCGCGGTGGTGCCCTACGGCACGCACGAGGCAGAGGCTCAGACGCCGACTGACGTCGACACCTCCACGGTGCCGTACCTGCACCGCACGGTGATCGACGACGGCACCGAGCGCTACTTCGAGATCTCCAACCTGCCCGACGCCGACGAGTACCACCTGCGGATCAAGCCGCTGGCTGCCCCCTACACGGCCACCGCCGACGACATGAAGGTGACCGCCCGCGACCAGCGCGGAAGGGAGAAGACCGTGGCGCCCGGCGCCAGCATGCGGGTGCACCCCAACATCCGCAGCGGGCGCATCCAGTTCGAGGTGGCCGCCGGCACGATCACCACCACCACCTCCACGGTGCGGGGCCGCCAGGTCACCGAACAGGTGGTCAGCCGCGACACCGACACCACCAGCGAGACGTTCGGCGTGCAGCTCTGCGTGGGCGGAACCACCTGCTCGGACGCGGCGGCGGTCGCCGACTGGACGGTCACGATCAACGAGCAGCCCGCGGGCAGATCGTTCTCGAACAGCGGCATCACCGCCCGGATCAACAGCGACTCGGTGCGGCTCATGGAGAGGACCCAGAACAGCGACTCCCGCGACCACCGCGACACCGTCACGCTGGAGTTCAACAACGAAGTGATCACAGCGATAGAAGCCGTCGCCGACAGCGACGGGGCCGACGGCGTGGCCATCGTGGCCAGGGTGAACGAGCTGGTCAAGGTGAAACCTGGCCCCATCAGCACTGAGAGGGACAGTTTCGGCAACCTCATCGATCCGAACCGACGCTCGATCGCTCACGGCGTCGGCAGCGACCCTGGCATTCACGACCCGCGACGGTCGCAGCAGTACCGCGAGGTGGCCCGGCTCAGCCGCCCGCTGCTGCGCTACGAGGACACCAACGGCAATGGCCGAGTGGACGCAGGCGACGAGCCGGTCTACGGCGACATCCCCTCCTCGGTCACGTTCGACATGGTGGCGTTCGACAACGGAGTCGACAACGAGGGCGTGCTCGAGGGGAGCATCAGCCTTCTCGCGTTCGAGATCACCGACAACTACAAGGACAAGGATCACACCACAGCGCCGAACGCAGCCCTGATCGGGAGAACGGGCCGCTTCGCCATCCCGATCAAGGTGTTCGGCGACGACGAGCCCACCGAGGTGACGCTGGGCTCGGCCGCTACCGCCGACCACGAGGCCACCGAAGCCGACCCGAATGACACCGCCAAGTTCACGGTGACCCTGGCCCGCCCGCTCACCGAAGGCGAGCAGCTCACCGTGCCGCTGCGCTTCAGCGGCACCGAGACCCGGACCGACTCGAACGGCACCCCCGTCACGCACCACCTCGAGCTCGGCTGGAACTTCACCTTGGCCCTCGAAGGCAGCCCTCAGGGCGTCGCCTACCGCGACTCCGCCGACGGCACCGAGGGCCGGCTCACCTTCACCGGCACCCGGACCGACAAGTCGGCCGCCGAGGCCACGCTCATCGTGACGGCGCTGGCCGACGCCGACCGGATCACCAACCGGCTGGAGGTGTCGATACCGGAGCGCTCCGACGGCTGGCTGGCCTCCGGCGACCGCTTCGGGGGCACGCTCGGCGGCGGGGCGTGCGCCGGCGCAGGCTGCCCCGGCCACACCGCCGGCGCCGCGGAGCAGCGCAGCTACAACATCGACCTGCTCGAAGCGTCGCCCGGCATCACCTTGGCGGGCCAGAGCGGCGCGCTGCCCGCCGCCGTGCGCCTCGCCGAGAACGGCGGCTCGGTCACCTACGGCGTGCGGCTCAACACCAAGCCGCTGTTCGACGTGACCGTCACCGTCACCAGCGGCGACACCAGCGCGGCGCGGGTCACGACCGGCGTCTCTGAAGCCACCACCGTCACCGACGGCGTGGCGCTCACGTTCACCCCGAGCAACTGGCAGACCGCCCAGGACGTCACCGTCACCGCGCAGAACACCAGCGTCGACGAGGCCGACCGCACCGCGGTCATCACCCACACCGCCGACTCCGACCACAGCCACTATTTCAGGCTCTCCGGCCCCAGCCTCGCCGTCACCGCCGTCGACGACGAGTCCACCACCGTCACCCTCACCGGCGGCGGCGGCGCCAAGACCAGCCCCTCGCATGTGATGACCGAGGGCGACCCGTCACGCGCCGACGTGCTCACGGTGAGCCTGTCGCGGCCGCTGGCCGACGGCGAGTGGGTGCGGGTGCCGCTGTATCTCGAATCGGAGGCCAACGGGGCGGTGGTGCAGACGGTGCGCGGCCCCCGCATCGGCGCCAACGTGGCCTTCCCGCCGCAGTACAACGACTTCGAGATGACCGCGGCCGAGGCGGGCGTCACGGTGAGCCACGTCGACCGGCTCACCGCGCCCCATACGGGCTTCCGCTACGTGGAGCTGCGCGGCCCCACCGCCGACAACGCCACCGCCACCGTCGAGCTGCGCACCCGGGCCGGCTTCGACGACGGCGAGGCGGCCGATGAGACGTTCTCGGTGGAGTTGGCCGACAATCTGACGCCGACAGTCATCGACGGAGTGCCGACCACTCCGCCGCCCGCCAGCAACCTCGGCGGCGGCGTCAAGGCCCGCGCCGACGCTGCCGCAATCGAGCACTGGTACGGCATCACCGACGACGACGATGCCGGGATCACTTCGGCGGCGGCCGGCATCGTGCCGCTGGACTGGCCGCTGCTGCCGGCTGGAGTGAAGCCCGGCGAGACCTTCCGGCTCATCTACGTGACCAAGGGCGCCACCGCCGGCACCAGCACCGAGGCGAGCTACTACGACAGCTTCGTCCGCAACGAGATCATCGCCGGGGCCACCAGCGACGGCGCCAGCCTCACCAGCGCGGTGGACGCCCTCAAGCCGTTCGCCTCGATGTTCCGGGCCATCGTCTCCACCGGCAAGACCGACAGCGACGGCAAGGTGACCGGCGACTTCGAAGAAAGAGGGATCAAGCTGGCGCCCGAGGCCGACGAGATCACCGACCACAAGCCCGGCCATGCGATCGACCATGCCCTGTTCCGCCAGCAAGAGAACCCGGACATCTTCGCCTATCCCGCGGATAGTGCTCTTCGTGAGATTTCTCAAGGCAGGACCCACGGCCAGATCTACTGGGTCGACGGCGACTGGATCTCCGTCAGCAACGCCAACCTGAGGGGCGCCTGGGCCAACGAGGACAAGCCCCGCTACGCCGACGGCACCGCCGCCACCGTCAACGCCGACGGCTACTGGACCGGCAGTTCATCGACAGGCAACGGCTGGAGCAAGCCCCATGCGTGTCTAGTCTTCGTCCCCAGGAATCACAAATCCGGCGACGGCACACTGACCCCGCTGCCCGGCGGCGGCCTCGACGGACGCGGCCTCATGGGCCAGGCGCAGCCCCGGGTGGGCTATCTCGACAAGGCAGGCGCCGACTACAACCCGCTCGGGCCCCGCGACACGGTCAACGGCGCGCCCAACGCGAACGGCAACGCCGACCCGACCGGTCACTGCGTCGGCGCCCGCGCCACCGAGAAGCTGCCGCTGTACGCGCTCTCGGGCCTGTTCACCGTGGAAGACGGCGTCTCGGTCGACTCGGCCGCCGCGGCCGAGGGCGGCAAGCTCACCTTCACAGTCACGCTGCCGACCGCAGCGCCCTCGGGCGGCATCACCGTCCCCTACTGGTTCAGCAACGGCCGCAGCGTCGTCGCCGACCCCACGCCCGCCATCGCCACCGGCAGCAGCGACGGCACCGGCGCCGACTACGCCAACGCCACCGGCAGCCTCAAGATCGCCCAGGGCGACACCACTGGCACCATCACTGTGGCCACCACCCAAGACAATGTGTACGAGAGCACGCAGTACTTCACGGTCACGCTCGGCACGCCGACGGGCACCGACGCACCGTCGCTCAACCCCGACAAGTCGTCGGCTGTCGGCGCCATCACCGACGACGACGATCTGCCCACCGTCCGTTTCGAGCAGTCGTCAGCCTCGATGCAGGAAGGCGACGCAGGCGAAGTCGCTGTCGTGGCGGAGTATCCGAATTCGGGTTCGACGCTGCTGCCGATCTCGGTTCGCTACCGCCTAGAGGACGTCAACGCCAAAGCGGGAGAGCACTACATCGCTGCTGAGGGCGTGCTTCGTTTCGCCCCGGGCGTCACCAGGCAATTGATCCGGATTCAGAGCATCAAGGACGGCATCCCCACGCCGGGCAGCACGAGTGCAAGGCTCCATTTGGAGCAGCCGGACAACGCCGCTATCGCAAGTCCGAGTACCGCAATCGTCGTCTTCGTTGGCTCTGTCGAGGCCTCTGCCGGATTCGGGCTCGCCGGACCCCAGTCTCTCACCGGGAGCGGCATCGAAGTGACCGAGGGCGAGTCGGTCACGCTCACCATGAACCTGAGCGATGCCCTTGCCGAAGACGTCACCATCCCCGTCCGGGTGAAGTCTGGCTCCACGACTGCCGCGGGCGGCGACTACACGCTCACCGCCTCCGACGGCACTGCACTCTCGAAGACCCAGGAGTTCAGCTTCACCATCCCCGCCGGGCAACTCAGCAGCGAGTTCACGTTCGCAGCCGTGGCCGACGGCGTTGCCGAGGCTTTCGAGACGGTGGCCTTGGAGATCGTGGCTCACGAAGGGAGCGACGCCTTCATCAAGGGGATCGGTGGGGGGGGTGTTCGGCGCGGCGCCGGCAATCTCCCGGACACGATCACTGTCGACATCGTGGACCGCGGGGTGCCGATTCACGAGGTTCCCGCCGGCTGGGCACTGCTGCCCGCGGGCCTGAACCCGGGCGATCGGTTCCGTCTGCTGATGTCCACCTCCACCACCACTGATGCCACACCGGTCGGCGCGTTCTACTACTACAACCATGTGATCAACGCTCTGAGAGGGCCGACTGCCCACAGCGACATTCGTGCCCATGCCGGCCAGTTCCGCGCCGTCATCGCGGTCAACGAGAGCGGCTTCGGCGATGTGCGGGCCAACACCGGCACCCGGCAGAGCGATCCGAGCGTGCCGATCTACTGGCTGGGCGGCTCGGGCGCCACGCACAAGGTGGCCGACGACACCGACGACTTCTACGACGGCACCTGGGACAGCGAAGCGGCCACCGACGAGAGCGGCGCCGCCAAGACGCTCTCCACCGCGTCGCAGAAAGCGCACTGGACCGGCATCCCCTTCGGCAGCGGCGCCTCCGCGGGCTATCGGCTCGGCGCGCGAGGGGCCAACAAAGACAACGTGGCCTACGGCGCCCTGGGCGACAGCACCGCCGGCCCGCTCACCGGCAAGCGGGGCCCCGGCACTGCCGAGTACTCCATCTACGGACTGTCGCCGGTGTACACGGTGGCCTCCCCGGTGAAGGTGAGCGTGGAGCGCACCCCCGTCGGCCCCGACACGCTCACCGAGGGCACAGCCGCCACCGCCACGTTCACCATCACAGCCAGCCAGAACGCCGACAACGTCACCGTGAACTACACGGTGAGCGCCGCCGGCGACCTGCACGACCCCTCCGATCCCGACCTCGGCGCCCACACCCACACCTTCACCGGCGGCGCCACCACCCACCAGGTGCAGATCGCCTTGGCGAGCGACACCGATGACGAGGCCGACGGAAGCCTCAGCCTCACGCTGGAACCCGGCCCCGACTACAACGTCGACCGCGACAAGCCCGCCGCTGCCTTCACCCTGCTCGACGACGACACCACCGTGGTTCGCCTGGCTGCGCCGGTGGGCGCCTTCCGCGAGCAGGCGGCGGGCGGCGGCGTGATCGTCGATGTGGAGCTCGGTCGCCCGCTCGTCTCCGGCGAGAGCCTCGCCGTGCCGCTGGTGATCACCACCTCGACCGGTGCTCCGCTCAGCGGCGGCGCCCGGCTGTGGCAGCTCACCGCCGCCGGCAGGGGCACATCGCTGCACAATGCCAACACCGCCACCCCGTTGCTCGCCTTCCGCGGCCCCAGCGCGGCCACAGCCCGGCTGCGGTTCGCCCCCCGCACCGGCACCGGCGATGCCGACACAGCCGACGAGCAGGTCAAGCTGGCCTTCGGCGACTTCAGCGACCCCGGCAGCGGTTTCAGCACCGACCTTCAAGGCGGCGCGGCGGCCTATACCGACGGCGACGACTCCTCCGACACCGCAGGCGAGGCGGCCGAGTTCACGCTGGGAGACGACGACGCCGGCGCGGCGCCGATCGTGGTGCGGTGGTTCGATGCCGGCGGGATCGTGCCGCTGCCTGCGCAGGCTGCGGTGGCCGAGGGCACGCGCCGCGGCGTGGTGGTGCGGCTGGCCGGCGGCCATGTCGGCCCGGTGAGCATCCCGCTCGACGTCGTGCCCGGCACCGCGGCGGCCGCCGACTTCGGCCTTCCCGCCACGGTGGAGGTTCCCTTCGGAGAGTCCGAGGCTCGGTTCGGCTTTCGTGCGCGCGCCGATGCCGATCCCACCGAGCCCGACGAGACCGTCTCGGTCACCCTGTGCCCTGCTGCGACGTGCCCGCAGGGATATTCCGCGGGTGCCACCGCGCCGACCACCACCTTCACGATCATTCAGCCGTCGCAGCTGTTGGTGAAGGTGACCGGCGGCGGCAGCATCGACGGCGCGGCCGCCAGCGGCAGCCACGCCAGCGTCTCAGTGGGCGTGGAGCTGAGCCGCCGTCTCGACGCCGGCGAGGTGCTCGAAGTGCCGCTGGTGCTCGCCACCGACACCGGCACCGCCCTGTCGGGCCGCAGCGGCCGCGATTTCTTCGTCACTGCGTCGGGCACGGGGGTGAGCCTGGCCGGCGCGTTCACCGCGTCGCCGGTGCTGCGTTTCGCGGGCCACGCCACCGCGCAGGTGCAGACCGCGCAGCTCGCGTTCAGCTCCACCGGGCGCGACGCGGGCGCCCAGGCCGTCGACGGCAGCGGCGGGGGAGACGGCGACGCCGCCCACGAGACCGTGACGGTGGCCTTGGGCGACCTGGCCGACACGAGCCTGGCCACCACTGCGGGCCTGAACCAGGCGCCGTTCAGCGACGGCGACCCCGCGACGGTCGACCCGGTGCGCACCCGGGTGCTGATCGTCGACGACGAGGCGCCCGCCGCTGCGGATGTCGGCGTGCTGGTGTACGAGCCCGACCGCGATGTGGAGCTGACGGCAGCCGACGCGGCGGAAGGGGAACCGGCTGTTCTGCGGGTGGTGCTTGCCGACGGCGCCACCGGACCGGCCCGGATCACCTTCGCGGTCGCCGGCGACGGCCCGAACACGGCCACGCTGGGCGCCGACTACACGCTGCCCGAGCCGGTGTTCATCGGATACGGGCACACGCAGGCGGTGGTCGAGATCGCGACCGTGGCCGACGGCGACTTAGAGAGCAACGAAGCCGCGACCATCCGCGTCTGCCCTGAGGCGACGTGCTCGCCGGGATTCGGGTCGGCCGACGTCGCCCTGATCATTGCCGATGGCGGGCTGCGCGCCAACCTGGCAGGCCGCTACGGCGGCGGCGTCATCGCCGAGCACGCCTCTGCGGGAGTGCGCGCCGTGGAGCTGGCGGTGACCCTGGACAAGGCGAACTCGAGCCACACCCTGGCCGCCGGCCAGCGGGTGGACGTGCCTCTCGTGATCGCCCAGCACGGCAGCACGGGCGAGTTCACCGCAGCCGACATCGCGGTGTCGCTCAAGCCGGGCAACGGCCTCAACACCGGCGTCACGCTGGTGAACGCCGGCACGCTCACCCCCAAGGTGCGTTTCAGCGGCGCCGGCGCCGGCTCAGCGACGCTGCTGATCACCGCCGCTGCCGACGGCGCCGACGAGGCGCTCGAGCAGTTCTCGGTTGCCTTCGGCGCCGACGGCCTGTTCCGGGCCGCGCCCGCGGCGGACTTCCCCGGCGGCGTCGGCGCCGGGGTCGCGTCGCACGAGGGTGGCATTCGAAACATGTCCCCGGCGTCGGTCAGCGTTGCGGTGATCAGCAGCGAGGACACCCCCACGGTGTCGGTGGCGCCCTCCGCCGCGCTGGTGGCCGAAGGCGACGCCGCCGGCTTCGGCGTGTCGGCGGACAGGGCGGCGGGCGTCGGCCTTCCGGTGACGCTGTCCGTGTCGCAGACCGGCGGCTATGTGGTCGCATCAGCCGTGGGCGCCAAGACGGCAGTGATCGCCGACGGCGCCACTGCCGCGGCCTTCTCGGTCGCCACCCAGGACGACGGGGCGGAGAACCCCGCGGGCAGCGTGACCGTGACGGTGGGCGACGGCCCCTACCTGATCGACTCCGCCGCGTCTGCCGCGTCGGTCGCCGTGCAGCCCGCGCATCTCGCCGAGGTGCGGGTGAGCTTGGCGACGCTCGACGGCGACGGCAGCGGCAATGTGCTCGAGGGCGACCCCAGCGCGGCGGGCTTCAAGACGCTCGTCGTGAGCCTCGACCGGACGCTCGTCGGCAACGAGAAGGTCACGGTGCCGCTGTCGTTCTCCGGCGCCGCCGCCGGCACCCACTACACGGTGGCGCTGCGCCCGCTGCGCCAGGCGGGGGTGAGGCTGCTCACCGGCGCGCCGCACAGCGCCCAGAACCCGGCGCTGGAGCTCACCGCCGGCAGCGGGGGCGCAATTCTGCGCTTCACGCCGGTCGACGACGAGCGCCGCCACGCAGCCAATGTCGTCGTCGAATTCGGCGCCGACAGCCTCGCGCCCAGCACCGAGAACATCCCCGGGGGCGTCGCTGTCCCCCAAGAAGGGACTCGGATCCGGTTCTCCATCATCGACGACGACCGCGGTCCGTTCGTGGTGCCCGCCGACTGGCCGCTGCTGCCGGCGGGCCTGAGCCCGGGCGACGGCTTCCGGCTGCTGTTCGTCACCTCCGGCGTGCTCCCCGCAATCGCGTCCGACATCGCCCTCTACGACACTTTCATCCGCGACCAGGTGAAAGCCAACGGACATCCGAGCATCGTCCCCTATGTGAACGCCGTCAAGGTGTTCGCCGGCACCAAACAATCGCCCACCTCCTCCGTCGGCACGGCGGCGCGAAGCCACAACGGCATGTGGGTCGGCCGGTGGAGCGACGGCTCGAGGGCGGCAGGCGATGCCGGCATTCCGACCTACTGGCTGGGCGGCGTCAAGGCGGCCGACAACTACTTCGACCTGTGCGACGGAACGGCATTCGACAACCCGTTCGTGCCCGACGATCCCAACACCCCGGGCACCGATGAGCGGTTCAACCCCGTGCGCAGCGAGGACGGCAAGGTGCTCGACAAGGGCATCGTCTGGCTCGGCTCGCACAACTGCGCGCCGCACACCCAA
>JAJDVQ010000096.1 GCA_022826045.1 Acidimicrobiia bacterium | reverse complement strand
AGAGGCCGCGCGGATAGATCGGCTCTGAACGATTTCGAGCCGTGGAATCGCCTCTGGATGGGTCTCTGACCTGCAGCATCGACACGACAGACGATGCGATTGCATACAGTCGTTTTATCAATCCGCTAACGCTCTTAGATGAGAGGGAGACATGCCAGAGACACGAAGAAGGTTCGATCCGGAGTTCCGCGCTGGTGCGGTGAGGATCGTGATAGAGACCGGCAAGCCGGTCGCTGTGGTCGCGAGGGATCTTGGGATTCATGCGGGGACGCTGGACAACTGGGTCAAGGCAGCGCGGCAGCAGGCCGGCGAGCGCCTGAGCCGGAAATTCGTCTATCAGCTCATCGTCACGGCATCGGCATCTCTGACATCCTGCATGCATACTGTCGGCCTAACGTCGTGGTCCTCGAGAGGGAGAACTTCGACATGCTTGTCGGCCCAGGTGCCGACGGACGCCCCTTGGAAATAGGCGTGCCGTACGGCCCAGAGCACGATGCCGACATCGTCATTCACGCAATGCGAGCACGCCCGAAATACACGCGACTCTGGCAGGCAGCACGATGAAGTGGACCCACGCTGTCACAGTCGACCAATGCGACGATATCGCCGACCACATGGAGTCGTTCGATCCGTCCGAGGGAGAGGTCGTGCCGGGTGTCGAGTACCTGCTCATTCGCGCTGCTCGTCGCCAGTCTGTCGACGCCGCTGAACTTGTCAAATCGGTAGCGGAAGCCCGAGCTGCGGGCACCACATGGGCACGCATCGGCGAGATTCTCGGCCTCGATGCAGCCGGAGCTGAGCAACGCTACGGAGATCAGAACTCTCGGCATCAACCGGCATCGCACGAGCACTAGCCGGGGCGACGAAGACCGCTAGCAACCCCAACTCGCGCAGGACGTCAGAGCGTCTGGCCGACGACAGGCGCTGTAGCGCGGGCGGCTGCGGCAAGCGGGATCGGCGAACCGGTGACCTTCACGCGCAGCTTCCGCAGCGACGACCGAGCCGCAACGAGATTCGCTTCGAGCGTCTCCGCGCTGTCGCCGCGGCGCTCGGCGGCATGCCGCAGCCATCGCGGGAACGCCGAATCGACGGTCGACAGCCGCGCCTCGTCGAACTCGAAGGCGTCGCCCGGCTCGCCGAACTCGTCGAACGGGTCGTAGTCGTCAAGATCGTCGTCCTCGTGCCACAAGGGCAGGAACTGCTCGATGAATGCCTCGATTCTCGGCGGCGTCCAGCGCAGCACATCGGGGTCACGGCAGGCCTGCGAGAACATCACAGCCGCCATCACCATCTCCCCCATGTCGCCCGGCTGCTCGCCCAGCGGGACCGGCTGTTCCACGAATGCACGCACGATGTCGGCAATGTGCTCCGCAACTGCACCTTCGTCGTCGGCTTCACACATGCTGGAATGGCCGATGCTCGGAAGCACTTCGATGCGCTGCCCCACGAGCATGCGCACGTCGACATCGGCGTCGAGGTCAAGGTCGTTGTCCCACCAGTCCTTCAGTGCCTCATCCAGGAGCTCGAGACCCTTGGTGAGCAGTTCCCGTGCCTCCGCCAGGCCGATCCCCTCGGCGACGAACCCGGCGTCGGCGAGCCGCCCAGAGCACACGCCTGCCGGCGTGACGGCCAAGTCGTGCGCCATGCCCCAGCCGAATGGATGCATCCCGACGCAGACTTCGTGAATCGACCCGTCCGGCCGCGCATACTCGACCACCACCTCGCAGTACTCGTCCCATTCGTCACGAAACTTGGTGGCGCCCACCGGCTCCACGGTGCCCAGCCACCCGACCCACTCGGGCACGGCGACGTCGGCTGCCCGGATGCGGTCCAGCACCTGCCGGGCACGTTCGCGGGCGAGCGCCGGGCCGTAGACGCTGATGCCAGCAGCGATCACCGCGCCCGCGGGGGCACCGATGGCCTCGGCATGGGCCAGCGCCACCGCAGCGCGGACCCCGTACGGATTCCAGTTGGAGGTGGTGTGCATGCCGATGATGCACGACACCGACTTCTCTGTCGCGATCAGGTCGGTGCCGTCGTGTGTCTCGATGCAGTCCTCGATATCGACCACCAGCATCTTGAGCTCACGGATGGTCGCCTCGTCGAGCTGCGGCCGATGCCGTCCGGGAGCGCTGCGTTGGCCGGATCGGCCGTGAGAACGGGTGCCTTTGGGCGTCACACGCCCGCCGTTGCGGGCCTTGGGTCGTGCCATCAGTGCAGCGTAAGCCCACCGCTCTTGCCGTTCGCGGACCCCGCCGCCAGCGGTCCCCCGCGCGAAAACCGCTTGGTGCCGATGGGCGTGCTTCCTGCGGTCCGGCATGTGGCTCCGAGGTCCGTTCGCGTGCGCATCTTGCCGTCAGCGCTGCGGCAGGGCATCGCTGAACGCGATGCCCTGCACGCGTACCGCAACGCGATCTCGTCGAGGCCGCTCGACGATGGCAGGGTGATGCTGGTGGGCTCCCGGCATGACTCGCAGCTCTGCGAGATCGGCGTCAGGTACGATGCCGATGCCGATGCCGATGCCGATGCCGATCTTCCACGCGATGCTGGCCCGTTCGAAGTTCCTGAGGTGAATCGATGGCGACAGAAACCCGCCACATGACAACGAACGAGATGATCGCCAACTGCGACGAGGTCGCCGACTATTTCGAGTCGGTCGCCCCTGAGCACTTCCCCGTCTACCCGGCGGCGGAGTACTGGCTGAGATGTGCGGTGCAACGGGCCGCCGTCACCGGGTGCCGCGACCACGACCGCATCGGGGCGTTGATCGCCGACGCCCGCGCCGCGGGATCGACGTGGGAGCGCATCGCCGAACTGCTCGAGACCACCCCAGAAGCCGCCGCTGCGCAATACAGCTGACACCACCAGCGGAGTTCGCCCTCCTTGGTCGGCCCCTTCGGCGAGAGAGCGAAGCCGCAATGCCCTCGCTGCGATGCCCGCCGCTGATTTACAGGGCGATGCACCTCGTCGTGTTTCTATGTGCAACGCAGCGGACGCGATAGCGTGGCGTCTGCTTGACGGATGCGATTAGTAGGCGTGAGCTGACGCAATCGTGTGCCCCAGGCTTCAGGACCCCGGACCTCATGAAGTCCTTTTCTTGTCACCCGATTCGCAGCGCCGCCGATGGTAACGGCGGCCGCCAGACGCTCGCCCGCGAGGGCGCCGTGAATCAAACCCGGATCACGAATGCGCTCTGCGCCTGAGCCACTCAGACCCATCGGTGCCGACTCGCGATGCCGTCGAAGTGAGCTCGTGCAGAGCCTGCGCCGCGAATTCTTGCCGCAGACGGGTAATGGCTACGAATATGCCGCCTTCCACATCCGTGAAGTGCCAGCCCGAATCGTCCCCTTCGGCGAGCACCACTCCGTCTGCCGGCTCGAACTCGATCAAACACAGATTGTGGGGCCTTCGGTCGAACCCGGCAGCGAGCGCTTCGCCCTCCGGCGAGCGGATCATCAACGCCGATTCACTCGGCCCCGTGTTGATGCGCATCATCGGAAAGGCACGCTCTGCTCTCAAGCGGACGCTGTCGCACAACGGTTGGATGCACAGCCAATAGCGCCTCTGCTCGTCACGCACCACGACACCCAGTTCGAGCCGGGGCGGTGTGTTGCCAAAACTGCTCGAGTCCAGAAGCACGGCGAGGCTCTCGCTCGACTGCGCTGCACCAGCCATCGCCGCCACAACATCGTCTGCCGCCCCATTTATGGCCGAATCGCCTAGGCCGACCCGGGCGAGGCCACTCGCGATCGCTTGATGCGCCAGGTCACGATCATCGAGTTCCTTCATGTCGTCAGCGATCTTCGGCGAGCGCCGCAGCCTGGCTGCCAAGGGAGCCGTATCACCGGCCGTCGTTACGCGCGCTACTGCCTCGGGCGAGGCACCGAGTTCCCAAATGTCCGAGATCTGGGCGTCGCGCAGCGCGATCTCCATGTCGCTGCAGAGCAGACGGGTGAACTGCACAGCCGCCTCATCAGCGTCCGGCAGCAGCGCCCGGTGGACCAGAGCACCGGCATCGAGGTCAGCGCTGAAGGTCGCGAGAATCCGTGGTGCCGATTCCCGCAGGGCGTTGATGCCGCTGAATGCGAACTCGGGCATCAGTCCGCGGTAGATCAACTCAAGATCGTCGCGGATCATTCTCGGCAATTCAACGTAGCTGTCGGCTTGCCGTTGACTCTCCTCGCCGGTCAACCGCACTCCATTCCCAGGCTTGCCAAACACCAGCACGATCGTGCTGTCACGGCGGACGACGAAGTCGTCCACGGCCTCGAACTGGGCGTCATCGATGAGTCGCTGCACGACACCGCCGAGGCTGTGCGCGCCGGTGAAGACAACAATGACGGTGAGTCGCTCGGGGTGCTGCGCTGCAACCGCGTCGATTGCTCGGATGGTCACGGTGTAATCGCCGTACATGAGCCAGTCGAGGAGCAGCAGATCAGCGACCAAGGACCCTCGCAGCGCCTGCCGCACCAAGCCCGCAGCATCCACCGAGTCTTCAGAGGCTTCCAGCACGCTGCACACCACGCCATCGTCGAGGAACGCACGCACCAACTCAGACGGGTGCACCGGCGTCTCATCTTCCGCTTCCTCGCGGGGCTTCTTGAGGCCAGGCGCCGGTTCGTCGCCGGGATGCTCGGCAGCCCCAGCCTGCTGCGGTTCCAGCGGGCGGTAGTCGGCAGCCACATGGTCATCGATCAGCAGTGCAGTCTGGAAGTAGTCGCTGACGGCGCTCACGGCTCTCGACCTTGTGGGCTGATCAAGAACTCGGCGCCTTCGCGGCAATCGCCGAGAGAGATCGACCATCCTGCTCGTTCGAGCACCTGGCTGGCGATCGCCAAGCCGAGGCCGCTGCCGCCCGGTCGTGTCGTGAAACCGAAGTCGAATACCCGGTCAGCGATTTCATCGGCGATGCCTGGGCCATTGTCCCGATACACGATGGTCTGACCCGTGCACTCAAGACCAATCACCCCGGACGCCCCGGGCGTGCTCTGGCTGAGCCAATAGAGGCTGTTGTCCGTGAGGTTGACGAAGACTGGATAGAACGTCGAGGCGTACCCCTCGATCCTCAGGGCTCGGAACTCGCGACTGAATTCCAGCGTGACACTTGCAGCACGCATGCGCTCATAGAACAACTCGTCGAGAAACCGAGCGATGTCGCTGCCCTTGATGGTGGTCTTGACGCGCCGAATCCTCCGCTGCATCGGTGTCAGCAGCGTGAGGTAGCTGTCGAGGTGGTCGAAGTCGCGTCGCAGGTCCTCGTACAAGCCGACCAGCTGCGGGTTTTCCTTGGCCCACGAGCCGACCCGCCGCACGTCACGGCGAATATTCGAAACCGTCTGACCGAACTCGTGTTCCACCACAGCCAGAGCCATCCCCAGTTGCACGAACTCAAGTTGAGCATCTGCTTGTGCTCGCAACTCGACGATCTCGGCATCGGCAGCCGCAGCGACTTCGCTCGGCGTCGGTGCGCCCACCTCGAACGCTGCGGTGTTTGACCGGACGAGGTTCGCGACTCGCATGAATGCCCTGCGCGAATCCACCGCCAAGGAGTCCAGCGCCTGCTCGAATTCGGCCTGCTCCTCGATCCACCCCTGACCGCTCGGCGAACTCGGCTGGGCGACCGCTCCCAGCCCCTGCTCGAAGTCAGCACGAAGCCCTTCGAGCACGCTCCGCACACGAGCACTCATGGCGGTGAGCGCCTGTGTTCCGCTGCTCTCTGCGTCGCGCACTCGGCTTCGTGCTGAACCGATTCGTTCCTCAATGAACTCCCTACGCTCACGCTCATCCGACTCTTGGGCGACGAGCCGCGCTTCGGCTGCTGCGGCCAGTTCGTCGATTTCACTCAGCGCAGGCCCGATGTGTGACTGCTCGACATCAGCGGCTGCGCGCTCCAAGTGGGCCATGTCCCGACGCATCGGCTCGGTTGGGGCGAACCCCTCGGGCTCGTCAAATTCCAGCGGTTCGGCAAGCCGCTGAAGCGCCCGCTTTGCCGCGGCAACCTGTCGCGTGGCCGGTTGCAGTCGGTCAGCAGTAGCCAGATCTTCACGAAGCGCACTCACGACGCTCGAAGCCTCTTGTGCGATGTCGGTGGCGTTCAGGTGCCGTTCCGCCGCGTCAAGCTGACTCCTGAGCCTTCACCGTCCGGCAGTGGCCTGCCTGTCCCGCTCTTTGCGCAGCTGATCTTCTCTCGCGAGACGTTCTCGGCCCTGCACGTAAGAACGGGCCTCAGGTCCGTCGGATCGGAAGAACCGAGCGGCTAGCTCCACCAGCAGATTCATGAGCAGCCGACGGAAGTCGGAATAGGCCCGCCCCCCAGTGAAGCCCTCTCTGCCCGCCTTCTCACGCAGTCCAGAGTTCCGTTCACTGGAGAGGCAGATGGCACCGAACATGCGCCGGTAGGAAAAGAAGTAGTAGCCGGCCCCGAGAGTTCGCCGCTCCTCGATCTCGAGGTAGTCCACATCTGGTCGGCCGTACGGCTGCACGCGGATGCCGTCCTTGTAGACGTAGAGGCCGCCGAGCTTTCGCAGCTTCATGCTCATCGCCTGGAACGCTTCGGGGTCGAGCGTCGATTCACTTGCCATGCCCTGCACGACTCCGACTTCGAAGGTGAACGGACCACAACGCGGCGGCGACGAGTCCGGACACGGGATATCGAAGTCGACGGCGTCTTCGGCGAAGACCCTGATGGTGCCCGCGAAGTTGCCGGCATCGTCGAACTCGCCCCGAATGTGGTGATCGGCCTGATCGAAGTCGGCTGCGACAAAGAACTCATTGGGGCCGAGACGGCTCTCGCTGTCGCCGCCGCCTCGGTGATCCACGAAGTCAACAGAGAACTCGGGCGTTGTCGGTTCTCGGAGCCAGACATCGGTGAACCCGTGCAAGGTCCGATCGAACAGAGATGCTTCGTTGGTCCCTTGGGATTCAAGGTCAGCAGGGAGCTCCGGCGATGCCGAGGAGATCAGGAAGGTTGTTCCGGTGGCACCAAGCGCGATCGAGTCGGGCAAGTCCCAATAGGGATCATCGGGCAGCGCGTCAATCGTCGCCCGTATGGCGTCGAGCCGCCCTTGCCAACTCACAGAGCTGTCCTTCGACCGGAAGCGCTCCAATGCCTCGCAGAGCGGAGCCTTGAGACCGCGGACGTCAACGTCGCTCAGTTCCTCCGCATCCAGTTCGATCAGTCCCACGGGCACCTCGTCGAGGTCGACGCCCGGCAATTCGAACATCTGCCAGTTGACGAGAGCGGCAATCGTCGGGCTACCGGCCAGCTTCGACATCACCAAGACCTGACTGCCGAGCGCCCCGATGGCAAAACGGCCGATGCCCTTCTCGCCGAGCTGCACTCTCGGTTGCATGCCCGGCGGGCTGTCCACGGGCGAGCGCTCCAGCTTGGACTCCGTGGCAATGGTGAGCCATGACCCCTGAAACGTGTCAAGGTCCATGCCCACGCCATCGTCCCTCACGACGAGCACGTTGAGCTTGCGGTAATAGTCAGCGATGGCATAGGTGGCATATGCGTCGTGAGCGTTCTTGAACAGTTCGCTCAGTGCCGTCGGAAGGTTGGCGATTTGCTGCCGCCCGAGCATGTCAACGGCTCGTGCTCTGGCGCGGAAACTCGTCATGCCGCCTGCCCTGCTGCGACGGCGTAGTGACCGTCTGAAGCTGCCGGTGCTTCAACCGAGACAACATCGGCTGCGCTGTCGGCCTTGGCGACATGTCTGACGAAGTGCTCGCCGAACTGCTGCGCCAGGACGACCGGGACGGCGTTGCCGATCTGTCGAGCCTGTGAAGTCAGCCCGCCAGCAAACTCGAATTCGTCTGGGAACGTCTGCAAGCGCGCTGCTTCACGTGCGCTGAGCGCCCTGTGCTCGCTCGGATGGCCGAATCTGCCGTTGCTGTAGCTGACACATTTTGTCGTCAACGTCGGCGCCGGCTTGTCCCAGCTGAGGCGACCATACACGTCGGTGTGGCCGCCGAAACCGCCGCTGTGACAGCTCGGCCAGAGAGACTTCGGCCACTCGCGCCGGTCTCCGCCTTCCGATGTGGCCTTGATGCGCTTGCGATTCAGCGGAGACAGCCGCATCGCCTTGTGGCTGCTGACATTGGCCGCGTCGGGCCCATCGACGTCACGGGGCAATGAGTCGATGGCATCTCGGACGGTCATGTGCGGCTGCTCGGTCGTCGGGCCATGCGTCGGTACCGGAAACTTGATCTCGCCAAGATCAAAACTGCTGGCGATGAGCACCAGCCTGCTGCGGGTCTGCGGTACGCCGTAGTCCGCACAGGAGATCGTGTCGAGGGCCACGTGATGGGTCTTCTCCAGCACTTCGATGAATTCCGTGAGCGGGCCGTCCGACTTGGAAGCCCGCCGCATCCCCGGCACGTTCTCGACGAAGACAAGCTGCGGGCACAGCGCCTCGACAAAGCGAAGAAGCTCAAGGACCAGACCGGACCGTTCGTCCTCTCCTGTCGCAGCATTCCGGTGACCGGCGAAGGGCTGGCATGGCGCGCACCCCGCCAGCAGACGGACGGCCTCATCAGCAGGCGGCATGATCGACGCGACCTCGTCGGCCTTGAGCTCCCGGATGTCACGCCGGACGGCCTTCACGCTCGGAAAGTTCAGCCTGAACGTCTGGACAGCCTCCTCGTCCCAGTCCGTGGCGAAGACTGGTCGCACCCCGGCATCGGCGAAGCCTCGCGCTGTCCCGCCGCAGCCGGAGAAGAAGTCGGCGAGGACGATCTCGCGGGTCATGAGACCTGCTCCATTGCGCTCATCGCGGCCACGACCCGGACTCGGCGGCACAAGTCCCCATGCGTGCAGTCAACCAAGGCCGTGTGACAACCGGAAACGGGGACCGGATTCCAGACGAATCGGGGCCTGGTGCTCATTGCGCGAACATCTCCCCCTCGACGGGCGCCGTGGCTCGGGCTGCTGCCGCCAAGGCGCCCTCGCGCAGGCCGGGCCAGGCAGCGATGAAGGTCCTCTACCTTGTCGCCACGACCAGACGCAAGAGCCGGTCCAACCTGACCGGCAAGACCAACGGCTGGAAAGCCATCCTGAACACACTGACCGTCCACTACGGCGACCGGATCGCCGACCACATCCGATGAACACCACCACAGCCGGATACACAAAAAAACTGACAGTCCCGAACATGTGACACTCCCCCGGTGCCGGAACCAAGGCATCTCTGCGTCAGTGCTCGCTCGCCACGACCGCCGCCGCGAGCGCTGCAACGCCGCCATCCACGGCCCGCTCCGGCACATTCGCTGAGACACACGGCAGAGACCCGCACGAGTCCACGCGGGACGCCGTCAACCTGCGGCCGCGGTATCTGAAAAGCAACGAAAATAAGTTGAAACGCATGTGCGTGCGTGCCTATGTTCGTTGCAAACAGCCCTCTGTGCCGCACACAGGTGGCACATGCCCGGGAGATGCCATGGCTATCATCACACCCGTGACCGGCGACACTGAGGCCGACACCGTCGGCGCCCTCGACGACGGCGATGTGTCAGCGCCGCGGCACGCCGACAGCGCTCGGGACGGTGATCGCCGCTCGCCGATCATTGGAGCGCAGGCAACGGTGATCGCAGCGCTCATCGGCGGCTTGTTCCTGTTGGCAGTGGTCGGCTTCAACACCCTGCGCAGCGACATCACCACCCATGTCGGCCTGCTCCGCTCCGACATGAACGCCCGATTCGCCTTGATCGACCAGCGGTTCGCCCAAATCGACGAACGATTCAACCAGATCGAGGCGCGGCTGGACGCGATCAACCAGACGCTGTTCGACCACACCGACCGGCTCGCCCGCATCGAGACCGCCCACGACATACACCCTCACCCCCGCACGCAACAGTCCGACGCGCGGCCATAGGGTCCGCCGCGTGACAAATCGCGTGTCCGCGGGCATCGAAAGGCAGCAGGGCAGCGGGTATCGCGCGCTTCAACGGCAGCAGTTGTCCTGTGGCGGATCCATAGCCGCATCGCAGCGCAGATCACGGCCGGAGGGCACAGCTCACGTTGGGCGCAGGCCCGGGCTGACCCGTGAGTCGGCACGCTGCGACAACTGCTGCTATTGTCCGCGCATGGTGCGGGTGGCCATGTAGGCGGCATGGGACGGGCGGCGATCAGGACGGCCGTCGGGGCGCTGCTCGCCGCGCTGCTGGTGATGCCCCCGTGGAGTGCCGACCTGCTCCCCGCCCCGCTCGACCAACTCTCCCCCGAGCCCGCCGCCGCGCAGAACTCGCAGACGCCTGTGAAGGGCGAGGTAATCAGGTTCACCGACCAGAACTCGACTGTCACTGTCAGCCAGTGCGCCCCGGCACCAGAGCCGTACTTGCAGGAGTACCAGAAGGAATACCCGCTCGGATATTCGACATGGCTCGGATATACGACATGGAGTATGGATCCCGTCGGTCAGAATCTTCAGCATCCCGATCCGCATCTGATGACACCGCCGAGTTCAACGCAGCCCAAGCATGTGTACCCGCGGTGGGCGAAGGCGCTTCCTGCTGACCCGAACGATCCTCATCACGACTACCTGATGAGGCCGATTACGCCCAGCATACGGGGCGAGCCCAGATATGTGATCCCGCGGTGGGATGTGCATCCTCGCGATCCGCGCCTGTGCTCGGTCGAAGTCCCTCCATGCCCGCCCAGCCCGCTCGCGAACCCGAAGAACCAGGACGGCACACGGAATCTCGACGGCAGGATGAAACTGTCCGAAGACGAACTGGGCATCTGCGAAGACGTGGCCACCAACTCCAGCGACCCGGATCTCGTCGATCGGTGCCTGTGGCTCGACGAGAATGGCAACCCACTCGGAAACCCAAGCCATTCAGTCGGCGTTCTGGGGTTCGTGAATGTCTACGACGACAGCACCGGCGAATGCAAGTTGCGGCTTCCCTCTCGCTGCCCGCCTGGGCTCTACCGGATCAGCCAAGACACCTGCCGTGGCACCTACCGCCGCACTTGGACATGCCCTTCGACGCACCCGATCCGGCGTAACCAGTTCGGAACCTGCTACAGCACACTCGATATGGACGCGATCCTCCAAGGCAATAACATGATACACCCTGCATGCGACGACCACATGGACACGGTGCTGGTGCCTGCCACAGTGGTTTCGTGCGAGCGATATGTCGGCGACGACTTTCTGCAAAACCCCCTGAATGAACCGTGCAAAGCCATCAATGACATCATGGGGCGTGACAATGATCTCAAAATAGTGCTAGAGCCCCGCGACGGCACGTCTGTACCCGCCGCCGCCGTCGATAAGGACAACCTTCAGCGACAAGTCCTGAGCGATTCCGGCAGAGATTACAGCGCCTGGGTTGACCCAACTTTCGATCCCCTGACTCCCGGGGACCCCTTGAAATCTATCACCTACCAAAGAAAATTTGATGACCCCAGCAAACCCGGCAGTGTCAATCCCTTAAAACCGATAAAGCCGGGTCACAGCCAGAAGCTCAACAAGCAGCTCAACAAGCACTGGTGCGAGTACGACAAGCGCTATCTCGATTTGGACTGTTTCGATCCGTCTCCCCAGCCACCGTCATGCAACTGGAATCCTCCTCATCCCGCAGATAAGCACAAGGCATGGTGCGTCATGCGCGCCAGCAAAACCGGCGGTTGCGATGCGATCGCAAGAACAATCCTGTGCCGCAGCCTGCAAATCGACCTGCGCAAAGCTCACCCCAATTCCGACGCTGCCGAAGCGGCACACGAAGACTTGCAAACGATGAATTGCCAACCATGCCCATCAAGGTTGCCGTTCGAACGAGATGCGGGTTCCGCCGGAATGGCGAATTGCGACGGGCAACCGACCTCAAGCTCCAGCCAACAGTTCGACTTGCCTCCCGACCCCGACAAGTGGCAGCCGATTCACTTCGCGCTCTTTGCTCGCCAAACGTACATTACCGATTGCCACACATGGCGAGACCAAATGAAGAGTGACTTTCTGAACAAGGTCGTTCGCGATTATGACCCGAACTACTTCACGACTAGTGGCGGCAGAAACTGTGGTGAACTCCAATGTCCTCCGGTGACCATCGGCAATATAGTTTGGGAGACCACTCACATATCGGGTCGAGCGCTCACCGGCGCTCCTGTCTCATTCACGATCACCGGCGCACCGTTTGTCGAAGTGACTGTACCTTACCTGAATATACAACGGAAATATTGGCGCCCAGACCGATGGAGAAACAATTCTGACATCAAGTCACTGCATTTTGATGCCAGCAAAGCCACCTTCAACAGCCCGTCCGACTTCATGGGGAACTACATGAAGATGTCGCTTGTGAAGAAAACCTTTTGGGTTTTGAGCGGGGATGACAAAGACCCGCAGCGCCTCCGACTGTTCGATAGCCACGGTGACGTTGGGGCCAACGCTTATCATCGAATGTCGCTCACACTCAAAGGGAAGGAATGCTACCCTCATAATAAAACGCCGCCGGAGCTAAGGATCAGCATACGTAAGCTCTGGCCCGATATCCCAGAGGACAGACAGGTAATGTGTCGCTTGTTCGGGATAGATTCAATCGAACGGTGGAACGACAGTGATTCTTCGACTCAGCAATGCCCAAGAAGCAGCAGCGATCCCTCTGACCTGTCTGACGAGCAAAAAGAGATGTTCATCGCGAGACATGGCATGCCCATAGCAGGGAAGCGCTATAGGTATTTCGACAACTTGACGTCTTCTCAAGACAAAGATGCTGAGCGCTCGCTGCGGCTGCGAACGTCGACTCGCTATATCGAATGCGAGCCTCGTCAAGGCAACGCCGTGTGCCTGTCTGGGTGGATACCCGAAAGCACAGGGTTCTACGAGGTCAAGGCCACAGCTATATGGAACCTGAAAGTGCTGACCGCAGATGCCGAACCGACGAAGCGTTCAAACAAACACGGCTTCGATACGGATACGCAAACATGCACCGCGCCGACAGGCAACAAATGCGGCGAACCGAAAGACCAGTACCACGGTCTCGTGGCGACACTATTGAGCGCCGACTTGGAAAACGGTGAATGCTTGGGCTACAGCAAGGCTCCCTCGAAGACGATACCCCGGCGAATGTCGTCCCGTAACGGAACGACGGCTTATGTGGAACCCGATGGCTCAATCGAATATGTCGACGCTGGCAAGTTCATCAAACTTGACAAGAATACCCGCCTCCCCAAATATGAACAACTCCTCGTGCGAAATAAGTCTTTGGTGTGGGAAATACGGCCCGATCAGTTCCTTACGCATGCCTCCCTTGCTTCTGCGCTGAGAACTAAGAACAAAGCGTATCCATCTCTGCCCAAAGGAGCGTACGACATAGGCATCGAGGCAGATTTGGACTGCTTGGTATTCGCCGTCACGAACGAGGAGGAAGGAATGGGGCTTTCTTCGTTGGAAGATGTAGGTCTGTTGAGGCACGCGTCCAACCATCTGGAACCTCTGCCGTTCGATCGACCCCCGACTACGCCTTTGGCCAATCTTTGTCCCGCAGTCAGGGATATTCGCTTCAACGACGACTGCGGTGGACTTTCTGCCGTCGGCTACATGACGAGCGAGCCGGTCGGAATTGCTGTACACGAGACCATGACGGTCTCCCGATAGCTGTCCCTGCCTATCTGCCATCCGTCCCTGCGTGACATGCCTGCAACAGAGCGCTCCGTGCGTACGGAATGGCCACGCTTCACACAACGCGTACGCCCAAGAGCATGCGCCGATAGGCGCTGACCTGAGCAGATGCTGCGGCCGGTGACTCATTCCTCGATCCTCTGACCTGATCCACATCGTCGCTGGCGGGCGACGAGTTCGGCTGAGCAGTGCGCAGCGGCTCGGTAGCCTCGACGTCATGGCCGCTCCCGATCTCGCTGCTGCCCGCCGGGCCGCCGCGCAGCTTGTCGACGCCGGAGCAGGTCGGGTGCTGGTCTTCGGCTCGGTAGCGCGCGGGGAAGCCACCGAGGACAGCGACATCGACCTGGTGGCCATCTTCGACGACCTCGACTACGGCACCCGCTCCAAGCAGCGTTGCGCCCTGGAGGCCAAGGCCCGCGAAGCCGCGGGATGCCCGGTCGACGTGATCGTCACCGACGCCCCCGAATGGGCCGTGCGCACCACCAAGGTGCCCTGCTCGGTCGAGGCCCGCCTCGCTGCCGACGCCGTCCAGATCGCCGACGTCGGCAGCCATGCCGGCATCGACTGGGACAAGGAGATCGGATTGCCAGCAGACCCCATCGCCGAACTCGCCAGCCGCTTCACGGAGATGCACCGTGCCGCGGATCGGCTCGAGCTTCAGCTGCGCCCCACTCCGGGTGAGGCTGACGCTCTCGACGCTGATCATCGTCGCTCCACAGAAGGCACCCGATTCGCCTCGGCGATGTCGGAGGTC
The DNA here is from genome assembly GCA_022826045.1 of Acidimicrobiia bacterium. Taxonomy (GTDB): domain Bacteria; phylum Actinomycetota; class Acidimicrobiia; order Acidimicrobiales; family Poriferisodalaceae; genus Poriferisodalis. Next base: position 16,138 of record JAJDVQ010000096.1, on the reverse strand, counting down.
CATCTCATCGTCGAGTCCGCCGCGAAGGTCGCCTACATCATCTGGTCGGAGACAGCGCCTCCGTGGACGCACAGCATTGCCGAACTGCTCGCCGACCTGCCGGAAACGGTTCGGCAGGCCTTCCGCACGCTGGCCGGCAGTGCCATCGACCTGGATGCTCTCCATGAATGGCGAAAGTCGAATTACGTCGAGAGTCGGCCTGAACTGCCCTCTGAGGACAGCCTGCGCGAGCAATGCACCGCCGCGCTGGGCATCGGCGAGACAGTCGCCGCCGAGTGCCGCAACCAGAGCATCTCCGAGCGCGATCTTGACCTGTGGGCCCACCATGCCCGGCGTGTGTCGGAGGTGCTCGACGGACCCATCCGCCTGCCCGGTGACCCGGGGCACAGCATCGGCTTGTGACACACACTCTCGACCGGTGGCCTCACCCGCCGCGTGGAACCCAGCACCGACTCGCCGCGACGCCAGAGCACTCGCGTGCGGCTGGCGGACGACGAGTCCGGCTGGGCAGTCCGCACATGATCCTCCCCGGCCCACAGCACCCAGCCAAGGACCCTCAGACCACGCCAGTTACGCAGACTTCCCGAGTGTCACTGTTGGGTTTGCCGACGGGCGTCCTGGGTGGCCTCGATGCGGGCGAGCCGGTCGGTGTGGTCCAGCAGCGTCAGTTCGACCGCGCCCATCCGGCCCTCCACCGCATCCACCCGCCCCTCGATGCGAGCGAGACGGCCGGTGTGATCAAGCAGCGTCCCGTTGATCGAATCCAGCCGCCCCTCGATCTGCACGAACCGTCCCTCGATCTGCACGAAGCGACCGTCGATCTGGGCGAACCGTGCGTCGATCTGGTTGAACCTCTCGTCGACCCGAGCGAACCGGGCGTTCATGTCAGAGCGCAGCATGCCGACCTGCCTGTCGATCTTGGCGTCAAGCGCTCTGATGTCGGAGCGCACCGAGTCGAATTCGCCTTGCAGCGAGTTGAAACCGGCGACCGCCAAGGCGAACAGGCCCGCCACCAGCGCTCCGATCAGAGCGACCTGCGCATTGCCCGCCAGCAACTGCCGCTGACCGGCGCCAACGGCCTGAACAGCATCAGGAACACGGCGCGACCTGCGAGACGCAGCCCCGGCACCCGACTGCGCCCGCCCCCGCGAACCGCCCGAACTGCCCGGCACAACAGCCTCAGCGCCGTCGGCCTCGACGTCGTCGGTCACAGATGCGATGGTAGCCATAACGTCTCCTGCGGTCGGCGCACAAGCCCGAAGCCGAGCACCCGCCAGCGAACCTAAACGCTTCCGCGCACGCCCTCCAAATCATTTTCGATGCTTCTCGGACTCTTCGCGTGCGGCGAGAAACAGCCCAGCTCACACACGACCGAGCGACGCCGCAATCGACCTGCTTCGCCAAAGCCGCCTCGATGCAAGCGAAACCGGCCTCCGCGACGCTGCTCAGCGCACTTGGGCAACCCCGAACCCAGCGCGAATCATGACTGAGCGCCGGGCATCTCGCGGGCACCTTCGGTGGCCGCGAGCGTGCATAGGCGCGACTATTGTTTTTCACGCTATGGCTCGACAGGGCTTCTTCTCCCGACTGTTCCGACGGCGTCCGAAGGCAGTGCGCGAGCACGATGCGTCGGCGAGCCGCCGTGCTGGGCGCCGCAGCAAGCAGCGTGGCCAACCGGCCACGCCGCTGCCGCTGAGCGAACCCGCCGCACCCACCGCCGTAGACGGCAGCGAGGCAGTCGGCAGCGAGTCCAGCGAGCCGTGGTACCGGCAGTCAGGTCCGCTGTTCGACACTTCATTCAGCGACAGCCCCACGCCCGCACGCCCCCCCGGCGGCGGAGCGGCGACCGGCGAGTTCGCGCCGCCGAGAGCGGCAGACCCCGCTGCCACCGCAACTGCGCGGTCTGTGCCCATGATTCAGCGAGTAGGCCAGGTCACCGACCCCGGGCCGCTCCCCGAGAGGATGCGGAGCGCCTTCGACCCGCCGTCAAAGGACGGGGAGGCACCAGCAGCCGACGAGGACACGCTGACGCCGGCCGCCGAAGCGTCCGAAGCCGTTTCCGCAGCTGCCTCGGCCGGCACGCCGGCCGAAACCGAGGCAGACGGTGTGCCCCGCCAACACGGCAACTCGTCGCCGTGGGCGCCGCCGACAGCAGCGGAGCGCTCGGAGCCGGGGATCGGCCTCGACGAGACGGTCGATGGCATCGGGCACGGGCCCGATTCGCCCGAGCCGCTCATCGATTTCTCCGACCCCCAAGGCGCAGCGGCATCGTCCGGTGACGTGCCCACCGGGGACATGGCCGCCGACGAGACATCCGACGGCGCCACGGGTGAGGACATCCCCGCCACTGACGACGATGCGATGCCGGAACCCGAGCGCTTGGGCGCAGAAGATGCAACAGGTGCATCAGGCCCAGGAGAATCCGACTCGACAACGACGCCCGAAGACCTCGCCGACGGCGAAGGCGTACTGCCGGCAAGCTTGCCGCCGAGCGAGATCGCTCAGCACGAGCCGCCCATGGTGGTGCCGGTGCGGGGGTACTACATCGCCCGCACCGAGGACACGCTGCGCAGCGTCGCAGCGCAGTTCCTCAACGCACCTGAGCGCTGGTCAGAGCTCCGCACGCTGAATGCTGCCTATCCCGGCATCGTCGGCCTGGATCCGGACGAACTGCTGCCCGAGGGTGCTGCGCTCGCCCTGCCCGGCGATCCGCTGCCGTGGGGGCGCCCCGATCCTGTGTACCTCTGGACGCTCGCCGAGACGTTCCTGTACACGGCTTGGGGCCGCGAGCCGACACCCGAGGAGGTGGTGCCGTTCTGGCGCGGCCTGACCCAGGGAGCGCTGCCCGAAGCCGCGTCGCCTCCGCTCGGCAACGAATTGCCCGGCATCGCCGAGATCGCGGCCCGCGGCGGCGACAGCGGCGAGAAACCATCCCAAGATGCTGCGCCGATGTCGCCCCCGTCGGCTTTCGAGATGCCGGCGGTCGTGGAGACCCCAGCAGAGGCACCCGACGGCGAGACGCCCCCTGGCAAGGAACAAGGCGAGACCGCCGATCTCGACGCCAGCGACGACTCAGAACCCGGTGACATCGCCGACGACGAGAGCGCCGCAGAAGCAGCACCGGCCGAAGGCGCAGAAGACGCGATGCCTGCCGCGAGCGTCGCAGCCCCGCCCGATGACGCCATGCCGACGCCGACGCTGTCGGACGATGATGAAGGCGGGCAAGCGACACCAGCCGCGTCCGAGCCCGATGAGGCGACTGAGAGCACATCCGACCACACCGAACCCGCGCCAGACCAGACCGCTGCAGCGCTGCAGACGGAACAGCGGCAGCCTGCTGGGGCGGCCGCGTTCGAGGTCGAGTCGTCGGAGGCGCCGCAGCGTGACGACGCTCAGCCCGAGACCTTCGATTCCGAGGCAGCGGCCGACGTGTCTGCCGGAGCCGTCGAGGCGCCACCGGCAGACATAGGCACCATCGAACCGGCCGATTCGGACGACGCCGTCGAAGAGGCATTCATCGCCGGGGCAAGAATCGTCGAAGACACAGCCCCGGAGACAGTCGAAGACACAGCGGAAGGCACAGCGATCGAGCCGGAGGCCGAACCGGCGCCGGACGAACCGCCCGAAGCGGAGCACGGCATCGAAGAATCGGCGCATGCCGAGCCGCAGATCGCCGAACCGCCGTACCGCGAGCCACAGCCCGCCGGCCCTCCGGGTACCGAACCAGTCGCGGCCCAGGCCCCTCCGGTGGAGGCCCCGCCGCCCGTATACGCCGATCCTGCGGCGGCGCCCCCGCAGCCGCCGTCCGCATACGTCGGCGATGCGCCGTCGCCCGCGCCCGAAGCGCCGACGCCCTACGTCGGCCCGGAGCCGCCGCTCGCCCTCGAGCCTCCGCCCGCATTCGACGAATGGCCAGACGAGCCGACGATGCCGCCCTCCGATCCGTTGGCGCCCTACGCGGGAATGCCAGGCATGGACGCAGCAGAGGCACGGCGGCTGCCTGAAGCTGAGGCACCGCGGGTGCCGCACTTCCTGCCATCAGTGACCGGAACCACTCCCAGCGGGCTGACCGCGCCGGTCCAGAGCACTCCGGTCGGCCGCAGCCTGGCCGGAACAGCGGTCGGCGATGCCATGCTGCTGTGGCAGCTCGCTCGTCGGCGGCGGCAGAGCCAGCGCGCGACGGGAGCACCCGATGCCTACGAGCAGTCGCTGCTGCTGTCGGCCGGCAGCGAGTCGCTCGAACTGATCGAAGCTGCGATGCGGCACCTGCGGGCGGTCACCGTCGGGCAGCAGCGCCCCAAGCCTGACGTGCTGGCTGTGCGGTCGGGAACCTACGGCTTCGAAGTGCTGCTCGACCGCCCGGTTCCCACACCTCCGGGCTGGCGGTCGGCATCGGGCGGGTATGTCCTCGAGCTGCCGCAGGGAGTCACAGCACGAGACCTGAGCGCAGTCGGCCAGGGGCCGTCGCTGTGCCCCGCTCTGGTGCCGGTCGGCAACACCTTCGAGGGCCCGCTGCTGCTCAACCTCGAGCAGGTGGGGTGCCTCGCAGTGTCGGGGCCCAGCACTGCAGCGTCCGGCCTGCTCAGTGCAATCGTCAGCACTCTCGGCTCGTCGCCGATGGCAGGGCACCTGCGCATCACGGCTGTGGGGTTCGAGAGCGGGGTCGGCATGATCGGCTGGGAATCAGTCGCCTTCACCAGCTACGACTCCCCCGAGCTCGAATCGCTGCTCGCGAACGCCTACGGACCCGCTGACGGCATGATCGAACTGCTGGTCATCGGCCCCGGCAACGATCTGCTGATCCAGCGTGCCGGGCAGATTTCCGCCGCACCCGAATCTCGCCTCTCGCTCGTCGGCGCCACCTCCGCTGTGAGCGCACGCTGGCCGTGGCGCATCCATGTCGACGACACCGGAACCGCGGTGGTTCATCCCATCTCGATCACCATGACCGCTGCCCGCGCCGTGCCGCTCGAGGCGCCCGCCTCGTTCGGCGGGCCGATGGCGGGCGGCGTCGGCCCCGCCGGGCTCCGATGAGCCTCCGCCTGCTGCGCCGCGGTCCCGGTCGCAGCGGCAGTCGCCGCGAGCCAGCGCGGCGACTGCTCGGCACAGTCTTGGCATTGGCGCTCATCGGCGCAGCCTGCGGAGGCAACGGCGGCGAGCCCGCGGCCGAGCCCGGCAATGTCGGAGCAAGCGCCGCCGAGACGCTGAGGGACGTCATGGCGACACGCACCGGGGCAGGCACTGCTGCCGCCGGAGGCAACCTCGCAGCATTCGGCCCCGACCAGTGCAGCCTCGTCCGGCCGCTGCACCTCGCCTACGTAGGACCGGACCTCACCGAGTTCGACGATGTCGGCCTCGGTTCGCTGGTCATCGAGGACCCGTCGAAGGGGATCGAGGCGTATCTCACCGAAGTGAACGCGAACGGCGGCATCCACGGCCGATGCGTGCAAGCCAGCATTCACCGATGGAGCTGGACCGACCCGGGACCGTCGTTCGCCAAGGTATGCACAGACGTTCTCGCAGCTCAGCCGATCGTGGTCCTGAGCCTGTTCGCTGACGTGCGGAGCGCGAAGTGCCTCGCCATCGACGCGCATGTGCCGATGCTCGGCATCTCTGCATCGGTTCCCGCCACCGTGCAGGTGCTCAGCAGAGGCCGTCTGTTCCTTGACGACGGCACCGCCGGCTACCTGCTGGCCAACAGCATCGAAGTGGCACGGCGAGCGGAGATCGTCACAGACAGCGACCAAGTAGGCCTGCTGTACGGACCGCCCGCAGGCGCCGCTTCCTCCGGGCTGCGATTCAGCATCAGTTCCGACATCAACGAGATCGAGAGCATCACCGGCAGCCAGAGCTTCATCCCGGGCGTCATCACTGACGTGCCCGGGAAGTTCGGACTGCTCGGGCTGCTGGGCGCCGAGAGCCGTGTCCGCCTTCTCGAGAGCGACCTGACAACCGGCGAGCAGGCCGACGCAGCAGCCGAACTGGACGCGCTGCCCGACTCTGAGCGATCGATCCTGGGCGAGATCGAGCGGTTCTACCTGAGCGAAACCGCCAAGCACCGCGACCGTGGCGTGGTTGCAGTCTTCTCCACAGCGCCATGGTTCGAGCTGCGGCGCATGATGCGCGCCGCCGAGCGCATCGGCTGGTACCCCCGCTGGATCGCGAGCGACATTCAAGGGGCAACGCTGACCTTGACAGGCGCGCCTGCGGCGCAGGCAGACAGCTTCTTCCTCTCGAGTGCGCGCCGCGCGGCGGGCGATGCGCAGGCCGAGTTGGATCGCGGATGCGTCAGCCTGCGCAATTCGGCCTTGGACGCGGCCCCGTTCGAGCACCGGCACCACACTGACGCTTGGAGCGTGCTCGTGGCGACATGCGATGCGCTCGACGTGGTAGCCGGCGCGCTGTCGCGGATCTCTGGGCCGTTCTCGACAGAAGCACTCGTCGAGCAGCTCGCCGCCACGCACTACGAGACCGGCTACGGGGGGCGGCTGGAGTTCGGGCCCAGCGACTTCTCAGGCGCGGACCGGTTCCGTGTCCTGCAGGCCGATCCCGACTGCGTTCTCGATGAGTGGGGATGCATGCGGGCCGTCACTGGCTGGCTGGAGCCTTCCGCTCAAGCGCCACGGGGGGACCGATGAAGCAGAAGCCGAGGTCAATGCGCATCGCCCGACATGCAGCGATGGCGGTGCTCGCTGCATCGGCTGTCGTGTGCGCCGCCTGCGGGGCCGGCGCAGGCGATCAGCCCTCCACGGCAGCGTCGGCGCCCGACGCACAGACGCCAGATGCCGATGCAGACGTCATCCGCTTTGCGCTCCCCTCCGAACCGCTGTGGCAATGGCTGGGCGACTCCGGCGAGCTTGCCGAGTGGGAAGCAGCCCACGGTCTGCGCATCGAGGCCAGCCAGCCTTTCAAGCCGTTCACGGCATTGGTCAGCGGGCACGCGGACATCGTCCTGATCGACGCGCTTGACGTGCCGATGTTCGCGCAGGATCTCGCCAGCGTCCCGGTCATCATCGGCCAGTACTCCAGCGACGGCTCGCTGGCGGCCACAAAGCGGACATCGCAGGCAACTGATCTTGCCGAGGTTGTGGAAGGCCGCATCGCGATGGAGAGCCAGTTCGGGTCGACCTTGCTGTGGTCGCTCATCGTGGAGCAGGCGCACGGACTCGACCTCAGCGACGGCAGCCGCGACTTCGAGCACGTCATCGCTGCATCCGTGGTTGCCGACACCGTCGAGAGCGGCGACGCCGACGCATGCATCTGCCAGCCGGACGACAGCGCTGCGGCGCTGAGCGCGGGAACGCTGCGGCCGATGTACGACGGCAGGTCGGCGGCGCAGATCTTTGCCGAGATGCAGGGAACGCCCGACCGGCTTCCGCTCGGCAAGGTGTTTCTCGTTGAGCGCGAATGGCACCGCGCCCATCCCCGGGAGACGAGCGCATTCTTGGACCTGTGGGAGACAGCCCTTGCGCACTGGCACACGAGCTACCCCGAGATCATCGCCGCCTATCCCGAGTTCCTGTCATTGCAGACCCAGGAGCACGTCGACTGGCTGACCCACCATGTGACCCGCAACAACTGGATCGCCCCGACGGTGCATCTCACCGAAGCCGACGCGCAGACCTACCAAGACGCCGTCGCCCGGCTCAAGGCGGGCGGACACCTGCCCGCTGACACCCGAGCACCGTCGGTCATCACCAACCGCCCCACTCCGGCAGGAGGTCAGTAGCTGTGGCGTACGACACCTCAGTCACCCCGGATGCTGTCGCCGATCTCTCGGCCCGCGAGATGCGCCGCTCGGTCATGAGCCGCTGGGGCCTGCGCGCCGGCGTGGTGATCGGCTGGCTCGCATTCATCGGCGTGTGGTACGTGTTCTCCGGCGCCGTGCTGGGGACCCAGCAGCTGCCGCCGCCGCACACCGTGGCCGCCGAGGCATGGCAGGTGGTGACCGGCGACGGCTTCGGCGCCACGCTGTGGGCGAGCCTGCTGCGGGTCATCGTCGGCTGCACCTTGGCGCTCTCGGCCAGCATCGTGCTGGGCATGGTGATCGCTTACAGCGCTTGGTGGCGGGGCCTGCTGGGAGTCCTGACACGCTTCTTCGTGAGCATCCCTACAGTCGCTCTCGCAATCCTCGCGCTGATCCTGTTCGGGGTGTCGGGCCTCGGTCCGATGCTCACCGCAGCGCTGGTGGCCACGCCGTATGTGATGTCAAGCGTCGCACAGGGACTCACCGGAGTAGACCGGCGCCTCATCGTCATGAGCGAGTCGTTCGGCCGCACACGCTCGCAGATCATCACTGGTGTGCTGCTGCCGTCGTCGGTGCTCGCGGTCATCGGCGGGGCGCGCCAGGCGTTCGCCTTGGCGTGGCGCATCACGCTGCTCACCGAGGTCTTCGCGTCGTCGGACGGCGTCGGATTCCAGATCAGGCGCAGCTTCGAGAGCTACGACGTCCGCGGCCTGCTGGCTTGGACGGCATTGTTCATCGGATTGATGTTCATCTTCGAGAACTTCGTGTTCCGACAGCTCGAGCGTCGAGCGTTCGGCGGCGCGCACGTCTCACAGGCAACCGCGGAGTCGACCCAATGAGCTATGCAGCCGACCTGCCGACGGCACCCGAGTTCAGCCAAGCACCCGGAACGCCGCAGAGTGCACCTGCCCAGGCAGTGCACTGGACGCGCAAGCCATGGTTCATCAATGCCTTGGCTGTCGCGATCCTGCTGGTCGTGTGGCAATACCTCAACTCGGTCAACGAGCGTGTGCCCAGCATCAACGAGGTGGTCTCATTCCTCGGCGTGGAACTGGGCGGCGGTTCGCACGGCGGCGTCAGTCGTGGCGAATTCTGGGGACCGTTGAGCATCAGCTTGCAGCGATACGTCATCGGCTTGGCCATCGGCGTCCCGGTCGGCGGCCTGCTCGGCCTGCTGATCGGCGGTTCCCGCAGGTTCCGGTCGGTGCTGAACGACACCGTGCTGGTACTGCTGGTGCTGCCGTCGGTGGTGTGGGCATTCACCGCATCGCTGTGGTTCGGCATCGGCTCGACGGCTCCGGTGGTGGCAGTGGTGCTGACAGCAGTGCCGTTCATGGCGGTCAACCTGAGCTCGGGAATCCGAGGACTCGACCCGGGTCTCGCCCTGATGTCCGATGCGTTCCGTGTGCCGCGTCTGCGTCGTGCCACGCATCTGCTGGTAGGGGGCGCTCTGTCGAACGCAGTGACCGGAGTCCGCCTCGCATTAATGACGAGCTGGAACAGCCTTCTCATCGTGGAGTGGTTCGGCACCGCCTCGGGTGTCGGCTGGCGCGCCAAGCACTGGTACGACGCCCAGCGCTTCGAGGGCTTCGTTGCCTGGATTCTGCTGTTCGTCGTGTTCATCACGCTGCTGGACTGGCTCGTCCTGCGGCGTCTCGAGCACAGATCGACTCGCTGGCAGCAGCAGCCGACTCTGACCTTCGCCGAGGGCGAGGTCACATGAGGGTTCATGCCCCCGCGTTCTCTGATGCGTACGGGCGAGAAAGGACGAAATGGCCACCATCCTGATCGAGAATCTCACCAAGGTGTACCCGCCGACCCCGACGTACCCACAGCAGGTGCAGGCGCTGGGCGGAGTATCCATGTCGGTGACCGGCAACGTGTTCGTAGCAGTGCTCGGCCCCTCGGGCAGCGGCAAGACGACGCTGCTCAATATCGTGGCAGGCGTAGAGGAACCGACTGCCGGCGCTGTGCGAGTGGTGCAAGACGGCGTGCCTGCGCAGGTCGGCTACGTGTTCCAAGAACCGCGCCTGCTGCCATGGCGCAGCGTGCTCGACAACATGCTGTACGTGCAGAACCGCAAGTCGGATCGGTCCAAACGCGAAGCCGAGTTCTACCTGTCGATGGTGGGCTTGAGCGATGTGGCTCATCTGTATCCCGCTCAGCTCTCAGCCGGCATGCAGCAGCGCGTCGGGATCGCTCGGGCATTCCTGGTGAACCCCGACGTGCTGCTGATGGACGAGCCGTTCAGCCATATGGATGCCCTCACCGGGCGATCGCTGCGTGACTACCTGCAGCGCATCTGGGCGCATACACGCAAGACAGCGCTGTTCGTGACCCACGATGTGGGCGAAGCAGTGGAGCTGGCCGACCGCATTCTGATGCTGCGCCCCGGTGGCGTGGTGTTCGACGACATCCCGGTGAACTTGCAGCGACCTCGCCGCCCCGACGACGCCGCCGTCCGTGCAGTCGAGACAGAAGTGCTGCGCCGATTCGACTCGATGGAAGCCGCAGTCCGGTTCGGAGACCAGCGGAACTAGGGCATATAGCGAGTGGCTGCCCTGCTCAGGCGCTCAGCGGGCCACGGATGCGCCGACCATGTCCAAGAAGATCTGGTGAATGCGGTCGTCCGCCGTCAGCTCCGGGTGAAAGCTCGATACGAGGATCGACCCGGATCGGCACAGCACGGGAACCGGGTGGTGTTGCCCCAGCCCATCGGAGTCGTGCGCACACGTCGCTGATGCGTCCTGGAAGGCCGATCTGGGCGACACCGTTGCAAGCACCTCCACGCTGCTGCCGGTTCGCTCTACCCACGGCGCCCGGATGAACACAGCCTCGAACGGCTCGTCGAAACCTTCGGTGTCGAGATGGGCCTCGAAACTGGCGACTTGGCGGCCGAATGCATTGCGGCGCACCGAGATGTCAATGGCGCCGAAGCAGCGCTGATCGGGTCGCCCGTCGAGCACCTCAGAGGCCAGCAGGATCATGCCGGCGCAGGTGCCGAAGGCCGGCATGCCGCCCGCGAGACGCTCTGCCAGCGGCTCGAACAGCCCGCTCGTGCCGAGCAGGTGCGACATGGTGGTCGATTCTCCGCCCGGGAGCGCCACAGCATCGACGCCGTCGAGGTCTGCGGGCACGCGGATTTCGACAGCTCTGGCGCCTGCGCGGCGGAAAGCCGCGACATGCTCGGCGGCAGCTCCCTGCAGCGCGACGACGCCGATCAGCGGCTGGCTGTCGCTTGCGGTCACCGTGGCGCTGCGATCCAGCGCTTACCAGCCGCGTTCGGCGAGCTTGGTCTCGAGGCCTTCCATCTCGAGACCCGGCATCGCACTGCCGAGGCCACGGCTGACCTTCGCCACCACCGACGGATCGCGGTAGTGGGTGGTGGCCTCCACGATGGCCTCGGCCCTCGGCCCCGGGTCTTCGCTCTTGAAGATGCCCGACCCGACGAACACTGCCTCGGCGCCGAGTTGCATCACCAGTGACGCGTCGGCAGGTGTCGCGATGCCGCCGGCGCAGAACAGAGGCACCGGCAGGCGTCCGGTCTCGGCTATCTCCTGCACCAAGCCGAGCGGCGACTGCAGCCGCTTCGCCCAGTCGAACAGCTCGGCGGCATCGGCTTGGGTGATCTTGCGGATGTCGCCCGTGATCGCCCTCAGGTGACGCACGGCCTCGACGATGTTGCCGGTGCCGGCCTCGCCCTTGGAGCGAATCATGCAGGCGCCCTCGGAGATACGCCGCAGCGCCTCGCCGAGGTTCGTCGCGCCGCAGACGAACGGGACGGTGAACGCCCACTTGTCGATGTGATGCGCCTCGTCCGCAGGGGTCAGCACCTCGGATTCGTCGATGTAGTCGACATCGAGGGATTCGAGCACCTGGGCCTCGCCGAAGTGGCCGATCCGGGCCTTGGCCATGACCGGGATCGTCACGGCCGCCTGGATGCCTTCGATCATCGCCGGATCGCTCATGCGGGCCACACCGCCGTCACGGCGGATGTCGGCCGGCACGCGTTCGAGCGCCATGACCGCGACCGCCCCGGCGTCCTCCGCGATCTTGGCCTGCTCGGGCGTGACGACATCCATGATGACGCCGCCCCGGAGCATGTCGGCAAGCCCGCGCTTGACCCGCACCGTTCCGACCAGATGAGACGCTCCGTCACCTGAATTCATGCGCCCAGTGTAGGGAACGACCCCAGTGCTGCCCCCAGAGGCTGTGCCGCTAGGCGCAGGCGGGGCCCGAGCGGCCCGTGAGCGAAGCGAACAAGAGCGGGAAGCAATACGCCCTGTGTCAGATGGTTCGCCTGACTGGTGTGCTTCTTCAGAATTCGCGCAGCACCGCAACCCGTGTCTCGAGATCTGCCCGGTAGTCGGGCAGGCTGTCGGGAGCATCGGCTGCGTCGGCCCTCGGATCGGCCAGCCACAGCGGCCAGGTCACCCGAGGTGCATCGGTGCGCACACCGGCCGCCGACATCGTCTGGAGCGCATCGGCGAGACCGGGCGGGTAGCGGGTCAGTCGCACGGCTTCGGCGTCGTCGTCGAAGTCGCTGCCGGTGCTGGCTTCGCGCTCGGTGCGAGCCTGCACCAGCGGCCACAGCGCCGGCCACAGCAGCGCCGGAAGCCCCACCGTGGTCACGGCGGTGCTCAGGTAGGCAGCCCGCCCGTCGCGAATCTGCGTCAGCAGCCGCGCCACCACGGCCTCGAGCTCGATGCGATTGAGCGTGTCGAGCAGTCCCTGGGTGACCACGAGGGTGGAGCGATCCGGTCGCCGGCCGAATGCCGTCGCATTCGCAGCCGAGCTCGGCGCGACAGCGAGCGTTGGCACCGGAACGCCTACGAGCAGGCAGACGCCGTCGACGACGTTCTCCAGACGAGGCTGGCCGCCCGCGTCGCTCGGCCCTGAGCCTGCTCCGAGGAGCGCTCGGTGCAGGCGTCGCTCCCCCGCAGCCAGTTCGCCCGCTGCGAGCGCGCAGGTCGCGGCAAGCGCAATCGGCAGCGCCCGCCAGCCGAGCCCGGTGAACAGCGCCGCCGCCACGCCGACGATTGCCGCCGCGACCAGGTGCACGGCCCAGAACTCCGCCAGCAGCTTGTCGGCTCGACGGCGATAGATGGCGAACAGCGGGTCCACCCGCAGCATTCAACCGCCCCCGCTCCCCCGCCCCACCTTGCCGCCCCACAGCGGTCGCGGCGAACCGACGCCCTCTGCCGCCGCACCCAGTCACAGGCCACGATCGGGCCCGCCGGGCCGATGCCTCGGTCGGCGGTTCAGCCCTTGGCGGCAGCGCGTTGGGCGATGGCGCGCTCGTACATGTCGGCGTAGATGTCTGCCAGGCGGGCCATCGAGAACTGCTCGGCTCGCTGACGGCCCGCGGCGACCAGGTCGGCCGCCCGGTCGGGACGCGTGAGCACGCCGATGAGTCCCTTCGCCAGTGCCTTCGGGTCGCCGGGGGGAACGAGCACGGCTTCGTCGCCGATGCTGACGACATTGCGATAACCGGGCAGGTCGCTCGCGACCACCGGCGTGCGCGCCGCCATCGCCTCCAGCAGCACTACGCCGAAGCTCTCGCCATGCAGCGACGGCACGCACAGCACGTCGGCGCCTTTGATCCGCGCCAGCTTCTCGGCCTCGCTGACCCGTCCCAGCCATTCGATGCGCGTGTCGCGCTGATGCCTGCGTTGCAGCTCCTCGGTCTGCGGGCCCCGCGACATCACCCACAGCCGGACGCCCTCGGGCAGCCGTGACATTGCCTCGAGCAGCACGGTGAGGCCCTTGCGCGGCTCGTGACGGCCGATGTAGGCGATAGTGGGTGCTTCGACGCGCTCGGGCACCGCATCGTCGAAGTGGTCGAGTTCGACGCCGTTGAAGACAAGCTCGTAGTCGCCGCCGACACCGTTGCGAGCCATCTCGGCGGCGTCAGCCGAGACTGCGGCTCGAACGTCGATCCGTGACGCCAGCCACCGCGTTCCCGGCACGAGATAGGCGAGGCTGCCCCCCGCTGCGTGCCAAGTCCCCACGATGGGCGCAGAGCGCAGGAATAGCGCCGTCTGCGTCGGCCCCGGGCACAGCGGCTCGTGCAGGTGCAGGACGTCGAACTCCTCGTCGCGCAGCGCCCGTACCGTTCGCAGCGTGCATGCGAAATCGGGTGCTATCGGGGCGACCGACCCATTCGCGAACGTCGGGATGCTTGCACCGAGCGGCGTGACGGCAGTCTGGGGCGGAGCGCCATCACAGGGCGCCAGCACCCTGGTGTCGTGGCCGTTCGCAGCCAGCGCACGAGCCAGGCCCAGCACCTGCACCTGAACGCCGCCGGCGCTGGTCAGGCTGTACGGCGAGATGATTCCGATTCTCACTCAGCCCTTCCTCTCTGTCGAAGGGGCGGTTGCATCAGATGGGCGCATCAGATCGGGCGAACCTCGCCGACGATCCGCGCTGGAATACTCACTGTCGAACGCGACGCTAGGCGCGGCACAGACGCCACAACAAGCCCGATCAGTGATCTAGCCCGCGTCGAGTCCTTCGTTTAGGTCTGGCGAAATCACGTCGGTGATTCGTGGACGGTGAAGCCTCCAACGCTGGCCGATCTTCTCTAGATCTCCCTCGACGATCACGGGCGCTTGATCCTTGTGGGCCTGAATCGCCCGCTCGTAATCGGTAGCCGTCAGCGCTGCCGTCACTGACCGCATGTTGCCGTCGACAGAGGATCGCAAGACGATCTCACCATGTTCGGTTTGCTCGTCGCGGTGAAGCCGAGCTACAAAACCGAAGATCGTTTGATCCTCTCGGGGTTCGCGCGCCCGAAACACGCGAGCCGCTTCCCTCAGCACCGCTGCGTCGGGTGCCGTGAACCTCACGGTGTCTGCGGGTCGCGGTTCCGGTCGTGTACGCGCCCAAGTAATCCTCGTGTCCACCCCCGGGAATGAACCGATGATGCGGGCCATGGCTTCGCACAGGTTAGCGCTCACTCCGTCGACGACTGCTGCGGCGAAGCCTCGAACATCGCCGCTGTTCGTGGCTTCGGCTGCCCTGCGAGCCGACGCAAGAGCCACCGCGAGACGGCGCGTGAGACGGCGTTCGAGCGGGGCATCGTCCGGCTGGTGGTCGGGGAGCAGCGTGGGCTGCACATGACGAGCAATCTGCGGCGTCAGGATGGTCACGACGAAGCTGCCCCGTTCGGTTTGTCCAAGCCGAATCTGCTTCACCAGTTCCGTCGCCTCGCGGTTTGCTCCTGCGCGATAGACAGCCTGCGCCTCTCGCAATGAACACGCTGCGGCCAAGACCATGTCGTAGGCGCCGTGCAACATCTCGACCCCGCTGTCAAGTGCGACGGTGCCGCCAGCATCATCGCTGAGCGCTCGAATTCTGATGACATCGCGATCGGCGGTCAGCAGATCGCGGTAGACCTCCAGTTGATCCAGCCCCGTCACCTCTGCAAAGACATCGATCACCCGCTCGACAACCAAGGCATAGTCGCCGAGCGCGGAGGAGTTCGGGAGGATGATCTCAGGCAGTTCGTCGGCCGTGTACACCGTTGAATGTCCGCGGTATGGCTCGCCGCCGCGCCACCCAGCGGACTCTGCGTATGCGCTCAGCGCCGCTGGTGCGATCTGCCGCAGGGCTTCTCGGTCTTCGATGGCGACCCTCACTGGAGCGTGCCTTCTCGGGACTGATCCATGAGCGCACCCAAACTGGCCATGTCAAGCACGTTTTGCTGCGGAATAGCCACTGTGACCGACGCGACGTTCTCTGTTGGTTCGGCCCCGTGCAGGCTCAACCACAGTGCCCGGCCCCTCAGAATCAGTTCCCTGTCCGTGATCGTCACCCAATCTTCATCGTGCGGCAGCCCGAGGACGACCAGAAGCCGTGGCGTCTGACACGTCTCCCGCAGCAGATCGTAGTTCCGGCGCGGAAGGGCGAATCGATACGTCCCGTCTGTGGCCTCACCGAGTTGCTCGGTGGCCTTCAGCTGGAACTCAAGCGCCGGCCTGAACCTGCCGCCGGACTGCACGCGGAGATCAATCCCATCCCGGTCCAGGCTGTAGATCGCTGTCGCATAACCCGCAGCCGCTGCGATGGCATGCAGGTACGCGCGCGACAGCTCCTCCTTCTGGTCGTTCGGCGCCAGCAACGCGTCGGTCATCTCACGCGGCTCGCGGTGCTGCCACCTGTCACGGCTGGGTCAGTCTGGAACGCTTGCCGTCAAGCCAAAATTCGGCACGATCCTTTCCGGATTTCGCGACAAGTTGCGCGCCACGATCTAGGAGTCTGCTGAATTATTTGGTCGGATTTCCGCGTGTTGGGGGTGGGCGCGCGGGACGATGTGGGAATGCAGGGTGTGTCGTCGCTGGATCGCGGGTTGCTGGACGCGGATGGGCTGGTGGGGCATCTGGTGGCGGA
>JAJDVQ010000104.1 GCA_022826045.1 Acidimicrobiia bacterium | reverse complement strand
TCCGCCACCAGATGCCCCACCAGCCCATCCGCGTCCAGCAACCCGCGATCCAGCGACGACACACCCTGCATTCCCACATCGTCCCGCGCGCCCACCCCCAACACGCGGAAATCCGACCAAATAATTCAGCAGACTCCTAGGCCTAGATCCCAGAAGTTGCGCGCATGCAGCCCCGAGAACGCCACCAGCCGCCCGTCGTCGCTGTTGCCGAGCGGGAGATTGATGTCCGCAACCCAGATAGCGAGGGTTGCCACGACGATCAGCGCGACAGCGGTCCAGCCCGACGACAGCCGAGAGCGCACCTTCATTGGATTCCTGCGAAGTGCCGGTCACATCCGGGACGTGTATCGCTCGCCTGTTCGAGGAAATAGCTGTCTGCGGCGTCCCACGTGTGATCGCGCCCGTGTCGCATCGCGAGGAACCCAGCGCCGTGAGTGCGGTATACCGTGCCGCCCTGCGCCGCAATGTCTTGGACCACAGCCTTGTCCTCGCCGACACCCATCGCTGGCCAGCCGCCGGCCTCCTCGATGGCCTCACGTCGGAACAGCGACGCCGCGCCGGTCAGGGTCTGGCGCTGTGGGTCGATGTAGCGCTCTCCGATACCTGCGAAGCGGCGCACCGTGCAGTCCTCGCCCGCCAAGTAGACGTATTCCGAGGTCTTGCCGACCACCGCAGCGCCCGAGTATTCCGCCGCGAGCACCAGATCCCACAGATGATGCGGTCCGTATTCGTCATCGTCGTCGAATTTCGCCACCAGCATGCCGTTCGCGGCCTCTAGCCCAGCGTTCAGCACTTCGCCCAACGGCCGCTCCGGCGGAACCCTCACGATCCGGCCGGGGTGCTGCAAAGCAGCCAGCCGCGCCTCGGCATCCTGACGGTCGAATCCGTCGCCGTGGAGAGCAACAACGAACTCCAGGTGCGGATAAGCCTGACGCCCGAGCATCTCGACAACATTGGCCAGCAGATGCGGCCGCCGCGTCGGCACGAGCACTGTGACTGTTGGCAACAGCGGCGCGGCAACGCCCGCCGCCGACAAGACTTGGCGGGCGCGTCCTCGCCGACTGTGATCGCGCAGCGCCGCGCGACGCATCGCAATGCTGAGCGCCTCGCGCTCATGCTCGCCGGCCGATCGGATGTGTTCGGCATCCGCCATCAGGCCATGCAGTTCGGCGCCCAGATAGGTCTCCAATCCCGAACCGTCCTTGGCGATGCAGACGACGGTGCCGAGCGCCGCAGCCGCCGCCAACTCGCCAGCACGCTCATGGGTATCGGCCAGCGGGTCTGTCCAATCCTCCACATGGTGGGCACGGGCAAGTGTTCGCGCGGGTGGACGCCCCCCCCCCCCTTCGTCGCGGAGCACCGGCGGATCCGGCGCGGCGCGCCGGCCGATGGGGTTGGTCTCGACTGGATCGAACGACGGCACCGACATCATCGTCGGCACTTCGGTCAGCGCCACGCCGGGAATCTCGCCTCCGAACTGATCCAACAGGTTGACTGTGTCCGCGACGATCACTGCCATCGGAGTTCCTGCAGCTTCAGCGAGCGGCACCGATGGACCGAGTACCGACGAAGCGAGCGGTCCCAAGGCTCCGATGCCGATGCCGCCGATTCGGTGCAGCCGAAGTTCCGTGGTGGGCTTGGCCGTAGCTCGCTGCACCGTCTCGATCTGCGGATCAGCGAGCACGTTGCCCCGCGCCGTACGACGAAACAACCTGGCGGTCATGCGGCGCACGAGCCGATTCAATCAGGTGGCGCGCGTTACCGGCGGCAGCGAATGCGCCGACAGGATGACCGCTCTCGCATGGCACCAGCCGTCAGCTTCAGTGTTTTCGATGGCCTGCTGGGCATGTGCCGCCTGGGCGGGGCCGCGGATGGCCGCATCGCATCCCTCTGAGGGTGGGTGCGCCGCAGGTGCCGGAAGCGTCGCTGTCAGGGGGCACGCCATTGCCCGGAAGACTCGGCCCGGGGGTTCCGGTCGGCGTCGAGAGGGTCAATTTGGCGGCGGGCTGTTCACGGGCTGACTCGGTGAATGCGTCCATCATGTCGCCGCACTCGAACACCCTGTTCCGCCGGCCAGCGCTGCGCTGCTCCACGATGCCGGCACCGGCGAGTCGGGTGACTGCGTGCCGAGCGGTGCGTTCATTCGTGCCCAGCAGCTCCCGTGCGCTCGTCGCTGTCATGACGGGATGGGAGGGCAGATGCTCGAGAAGTCTGAAAGCAGCGCTCGATGAACGGATGCGGTGCGCCGCCGCTCGGGACGCCCATCGCTGCCTTAGCGCCTCGACATGGGCATTCAGCCGGTCGTGCAGTATGCAGGCGTGGATCGCTGCCTCAGCAAGCATCTCGATCCAAGGCTGCACAGCTGCGGAGCGAGCCTCGTCATACGGAGCGCAGATCCTTCGGGACGCGTCCAGCGCGTCGAAGTAGCGGGTCTTCTCGAGCATCAACGCTGAGCTGATGGGCAGCGTCCCCCGCCCGATGACTTCCTCGCGCAGCAGCATGAACTGGATGAGCGCTCGTCCGGTCCGGCCGTTGCCGTCTGGGAACGGGTGGATGGTCTCGAACTGGGCATGAGCGACCGCAGCGCGCACCAGCGGGACACCGTCGGAGCGGTTGACGTACGCAACCAGGTCATCGAGCAATCCCGGAACGAGTTCCGCAGGCGGGCCGACATGGCGCGCTGCCAACGGCCCGCCGAGCGCTCCGCCGCCGACCCAGTTCTGTCGGTCTCGCAGTCGACCGGCGATCGGGTCGTCTCCCATGAGGGTCGCGTGCAGGTCTCGCAGAGATTCCACGGTGAGGTCTGCACCTGAGCGCGCGAGTTGTGACGCATGCCGTGTGATGCCGATGTTGCGCAGCGCCTGCATCTCCGTGTCCGGCGGTTCTTCACCGAACAGGCTCAATCGAGCCTCAGCGCGGGCGACTCGACGAGCCGACGGGCGAATTTCCTCGATGGTGCTCGACGCGATGCTCTCAGCGCGTCTCAGCAGCCATTCCGCCGGCAGTTCGCCTCGGATGTGTTGAGCGCCAAGGCCGCGACACCGATCTGATGCGCGCGATACACGGTCCCATGTGCTGGCGTCGAGCGTCGGTTCCCAGTCGATGATCGGATGTGGTACGAACGCGTCGAAGAGCGAGTCGCCCGGATCTTCCTCGCGAGCGGCTCTGGAGGTGTTGGTGCGGCGGTCCCAGAAGCGTCGTTCGGCTCGGCCCATGATTCAAGCGTTCCTCGCTCTGAAGGCCGAAACTGCCATTACGTGGCTCATACGGTGATTTCAGCCAACCGATGCTTCTGAGTTTGCCGCATAGGCAGCTATGCGGCAAAGGACATGCCAAGGCCAACGTGAAACTCGGGATCCCACCACGGGCGTGCGCCCAGTGCCAAACACGCTCAGGAGATGATCACTACTACGTCGCCGGCGCCCACCGTGTCGCCCGGCTCGACCTTGACCTCGGTGACGGTCCCGGAGCGGTCGGCATTGATGCTGTTCTCCATCTTCATGGCTTCGAGCACCACCACCCCCTCTCCGGCAGTGACCTCCTGGCCGATCTCCACCAGGATCTTGACAATTGTCCCCTGCATCGGAACGGTCACCAGACCGGTACCGGCGCCCGGCGATGCACCGCCGCTCGCGCGCCGGGGGCGAGCCGCTGTGTTGGCCGAGTTGGCGGCTGGTGCAGACTCGGGCACCCACGCGCTCACCGAGAACCGCTTGCCGTCCACTTCCACCACCACATCCCGGCGCACGCGCGGCACGTCGTCGCCGTCGGGCGCAGCGGTGGGCTCCGTGTCGGTCTTGCCGGTCACGCCGCTCAGGTCGAGCCGTTCTTCGACCCACTTCGTGCTGTGGAGGCCGGCCTGGAAGTCCTCTGAGGCCATGATCCGCTCGTGTGCAGCCGCAGTTGTCGCGACGCCGCCGACGCTCAGTTCACTGAGAGCTCGCTGCATGCGGGCGATGGCGGTCGGGCGATCGGCGCCCCACACCACGAGCTTGCCGATGAGGTTGTCGTAGTACTGGCTGACGGTGTCGCCGGCCTCGTAGCCGCCGTCCCAGCGAACGCCGAAACCGTCGGGCACCACCAGTGACGTCAGCGGGCCTGGAGACGGCAGGAAGCGACCGCCCGCCGGATCCTCGGCATTGATACGCGCCTCGATCGCGTGGCCGACCGATGTCACCTCCGATTGCGTGAACGACAGCGGTTCTCCGGCGGCCACCCGGATCTGCTCGCGCACCAGGTCGATGCCGGTCACCATCTCGGTGACCGGGTGCTCCACCTGCAGCCGGGTGTTCATCTCCAGGTAGAAGAACTCGCCGTCCTGGTAGAGGAACTCCACGGTGCCCGCATTCGTGTAGTCGCAGCCGCGCGCCACGGCCACCGCCGCCTCTCCCATCGCCGTGCGGACCTCGTCGTCAAGGGACGGCGCGGGGCTCTCCTCCACCAGCTTCTGGTGCCGGCGCTGGGCGGAGCAGTCGCGCTCGCCCAGCCAGACGGCAGTGCCGTGGTGATCGGCGATGACCTGCATCTCGATGTGGCGCGGCCACGTGAGGTAGCGCTCCATGTAGCACTCGCCCCGTCCGAAGAACGCCTCGGCTTCTCGCTGCGCGGACGACAGCGCCGCTTCGATCCCGTCGGGCCCGCTCACCACCTTCATGCCGCGGCCTCCGCCGCCGTAGGCCGCCTTGATGGCGACGGGGTAGCCGTGAGCGTCGCCGAAGGCCGCGACATCGTCGGTCGAGGTGATGACCTCGGTGGTGCCGGGCACGCCCGCGACGCCCGAGCGCTCGGCGGCGAGGCGCGCCGAGATCTTGTCGCCCATGACCTCGATGGCTTCGGGCGGCGGCCCCACGAAGGTCACGCCCTTCGAGGTGATCGACCGGGCGAAGTCGGCGTTCTCCGAATAGAAGCCGTAGCCGGGATGCACCGCGTCAGCCCCGCTGCGCTCGATCACGTCCACGATGGCCTCGGTATTGAGATAGCTCTCCGCAGCGGTCTGTCCGCCGAGCGCGAACGCCTCGTCAGCCAGCCGCACATGCATCGCATTGCGGTCGAGCTCGCTGTACACGGCGACGGTGCCGATGCCCAGCTCACGGCAGGCCCGGATGACGCGTACCGCTATCTCGCCTCGGTTGGCAATGAGGAGCTTGCTGAACACGTAAAGAGTCCCTGACTGTCATGTCCCGCCGGAGGCGGCTGCCGGTGCCCGCCGACCCCACGCCGGTTGCGCCAGCCCAGTTGCGACCGGCAGCGGGCATTCTGTCGGCTGCCGTCCCGAGTGCCACCGTTACGCTCGGAGCGTGCCCCGACCGCGCGACATCACGGCGACCGAATCAGCGCATTTCGCCTCGGTCAGCGGCACCAGATTCTCCAGCGTCGAGTGGCACGACGAGATCGACTCGACCAACACCGAACTGCTCGAACGGGCGCGCCGGGATGCACCTGAGGGAATGGTCCTCATCGCTGACCTGCAGACTGCCGGGCGCGGCAGGAGAGGCCGCCGCTGGACCGCCCCGCCGGGCACCTCGCTCATGATGTCGGTGCTCCTGCGGCCGCCCCCAGGTGTGCTGCCTCCGTCCCGCGCGGCGCTGGTGACGATGGCAGTTGCCCTCGCCGCAGTCGACGCGTGCGAGCGCGTGAGCGGGGTGCGTCCGAGTCTCAAATGGCCGAACGATCTCGTGATCGCCGGCGCGGGCCCCGGGGACCGCAAACTGGCGGGCATCCTCGCGGAGTCGCTCAGCAAAGAGGGGGAACTGACAGCGCTGGTCGTCGGCATGGGACTCAACAGCGGCTGGCCAGCCGTCCCGGACGAACTCGACGGCATCGCGACGAGCCTGAACATCGAGTCCGGGGCGCCCGTGGACCGGACGTTGCTGGCGCACTCGGTCCTCGAGGGGCTGGAACAGCGCTATGCGGGCTTGTGCGGCGACGATCACGGTGCCGGCTTGGGCGCGGCATCCCTGCTTGCCGAGGCACGTCGCAACTCGGCCACGCTCGGACGCCGCGTGCGCATCTCTTTTGACGAGACATCCAATGGCGGAGCGCTGGAGGGAGTCGCCAGCGACCTCGACGCGGAAGGCCGACTGCTGGTCAGCGACGATGCGGGCCTCACTCATACGGTGTCGGTCGGGGACGTCGTTCACCTGCGGCCCACCTCGTAGCCGTCGGCGATCGTCCAGAACTGCCTGCGCCGGCTGGCGGCGTCGGGTAGAACCGCGCTGCGGGTTGTCGAGCGCGTCCCCGCGCTCGGCTGAGGAACGACCCTGCAGGCCCGACGGATGGAGGATGCCGTGCCGCTGAGTATGTCCATTGACGCTTTTGAGGTTGTCGCCGACCGTGGCGACGCGCCGCCGACCGCCGCAAGCGACCGGCCGGTTCGCAGCGATGAACTCGAGACGCTGGGCGCTGCGCCGAATTACCTCGCAGCGAGCGGCTTCGACGGCGCCGTCGGCACGACCGCGTTGATGGCCGGCCTTGCCGAGGCCGCGGACGACGCCCTGCCGATTGCCGTCGGGCTGGGATCGGATGATCTCGCAGCGGCAGACCTCCGCGGTGCGGCAGCGAACCTGTGGCGTTCGGCGTCGAAGCTCGACTCGCTGACCTCGGCGCTGGCGGCGGCAGCCGCTGACGATCTCGGCGCCGATGTCGCACTCAGCGCCGTGGTCGAGGGCATGCTGCTCGCGTCGTACAGCTTCGACGAGCACAAGGGCGAGCCGCCTGAGCCAGCAGCAATCGATCGCATCGTGCTCTCGGCGCCCGACGGGACTGACGCGGCCGGCGCGCTGGCTCGAGCAGCCGCGGTGGCCGGCGGGATTGCGCTCGCCCGCGATCTCGTCAATCAGCCCGGCGGTGCGCTCACGGCCACCGGTCTCGCCGAAGCAGCGATCGAGGCGATCGAAGCTGCGCAGGCCGACGGCGACCCCGCCGCGGGCGCCGCGTCGGTCGAGGCATGGGACCGCGAGCGTCTCGAAGCCGAGCGATGCGGCGGGATGCTGGGCGTCAACGCAGGTTCGACTGAGCCCCCGGCGCTCATCCGGATGCGCTGGCAGCCGACAGCCACACCGCGCGCGACCGTTCATCTGGTCGGCAAGGGCATCACCTTCGACACCGGAGGGCTCAACCTCAAGACCTTCGAAGGCATGGAGTGGATGAAGATCGACATGGGCGGTGCCGCTGCAGTCATCGGGGCGATGAGCGCCATCATCCGGCTCGCACCCGACATCGCAGTCACCGGCATCTGCTGCTGCACCGACAATCAGCCCGGACCGACAGCCACCAAGCCCGGGGACGTGCTGCGCATCCGCAACGGCAAGACGGTCGAGGTGCTGAACACTGATGCCGAGGGTCGGCTCGTCCTCGCCGACGGCCTGTCGCTCTCCGTCGAAGAGGAGCCCGACCTGGTCGTGGATCTCGCGACGCTGACGGGTGCCTGCATGGTGGCTCTGGGCGACAAGTACGGCGGGCTCATGGGCAATGACCCCGCGGCGATCGAACGCGCCCTGACTGCCGCACGTGCCGCCGGAGAGCTGCTGTGGCACCTGCCGCTGCCGCCCGAGTACCGCGAGCAGCTCGATTCGCCGATCGCCGATCTGCGCAACATCGGCAAGAACCGGTACGGCGGCACGCTGCACGCAGGTCTGTTCCTGTCGGAGTTCGTCGGCGACACGCCGTGGGTGCACTTCGACATCGCCGGACCGGTGCGAACCGACGCCGATGCCGGCGAGCTGTCCAAGGGCGCGTCCGGATTCGGCGTGCGGACGCTGGTCGAGCTGGTCTGCGGCTGGCACTAGCCGCAACTGGCTGCAAACGGGCCCGCTCGGGCGGGCCGCCAGCACCGTCGGCGGCCCTAACGAGGCACCCGCCGACCCGTCCGAGACCCCACGCAGTGATTCGCCCACGCCCAGGCAGTTGCTTCGTTGGCGGCTGACGGCGGCAACCCCAGGATCACGAGCCGCTCCGCTGCTTCGTGCAGACCGTTGCCGAGCATCAGCATGCAGGTCGCCAGCAGCCGGATCTCACCGACGGAGAAGTCGGCGTCGCCGTCGGTTCGGGTCCACAGACCGACCTCGCTTCGCAGCTCGCGAGGCATGCGCACGTAGAGCTGGTGAGGCACAGGAGGCACCCGCCTGCGCACCTGCAGCACCGCGTCGTCGTCGAAGTACGCCAAGTCGAACATGCGGCAGCGGTCGACGGTCCTGATGAACGTGCTCTGGCGACCCCCGCGATGCTGCAGGCCGAGCCGTCGCGCCGTGAATTCGAGATCGAGCTGCAGGTCGTCGTGCGGCCCGAGTTCGTCGAATTCGCGTGCAAGCAGCCGCAGCAGCCACACCGCGCTCGGACCGAGGACCGTGAGCCAGAACCGTTCCACGTACACCGAGCGCGGATCGTGGCCGGTGCGGCGCAGCACTGGGTCGTCCCAGGGGCGCACCTGCAGGGCGTGCAGCCGCTTGTCCGGCCAGTCCTCGAGAGCAGATGCACTCAGTGGCTTGCTGGTGCCGCCGACAAGCCGCAGCGCGGCCGGCGCAGCGTCGGCGGAGCTGATCGGAGGCGGGGGAACCGTCGGCATCTGGTCAGCTGGCACAGGGATCTCCTTCGCAGTATTCCGCCGCATCCGGCCGCAGTCGGCATATGAACACGACCTCGTTCTGTGTATATCAAAAAATACTAATACAAAATGAAATATACTGTAAAATACACAACATCAGTCAACTCCGCTGCCGTGCCATCGGCCAGACTGTGAGACATGAACACAGGGGCCGATTCGGGTTCCGGGATCGATGACGACGTGCGGACGGTGGCGGGGTGGATCGATGAGGCTCGTGCGATCACCGTGCTCACCGGTGCGGGGATCTCCACCGACTCGGGCATCCCGGACTTTCGCGGACCCAACGGCGTGTGGACGAAGAACCCCGCAGCCGAGAAGCAGGCGACGCTGCAGAACTACCTCGCCGATCCGGAAGTTCGCGTGCTCGCATGGCGCGCCCGCATGGACCATCGATCATGGGGCGCCGAACCCAACGACGGGCATCGGGCACTGGTGCAGCTCGAGCGCCGACGCAAGCTGGTATCGCTGCTCACCCAGAACGTGGACGGACTGCATCACGACGCCGGCTCCGACCCCGAGAAGATCGTGGAGGTGCACGGCACCATCCGCGAGGTGGCGTGCTTGGAGTGCGACTACCGCGACGACATGGGCGTGGTGCTCGACCGGGTGCGGCTCGGCGAGGACGACCCGCCGTGCCCCGTCTGCGGCGGGATCCTCAAGAGCGCCACGATCAGCTTCGGGCAGCAACTCGTGGCGCGGGATCTGATGCGGGCCCAGATTGCTGCGGAGAACTGCGACCTGATGCTGGCTGTGGGCACGACGCTGGCCGTGTATCCCATCGCTGCGGTCGTGCCTGCGGCGAAGTCGGCCGGAGCGCGCATCGTGATCGTCAACGCTGAGCCGACCGAGATGGATCACCTGGCCGACACGGTGCTCCGCCGGTCGATCTCGGAGGTTCTGCCGCAGATCTGCGCCAGCGTCGGGCGCCTCGCGTGACGGGTGACCAATTCCCGACCGGCTAGGTAGGATTTAGGGTCCAGGCCTGATCGGTTGATCAGGCCGCCTCGAACGCGACGCCAAGCGACGAACAGGGAGGCCCAGATGCCCTCGTTCCGCGAATTGCTGACTGCCACCAAGCAAGAGATCACCGAGATCGACACGGCGACTGCTGCCGAGTGGATCGCAGAGCGCTCTCCCGTCGTGCTCGACGTGCGGGAGCCCGACGAATACGAGCAAGGCGCGCTCGCGGACGCTGTCCACATCCCGCGCGGGCACTTGGAGGCCCAGATCGAGAATCGCGTGCACGATCACAGCGCGGAGATCATCATCTACTGCGCCGGCGGGGTCCGTTCGGCCTTTGCTGCCAAGACGCTCGCCGAGCTCGGCTATCCCAACTCGGTCTCGATGGACGGCGGCTTCGGCCGCTGGAAGGACGAAGGCCGCCCATGGTCGGCCCCGGCATCGCTCGGCCCCGAGCAGCGCAACCGCTACCAGCGCCACCTGCTGCTGCCCGAGGTGGGCCCCGCAGGCCAGCTCAAGCTGCTCGAGGCCAAGGTGCTCATGCTGGGCGCCGGCGGGCTCGGCTCGCCCGCGGCGCTGTACCTGGCGGCGGCCGGGGTCGGCACCATCGGCATCATCGACATGGACGTCGTGGACGAATCCAACCTGCAGCGCCAGATTCTCCACAACGTCGACCGGGTGGGCGACCGCAAGGTCGACTCGGCCAAGAAGACCCTCACATCGCTGAATCCCGACATCGATGTGGTGACCTACGACACCAGGCTCGGCGCCGACAACGTGCTCGACATCCTGTCCGGCTGGGATGTCGTGGTGGACGGCGCCGACAACTTCCCGAGCCGGTACCTGCTCAACGACGCATCGGTGAAGCTGGGCATACCCGTCGTGCACGGCTCGATCTTCCGCTTCGAGGGACAGGTCACCGTCTTCGACCCGCTCAACGGACCGACCTACCGCGACTACCTGCCCGAGCCCCCTCCCGCCGAGCTGGCACCGTCGTGTGCCGAGGCCGGCGTGCTGGGAGTGCTGCCGGGAATCGTCGGGTCGATCCAGGCGCTCGAGACGATCAAGCTGATCCTGGGCATCGGCGATTCGCTCTCGGGTCGGATCATCGCGTTCGACTCGCTCGAGATGACCTTCCGCGAGTTCCGGCTGCGGCCCGATCCCGCCAATGAGGTGACCTACGGCAACCGCGAGCGCATCAGCGTCGCCGAGCTCGACGGGCTCTGCAGCCCCTCCCTGAACTGAACCTCCCGGCCGCGACGGCAGGGGGCCTGGGGGCCACAGGTACGCTGCCCAGTCATGGCCCAGAAGCGCTTCGTCGTGATTGGCGGTGGCCCGGCGGGTCACTCAGCAGCCACCTACGCCGCGCGTTACGGCGCGGAGGTGACGCTCATCGAGCGTGACATCGTCGGCGGGTCCGCCCACCTGCGCGACTGCGTGCCCTCCAAGACCATGATCGCCACGGGCTCGGCGCTCAGCTTCGCCGGGCACCTGGACGAACTGGGTTTGGCCAACGTGTCCACCTCCGTCGACACGCCGCACCTGCGCCAGCGCATCGGCGACATCGAGGATCGGCTGGCCGATGTCGCCCGGCAGATGCTGGTCAGCCAGGGAGTGCAGATACTCAAGGGCGCCGGCCGGCTGCTCGGGCCGAACGAGGTCTGCGCCGACACCCCCGACGGGGCAGTCGAGCTGTCGGCTGATGTGATCGTGCTGTCGACCGGCAGCCGCCCCCGCATCCCGGACTGGGCGCCGATCGACGGGGAGCGCATTCTCACGACCCGCGACGCCTATCCGCCTGCAGAGCTGCCTGCACACCTGGTGGTCGTGGGCTCGGGGGTGACGGGCGTGGAGTTCGTGCACATGTTCACCTCGCTGGGTTCGAAGGTCACCTTGATCGTGAGCCGCCAGCAGGTGCTGCCGCACAAGGATCCCGAGGCCGCAGCGGTGCTCGAGCAGACGTTCGGCGATCTCGGCGTCGACATGCTCAAGGGGGCTCGTGCGACGAGCATCGAGCGGCAGGGAGACGAGATCGAGGTGGTCTGCAGCGACGGTCGGACCGTGCGCGCATCGCACGCCCTGCTCGCCATCGGCTCGATACCCAACAGCGACGGGCTGGGCCTGGACAACACCGATGTCCATGTCGACGGTGAGGGGTTCGTGCAGGTCGATCACAACCTGTGCTCGTCGGTGCCGAGCATCTACGCGGCCGGCGACCTGTCGGGCAAGCTGCCGCTCTCGTCGGTGGCGGCCATGCAAGGGCGCAAGATCGTCGAGCACGCGATGGGCTTGCACGAGACTCGCCCGCACCGCCATCTCGACTATGACAAGGCAGCCTCCGCCATCTTCACCGAGCCCGAGATCGCCGATGTCGGCCTTGCCGAGGCCGAGGCGTTCGCGACGGGTCGAAAGATCCGCGTCACCAAGGTGCCGTTCGGCGCGAACGCCAAGGCGCTGATCGAGGAGAACCCCCGCGGCTTCGTGAAGATCGTCTCGGACCCGCTGACGGGTCAGGTGCTGGGAGGATCCATCGTGGGCCGTCACGCCGCCGAGCTGATCTCGGTGGTGGCTCTTGCCGTCAGCGCGAACCTGCGAGTCCAGGACATCGCCGAGAGCCTGTTCGTGTACCCGTCGTTGAGCGAGGCCCTCTCCGAGGCAGCTGAGTGAGCCAGCGCAGCTGGCGGGCTCGCCTCATTCTTGTCTCGCTGGCGGTCCTGACCTTCGTCGGGGCGGCGGCGACCGGCGTGTCGGCCTACGTGCTGGCGCAGCTCGGGCGGATCGAGCGCCACGACCTGGCCGGTGTGCTGACGTCGGCGCCACAGCAGCCGGTCACCGCAGCGGACGTTCTTCTCGACCGGCCGATCACCATGGCAGCAGCCTCTGACAGCTCGGCGGGTGCGGGCGGCGCTGGCAGCGATGCGTCGTACATGCCGGGCGACGGCGTCGCGCCGGTCACACCCGCCGATGTCGCTTCGGATCTGGCACGCGCAGCGGACGCACCCGACGGCGAACCGGCGCTGCCGGGGGGCCCAGCCGGCGAGAACTACCTGCTCGTCGGCACCGACAGCACCCTGGGCCTCGCTTCCGACGATCCGCTGCGCGCCGGCCACTTCGACGACAGCCGGCTCGCGGACGTGATCATGGTGATCCGCCTGCGCCACGACGGCACCGCGGCGATGATGTCCATCCCGCGGGATCTGGCGGCAGAGATAGCCGGCACGAGCGATATCGCCGGCAACGGAGTCATCGCCAAGATCAACAGCGCCTACAACCGCGATCGCGCCACGGCGGGACGCGCGGCCCGCCTGATCGACACAGTCGAGGAGAACCTCGACATCACCCTGCAGCACTTCGTGGAGGTGGACTTCCAGGCGTTCCTGCGCATGGTGGATGCAATCGGCGGCATCACGATGACCTTTGACCGGCCGTTGCGTGACCAGCCGAAGGAGGACGCAGCCGACCCGACGGACAGCCGGAGCGGGTTCTTCACCAGCGCGGGCACTCATCTCCTCGACGGCAGGCAGGCGCTCGCGTACGTTCGCAGTCGCCATCTCGAAGAGCAGCAGGCTGACGGAACCTGGCAGCGGCATGGCGCCTGGAATGATCTCGCCCGCAACAGCCGCCAGCGCGAGTTCATGCGCATTGCGGCCGCGCAGGCTGCCCCCGGTTTGCTCAACAACCCGATCCGGTTGCTCTCGGTGCTCGACATCGCAGCCGACCACCTGTCCACGTCGGACACGCTGAGCATCACCAACGACGGCCGGAGACTCGCGGACAGATTTGCCGGTCTCGATGTCGGCGCCGACATCGAGGAGTACAAGCTGAAGGTGGTCGATGTTCACGATCCAGTGCGCTGGTCGCTCGCGCTCGATCCGCAGCGCGCCGAGCACAACCAGCGCGTGCTGGATGTGTTCCGGGGCATTGGCTGGGATGACATCGTCGAGCGGCGCGTTCGAGTTCAGGTCACCGGCATCCAGCGCCACCGGATCGCCTCCGAGCTGAACGAGCTCGGCTTCGTTGCAGAGGCTGCAGGGGCGTTGCCGCCCGGTGTCGAAGCAGCGCCGCAGGGCACTGTCATCTACCTGGCTCCCGACGGCCGCCTCTCCGCAGGACTGCTCGCCAGCCGCTTGGTGCCTGTGCCAGACTTCGCCGGCCATGACGACCTCGAGGCCACCACGGTGATCCTGCACGTCAGCGGAGAGATGCCTCGCATCGATCCCGGGTACCGCAGAGTCGACGTCCCGACTGCAGCCGAACTCGCATCATGACCGACGCTGCGGCCGGGCATCGAATCCTCGTCGTCGGCGCCGGGTATGTCGGGCTGACCACCGCCGCGTGCTTCGCCCACCTCGGCCATGACGTCATCTGCGCTGACATCGACCGGGCCAAGGTGGCGTCGCTGTCCGCCGGCATCGTGCCCATCCGCGAGAACGACCTGGAAGGGCTGGTGAGCGAGGGCATCGCACAGCGGCGGCTGCGGTTCGTGATCTCGGCGACAGCGGTCGCGGCGACCTGCGACTTCGTGTTCCTGTGCGTCCCGACGCCCCTGCGCGCAGATGGCGAGACCGAGTTGGGCTATCTCATGTCGGCACTCGATTCGGTGGCAACCAGCCTGCGGCCTGGTTCTGTGGTCGTCACCAAGTCCACGGTGCCCGTGGGCACGGCGCCGAAGATCGGCGCGGCGCTGGGACGCACCGATGTGGCGCTGGCGTCGAATCCTGAGTTCCTGCGGGAGGGTTCTGCGGTCGCCGACTTCTTGGCGCCGGACCGGATCGTCATCGGTTCTGAGGATCACGCGGCCGCGCAGCGCGTTGCGGCGCTCTACGGCAGCGTCGACGCCCCGCTGATCCTGTGCGATCCCACCTCGGCCGAGACGGTCAAGTACGCGGCCAACGCCTTCTTGGCCGCCAAGGTCTCCTTCGTGAACGCGTTGGCGGCGGTGTGCGAGGCTGTCGGCGCAGACGTCGACGCGGTGCTCGAAGGCGTGGGCACTGACCATCGCATCGGCTCGGCGTACCTGCAGCCGGGTCCCGGCTGGGGAGGCTCGTGCCTGCCCAAGGACACACGGGCATTGGTGGGGGTCGCGAATGATGCCGGCTATGTGTTCGACCTGCTCGAGGGCGTCATCGCTGTGAACGAGCAGCAGCTCGACCGGGTCGTTGCCAAGGTGGCGCGCGCCGCGCATGGAGGCGCCGGCGCCGAGCGGGCCGAGTCGGAGAGCGACGAGCCGGATCTGGACGGCATCGATGTGGCCGTGCTGGGGCTGACGTTCAAGGCCGGCACCGATGACCTGCGCGGCTCTCCCGCGATCAGGGTGGCGGAGCGGTTGCGCGACGCCGGTGCGCGCCTGGCGGCCTACGACCCGGCGCTGGGGGGCAACCTCGACGAGCGCCCCGATCTCGAGGCCCAGCTTCCCGAGGGTCTCATCCTCAGCAGCTCTGCGCTCGAGGCTGTGCGCGGCGCCGATGTCGCCGTCGTGCTCACCGAGTGGCCCGAGTTTGGCGCCCTCGACTGGGAGCGAGCTGCCGACGAGATGGCGACCGCTCGTATCGTCGACGCCCGCAACATGCTCGACCCCAGCAAGCTGCGTGCCGCGGGATTCCTCTACGTGGGGCTCGGTCGGCGCTGACGCCGGCGCATCGGGCTCGGTCGGCGCATCGGACCCAGCCGCCCCCCGCAGCGGGCGCACCCATCGGCCCTGCGCGCCGGTAGCTTGTCGGCCCGTATGGCGAGATCGGCCGCAGCCAAGAAGGTTGCCAAGGCTGCCAGCGCGGGCGGAGCCGGCAAGGGCTTCGGGACGCGGCGAAACCTCCTGTTTCCCGCGGCGATGCTGCTGGTCGTCGCCCTTGGCGTCGTGCTGATCCTGTTCGCACGCTCCGAGCGGGCGGCCAACGCTCCCGCCGGCCCGCCACGGCTCGGCGACCACTGGCACTCGCTCTACGCGATCTACGACTGTGACGACTTCGTCGGGGACGTCTACCCCAACGACGTCGACGACCGGTCCGGCATCCACACCCACGGCGACGGGTTGATCCACATCCATCCGTTCCACACCGGTGTCACGGGCCAGTTCGCCACCGTCGGGGCGTTCATGCGTGAGATCGAGTTCCAATTCGACGATTCCCAGATCGAGCTGCCCGACGGCACGATCCTCGACGAGTCGGGCGACGGCTGCGCCTCGCCGGATCCCAGCAGCGACGATCCCGCGATTGCCGAGCCGGGTGCGGAGCTGCGGGTCATGCGCTGGGAGACGCTGCAGGCCGAGAAAGCGCTGGCATTCACCGACAACCTGCGAGATGTGCGCTTCCTGGGTGACGGCCAGATCTTCGTGTTTGCATTCGTCCATCCCAGCGTCGACAACGCCGACGTGCCGCGACCCGAAGATGCATTCCTGCGCTCATATCTGAATCTGCCGCCGGAAAATCAGCCCCTCATCGACGACGTGCAGCTCGAGGAGGGGCCGGTGCTGGGCGGTCCCGATGAGAGCGAGCCGGCCCCCGCCGATCTGCCGGTCACCTCCGAGCCGGCCGAGGACGAGTCCGGACCCGGCGACGAGACTGACTCGGGAGCCTGAGGGCCGGCCCGGGGCGTCTCCACCATGAAGGCGATCTTGCTGCTGGGCGGCTTCGGCACCCGGCTGCGCCCGCTGACCGACGACATCCCCAAGCAGATGCTGCCGGTGTGCGGGCGCCCGATGATCGAGTGGGTCTGCGAGCACCTCGCGCGTCACGGCGTGTCCGAGGTGGTGCTGTCTCTGGGCTACCGCGCCGATGCCTTCACCAGCGCCTACCGGCGGGGACGGATCGGCCGGCTCGACTACCGGGTAGCAGTCGAACCCGAGCCCCGTGGCACCGCTGGGGCTGTGCGGTTTGCTGCGGAGGCCACAGGCATCGACGGGTCATTCCTTGTGCTGAACGGCGATGTGCTGACCGATCTCGACATCGGGGCGTTGGCGAGGTTCCACGCGCAGTCCGGCGCCGAGGCCACGATCGCACTGCAGCCGGTGGCAGACCCGACGCCGTTCGGCCTCGTGGTTGCCGACGAATCGGGCCGGGTGCTGTCGTTCTCGGAGAAGCCCGAGCCCCATGTGGTGCTCCCTGGCGGTCCGCGCAGCCGATGGCCCACGATCAGCGCAGGCACCTACGTGCTGACGCCTGCCGTGCTGGATCGCATTGCTCCGGGGCGTGCAGTCTCGATCGAGCGGGAGGTCTTCTCCCGCATTGCCGCGGACGGGAGGTTGGCGGCGCTGGTCTCGGATTCCTACTGGCTCGACACGGGCACCCCGCAGCACTACGTGACGGCCAATCTCGACATCCTCGAGGGCCGGCGAGCGGCGGTCAAGGTGACGGACAGCGCTGTGGATCTCTCCGTCACCGTCCATCCCGACGCTCGTATCCGGACTTCGGCCATCGGCAACGGGTGCGTGATCGGGCCTGATGCCGTCGTGCAACGATCCGTGCTGGGGGCGGGCTGCCGCATCGAGCCGGGAGCGGTCGTGTGCGATTCGGTGATCGGCCCCGATGTCACGGTCGGGGCGGCAGCGATGCTCACCGAGTATTCGTTGGTCGGCGCCGGTCAGCATGTCGCTCCAGGAGCGCGCCTGCGGGCGATGCGCCAACCCGCCGCCTGAGCTCGGGGCGCTAGCGGAAAAGGTCCTCTGCGGGGTCACGGATGATCTCCGAGCGCACCGATGCCCGCCGCAGCCAGCTCGCCTCCAAGCCCCGCACTATGGCGACCGGCACGCCCCGCGCTTTGCCGCACACCAGGTCGGCCGCCGAGGCGATCTCGTCCGCGATGCACACCTCGGTCACCATCAGCTCACGGCCGAGCGCGTCTTCGGTGCCCTTCAGATCGACCACCGCTGCGACGCCTGCGCACCCGATGGCCACGTCGGTGACGCCGCGTCGCCACGGCCGGCCGAACGTGTCGGAGATGATCACCCCGACGGTGCGGCCCGACAGCGCCCGGATGCGCTCGCGGATCTTGTTGGCGGAGCGGTCGCTGTCGTCGGGCAGCAGTGCCGCATGGCCCCGCTCGACGTTCGAGAGGTCAATACCCGCGTTCGCGCAGATGAACCCGTGCGTGGTCTCGCTGATGATGAGGTCGCCGCGGCGGCGCAGGATGCGGACCGACTCTCGCTCGACGAGGGGCTTGTGCGACAGCGGGTCGTCGGGGTTGATCTGTTCCATGGCGCCCTCGGCCTTGGAGACGATCTTCTGGGTCACCACCAGCACGTCGCCGTCGCGAAGTCCCGCTGGTGCTGCGTCGCAGGCACTCCAGATGACGGCGCCGAGATCGTCGCCGTGGGCGATCTCGCCGATGCCCTCGACGGGAAGCAGTTCGACAGTCATGCGATCCTCGTTTCTCTCAGGGCCCGCTCACGGCATCGAGCGTCATCTGAGCCAGTGCGGCGGCCCGCTCTGGGCTGCTCATGATGGTGTCGGTGACGAGGGGTGTCATCCCGGCACCGGCCACGGCATCGGCCAAGTCACGGTCGGCATTGTCGATCACCAACGTGCCGGCGAATTCGACATACAGCCGGGCGATTCCCACGACGCTGGGCTCGTGGCCCAGATCGCGCATCATCGCGCCCGCCGGTCCCTTGATCGATGCGCCGCCCACGATGGGCGACACGGCGGCGACGCTGTCGCGACGCCGGGCCAGCGTGTCGCGGATTGTCGGCACGCCGACGACCGGCCCGATCGAGACAAACGGATTGGACGGCGCAATCACGACGACATCTGCGGTGCTCAGCGCATCGAGCACACCGGGTGCCGGATGAGCAGCGTCGATGCCAGCGAATCGGACAGCGCGCACCGCGATGCCGTGACGCTGTGCGACGAAGTAGTCCTGGAAGTCGATCTCGGGAGCGTCTGCGGGTTCCGCAGGGGTGATGCGAGTCCGGATCGGATCGTCGCTGACCGGCAGCAGCCTCAGCTCGAGCCCGAAGCTGGCGGCGATCTCGCTGGTCACCTCTGACAGCGTCGCGCCCTCGCTTCGGCGCTGTGTGCGGAACAGGTGCAGCGCCAAGTCCAGGTCGCCGAGCTGGAACCAGTCCTGCCCGCCGAGCCGCCCGAGTTCGGTGAGCACCCGCCAGGTCTCCCCGGCTCGCCCCCAGCCGGTCTCGGGGTTGATCTGGCCGGCGAGCGTGTAGGTCACCGTGTCGAGGTCGGGGCTGATGTGCAGGCCGTGCAGCGTGAAGTCGTCGCCCACATTCACAATCGCTGTCACATCTGAGGGGCGGTGCGCACGCAGGAGCCCGCGCAGGAACCGCGCCGCGCCGACGCCGCCGGCCAGCACTGTCACACGACCCGTCGGCACGGGCTGTGACGCTAAGAGCGTTAGCGGATTGATAAAACGACTGTATGCAATCGCATCGTCTGTCGTGTCGATGCTGCAGGTCAGAGACCCATCCAGAGGCGATTCCACGGCTCGAAATCGTTCAGAGCCGATCTATCCGCGCGGCCTCTA
>JAJDVQ010000044.1 GCA_022826045.1 Acidimicrobiia bacterium | reverse complement strand
TGCGGCCCCGGCCCGCCCCCCCGCCCGGCCACCCATCCACGGATAACCCCGTTGGGTGGCCGGGCGGGGGAGCGGGCCGGCACCGAGACCGGAAAACAGAGCGGCAGGTCGCGAAACAGCCGTAAGGAGCGTTTGTCTTGCCGTATTACGAATGCGTGTATCTCGCGCGCCAGGACATTGCCGCCAGCCAGGTCGATACCCTGAGCGACGGCTTCGCCGAAGTCATTGCCAACGGCGGCGGCGAAGTGAAAAAGCGGGAATACTGGGGCCTGCGCAACCTCGCCTACCGGGTCAAGAAGAACCGCAAGGCGCATTATGTGCTGATGAACATCGACGCGCCGGCGTCAGCGGTGCAGGAGATGCAGCGCCTGATGCGGCTCAACGCCGATGTGCTGCGCGAACTCACCCTGCGGGTCGACGCGCTGAACGAGGGCCCGTCGATCATGATGCAGCGCCGGGAGGAACGGCGCGACCGCGGCGAGCGGCGCAGCCGGCGCGACGAAGAGCGCCGCGCCGAGAGGGCGGCTGCGGAAAAGGCGGGGGAGAAAGCCGGGGAGAAGGAAGCCGGCGGGAAACCGGCCGCCGCGGAGGACGCCTCCGGCAAAACCGCTGCGGAAAAAGAGGCGCCGGCCGAATCCGAAGCCGCAAAGAAGGGCGCCGGCAAATCGACGAAAAAGGCCGGCGGGAAAGCGGACGAACAAACCGCAGCGGAGGATTCGAAACCTTCGCCGGCCGACGCCGGGAAAGCCGCTGACGAAGCGCCCGCAGAAGACACCGCAGCAGACTCCGCCGGCAAGGCTGCCGAGAAGACCGAGGGAGACGCCTGATGGCCCGCCGCCCGTTTTTCCGCCGCCGCAAGAGCTGCCCCTTCTCCGGCCCGAACGCGCCGAAGATCGACCATATGGACGTGAAGCTGCTCCAGCGCTTCATGTCGGAGCGCGGCAAGATCGTGCCGAGCCGCATCACCGCGGTTTCGGCCAAAAAGCAGCGCGAACTCTCCCGGGCGATCAAGCGTGCGCGCTACCTGGCGCTGATCCCCTACGTCTCGGGCTGAGGAGGCCGGCGCCATGGACGTGATCCTGCTCGAGCGGATCGAGAAGCTCGGCCAGATGGGAGACATCGTCTCCGTCAAGCCGGGCTTTGCGCGAAACTACCTGCTGCCGCAGAGAAAGGCGCTGCGCGCGACCGACGACAACGTCGCCCTGTTCGAGGCGCGCAAGGCGCAGTTCGAAGCCGACAACCTGACGCGCAGAGCCGAAGCCGAATCGGTCTCGGAGAAGATGGATGGCGCGGCCGTCACCGCGATCCGCAACGCCGGCGAGGCGGGCCAGCTCTACGGCTCGGTCTCCGGGCGCGATATCGCCGACGGCCTCACCGAAGCCGGCTATACGGTCGACAAGCGCCAGGTCGTGATCGAGCATCCGATCAAGATGCTCGGCGTGTTCCCGGTCCGCGTCGTGCTGCATCCCGAGGTGTCGGTCACCGTCACGGTCAACGTCGCGCGCTCGCCGGAAGAGGCCGCGATGCAGGCCGCGCGCGCCGCCCGCGGCGAGGATCCGGTGGTGCTCGGCCGGGCGGAGGGCGACGAGGATACGCTCAACGACGAGGACGCCATCGCCATGATGGACCGCGAGGAGCGCCGCGCCGCCCGCGAAGCCGCCAAGGCCGCCGAGGCCGAGGCCGAAGCCGCTGCGGAAGCCGCCCGCCGGGCCATGTTCGACCCGGGCCAGGCCGAACAGCCGGGCTGAGGCGCCGGCGCCACCCGCTGGCGGCCCGCACAATCGCGGCCTTCGCCGGGCGGCGCGATTCGGCTTGAAATTTCTGTAATATTACCTATATTAGGTTTTTGTGCAACGCTGGCCGGCGGCGGACCGTCCCTCCGCGAAGCTGATCATGACATTTCATGACACATCATGACGTTCCAACACCCCTTCCTTGTCACCCCGGACGGAGCGGCCTGCCCCGGACTGCGATCCGGGGAGCGGAAATCCGGGGTCCAGAGTCGCGGGCGAAGATCGTGCCGGGCGACTCCGGGCCCCGGATCGGGGTCCGGGGCGACACGGTGGTGCGTTCAGCGGGATTCCGAAGCGCCATGACAGAACATGACAAATCCTGACATACCGTGACCCATCCCGACATCATCGTCGCCGGCGCCGGCAACGCCGCCTTCTGCGCGGCGCTGGTGGCGCGCGAGGCCGGCGCTTCGGTGCTGATGCTGGAGCGCGCGCCCGAGGCCGAAAACGGCGGCAACTCGCGCTTCACCGCCGGCGCCTTCCGCTTCGCCTACGACGGGGCGGACGATATCCGCGCCCTGTGCCCGGACCTGCCGGAAAGCCAGGCCGCGATCACCGATTTCGGCGGCTATCCGGAGGAGAGCTTCTACGACGACATGTTCCGCCTGACCCGCTACCGCACCGATCCGGCCCTGTGCGAACGGCTGGTCACGGAATCGCGGGAGACGATGCAATGGCTGCACGGCAAGGGCGTCCGCTTCATGCCGATCTACGGCCGCCAGGCCTTCAAGGTGGACGGACGGTTCCGCTTCTGGGGCGGGCTGACGCTGGAGGCCTGGGGCGGCGGGCCCGGCCTGGTCGACGGCCATACGAAGATCGCCCGGGCGGCGGGGATCGACATCCGCTACGGCGCGCGGGCGCTCGATCTGCTGCATGACGGCCACAGCGTCGGCGGCGTCCGGCTCAAGCACGGCGGCAGGATCGAGACCGTACCGGCGAAGGCGGTGGTGCTCGCCGCCGGCGGCTTCCAGGCCAATCCGGAATGGCGCACCCGCTATCTCGGCCCCGGCTGGGAGCTGGCGAAGGTGCGCGGCAGCCGCTTCAACACCGGCGACGGCATCCGCATGGCGCTGGAGGCCGGCGCGGCGTCCTGTGGCAACTGGTCGGGCGGCCATGCCGTCGCCTGGGACTACAACGCGCCGGAATTCGGCGACCTGGCGGTCGGCGACGGCTTCCAGAAACACAGCTATCCCTGGGGCGTCATGGTCAACGCCGCGGGCCGGCGCTTCGTCGACGAGGGGGCGGACTTCCGCAACTACACCTACGCCCGCTACGGACGCGAGATCCTCGCCCAACCGGGGCACTCGGCCTGGCAGGTCTTCGACGCCAGCACCGAGCACCTGCAGCGCGACGAGTACCGCATCCGCCAAGTCACCAAAGTGACCGCCGACAGCATCGAAGAGCTCTGCGCGCGCATGGAGGACGTGCACACCGAGGGAGCGCTGGCAACGATCAGCGAGTTCAACGCAGCGGTCGACCGCAGCGTCCCGTTCGACCCCAACGTGCTCGACGGCCGCCGCACCCAAGGCCTCAGCCCCGACAAGACGAACTGGGCGATGCCGATCGAGACGCCGCCTTTCTCAGCGTTCCGCGTGACCTGCGGCCTGACCTTCACGTTCGGCGGGCTGCGCATCGACGAGACCGGCAGCGTGATCGACACCGACCTGCGGCCGATCACGGGCTTGTATGCCGCAGGCGAGCTGGTGGGCGGCCTGTTCTACGGCAACTACCCCGGCGGCTCGGGCCTCTCCGCGGGTGCGGTGTTCGGCCGGCTGGCGGGCAGCTCCGCCGCCGCGCACGCCACCGGCTGAACAGTCTCTGCTCAACGGGCGGCGACTCCCCGGCGGGCGGTAGCGTCCAATCGCTATGTCCTCCTCGCCCCCAGACTCTGACGCTCCAGGCACCGGCTCGAAGATCGTCTATACCCACACCGACGAAGCACCAGCACTGGCCACCTACTCGCTGCTGCCGATCATCACCGCGTTCACCGACGCTGCAGGGGTCGACGTCGAGACACGTGACATCTCGCTGGCAGGGCGGATCATCGCGGCCTTCGGCGACATGCTCGAGCCGCATCAGCGAATCGGCGACGCGCTGAGCGAACTCGGCGAGTGGACCCAGGACCGCGGCGCCAACATCATCAAGCTGCCGAACATCTCCGCCTCGGTCCCCCAGCTCAAGGACGCGGTCGCCGAGCTGCAAGCGAAGGGCTATGCAGTCCCCGACTATCCCGACGATCCCTCGGACGCCTCCGAGCGCGAGATCCGCGAGCGCTTCGACCGTGTGAAGGGATCGGCGGTGAACCCGGTGCTGCGCGAGGGCAACTCCGACCGCCGCGCACCGCGCGCGGTGAAGGAATACGCGCGCCAGTACCCCCACTCGATGGGCGCCTGGTCACCGCAGAGCCAGAGCCACGTGTCGACGATGTCCGGCGGCGACTTCCGCTCGAATGAGCAGTCGGTCACCGCGGGCGGTGCAGGCTCGTTGAGCATCGAGCATGTCGACAATGACGGGAACGTTCGCCTGATGCGCAAAGTCCCCGTCGGTGCCGGCGACATCGTCGACTCCACGTTCATGTCGGTTTCCGCGCTGCGCGAGTTCCTGGATGACCAGATCGCCGACGCCCGCTCGGGTGGCGTGCTGTTCTCGCTGCACCTCAAGGCCACCATGATGAAGGTCGCCGATCCGATTGTCTTCGGCCACGCAGTGCGGGCGTTCTTCGCACCGGTGTTCGACCGGCATGCCGAAGCACTCGCGGCCGTCGGCGCCGACCCCAATGACGGCTGGGCCAACGTGCTGGCCGCCGTCGAATCGCTGCCGGCAGCACAGCGCGAGGCCATCGAGGCCGACATCGCCGCCACGCTCGCCGAGCGCCCCGGCCTGGCCATGGTCGACTCCGACCGAGGCATCACCAACCTGCACGTGCCCAGCGATGTCATCGTGGACGCGTCCATGCCGGCCATGATCCGGTCGTCGGGCCAGATGTGGAACGCCGAGGGCAACCAGCACGACACCAAGGCCGTCATCCCCGACTCCAGCTATGCCGGCATCTACCAAGCAGTGATCGACGACTGCCGGGCCTACGGCGCCTACGACCCGACGACCATGGGCTCGGTGCCCAACGTGGGCCTCATGGCCCAGAAGGCCGAGGAATACGGCAGCCACGACAAGACCTACGAAGTGGACGCCGCGGGGACCATGCGCGTCGTCACCGAATCGGGCGAGGTGCTGATGAGCCACGGGGTTGCTGAGGGCGACATCTGGCGCATGTGCACCACGAACGACGCAGCCATCGCCAACTGGGTCGACCTGGCCATCGAGCGCGGTCAGCTCACCGGGGCTGCGGTCGTGTTCTGGCTCGATGCCGACCGGCCCCACGATGCGCAGCTGATCGCCAAGGTCGACGCGCGGCTGGCTGGGCGGCAGGCCGACGACGCCTCGATCAGCGAGCTCGACATCACCACCCTGGCTCCCGCGGATGCCTGCCGCTTCTCGCTGGAACGCATCCGACGCGGGGAAGACACCATCTCGGTCACGGGCAACGTGTTGCGCGACTACAACACCGACCTGTTCCCGATTCTCGAGCTGGGCACGTCGGCCAAGATGCTCTCGGTCGTGCCGCTCATGGCCGGCGGCGGGCTCTTCGAGACCGGCGCCGGCGGCTCAGCGCCCAAGCATGTGCAGCAGATGGTGGCCGAGAACCACCTGCGCTGGGACAGCCTGGGCGAGTTCCTGGCCCTGGCGGTGTCGCTCGAGCACCTGGCCCGTGTGGCCGGCAACCGCGTCGCGCAGCTGCTGGCCGACACGCTCGACGCTGCGATCGGCACGTGGCTCGCCGAGGGCCGCGCTCCCAGCCGCCGCGTCAACGAGCCCGACAACCGCGCCAGCCACTTCCATCTAGCGAAGCATTGGGCCGACGAGATGGCCCGCCAAGGCACAGACGCCGACCTCGCCGAACGATTCGCTCCGCTGGCAGCGGCATTGGCCGCGAACGAAGGCCAGATCATCACCGAGCTCGTGGAATGCCAAGGTGTGCCGGTTGACCTCGGCGGCTACTACCTGCCCGACCCCGCACTCGCCGAAGCCGCCATGCGCCCAAGCGCCACCTTCAACGACATCCTCGACGGCTTCCGCAGCGGTTAGGTATCGAGCTCGGATATCGCCCGATACGAATGCAGGTCCTCCGGCGAGAGCTGATCGGCATCGACGAGTCGGTAGTGGCGCTCACGCGCAATGGTGATCTCTCCGTCGCGCTCAGCGAACTCGAAGAGTGCAATATCGCCTGCCTCCATGAATTGAGCGGCGACCGGCCGAGGCCGGAGTTCCGGGAACTTCTGCTCGGCCCCTCGAAAGTCCTGCCAGATCTGGATGACGCTCAACACATCGGTTCCGCCCTTGGCCTGCACCGGCAGGACGTAGTGCGCTCCGTGGGTATCGAGGCCGATATAGAGCTCGTCCGTCTCGACTTGAGAGCTGCTCTCGTTCCCCGAGATGACGTCGTCGATGTTGATCGTCGTACGTAGGTGGCTTTGGAGCGAATAACAGGCCAAGCCGGTGAACACGTCGAGCAGGCGGTTGTAGCGGACGCGAGCCAACAGCGCCTGTTCGTCCGACATCGTGTACTTGGCGATCACGCCCGGCGTCGCGTCCGGAATCTTGACCATCGACAAGCCCGGCCGAGGCTCGATCATGTTCAGCGGTACCAGGCGAAGCACGTACACCGCGTTGCCGCCCGGAAAGATCGCCCATTCCAGTCCCGGTGGGGCGGCCTCCCGAATCGATCCAGGCAACGGTGTGCGGTACCTGAGCGAATAGACGATGTCGCCGAGGTTCTTGGGCCGCTTCTCGCCGAGGCCCTCAGCCGCCGCAATGATCTCGTCGCGAGTGAACGGCACCTCGACCTGGCCCGGTCGGAACTTCTCGTCGAATATCCGGGCTGCGATCCGTTGAGCCAGCGTGCCCGACGACGCTGTGTCGCTCATTGGCTCTTGTGGCCAGGCCAGCGCAGGAGCAGAACCTCTTCGCGAAGCTGGTCCCGCGTCGCCGTCGCCGGTCTCGTCCTGAAGAGATCGATGCCTTCCACTTCGTAGCCACACCGCTCGGCAATGGAGGCAAGAATCTGGCCGGTGCGGATCATCACCCGCAAATACGACGCCTGATCGCCGACGACGTACGCGAGCCGGGCACCTGGCCGCAACACGTCTCGCAGCGACGACAGATGACGCGCCATGCCGCCGAAATAGAGTTTCGTCACGCGGTGATACATGCGCTCGAAGCCCGAGTCCTTGCCGAGGGCAATGCGGCGTTCCTCGATCTGGGCGGAGAGCTCCTGCACCCGCTTGTCGTCTGCGACCCAGGCAGAGTCATCATCATCGCGGTAGACGCCACGGGTATTCGAACGGAGCAGTTCGCGCTTCGTGCTGCGCAGGCTTGCTCGGTCGGTGAGGTAGCCCAACAGCACCGACTCAAGACGGACAGTCCGCGAGTAGTCCTTCTCATTGGGATAGGGGGGCGAGGTGATGACAGCGTCCACGCTTTCGGTTGGCACACACGATGAGACAGCCCGCGCATCTCCAGCAACGACACTGACAGCGGTCTCGTCCCGCTCCCCCAGCACGCGCAGATCCTCAATCATCGACCGCACCCGATCCAGCCATGGGGCCACGACCGCCGCATCGTCGCGTACCGAGCCGACGCCCACCTCGGGGCCGAATCGGAGGTTGCCTACCTCTGTCGGGAGCACACGGGCGAAGGCGAGCATCTCGTGGTCCGAGATGCCTGCCGCATGTTCGCCCCGTAGCGCCTCGCGCAGCACGAGCGACTTGTGCAACGGCAGCGGGCTGATCGAGTGCTTGATGAGAAGTTTGGCAGCGTCAGCGTCCAGGCCTCGCAAGCGAAGGCCCTCGGCCGAGTATGCGCCGGGCTCGTCGCGCAGTTGATCCGCTGCCAATGTTGCCGAAGCCTTCTCGGCAACCAAGTCGGCATGGCCCGCCAACGCATCAGGGTCGGGCGACCAATCGGTCTTCACTTCGGCTGCGAACTTCGACATCGGCATCGCTTCGACGCCGATGCTCGCGATGCCCAGCTTCTTCGATTCCACCAGGGTCGTGCCCGTCCCGCAGAACGGGTC
Organism: Acidimicrobiia bacterium; assembly: GCA_022826045.1. Lineage (GTDB taxonomy): Bacteria > Actinomycetota > Acidimicrobiia > Acidimicrobiales > Poriferisodalaceae > Poriferisodalis. Next base: position 2,120 of record JAJDVQ010000044.1, on the reverse strand, counting down.
GAGCACAACTGCGTCTTCTCCGAGCTCGAACCGGCCCGCGTACTCGCGCACCAGATGGGGCGGAAACGACAGAACGAATCGGTACCAGTCATGCGCTGGGGCATCACACGTGAGCAACGAGTTCATGGCCCCATTTGTCGGCGGTCGTGGTGCCGCAGTCACGCCGCCGACCGTAGACCACACTCCCATCCCCGGTAGGTGACCCTGTTCCCGACCCGGTACCTCACTGGTCGCCGTACGTCTCATGGCCGCCCCTCGCGTTGCTGGTCCGGCCAAGAACGTATGTATGGGGTGTAACAGGGACCGATCTCTGTCAGCGGGGCAGCGCAGCGGACTCGGGCGGCCGCATCGCCAGCAGCACTCGGCGCGCTCGGCCCGGACGCCCGAATCAGATCGCCGGTGCTAGCGGCGTGACTCTGGTGCATCGGCTCTGCTGTCGGCCGCGGTCTCGCGTGCCTGCGGCTACTAAGCCGTGATGGGAGCCTGAACGACGAATACGTATTTTTGGAAGTTGTATATCGTGAGTTGTGCTTCTGTATATGCCTTGATAGTCTCAGTGCGTTCATTGATGTCTAGCAAAACGGCAGACATCACCTACCAAAGGACAAACAAATGATTACCTCACTCCAAGCAACCTTCAGGGTGCCGGCCACGCGGGGGCGCATGGGCACGACCACCTACTACACGACGTCGTTGCCGTTCGGCATCGTCGTCAAGGTGTTCACCTATGACCCCGACGATATGCCTGCACTCGCTCCCGAGCATCGGACCCAGCGGGAGCTGAAGAAGAAGCGGGTACCCGAGATCGCCGACTACATCCTCAACCACGACGACTACATCTTCTCGGCCGTGACCGTCTCGATCGACACCGACTCGTACGAGTTCGAGCCGGTCGAGCCTGGCAGCGACATCGGGGTGCTGCTGCTGCCGCCCGATGCGAGCTACATCGTCAACGATGGCCAGCACCGCATCGCCGGTATCGCTGAGGCACTGCGGGAGGACCCGACTCTCGCGACCGACTCGATCTCGGTGGTCGTGCTGCCCGACGGCGGCACCAAGCGCAGCCAGCAGATCTTCAGCGACCTGAACCGGACGGTTCACAAGACTTCGAAGTCCTTGGACATCCTCTACGACCATCGCCTGCCGATCAACCAGATCACCATGGACTGCGTCGAGGCCGTGCCGCTCTTCAGAGGACGCACCGACAAAGAGCGCGTCTCGTTGTCGGTGCGGAATCAGAATTTCGCGACCCTGTCGGGCCTGCAGCGGGCCAATTCGCAGCTGCTCGGCGACATTCCCGAAGACACCGACGACGCAACGATTGCGGCCGCCCGCGACTACGCGATCGACTTCTGGAATCAGGCGACGCAGTTCGTGGAACCCTGGGCCGCGATCGCCACCGGAACGATGACTTGCGCCGTGGCACGTCAGGACTACCTGTCCTCGTACACGCTTGCTCTGTGGGCGCTCGGCAGAGTCGGAGCGGTGCTGCGAGAGCAAGGACTGGGTCTCGATGTCCTCCAGGACCTCGCGAAGGTTGACTGGCGCAAAGATAACCCCGAATGGGACGGCATCTGCGTGCTCGGCCAAAGCGTCGTGACGAGAACCTCGACCCGAGACGCCACCGGCGAACAGCTCAAATGGAAGCTCGGACTCCGCGACGAGCCGCCCGCCGCCGTACTCGAAGCGCCGTAGGCGAGTCCTAATGGGTCAGTGACCGCGGGCGATCAACGAGCCAGTTGGAAGCGAAAACCGCTGCCAGGTGCGAAGCATCCGGCCATAGCCAGCGGTTCGCCCCGGTCACTGAACCTTGGGGATCCGCAGTGATGTGATCCCGCAATCTGTCCAATCGACCATCACCTCTCAAATTGTCCGAAGACCGATAACCGCTACCCGCAGGAGGGTGCAGACGAATGACCGGGATCGATTTTGGGGTTCTTCGCGATTTGTTGGGATGACGGTGGGTTGAGGGTCCTTGGGTAGGGGTCGAGGCCCTGCTGGGATCGGTGTTCGTGAGACGCCGAACCCTGGAGGGCCTCGATGGCGGGAGATGTTATGTCGGTGCGGTTGTGGCTGCCGCAGATCAGGGTGATCGGGGTGGTGGTTGACGCGCCGGAGCG
>JAJDVQ010000020.1 GCA_022826045.1 Acidimicrobiia bacterium | reverse complement strand
TCCGCCAGCAGATGCCCGCACACCGCAGCCGCGTCCAACAACACCCGATCCCGCCCAGCGGTTCCCTGCATGCCAGCATCATCCCGCGCACACCCAGCCGACACGCGGAAATCCCACCGAATAAATCAGCAGACTCCTAGATCGCATGCCGAGTCCGGAAAATAATTCGACCTGCGGGTCGCTCGGGCGTATCGTCAAAGGACTTCATTGTGGTTAACATTTTGGTTGTCGTCGGATCCGGCCGTCGACAGTGGCCGTGGGAGCATCGTTGGCTCTTGACCCTGAGCGTGAGATCTATCCGTTCCCGTTCGTCAGGCTGGTCAATGCCTACGTGAGCTTCGATGCAAAGCTCAGCACTTCGGACCACGACGCGGTTCTGCGGCCGATGCTCAATGCGGGCTACAGCGTTGTGCTCTCGTCTGCCAGTGACGAGACGTTGGAGGGCGAACTGTTTGCGGCCGTGCGCGAGGCCGACATGGTGACCGTCCTGCTTGATGGCTTGTACATCTCGACGGTGCGGTATGAGCGCTGGGAGCGGTTTTGCGGCGTCGTTGCGGAACTTCTCGAATACGTCGGCAAAGGGCGGGGATCCGACTACGCCTCCGTCCGCTTCCTTGACGAGGTCCGCCCCGCAGCTTCAACTGGTCTCTTCGAGTGGTCGAAGTACGTGCGCTTGCCTGTTGTTGCCGAAGATGTCGTGCTTGATCGCGTAGCAGGGCACTACGGCGGCCTCGTGCTCCATCTCGACGACAACAAGCACGTCAACGTCGAGTGGGCGCCCACTCACGAACCGGCAGTTTCCGACGACCATCCATTGCACAGCTACTACGAGGCACCTGAGGACAGTGTCTTGGCTGTGGAGTGGACGGGTTGGTGCCGATTCGAGGAACCTGCGAGCGCGGAGGTGGTCTGCGGCGAGTTGGACTCGCTCCACGCAGTGATCAGCGAGGCCTTCTTGCAGGTGCTCACACCGGAATCGCTGCAACTGATGAGGGGCGAAGCATGACATCACTGACGGCTCAGCGGCGACACGCCGAGCGCTGGTGCAATGCGAGTACTCACGCGGGCGTGGGTCACGACGTGCTCAGTTCGTCGATGACGTTGGCCGTGTTGCGGTGGTCGCCTAGCCCCTATAGGTCTGCCCGGGAGAGATCAGGCGTTGTAGAGCCCATTGGCGATGTTGACGAGTTGGAGCAGTTGACGCGGGCGTTCCGGAGACGTCCTCCGACGCAGCTCTTGGATGTCCTGAACGCAGACTTCGGCATCGCGTGGAATGACATTGCGACCGTCGTCGGAATCAGTCGCCAGGCCGTGATGAAGTGGCGGAAGAGACAGACGTTGCCAGACATCCGCCGCTTCGGATCGCTGTGCAAGCTCGCCGCCTTTGCTGCTCGCGTTCAGCGCAGCGGAGGCGATCCGGGGTACTGGCTGGCAATGCCGCTGCAGTTGTCTGACGATGTCGAGCCGCACCTGACTGTCGCCGATGTCCTGTCTACAGGTCATTTCGAGCTTGGGCTGCGCCATTTCGACCGCAGGATTTCGGACGGCGATGTTCTGGCGAGGGTGTTTCCGGGCTACCGAACAGAGTCGGACGGCCTTGTCGAGATCGCGTCGGACGACGGTGTGCATGTGCTCTCGCTTGACGAGCTGGGTCTCGTTACGGCCGACGCCAGCCTCGAAGTGGCCCGGAGCGATCTTGTGCTGCAAGTGCGGGACTACATCGTCGACTGGGACGAGTTCCTGCATCGCGAGAAACCGCACGATGCACGCGAGGCCCTTGTGGCGAGGCTGAAACAGGCCGACAGCGACTCGGTGCTTGAGAAGTTGCTCTTCGGGCGGTGATGCGCGATTGACAAGAACGAACATCGCCGATTTGTCGAGATTGACGGATGGACGCTGCGACGAGGGGCCAGGCACGACATCTACACCAAGAAGGTCGGCGACGAGACGCTGCGCACCACCATCTCGCGGGACAGGTCCGAATATCGAGGTCTCGAACGCGAGATTCTGAAACAGCTCGACGTCGATAGATCGACGTTCCACGAAGTTCTCAGTTCGCGCAGACCGGCTCGGAGGATTCCCGATGCTGAGGTCGCATTATCAGCGAGCGAGATTCCCCCGTGGTGTCACCGCCAACTATCGAGCTACTTCAGCGATTCTGAGATCGCGGACGACTTGCGGTTTACTGACGAAGAAGCGCGCCATGTCGTCAGGAACGCGATCTACACGGTTCCAGCTGGGTCGGATCGCGACACCATGCGTTCGCGTGTCCAAGAGGCCCTGGCTGACTTCAGAACCCAGTGAACTGTTGGCTGTCGCGTTGAGATTCTGATTCCTGGGCTCTGGCAACTTCGCGGGGGTCGTTGAGAGAGATAGCCCAGCCGGGTCCGAGCTCGGTGTCGAAGCGGTACTGGAACATGGGCACGAGCATCGACGCGGGCAGGATGCACTCAGCGCAGGCTTCGTCGGGAATGTGGAGGCTGAGTGTGATGTGGCGTCCGGTGATCGACGCAGTGAGGTCGGCGCGGTCAGCTCGCAGGACAACGGCCAGTTCCTCTACGACATCGGCGGGAGTGATACCAGTCGCCGGTGCGCTCGACTCGTCGGCACTGCCAGCCTGAGCATCAGCGGTGGTGAGCAGTGCCAGCACCGTGGGGGTCACTGCATCGGCGACGGCCATCGCCTCGGCTGAGGTCAGGCTGCCGATGGGATGCGGCACGGTGGCGAACGGGTAGTCCGTGAAGCCCTGCAGTTCGGCGATGGCCTCACCTGTGGCGGCGAACGGCTCGGTCAGGATGGCCACGGCGGGCACACCCAGCTCCTCGGAGTGCACGGCGTCGAGCACACTGCTCGACGAGCAGCTTCCTCAGTCGCCGATGGCGGCGATGATCGCCGTTACTTCGGCGGTCAGCGCTTCCACCTCCTCGGGAGCGGCCGGCAGGTTGGCGGTGGGCTTCATCATCAGCACGGCATCGCGTGCGCCGTGGGTCTCGATGAGGTTCTGGGCAACCCGTTGGAGAACCGCTGGGGCGTGTGTCTTGCCGTTGCTCACCAATCCGATGACAGCGCCGTCCAGCGAGTCGGGCCGCGGCGCGAGTTCGACGCCTGCACTGCTGACGGGGAGCGTCGGATCCACCAAGGTGACGGTCATGGCGTGAGTATCTCCTGGGTGATGAGCGGGACGCTGCGGTCACGGCTCCAGGTGGGAAAGAACGAGGAGTGACCGCCGGCATCGCCGCCGCCGACCATGAGCGCGATGTCGTCGGGACACGTCCCGCGGGGCACCGAGATGTCCTCGTCGCCGGGCTGCACCTGCGGGTCGGTCTCCATCCATTGCGTCGGGTGGAAACCGGTGACGTTCCCGGCTGCCTCGACCTTGCCCCCGCGTTTCACCTCGGCGTACGTGCGAGTGGCGTGAGCGAACAGGTACTCCTGCACCTGCGTCCGGCTCCAGCCAGCGGCCCCGAGCTTGCGGGCGTGCTCGGGAGCGAACACCACCAGCGACCGGCCCGAGCTGAGCGAGCCGAGCGCCGACATCGTGTCGGCGAACGTGCCCAACAGTCCCTCGGGATCTGGCGATGCATGGTTCAGCACGTTGTGTCCCGATTCGGCAGCCATGACGGTCACCGTGCTCTGGCCGGGCGAGTAGCCGAGTGACATGTGGTACGGCTCCCACGGGCTGGTGGTCTCGTCTTCCCCGAAGCACATCGCGTACTTGCCGGCCCAGCCCTGGGTGCTCTTGTCGAGTTTGCCGGGAATGGCGGCGAGGCAGTTCCGCAGCACCAGCCGCACCGCGCGGCCGATCGTGGCGTTGGCCCGGAAGCCAGGGCCGAACAGGTTCTCCTTGTAGTGGATGCCGATCTCGTCTCGGATCGGACCGTTGACCGCGATGAGGATGGCGGCGCCTCCGGTGCTGGCCGACACGGCGTGCAGCTCGAAGGTCGGGTCGCCGATGGCGGCGAGAGCCGCGCCCACCACCGGGAAATACTCAGGCAGGCACCCGGCCATGACGGCGTTGGCAGCCGCCTTGCGTGCGCTGACCTCAAGGCCGCGGGCGGGTTCGGGCAGCAGCACATCGTCTGCGGCCCAGACACCGCCAGCCACCATGGCGTCCACCAGCGGTTCGGTCGGGGGCACCACCGGCAGCCCGTCGGTCCAGCCGGCTTCGTAGCAGGATTCGATGGCCTGCCAAGGGTCGGTCAGTTCGAAGTCGCCGTTCGATGTCATGGCCCGCCGTTGTCTCGGTTGCACGCAGCCGAGGCCATCGGACCTCTCTGCCGGAATCCGGTCGCAGTCAATGGCGGTGCCGTCGCCGGCGCGGACGCCTGCGAACGAGCCGCTCGTCGAGCGTTTCGCGAGGGTTGGGCGCTGCGGTGACTTCGGGCGTGGGTTCCTCGCCTGCCAGCACGGCCACGATCTTGGCGGTGTGCTCAGGGGTGCTGCCGCAGCAGCTGCCGATCACGCTCACGCCGGCGGCGTGAACCCGGTGCGAGTGAGCCGCAAGCAGTTCTGGCGTGCCGTCATAGACAAGTGAATGACCGTGCCACACCGGCACGCCCGCGTTCGGCTTGGAGATGACCGGGGTGCCCGGCGAGACGCTGGCAATGGCGAGAACGGCTGCCTCGGTGTCAGGCACATTGTTGCCGCAGTTGGCCCCGATGGCGGCGAGCTCCAGCGGCCCCAGTCGATCGGCCAACTCGTTGCCGCTGACGCCCATCATCGTGCAGCCGGCGGTGTCGAAACTCATGGTCACCGCAACCGGCAGGTCGCATGCGCGGCGCGCTGCGCGGACGGCAGCTTCGACTTCGTCGAGTGCGCTCATCGTCTCGATCCACAGCAGATCGACCCCGCCTGCATCGAGCGCAGCAGCCTGTTCGGCGAATGCGGCTTCGCACGCTTCGATGCTCATGTCGCCGAGCGGCGCCAGCAGTTCGCCCGTCGGGCCCATCGAGCCGGCCACCAGCACCGGCCGCCCCGACCGTTGCGTCTCGGCGTCGGCTTCGACCTGGCCGATCTGCGCAGCGGCAATGTTGAGCTCGCGCACTTGGCGTTCGAAGCCGTGCAGCGACTGCCGGAAGCAGTTGCCGCCGAAGCTGTTCGTCACGATCAGGTCAGCACCCGCCTGCAGGTAGCCGCGGTGGACGGCCCGTATCTCGTCGGGGTGGCTGAGGTTCCATTCTTCCGGCGACCAGCCCGCCGACAGCCCGGCGGCGAACAGCTGCGTGCCCATGGCGCCGTCGGCCACCACGTAACCCTTGGACTCCACTAGGTCATTCAGTGTGACGGTCATCGGGCGCTGCGTGTCCTGAGTTGATGCACATGAGGGGAACGGGTCGAGGAGTGATGCCTACAACGGCAACGTACCGCTGCCTGCACGCGCCACACGACCGATTTTCTCGCATGTGCGACGGCATCCGTCGGCACTCGCTTGCCTGCCGTGCAAGCATCTCGCCCAGAGGCTGAGAGGGGTTGGCTATGGAGGAGGTGACCTACGAGGTCGACGGGCAGGTGGCGACGATCACGTTGAACCGGCCCGACAAGCTCAATGCGATGACCGACGAGATGTACCACGGCATCGGCGAGGCACTGCTCGCGTCCGACGCTGATCCTGCTGTGCGCTGCACGATCGTGACCGGAACCAGCAGGGCGTTCACCTCGGGTCACGACCTCGGCGAGTTCGCAGACCGAACTGCTTGGATGCCGTGGCGGCCTGACCGGTTCGACATCGGTATGGAGACCGCCAAGCCCACGATCGCCGCGATCCAGGGCTACTGCCTGGCGGGCGGGCTGGAGCTGGCGCTGTTCTGTGACATCCGGGTCTGCGACGAAACCGCCCAATTCGGCTGCCCCGAAGTGCGCTGGGCCATCCTGCACGGCTACGGCGCGCTCAGGCTGCCGGGGCTGATCGGCTCGTCGGACGCGATGCGGCTGCTGCTGACCGGATCGTTCATCGACGCTGCCGAGGCGCTGCGCATCGGGCTGGTCAGCGAGATGACCGCGCCGGAAGACCTGCAGGCCACCGCCCGTGGCATCGCCGACCAGATCGCTGCCAACGGGCCCGCTGCTATCCGCATGACCAAGGAGATGGCGCTGCGCGGCCGGGAGATGTCGCTGGCCGACGGCCTGCGGCTCTACCAGGAATACACCCGGGCAGCCTTCGCCTCCCCCGACGCGAAAGAGGGCCTGCGGGCCTTCGCCGAACGTCGCGACCCTGACTACGGCGCCTGATCGCACCAGTGCCCGCTGATCGAGAAATTGGTCGAGAGCACCCTCAGCATGACGTTGATCTCGGATTACGAACGATAGTCTTCACAGCTATGGAACACTCGCGCGCATCATCGTGCAGATCTGCTGCATGTGATCTCGACGCCTATCGAAGGAGCGAATTATGAGCAATTGTCACATCCGTCATGCTGCTGCAGCCCGTACCCGAGGTCTATTCAGGGGGGGATCAGCCTTAACCTCGCTTGGGCTTTCTGCGTGCACTGCAGCATCGGCGATGCAAAAAATGAAGAATGGATCTGAAGTCAGCGAAGAAGACAAAGCCTCCTTGGATCACATCGGAAGACTTATACATGATGCTGCCGATTCCGTCGATTTCTTTAGTACCGCGGGCAATCAAGGCAATCCACCCGCCGCCTCGTTCGCTCCACAGATAAATGCAGCTATAGCAGTCGCCAAGCGTCAGGAACGTGTCGGAACGACCGAGCTCGATAGCATTCCCAATCCAGCCGCGAGATTGAGAGCACTTTCGAGCACAATCATAAATGCTTCACCGGAATCCGATTCCATATTGCTCGATCACCTCTACGATTTCTTTCTGCTTCTCTCTCGCTCAGTCTTGAGAGCAACAGCTACTTCTGGTGAAACTACTGCTCGGATAGGACGCCTTCAGACGTTAAGCTTCGCCTGATCGGCCAAGATGACTTCATATATCGACGAGCTGAAGCGTGCAATTGAAATTCGACTACGATCAATAGCGTCGATTGTCGAAGATCTAAAAGGTGCATTGCCCAGCGGGCGGCACTCATTGCGCAGCGCCTTTCTGCTGTTTCAGGGATTCGAGGAAGCAGTGTCGAAAGGCATTGCAACAAAGCTACCGCAGTTGGGCGATGATCTCGCTGAAGCTGGCTGGTATGAGCACGTTCTGCAGCACCTGATTCAAGTGGCAGATCTAATTGAATTATACCTTTCGCACGGCGAACACCCGCAGCTTACAGAAGCGCTTTGTGACGAGGTACGGGATGAACTTACGCATCTAGACCTGGGAAACTATGAAGTCATATTGGCTCATGGCGAGGCCGGTAACTTTAGTACTGTCTGTGGCGATATCTATCGCGAAATCTATAGCCCCTTGAACCTCGAAAACGCAAGTATTGATGAAGAAGCCCGAGATTTTGCACTTTTCCTAGTGCCACGAATCGAAGGTTCCGGCGTCTACTGGAAACCCATTCTTATCGGTCATGAAGTTGCGCACGCGTATATAGATGAGCATGACGTGGCCTCGCGATTTGAACTTCGGCGCAAGCTAGATTTGGCGGACACCATCGCCGATATGGATGCTGATGCGGATGATTTCGACGCATACAATGCGTACAGCAATCTTGACACAATTGCCAACAACTGGCTCACCGAATTGATGTGTGACTTCTATGCGCTACATCGCTATGGACCATCAGCGATTGCGTCCCTTGGTGAATATCTGACCGCAGTAGGAGCGTTTATTCAGATTGAAGAGGGGCATGTGACTCATCCCCCTGCTATGCTACGGCTGAAACTGCTGCTCAATGAATTGGAATTAGAAGAAGCGAGCCCGCTAGGGCAAATGGTCGCCCCGTGGAAGATCTTGGTTGATTCCGCTTCGGACTATACAACGGAATGGATATCGCGCCTAGCTAACTTCTTTGCATCCTATTCATCGAACATCATGGATGTCGTAAAGCAGTGGCCTGCACAGAAGTATCATTCGGACGATCGCGTCGAGCACATTCAACAGGTAGCAAAGGAGATCTCACAAGGAAGCGTTGTTCCACACGTCATCGACAATTTCCAACAGGTGCCAACGGCCGCCGATATTGTAAACGGAGTGTGGTTGGCCCGAGTCGAGAATGCGTCAACCGAACAACGATCTGAGGAGTTAGAACAACTTGAGGCACTTGGACGCAAATGCCTAGAGAATGTCGCATTCGTTGCTCAATGGCATAGCGCAAGTCTGCCTCTGCCTACGAATGATCAGGCCTTACCTCAGAATGGATTAAGTGAGATTCGCGGAGCGTTGTCGAGTATGGAGTTATGGCGACGGCTGCAATCGACTGATCCCGAGTCGAAACTCATTGTTTCGCCACTGCTGTACCCGCCCAAAGGCGTAGGCCTCGATTTGCGGCTCGGATATCGCTTTATCCTTTTTCGGCGTAGTCAAGAAGTTGCATTTGATCCCTTGGATCTTGATTATGGTCCGCGAAGAGTGCAGGTCTTTCGTGAGCTGTCCCGTTCCGAGACTATTGTCTTGCATCCACATGAAATGGTCTTAGCGGCGACGCTGGAGTTCTTGGTGCTGCCTCCCGATGTAACGGCGCAAGTGGTCACGAGATCGAGCTACGGTAGGCTAGGATTGTTGTCGGCGACCGCAGTTCAGGTTCATCCCAACTTCCACGGCTGTCTGACGCTTGAACTGGTCAATCTCAGTAATCTGCCTTTGGTCTTGACTCCGGGTGAGCGTGTTGCTCAGCTCGTTGCATCGTCCACGAGCCCGGTGGCTTCGGCGGAGGAGAAGTATCACTGCCCGATTGGCCCGGAGTTTTCTAAGGCTCGCATAGATGATGAAGCAGATGCGCTGCGACAGTTTCGGAGGTCAAACAAACCTTGAAGCGCCCAGATTGATAGTAGCTAACGATGGGAAGATAATCTTGGCCGCTGCGCACCCCTCGGGCACATTGAAGCACCATATGCAGTTGGCTTCGTTAACCAATTGGGTGATTGGACTGGAATACGCCTTGATGAATGTCAGTGGTGTGATCGTGCCCATAAACGTGGCGGGGTAAACGACGGGCTTGGCAAGGACGTCACTAGCCCTGATTGTTCATGAGGGTGCGGGCTGGGAGTGTTCGGGTTGTTTTTGGCGTCGGTTTGTGGGTCGGCGGGGGTGGTGCGCGGGTGGTGGTCGCGGTGGCGGGTGCCGACGGGCTGGTGGAGGAGGGTCGGTCGGCTGGGGGTGCGTGTGTGGTGGGGCCGCCGACGCGGGCGGGGGTCGCGTGTTGGGGCGGGAGGGGTTCAGCGGGGGTGCTGTGCGGCGAGGAGCGCTTGGCCGCCGGGGAGCCGTGCGGGGATGGGTATGAGGGTTCGGCGTGCTCGTCGGCAGATGATGCCGGGCAGGTGCCACAGTTGGCTGCGGAGCCGTTTGGGTGCTGCTTTGGCGAGAGCGCCGGTGAGCTGGTGTGTCTGGAACCGCCTCACGAGCGCGAGCGAGATGAGGCACATGACGGTCCAGGCGCTGTTGGCGTTCCACGCGGTGAACGGCATTCGTGCCAGCCCGGAGTCCTTGAGCCGTTTGACGCTGTCCTCGATGTGTGCGTGACG
>JAJDVQ010000025.1 GCA_022826045.1 Acidimicrobiia bacterium | reverse complement strand
TAAGAGCGTTAGCGGATTGATAAAACGACTGTATGCAATCGCATCGTCTGTCGTGTCGATGCTGCAGGTCAGAGACCCATCCAGAGGCGATTCCACGGCTCGAAATCGTTCAGAGCCGATCTATCCGCGCGGCCTCTAACTAGCCGCCCACGGCAGCGTCGCTCATTGCGTCTCACCGTAGAGGCCCATACCGCCGATCCCATCTGCGTGTCCGCGGCTGTTAGGCGGCCGCGACTGCTGGGCGTGTGCTCAGCAGGTCCTGACAGAGCAGACCGGCTGCGCCGTGGGACTGGTGACTAGAGATGCGTCGTGACCCAGGCGTCGAACGCCGAGAGGACCATCGACCGCTTCTCGTCGTGCGACAGGAACGGGGCTCGGGACAGCTCGAGTTGTATCCATGGCATTTCGGCCGCATGGGACCTCGTGATGTAGCCGCCACGGAACGGGTCGTTGATGCCGATCGGGCCCTCGATGAGCTCTGCGAAGCATGCCGCCAAGCCTTCGATCCACTCCTGCGGGCAGGTTCCCTCGCCGTTGCTCAGGCAGAGCCACGGGCGTTCGCTGCCCGGGTCGGGACCGACGGGAGGGCCGCTGGCGGCCATGGTGTGGCAGTCGATGCCGAGCGGCCACTGGCCGCTGGCCCCCAAGGCTGTGAGCCGCTCGTGGTAGGGGGCGTGATAGGCGTCCAGCAGTTGCTCGATCTCGGGTGTCGCGAGCGGCAGGCGGTACACGGGAACGTCCCAGCAGGTGTGGGTCTTGACGACGCCGTCGCGGCGCCGGTCGTCACGTGCCCGGTTCATGTCGACGATGGCGCGGGCGACATCGGTGGTGACGAATGCACCCACCTCGTCGGCGATCGAGTAGATCTCTGCGGCCCCGCCGTCTCCGTCCTCGGCGATCTCCTGCGGCGAGAGCACGCACTTGTCGGCGACTTCCTCGGGCACGCGCAAACCGGCGTGTGGCACCGAGATGACGATCGGAAGCCGGCTCACGTCGAGTGCGGCGCAGCGATCGGGCCGGCGGCGGCACCGTCCCGCCGGGGGTCGGCGACCCCGATGAGCCGATCGCCGTCCTTCATCACGAGCTGGACGCAGCCCATGTAGAACGAGTAGGGCTCTCGCTGGTTGATCTCGAAGCCCGCGTCGGCGAGTGCCTGCAGCACGTCGGTCGCGATGCGCGAGGCCTCCACCGAGACGACTCCGTCGATGGAGCAGTGGATGCGGGGCGCGTCGACGGCTGACATCGGAGTCGCCCGTCGCAGGCGCAGCAGCACCTGCAGGATCGTCGGGGGGATGCGCTCGCTGCCGGGCGAGCCGATCGCCAGCCACGGCTCCTTGGAGCGGAACACGATCGACGGCGCGACGCTTGCCCACGGGACCGCATTTGGTCGCAGGTAGTACGGATGGGACACGTCTTCGCTCTCGAACGCGTTCATGTAGTTGTTGTAGAGAAACCCGAGTTCGGGCGACGCAGCGCACGAGCCGTACACGTTCTCGATCGACTGCGTCAGCGCGACGACGTTGCCGTGAGCGTCCATGACCGACAAGTGCGTGGTCTCACCGTGGCCGAAGCGCCGTGCCATGTCGCGTGCAAGCCCCCGGGCGTAGGTGCGGTTGAGCATCTGCTTGTCGGAGGCCGGCGAGTACAGGTTGGGGTCGCGAGGTCGGTCGTTTCGGTCGATGAGCGCCTGCTGGATGGTCTGGGCGAGGCAGACCGCCCCCTGGGGCGAGTCGATGTCCTGGAGCTCGCGGGGGAGGCTCTGGTGGATATTGAGCATCTCGATCAGCGTGCGCCCGGCCCCGGGGAGCGGCATCGTCATCACGCGGTCGCGTCCGAAGCTGACCGACAGCGGTCGCCGCTCGATCGGGTGGGGGATCTGCGCCAGGTCGTCTGCGAAGACGAGCCCGCCATTGGCCTCCATGTCGTCATGGATCAGGCGGGCGATCTCGCCGAGGTAGAAGTCCTCGAAGCCGTGATCGCTCAGGCGCCGCAGAGTTCGGGCCAGCACCGGCTGGATGATCCTCGAGCCGGCCCGGTACACCCGGCGGCCGTCCTGGAGGAAGAACTGCCGTGCCGAATGCGCCGCGAGGTGCTTGCGCTCCCGGCGTGAGAGCCGGTACTGCAAGAGGCTGACTTCGTAGCCGTCTTCGGCCAGCGCGATCGCGGGTTCCAGCACCGTCGAGGGCTTGAGGGTGCCGTAGTTCTCGAGCGCGTGGGCGTAGACGGCGGGTGAGCTCGGCACGGTCGTCGCGAGATGGCCTCTGCGGGTGTCCGCTCGGAGATTGTCGAAGCTCTCGACGAGCGCCCGGTGGGGGGCTCGTGATGAGCCGTCCAAGGCGATGGTGCGGCCGGAGGCGCTGTGATGGAGGACCATCATGGTCTGGCCGCCGAGTCCCGATGCCGCCGGTTCGCACACGCCCAATGCGAGCGCTGCGGCCACGGCGGCATCGATGGCGTTGCCGCCGCGCTCGAGCATCTGGACGCCCGCTGCGGTGGCGGAATAGTGCGCAGTGGCAACCATGCCGTGTTCGGACGCGGCAATGCGCTGCGGCTCGTGGATGCGCGTGTCGGTGAGATCCAGCAGCTCGGTGTTGACCTGTCGGCTGGGCCGTCGTCGGGGGCGGTCGACCACCGGCGGCTCAGCCGGCCCCGGTGATGGCACCGTGGTGTGCTCGGTGTCGTGGTCGGCGCTGTGCTCGTTCACCCGTTCATCGCTTCGCCCGACCGATCAGGTACTCCGCGAGCAGCAGCGTGCGCTGCACGAGGCTGATGCGCTGCACCGCCTCGTCGGGCGTGCCGCGGTCTCGTGTCACGGGGCCCACCCCGCACACGACAGACGCCGGCTCGGGGACGAGTCCCGCCACCGACGGCCAACCTGACGACTCGTGATCGAGCGGGATGTCCCATGTGGCGGCTGCGCTCTCCAGGGCCTCGACGACCTGCTGGTTCGCCGGGCGGTCAACCATAGGCGGCCGGTCGGTGAGCAAGGTGAGATGCCACGTCGGCCCGCCGCGCCCGAGGATCGATCGCATCGACCGCTCGGCTTCGTCGGCGTGGGCAGGGTCGAGATACGACATGATCAGCGACGCCTCGACGCGATGCGGCACGAACATCGCGTGCCGTTCGGTGTGAACGTCGAGCGCAGCGATCGAGAGCCGCTTGTTCGGCGCGTTCAGCTTGCCGATGGCGACGAGCTTGTCGAACGTCCAGTTGGCCACGGTGCGTCGGCGCCCGACCTGTCCCGGGCTCAGGCGTGCTCCTTCGACGGTGAGCTCGTAGCGGCGGCTGCCTCGCCGCTGCGTGACGATGCCGTTGTCGACCGTGCCGAGGCGGCAGACAAGCACATGCTCGGCGCGCTCGGCGGCCCGTTTGATGAGGGCGTGGCTCTGGATGGCGTCCTGTCCCTCGTCGGAGTACAGCAGCACGCCGAGGGGAACCCGTCGCAGGGTGCGGATGCTGCGCAGGGAACGCAGGGCGTATTCGAGCATCACCAGCGAGCCGCGCGACCGACCGATGCCCTCGCCGTAGAGCCACTCGGGGTCGCGACGGAAGCCCTGGCGCAGCGCGGCGCCGGTGGCCGGCACGTCGAGGTGGGCGACCAGCAGCGTCCCGCCGTCGAAGCCCCGGGCGGTCTCCCACATGTAAGCCTCGGGTTCGTCGGTGAGGTCGGGCACCGGCCTCATGCCGATGTCGGCGAAGATCCGCCCGGCCCGGTCGGCGGCCCGTGCGAGGCCGAGCGGGTCGTCGGTCCGGCTCGGCAGCTCCACCCATTGCTGCAGCGATCGCTCCATCTGGTCGCGGCGCTGGGTGACGTACTGGAAGACCCGCTCGGAGGGGTTGGCGGTCTTCGCATCGACCGGCGGGGGCTGGGGGGTGCCGAAGTAACGGGCGCTTGCCACCTCGACAAGGCGATTGACGAACGCAGCGAAGTCGAGCCCGACATGGGCGGCGCCCACGAGGTACGAGCCGTGCTCGCCGAGGCTGGGCAGGCTGTTGACCTCGAGCACATAGGCGTTGTCGTCGTCGTCCACCCGCATGTCGACACGGGCGCAGTCGAACAGCCCGAGCGCCGAGAACGAGCGCAACGCGATGTCCTGGGTATGCCGGGCGAGTTCGTCGGGGATCGGGGCGGGGCACAGCGGCTCGATGGTCCGCCCGCTGCGCCCGGTCTTGTCCTCGTAGGTGTAGATCTGCGGGCCGTCGGTTCCGAAGCTCAGCATCACCGGCGGGAAGGCCTCGGGCGGTGCGTTGCCAAGGATCCCGACGTTGACTTCGCGGCCCTCGATGAACTGCTCGGCGAGCACCGGCTGGTGAAACCGCTCGAAGATGACCTGAGCGGATGCCCGCAGCGCCTGCTCGTCGTCGACCACGGCGAGGCCGAACGACACCGCCTCGTTCTTGGGCTTGACGATCATCGGGTAGCGCAGGTCCTCGGGAACCGGCGACTCAGGCGTCTCGAGCACCACGAAATCGGGGGTGGGGATGTCGTGCTGGCGCAGGATCATCTTCGTGACGACCTTGTCGAGGGCCAGCGAATGCCCGAGCGGACCAGACGCAACATAGGGGATGCCGATCATCTCCAAAATGCTGGGCACGTGGGTGTAGCGCGCCTGTCCCTGCAGCCCGTAGGAGACGTTGAAGACCATGCCCGGTCGCTCGCCCTTGACCACGCGCGGCATGAACGACTCGAGTTGGGAGATCAGCTCCTTGTCGGCTTCGAGGGCCGTGACCTGGTGGCCGCCGGCTCGCAACGCATCGCTGAGGCGCTTGATCGTTCTCAGGCCGATCTTCTCCTGGTTCGGCATGCCGAACAGGTTGATGACATTGCGGCTGTCGCGGTTGTAGACGACGGCGATTCTCATGTTCGAGACCTTAGGTATGTGAGCGCTTCGGCTCTCGCGGCCCCGGTTCGGGCAGGGGCTGGAGGCTCGTGTGGCACAGTGATTGCGTGATCGAGAGAGTGCCTGATCCATGAACCTGCGGGTGCTCCAGTTCGGAGTCGACGATGTCGCTCGCGCCATCGAGCAGCCGCAGGCGATGCCGACCGAGGGCTGGGCATGGATCGACATCACCGCAGGTCCCGACGACACAGAGCGCATCTTGGAGTTCGCCGAGAGATTCGGCCTCGACGCCATGGCGGTGCGTGACGCAATCGCCGATACCGATCTTCTCAAGGTCGACAACTTCGGCGAAACAGTGCTCGACGTGTTCGACAATCGCAACGAGGAGCTGAACGAGCTTGCGTTGAAGGCCGCCCCCGGGTTCCTCGCCGAGATCACCGCCGTGCGTGCCGACCTGGCTGCGCTCCGCAAATCGGTGCACCCCCAGCGCGAAGCCCTCGACATCCTGCGACGCACCTCGTCCCCGGTGCTGACAGAAGCCGGACGACGGCGCTTCTCCGATGTTTTCGACACGGCGTCGCGCGCCGCGCAGGGCGTTGAGGCCGCCCGTACCGCACAGCTCGTCGGAGCCGTCGTCGAGATCTCGGCGACGCCGCTGCGCACCATCGCCGGGTCGGTCGCGCGTCGCCACTGACCCCGCGATCCCGGCAGCGATTAGCTAGCGGAGTCGCGTGCAGCACGTCCATCGCGTGCAGCACCCGGGCGCCAGCTTCAGCGGCGGCGTTAGCAAGCTCGCTCAGATCGCGTCTCAAGTCATCGCCGCATCTCGTCTGTCTCAGCTCGGGCGGCGTCTTCGGTCTCGTTCGGAGGCGTGAACTGCGGACCGCAGATCGGCACCGGCGTCTGTGGGATTCAGGCCTACGGGACGATCTTGGAGATCGGCATCTCGACGATGTCGGTTGCGCCGCGTTCGATCAGCTCGGGGATGAGCACGTTGATCGTCTGTTTTGGGGCCACTGTCTCGACGGCGTAGGCCTTGCCGCCCCACAGCTCGTTCACGGTGGGCGCCTTCATCGAG
Source organism: Acidimicrobiia bacterium (assembly GCA_022826045.1). Lineage (GTDB taxonomy): Bacteria > Actinomycetota > Acidimicrobiia > Acidimicrobiales > Poriferisodalaceae > Poriferisodalis. Next base: position 27,318 of record JAJDVQ010000025.1, on the reverse strand, counting down.
GGCAGCACATCGACCACGGCGTCGAGGTGCTCACGGCCGACGTTCAGCTTCACGAGCACCTTGCCCCGCGCGTCCAGCACACCGTCAAGCAGCGTTTTGATCTGCGTCATGGCCCGGCGTTTGTCGGGGTCGTCGTAGGCCGCGCGGTTGGTGAAGATCTCGGTGTAGCTCGTGAGGATCTCGTCGATGATCCGCAGGCCTGCCGCGTGCAGTGCCCGCCCCGTCTCGGTGCCATCCACGACGGCGTCAACGATGTCCGGTGTCTTGGCCTCGGTCGCCCCGTAGCTCAGGCGGATGTCCGCGCTCACTCCGTGCTCGGCAAAGTACCGCTTGGTGAGCTCCGGCAGTTCGCTCGAGACGCGGACACCGTCGGGCAGATCCCCAAGCGACTGGTAGTCGCTGTCCTCGGGCACCGCCAGAACAATCCTCACGGGCCGCGAGGTGGCCTTGGAGTAGCGCAGCTCTCCCAGCGAGACGACGTCGCTGCTGGTCTCCTCGATCCAATCCCGGCCGGCGACGCCAAGGTCGAACAGGCCATCGGCGACATAGGACGGGATCTCCTGGGGACGCAGGATGCGCACCTCGTCGATGCGCGGATCGTCGATCGACGCGCGGTAGTCCACGGCCGAACTCCGGCGTACAGGCAGGTCAGCATCTTCAAACAGCTGCAGGGTCGCTGCCTCCAGCGAGCCCTTGGGGAGCACGAGCTTGAGCACGGGCGGTAACGGTACCCGCGGCTTCCCGTGGCGACGTGGCGGTTTTCTCGCCGACAGCTCGGACTGCCCGGGACAGCTCGGGTGCGGCGTCTATTCGGCTGCTGTCTGACGCTTGTGTATCTCGACGTAGGCGAGACGGATCTGCTGCAGCGCTCCGCGCAGCGTTTCGCCGGCGGGCAGCTGGTCGGCGAGGTTGTCCACCAGCAGGCCCAGCGCGTCGATCGGGAGCCGAGCTTCGTCGAGATCGGCAGGGTCCCGCCGCAGGTGCAGGGCCGCCAGTTCGAACAGCCCCATCATGTGGTTCTGCACGATCTCGGCCGCAGGCACCGAGACGAGCTGTTCTTGGGCCTCGCGCAGATGCTCCTGCATCGCGGCCAGATCTTCGGGATCGAACGGCTCGCCGGTGCGCGGATCGATCGGGAGCCCGGTCTCGGGGTCGATGTCGAGTTCGCCGGCGAATGCACAGCCCTCTCCCTCGTAGGTCGGGCCGGGATGCGTCGGCGGCGGCTCATCGGTGCTCTCGCGAGGCACCCGGTGCTCTCCCCCCGGTGTCCACAACGTGCTCATCGGTGACCTCTCTGGCTGTCTCGGGCGTCTCGCAGTGCTGCATATGGGCTGCGCTGTTACCCTACGGCCCTCACAACTGGAACAAGCGGGGTCATGTCCTCACCGAGCCGCCCTCGGGCGAGTCTCGGTACCGGGCTCGCAAGAGGACGCCGCGTGGACGAGGAGCGTCCTTTGGACAAGCGAGTACGGCCATAGCACGCGCCAGCGACGGTGACGCCCGGATCAACGAGGACATCAGGGTCCGCGAGGTCCGCTTGGTTGCGCCCGACGGCGAGCAGATCGGCATCAAGTCGTTGCCTGAGGCCCTGCAAATCGCCCGCAATATGGATCTCGACCTCGTTGAGGTGGCTCCCAACGCCGCCCCGCCTGTCTGCCGGATCATGGATTACGGCAAGTACAAGTACGAGGCGGCCCAGCGGGCGAAGGAATCGCGGCGCAAGGCGACGCACACGGGGCTCAAGGAGATGAAGTACCGGCCCAAGATCGGGACCGGCGACTTCGGCACCAAGACATCCAAGGTCTGCAAGTTCCTCGAGGACGGCCACAAGGTCAAGGTCACCGTGATGTTCCGGGGGCGTGAGGTCTTCCATCCAGAGCTGGGCGGCCAGATCCTCGAACGGGTTGCCGAGGCAGTTGCCGATGTCGGCAAGGTCGACCAGTTCCCCAGGCTGGACGGGCGCAACATGACCATGTTGCTGAGCCCCGACCGCGTCTCGCGTCAGCGCCGCAAAGCAGCCGATCCGCCGGACGACTGACGTCTGGCCTGACGATCAGCCGACCGGCGGGTGCTCTGCCCTGCGGTCGTCGGGTTCGCGTTCAGCAGAGCCAACTCAGCCTCAATGAAGCAAAGCAGCACACCATGCCCAAAATGAAGACACACAGCGGCGCCAAGAAGCGCTTCAAGACGACGGGTTCCGGCAAGCTCGTCCGGCGCAAGCGCAACCGCAACCACCTGCTCGAGAAGAAGTCGTCCGCGCGCAAGCGGCGGCTGGCGATGGAAGGCGACGTGTCAGCAGCCGACACCAAGCGCGTCAACCGGATGCTGGGCCGCTGAGGCCCGTACCCAGGTCCGATCCAAGCAACACCGGAGGATCAACGTGGCACGAGTCAAGCGATCAGTGGCCAGCCGTACCCGCCGCAAGGCCACCCTTGCCCAGGCGAAGGGCTACTACGGCAACAAGAGCAGGTCGTTCAGGGCCGCCAACGAGCAGCTCATGCACAGCGGCCAGTACGCCTTCCGCGACCGCAGGGCGCGCAAGGGCGAGTTCCGGCGGCTGTGGATCCAGCGCATCAACGCTGCGGCACGCCAGAACGGCACCACATACAGCCGGCTCATGCACGGGCTGGGCGCGGCCGGCATCACCGTCGACCGCAAGAACCTGGCCGACCTCGCCGTGAGCGATCCAGCAGCATTCGCAGCGATCGCCGAGCGCGCCGAGGCTGCCCTCGGCAGCGCAGGCGACTCGACCGCCGGCAACGGCGGCGCGGCCAGCACAGCAGCCTGAGCACTCCCGAGCCGACAGCGCCCTCGAAGGCCGCGCTGGCGCGGCTGTCACGACTGGTGCGCGACCGGCGTCAGCGCGACGCGACCGGTCTGGCCGTCGTCGAAGGGCCCAGGGCAGTCGACGGGGCACTCGCCAGCGGCGCCGCCCTCGAAGCCGTATTCGCCCGCCCTGAGCTGGTCGACCGCTACGCGCCCGCGAGCACGCCCGACGCCCATCCGGATGCAGCCCGGCTCGGCCTTGGCTACCCCGAGCGGATCAGCGCGACTCACCCAGTCCCTGCTGAAGAGCTCGACCTACTGGCCGATGCCATGAACCCCCAGGGGGTGCTGGCGATCGCACGCTTCGCCGACGCGCCGCTCAGCGATGCGGTGAGCGTGGAGCGGGTCGTGGTGCTCGAAGCGGTGCGCGACCCGGGCAACGCGGGAGCGGTCGTGCGAAGCGCCGTCGCTGCCGGGTTCGGTGCGGTCATCGCAACAGCGGGGACAACCGACCTGTGGAGCCCGAAGGCACTGCGCGGCGCGGCTGGGCTGACCTTCGGGCCGATGATCAGCCGCGGGCACTCGACCCTGGAGGTTCTCGATGCTCTCGCCCACGCCGGTCACCTCCGGGTGCGCGCTGCCCCCGACGGGAAGGTGACGCTGGACGACCTGCCTTGCTCGGACCGGATGGCGCTCGTGGTGGGCAACGAGGCCCACGGACCGTCCGAGGATGCCGTCGCAGGCACCGACATCGCCGTAGCGATTCCCATGCAACACCCCGTCGACTCGCTCAATGTCGCCGTGGCCGCCGCGGTGCTGATGTACGCGATGCGAGTGCGGCCAGAAAATCACTGACCATTCGGCTCCGCGGCGTCGTACCCTGCCTGCCGTGAATGGCCCGGCCGCCGACGCAGGCCTCGACACGCTGCTCGCCGACATCGACGCTGCACGAAGCCAAGGATTGGCCGCGATTGCCGCAGCGTCCACCGCCGACGAACTGTCCCAGACCGAATCGGGCCTGTTCGGGCGCAAGTCGGTGCTGGGCCGGATCAAGCAGGGTTTCGGCTCGCTGCCCGCCGAGATGCGCGCCACCGCCGGGCGGGCGCTCAACGAGGCCCAGCAGGAACTGCGCACTGCGCACGCCGACGCAGCCGACGAGTTCGCTGCCGCAGCGCGCCGCACCCAGCTCCAGCAGGAGTGGCTGGACCTCACCGAGACGCCGCCGGGTCCTGGGCGGGGCCACCTGCACCTGGTCACCCAGACCACCGAGCGTCTCGAAGACGTGTTCGTCGGCATGGGCTTCACTGTTTCTGAAGGGCCCCAGGCGGAGACCGACTGGTACAACTTCGAAGCACTCAACCTGCCCGCCGCGCACCCGGCCCGCTCCATGTGGGACACGCTGTATCTGGACCTGGGCGAGCGCACCGAACTGGGCGACGGCGAGGGCGGCGAGGCCTCCAGCGTGGTCCTGCGCACCCACACCTCCCCGGTGCAGATCCGGGTCATGGAATCGGGGGCGCCGCCGATCTACACGATCTGCCCGGGTCGCGTCTTCCGGCGCGACACCGCCGATGCCAGCCACATGCCCGTGTTCCACCAGATCGAAGGCTTGGTGGTGGACCGGGGCATCTCCTTCGCCGACCTTGCGGGCACGCTCGAAGAATTCACCTCGGCCTATTTCGGCAAGGCGATCTCGTCGCGGCTGCGCCCCTCGTACTTCCCCTTCACCGAGCCGTCGGCGGAGTTCGACATCACCTGCGTGATCTGCGGGGGCGCAGGCTGCCAGACCTGCCAACGCACCGGCTGGATCGAGCTGGGCGGCTGCGGCATGGTGCATCCCAACGTGCTCGCGAACTGCGACATCGACTTCGAGGAATGGACCGGATTCGCATTCGGCTTCGGGATCGACCGGCTGGCCCTGATGCGTCACGGCATCGACGACCTGCGCGACATGTACACCAACGACATCCGTTTCTTGAGCCAGTTCTGATGCCCGCAGAATCGTTCTGGCCTGGGGAGCAACCCCGATGAAGGTGCTGCTGAGCTGGCTGCGCGAGTTCGCCCCCATCGAGGGCGAACCTGCCGAGCTGGCCGACCACCTGAGCGACCTGGGCATGGCCGTCGAGGAGATGCGTGTCCTGCCGCCGCTCGACGGCGTGGTGGTGGCCCGTGTCGCTGGCTTGCGGCCCCACCCCGAGGCCGACCGCATCCAGCTCGTCGACGTGGAATTGCCGGGCGCGACGGGCGAGGGGACCGACGGCGCGCTGCAGGTGTGCTGCGGCGCGTTCAACATGACTGAGGGCGATCTGGTGCCGCTCGCGACGGTCGGCACCACGATGCCCGGCGGGCTGGAGATCGGCGAGCGCCGACTGCGCGGCCAGCTCTCCCAGGGGATGTGCTGCTCGGCCGCCGAGATGGGCCTAGGCGACGACGCCGAGGGCATCATGATCCTGCCCGGCGACCTCGAGCTCGGTGCGCCGCTGATGGACCAGCTCGGCCTGGCCGGCGACGTGCTGTTCGACCTCGAGGTCAACCCGAACCGTCCCGATGCCATGTCGGTGGCCGGCGTGGCGCGTGACCTGGCGGCCCGGCTCGGCGTGCCCTTCGAGATCCCCGAACCGGTTGTCATCGAGACCGGCGAGGACATCTCGACGGTGGCTTCGGTGGACATCATCGACCCCGATCTCTGCGGCCGCTTCGGCGTACGCGTCATCCGGGACGTATCGATCGGCCCGTCGCCGCTGTGGATGCAGTTGCGCCTTGTGCTGTGCGGGATGCGTCCGATCAACGCTGTCGTGGACGTCTCCAACTACCTCATGCTCGAGCTGGGCACGCCGAACCACGCTTACGACCTGGCGCTCGTGCCCGACGGTCACCTCGGAACGCGGCGCAGCCTTGGCGGGGAGCGCGTCGTGACGCTCGACGGCGCCGAACGCGAGATGCTCCGGGGCGACGGGGTGATCGTCGACCGGAACGATCGGATCATCGGCATCTCGGGCGTGATGGGCGCCGAGAACACCGAGATCAGCGATCGCACCACGGCGGTGCTGCTCGAGCTGGCCTGGTGGGATCGCCTGTCGATCTCCCGCACATCCCAGCGGCTGGGCCTGCGTTCGGAGGCCTCGATGCGTTTCGAGCGCGGCACCGACCATGAGCTCGTGCCGATCGCATTGGACCGGTTCTGCGAGCTGCTGGACCGGGTGACCCCCGGCGGCGTGTCGGTGTGCCGCGGCCGGCTCGACGGTCGCGGCGACCTGCCCGAGACCGCCCGAGTCCGTGTGCGCCCGGCCCGCATGAGTCATCTGCTGGGCAGGCCATTCAGCGCCGATGAACTGCGTGGCCTGCTCGATCCCATCGGTCTGCGGTGCGCCGCGCTTGACGACGACACAGACGGAGCGCTCGAAGCGACGATCCCGAGCTTCCGTCCAGATGTCGAGACCGAGACCGACGTGGCAGAGGAAGTCGCCCGCCACTACGGCTACGGGAAGCTCGGCCGCACCGTGCCCCGCTCGCCGGAGCCCGGCCGCCTCACCCCGATGCAGCGCCTGCGCCGCGACCTGCGCCGGGTGCTGGTGGGCGCGGGGCTGTCCGAGGCGATGCCGAACCCGTTCCTGGCGCCCGACGCGCTCCGGCGAGCCGGCATCGACGGGGTGGAGCCAGTGCTGCTCCTGAACCCGCTCGCCAGCGAGGAATCCGTGATGCGGCCGTCGCTGCTCCCCGGCCTGCTCATCGCAGCGGCGTACAACTCCTCGCACCGCAACGACACGGTGTCGCTGTTCGAGATCGGCGTGGTGTTCGGCCCCCCTCAGCCGAAAGGCGCTGACCCGACCGCCAGAGGCACGGCTGCTGCAGACGTGCTGCCCACCGAAACCGAGCACCTCGGCGTCATCTGGGCCGGCGGCGAAGCGTCCGATGCAGTGCATCTCACCGATTTGATCGCGACAGCATTCGGCCTCGATGTCGAGCTCGCGAACGCGAACGACATCGAGGCCATGCACCCCGTGCGCGCGGCGGAGGTCATACTCGGCGGGCAGACCGTCGGTGTCGTGGGCGAAGTCGACCCGGTGGTATGCGAACGCCACGGTCTCGCGCAACGCTGCGCCTGGCTCCAAGTCGACGTGGAGCCCCTGCTCGCAGCGGCAACCGAAGCCGCCGGGCGGCCCTACCAACTGGTCTCCACCTACCCGTCCAGCGACATCGACCTGGCATTCGCCGTCCCCGACAGCGTCCAGGCATCGCAGGTGCGCAGCACACTGCTCGCTGCAGGCGGCACCGAGCTGCGCTCGGTCGAGCTGTTCGACATCTACCGGGGCGATCAGCTGGCTTCGGGCACCCGCTCGCTGGCATTTCGCCTGCGGATGCAGGCCGACGACCGCACGCTCACCGACCCCCAGGTCGCGGAGATCCGCCAGCGCTGCATCGATGCTGTCGAGAACACCCACAGCGCCGCCCTGCGCTGAAGCACCCGGCGCGGCGACTCGCCGCACTCGCCAGGCGTTGACGAACCGGCCTCAGTAGCCCAGGTCGAGGTACACGGGGCCGATCAGCGGCTCTCCCGCAACCCACAGTGCCACGTTGGCGGTGACCCGGTCGGCCAGCAGCGCAAGACCCATCTCAGGGGTGTTGCCGATGTGGGGTGTGATGAGGCAGTTGGACAGGCTCCACAGCGGGTGGTCAGCAGGGAGCGGTTCGGGGTCTGTCACATCCAGAGCGGCGCCGCCGATCTGGCCGGCCTTCAGCGCTTGGACGAGATCGTCGGTGACGATGTGTCCGCCGCGGGCCACGTTCACGATCCAGGCGTGACCGGGCAGCGCCGCCAGCTCGGCCGCGCCGATGATGCCTGCGGTGTCGGTCGTCAGTGCCAGAGCGAGAAACAGCACATCGGTGCCCGGCAGTACCTGTGTCAACTCATCCGGACCGACAACGCGCGCTGCGCCATCTGTGCCCGATGACGCCGCTCCATGCGGCGCTGAGAGTGTCGGGCGGTTGCGCACCACGGTCGCTTCGCACCCGAACGGTTCGAGCAGGCGCAGCAGCGAGTCGGTGATGCCGCCGCCGCCCAGCACAGTCACCGACGCGCCGAGCAGGTTGCGGCCCTCGGGGGCTGTCCAATCTGTCGCGCGGGCGTAGGTGGCCATGCCCCGCATGCCGGCCAGTGCCAGCATCAGCGCGTGCTCGGCGACGGGCTCCGCGTACACGCCCTTGCCGCAATACCACTCGACGGCAGGCCGGGCGGTCACGATGTCGACGACCGGTTCGATGCCCGCGTAGGGCAGCTGCACCCACTCAATGGCGGGATTGGCATCTACCAGTTCCCCGATCAGGTGGGCTTGGGTGGGCTCGGCCCACACGAGTGCCGATGCGCCGTCCGGTGTGCTGACCGTGCCCCCGCCCCGCACCACCGCTTCGGCCAGCACGGGGCGCCTCCAGCAGTCGGGCTCGACGGCAACCAGCACGCTCATCGCGCCGTCGTCCTGTTGCTCTGCGCGTGACGCATCGCCCGGGCTCCTCAGCGGATGTCGGCAGCGAGGCCGCCGCGGTCGAAGCGATCCTGCCCGGCTTGGTCTTCGATCTCGCGGCTCACAGAGCCCGAATGCGAGATCCCCGCTGCTGCCACGCACGCATCGATGCGCCCGAAGGCGTCCACCACGGCGTCAGCCATCGCGTCGTTCTGCTCCTGCTGCGAGGTGTCGACCTGCACGGCGATGGCATCGCTGCCGACAGCGTTGATCTCGTCGACGATGCTTGCCGCACGGTCGGGATTGAGATCGGCCACGACGATCGACGCGCCCTCGGACGCGAAGCGCAGCCCGCATGCCCGCCCGATGCCTGATGCCCCGCCGGTGATCACCGCCACCTTGCCCGCCATCCGGCCTGTTGTGCTGTTCGACGCCGCTCCATGCGGCGCTGGATCACTCGACGCCATAGCCCCTCCTTGTGCTGGTCAGCAACGCTGACCGTGCAAGATCATGCCCTACCGCTGTGGCTCGAGTCGGTTGAAGCAGTTGGTCAGCTCGGGTTGCTGACCCGGGCCTTCAGATTCTCCCGTCGCCCGCGGATGAGCCGCCAGGTGACCCGCTCATGTTTGGGAGAGATACCCATGGCTTGGCGGATGATGCGTTCGTCGACATCTTCGGGTGCCGGAGAGAAACCGATCTCGGTGGCCATCCGGACCCCGTTGCGGGCGAAGAACGACGAGGCGATGCGCTCGAATTGGGCCAGCACCTCCATCTCGGGCTCCAGTTCGCCGGTCACCGAGCACAGGTACGCGAAATTCTTGATGAACAGCATCAGTTCCTTGGGTATGCGTGCGCCGTTCGCCAGCAGCCCCGAGATGAGCGCCCGGAACTCGGCAGTGAACTCGTCTTCGGTGAGCTCGAGCGGGTCGAAGCCGGGCCGGTCCAGGCGCAGATCGGCAATGACTCGCTCGGGGTCGCTGCCAGGCCCGAACGCACCCAAGTCGATCATGCCGGTGATCTGCGACTGCAGGTCGCCCGTGAGCAATCCCACCACATATCGCAGGAAGGCAACCCGCTTGGGTCCCTCCAGCCGGCCGGTGATGCCGAAATCGACGAGCCCGATCACGGGCGGCTGGCCCGGTGGCGTGCCTTCGGTGTCGATGAACACGTTCCCGGCGTGGAAGTCGCCGTGGAAGACGCCGGTCATGCACGCCCCGTGAAGCAGCGCATCGTTCATCTGGCGGAAGATGGCAGCAGCTTCGCCGTCGGCAAGATCCTCCGGACGAAGCTCGCTCAGCGGCCGGCCTGCCACCGGGCTCATCACGATCACACGCTCGGTCACGCCGTCGAGCACCGGTTCGGGCACCTGCCAGCGTCCGGTGGCGGTGGCCCGAAGGGCACGGTCGACTTCGAAGAGGTTTGCCACCTCGACTCGGAAGTCGAGCTCTTCGGTGATGGTCTCGGCGAACAGCTCCACGAGCGCCGGCGGGTTGGCCAGCGCCGTGATCGGGATGCGACCCACGAGCTTCGGCGCGAGCCATGCCAGCACTGCGAGATCGCGTTCGACGCGCCGTCGGATGCCGGGTCGCTGCACCTTCACCATGACCGGTGTGCCGTCCGGCAGCCGCGCTGCGTGCACCTGCGCAATGGAGGCCGCGGCCGTCGCCTCCGTATCGAATGCAGCGAACCGCGAATCGACATCTCCCAGCTCAGCCTCGACGGCGTCGCGGATTGCGGTCCATGGCTCCGCTGGCACCTGGTCGCGGCACAGGCGGCACTCGGCCACGAGCGCATCGGGGAAGACCCCCTCGCCGGCCGCGATCAGCTGTGCCAGCTTGATGTACGCAGGGCCGAGCTTGGTGGCTGCCAGCCGCAGCCGCCGGTAGATCCGCTCCCGTCGCTCGTCGGGATCGAGCCGCCGGTCCAGCAGTCGTCCGGCGTAGACGGCCCAGCCGATGCGAGCCGCCGTGACTGCGAGGCGAAATACAGGCGGGAACTTCGGGCGCGCGATCAGTTCGGGCACGCTGTCGTGGATCGCACGGCGAATCGGGGCAATCGAGGCGAGATAGCGGTCGCGCTCGGCGGATGTTCCGAGATCTGCCTGGACATCGACGGGCGGCAGCGTCCCGGCCGGAACGCGTTCGGCCAGCGGTGGCGCATTCAATCGCAGGTGCATGCGAGACGGTCCCCAGATGCCCAGCGAGAGCGGCTTCCACTGCACGGGCTCGCTGAGCTCGAAGCTCTCGACATGCTCGACGAAGACGCGCAGCGCTTCCTGCAACTCCGCCCGCGCCAGGAATGCACCTAGGCAGTGGTGTGCGCCGCTGCCGAATGCGAGATGCGGATGCTCTCGCGGGAGGGTCGCATCGAAGTCATACGGGTCGAAGCCGTGTCCGTCTGGATGACCTTCGTGTGCGACTTCCTCACCGTTGCGCGACGCCGCCGCTGCGTCGGTTGCCGCGTGAGCCGGACAACCGCCGCTGAGGCTGGCGGCGTGCAGGCCGATCATCACGACGGTGCCCGCGGGGAACAGCAGATCGTTCACCACCACATCGGTGGTGGCGATGCGCATCGCCGTGCGCACCGCCCCGATGTAGCGCAGCGATTCCTCCACGTAGGCCGGGATCCGATCCGGATCGGCTCGCAGCGCTGCGTACTGCTCCGGCCTGTCGGCCAGCACCGCCAAGGTGGCACCGAGTTGGTTGCGCGTGGTGTCGGTGCCAGCGATGAGCAATGCCTCGACCATGCCGATGAGCTCGTCTTCGCTCAGCCGGTCGCCCTCGTCAGACACGCCGATCAGCTCAGTGAGCAGATCGTCGGCCGGCTCGGCCCGCCGGCGCTCGATCAGGTCGATCACGTATCCGCCGAGTTCGGCCTGAGCTGTCGCGATGTCACCGAGCCTGCTCACGACGGCCTCGGCGTCGCCGTCGAAGAGCCCGAAGATGGTCTCGGCCCATCGACCGAACCGGCCCCAGTCGTCGTCGGTCACGCCGAGCAAGCGGCAGATGACCGGCACCGGATAGGGGTCGCACAGCTCTGCGACGATCTCGCCCCCGCCACCCGTCATCAGCGGTTCGAGCAGTCTCGTGGCGTGGGTGGCCATGAAGGGCCGGAGCCGGTCCGCGGCAGCGGGAGTGAAGGCACGACCGAAGAGCCGTCGGAGACGGCGGTGATCGTCGCCTTCGAGCGACAGCACATTCGGCCGGGCGCGCATGGCCTCGCCGCTGGTGCTGATCGGTGCATCGCTGCGGGCCCGCGCCATCAACGCGTTGAAGTTCACCGTCGTACGCCGCGCGCTGTCCGTCCCGTCGCTGTCTCGCCCATTGCCGTCGAACCCAGTGCCATCGAGCATGGCGACGCCCGCGAGCATCGAGATCCACGCCGGATCACGCAGGATCGTCCGGGCCTCGTCGTAGCCATGGACGAACAGTCCGAACGGGGTGCGCACGATCCAGTCGCCGGTGCGGCCGAGTTCCCGGCTCATTGCCACCAGATCGGCAAACTCGCCGATCGCGAAATCGGCGAACGGAACGGCGCCGTCGTCGTCGGCCGCGCGGGCCGATGCTCGCTGCGGTCCAGGCGCTGTAGCAGTGCTGCTCATAACCCCCTATCTCATCATGCACACCACTCTGTTCCACCGCGCGCCGCCTCGCCACGGACCAGCCGTCACGACAGACTGACGCCATGCGGCCAGTGATCGCCAGCCGCAGCCAAGTGATCAGCGGGCATCGTCGCGGCAAACTGAGGCCATGCAGCGTCCGCCTCGGGCGATTGGACCGTGCTGTGGGACGCGAACCAGGTCGCGGCAAACTGAGGCCATGCAGCGACTCCGCCGGCTGACGGCGATCAGCGCCGTTGCTGCGGTTCTCGCGGGCTGTGCGGTGCAGGAGTCCACCCGCAGTGGCGGCCTCATCGCGCCGACCGGTCCCACCGTGACAGCGATGCCGCCAGCGTCCACGGTCACGACAGCCGCCGCAGAGTCGTTTGACGCGCCCACGGCGTCAGCCCTCGGACCTGCTGAATCGCTTGTCGAGCCCACCAAGGCGGCAGAGACGATCGTCGAGTCCGCCAAGTCGGCGGTCGAGCCAAGCAGCGACCGGAGCAGTGAGTCGGTCACCGTGCTGACTACCGCGGCGGATGCCCCCGCAGTGACGGCCGCGCCGACGATTCCCTCGACGACTGCGTCCGACCCGGTTGTCGATATCCAGCCGGCTGCCGATGTCCAGCAAGTGCTGGCGGCTGCAGATCCGCCAGAGGGCTTCAGTGAGGGCGTGCTGGGCGTCACCGGGCCGGCGGGCACCCGGGTGTGGCCGGTCATCGTCGCGGACACCCCGCGGTCCCGCCAGCGCGGGCTCATGGGCGTGACCGACTTCGCATCGCTCGGCGGTTACGCCGCCATGGTGTTCATCTTCGAAGGGGACACTTCAGGCGCGTTCTGGATGCGCGACACACCGCTGCCGCTGCGGATCACCTTCGTTGCTGCAAACGGTTCTGTGGTCTCGGCGGCCGACATGGCGCCGTGCCTGCCGCCGACGCCCGCTGACGACTGCGAGCACTATCTCGCTGACGGTCCGTACCGCATTGCGATCGAGCATCCGCTGGGTCCGGCATTCGACATCGGTCTCATGGCGGCCGAATTCGTTGAAGTGGCCATCGAGTAGCACAAGAAGGCGTCGGCAGGCGGGCCCGGTACCGATCCACCGCCGCACACTTCGAAGCGGTCGTCCGGTCTCGGCCGGAGGCAGGCGACACAGACCCAGATGGCAGCAGCCGAATCGGGCCGCTGCCAACTACGCTGCGATCCCGCGACCGCATCTTGCGCCAGTGCGCAGCCGACATGACAGGAGTTGGATCGGGATCATGCTGAGATTTGCCGAGGAAATACTGCTCCTGCTGCTGCGAGACGATGACGGCAAGCTGATCCATGTGCCCGAACGCACGCTCGACCGGGTGATCGCTGGCTCGGTGCTCATGGATCTGGCGATGGAGAACCGGATCGACACAGACCTCGAGAAGCTGATGCTGGTCGACCCCACGCCGATAGGCGACGGCCTGCTCGATCCCACGCTGGCGCAGATTGCCTCGCAGCAGGAGGAAAGCGATTCGCGCTATTGGGTGGAATTCGTGGCGGCGCGTGCCGAGGGCATCCGTGAAGAGGCGTTCGCCCGTCTCGTCGACAACGGGATTCTTGAGCGCAAGGATGATCGTCACCTGTGGGTATTCCGCTCCCGCCGCTACCCGATGATCGACGGCAAGGCCGAGCGCGAGGTGAAACTGCGGATCATAGGGGTCCTGTTCAGCGATGAGATTCCCAGCCCGCGCGACATCGTGATCATCGCGCTGACAGACGCTTGCGGCATCTTCGGCGAGTTGCTCTCGAAGGCCGAGCTGGAGCAGGCGGCGCCGCGTATCGAGCAGGTGCGCAAGCTGGACCTCATCGGCCAAGCCATGACGCAGGCGATCCGCGACATCGAGATGTGGCTGGCCAGCTCCACAGTCAGCCGCTTCATGCTGTAAAGCACATCTGTGCACCATCGCGCAGCGCGCATTCGCACAACGCGGGGCAGGCTCAGTCCTCGAGCGTCTCGCTGCCTCGGTACATGGCCTGACGGCGGATCCCGCTGACGTAGGCCTGCACGGCGTCGTCCGCCGGCGTGCGCTCCGGGTCCCAACGGCCCCAATGGATGAGCTGATCCAGCTGGTGGCGGTAGCGAGATTCGGCACGGCGGTGCGGCCAGCCGATCGGAATAGTGGCGATCGGCACCAGCGGCTCGGGCACGCCGAGCAGCTCACGCAGCTCCCGAGCGGTGGTGTCCTCGCCGCCGCCGCTCAGCCACGCGGTCGTGAGCCCGTACGCGGCGGCCGCCAGATGCATGTTCTGCGCGGCGGCACCTACCGAAGCCAGCAGGATCTTCTCGTTGTTGGCGGCGTACTCGTCGCTCCAGCCGTCGTGGTCGCTGACTGGGTACGAATCGACCCAGCGGGGATCACAGAACAGCAGCACGATGGCCAGCGAGTTGTGCAGCCAGTGCTTCTTGTGGACGTGCGGGAATCCGCGGCAGTGCTCCACCAGCCGGTCGGCCTGCCGCACGAATACGTCGGAAACGGCCAGCACGTCGGACCGTTCAGCGGCGACGACGAAGTGCCACGGCTGCGTGTTCGCGCCCGACGGCGCCCACCGCCCGGCCTCGCAGATCCCACGCAGCACCTCAACCGGCAGCGGCTTAGGCGGCGGCTCGAAGCTGCGCACCGACCGTCGCAGCCGCAGCACCTCCATCAACGCCTCGAAGCGCGAAGCCGTCAGCTCGTCGTTGCATTCTGTGTCGGCAGCCACATGCGCAACCTACTGATCGAAAACCGAAGGCGATTGACTGAAGGTGCAGCGATTGATCTCCGAACGTCGAACTTCCGGAACGCGTAACTCCTAACCTTCAAAATGCACTATAATTAGTTTCCAGAACGCGTAGTCCGATGTGCGGAGGAGTGAGTTGTGAGCGAGGCAGCGTCTACGCTGACGATGCCCGGGTACGTGCCGCGTGTGGTGGGCCGTGAGGTGGAGAGTGCCTTGCGGCGACGCGGCGCAGTCCTTGTGGAGGGCGTGCGCGGCTGTGGCAAGACGTGGCTGGCCCGAAACTTCGCACGCAGCGAACTCCGACTCGACGACGACGGCGCGCTCCTGTTGGCCTCGTCCGATCCCGAAGCGGCGCTGGTGGGACCGGTTCCCCGGCTGCTGGATGAATGGCAGAACGCCCCGCACCTGTGGAACCAAGTGCGCCGGCAATGCGACGACCGCGCCGAGCCTGGCCAGTTCATTCTCACCGGTTCGGCTGTCCCGCAAGACGACGTGACCCGCCATACCGGCACCGGCCGCATCACACGGGTGCTGCTGCGACCGATGTCATTGTGGGAGACAGGGCTGTCGACCGGCGCCGTGTCGCTGATGAAATTATTCGACGGCGAGACTGCCTCGCTTCTGCCCGACGGGCTGCCGGGCCTCGGCGACATCGCATCGGCCATCTGCGTCGGCGGCTGGCCTCAGAACCTCGGCCGCAGCGAAGATGACGCCCTGCTGTCCGTGACCGACTACGCCAACGAAGTTGTCCGTGTGGATATCCCAGTCGCCGGAGGCGTGCGTCACGATCCCACGATGATGCAGCGGCTCATGGGCTCGCTGGCCATCAACGTGGCGAACGAAGCCAAGATGACCAAGCTGGCGTCGGACATGGACACCGACCATCCGCCCACCCGCAACACCGTCGCAGCCTGCCTCGACGCCCTCCGCCGCATCCACATGGTCGAAGACCAGCCCGCGTGGTCCGTGAGCCTCCGCTCAAAGGCCACGCTCAGACGAGAAGCCAAACGGCATTTCGTCGACCCATCAGTGGCCGCCGCCATGCTGCGAGCTACACCTGCGCATCTGCTGTCGGACCCCGCTGCTTTCGGCTGCTTGTTCGAATCGCTGGCGGTGCGCGATCTGCGCGTCTACAGCCAACCCGAGCGCGCCATGGTCTTCCACTACCGCGACAACACCGGCTTGGAGGCCGACGCGATCGTCGAGCGTGACGACGGCACATGGATCGCTGCCGAGGTCAAGCTCAACCCGAGACCCAGCGCCATCGACAAGGCCGCACGAACCCTGCTCCGCCTGCAGGACAAGATGACTCGCCAGCGAGCCGTCAGCCTGGCCGCCCTGCTCGTGATCACCTCCACCGGTCCCGCCTATCGCCGCCCCGATGGCGTACAGGTAGTCCCGATCACAGCACTCGGCCCCTGACCGACTTCGGTTGAGCGGACGCGCGGGAGGAAAGCACAGCCCTCAGCGCCTCAATCAGCCGAGTCTTGCGTCATGGGAGGACTATCGCGCGCATGGCCTCGGTGGTTTCTGCCGGGTCGAAATGCGCCGGGTCGTAAGGATGGCCCAGCCATTCGGTGAGTTCGGCGTGCTCGGGATGTGCAGGGGCTGCAAGCGCTTCCACCAAGTTCTCGTACCCCCAGACGCCGCCGCAGTCTTCAGGTGGGCAAGCCCGTCGGCCCTTGATACAACGCGGATACGTGGCCCTGCCGTCGGCGGCCTCAATCGCCTCGACCACGACATCGTGTTCCCATCCGTCGCCGAAATCGTAATCCCAAATCATCTTGTCGCCGGTCTGCGCAAGCAACTCTTCGAGCCGGTAGCGCGCCGCATTGAGTGGCCTGGGTCCGAACAGCGGGGGATCGAGGTCCGCAGTGAGGTACCGGGTCTCGCCGATCCTGAACTGATCGAGGTGGTAACCCTCCCACCCGATGGCGACGACCAGCAGATAGGCCAGTTGGTCGAGTCTGATGTCGGAGCGGACTTCGATGCGACGCCATATTGGCGGGCGGATTGAGCGGAGCGTCACCTTCATGCGGTGGATCGGGGTTGTCATCAGATGCGCCGTCCCAACGGTCGAGTCTTCAGTCGCCGAGTCTGGCACGGAGCGGGTACGGCGGCGGGGCCGAACTCCGTCTTTTGGGACTCCCGAGTTGCTGGCGGCTTGGTTCCAAGCGAGCTTGCTCACCGTGGCAGGCCGCTGACCAGCGGTAGCGTCGATGGTCGCAGAACGCTCGCGACGACCCGTCAGAGGACGAACATGACGCCCACGCTGTACAAGGACACGGGCTACTCGCTTGTGCATCTGGTCGAGGCCATCAAGCACGGCAACATTGCGCTACCAGACATCCAGCGTCCGTTCGTATGGCCGGCGGCGAAGGCACGGGACTTGTTCGACTCGCTCTATCGGGGGTACCCCGTCGGCACGCTGATGCTCTGGGAGACGGGAGCGGATGCTGGGACACGGCAGGTTGGTGGTGGTGAGAATGAGAAAGTCGCGAAGCTGCTCATTGTTGACGGGCAGCAACGGCTCACGTCGCTGTACGCCGTCTTGACTGGTCGGCCAGTGCTGACCAAGACGTTTGAGGCGAGGCAGATCCGAATCGCCTTCTGTCCCGAAGACGAGACCTTCGAGGTCACAGACGCCGCCATCGAACGGGATCCTCAATTCATCCCGGATATCACGCTTCCTCGAAAAGCGACGAGTCCGCATCGCCGGAGTCGTCCGGGAGGCCTTCAATCGCTTGTGGGACCAGGGACAAGGGGACGAACCGCAGGCGCCGCTCGCCAATCTGCTCAATGTTGGCGAATCCCAGACGGTCGAGTACAAGTCGACTGCCCGCTGGAATCTTCACACCGGACAGGCCGACAAGCGGTTGGAGCACGTCATCACCAAGACGGTTTGCGGTTTTTTGAATGCTGAGGGCGGAACCCTGCTGATAGGTGTCGATGATGCCGGCGTCGTGCTGGGGCTGCAGGACGACATGGCAACCCTGGGCGACAAGGCGTCTCGCGACGGATACGAACTCTTCCTGCGCCAGCGGCTCGACAGCGGTCTCTCGATCCCCATCGCTGGCATTGTCAAGATCGGCTTCGAGCGAGCCAACGACGTCGACGTTTGCCTCGTCTCAGTTGCAGCGAGCGGGAAGCCTGTGTTTGCCAAGCCTCGTGACGGCGGGCAGGTGCCTACGGAATTCTGGGTACGCGTCGGCAACGCCACGAAGCAACTGCACGGCGACGACATGCTCGAATACAAATCGAGCCATTGGGACTGAATCTGGCTGCGGCATCCTCCTAACGTGAACCCCCAGCACCGAACCCAGCGGCCCTCATCCCACAAAGGCGCGAAGGCTCACGTTGTTGCCGAGCAATCGACGGATCCATCGGCTGTAGTGCGCGCCTTCTAGAGTCGCGACATGGCAGTAGAGGCGACGGATCCCGAGCAGTTTCTGCTGGAGGAGCTTGATGCTGCGTATGCGGCGATCATGCGCGAGACGTTGGCCACCGGCGTGGCGCCTCACTACGCCGAACTGGCCGGCACTCTGGGTATCACACCGATACGCGCCAAGGCACTCGTCAAGAGCGTCATCGACCTCACGCCGGGTTGGCTGCATCCGGGCACCGACTACATCGCGTCGTTTCCGCCGTTCAATAACCAACCCACTCAATACCGGGTGAGCGTCGACGGCGAACAGCGCTGGTTCGCTCAGTGCGGCTTCGAGGCGTTGGCGTGCCGCTGGCTGTTCGAGGGCCGCACCGTGACTGTGGATGCGCCGTGCCTGCTCGGCGGCGAACCGCTGCAGATCGTGATGCGCGACGAGGAGATCATCTCGATCGATCCGCCTGCGATGGTCGGCTACACCCGCAGCATGGTCGGCGGCGATGCCGCAACCCGGCCCTTCCGCTGAGCGGGCATGAACCTCTTCCGGTCGGAAGAGCACGCCCGCAACTGGGAGGAATTCGATCCCCGCATGGCACACCTGCTGCAGCCCGTGGAATGGTGGGCCGACACGTTCGCGACACCGATGTTCCGGGCGCGCGCCCGGAACGACTTCATCAGCTGGGCGACCGGTCCCGAGGGCGCTGCGGCATTCGGCGAACTGCGAGAACGGTTGACGCCGCCACGCCCTGACGTGAAGGCCACGACGACGGCCGCCATCGCACTGAGCAAAGTCAACATCAGCGTGATCGACGGCGCATCGCCCGACGACCGCAGCGTCGAGCAGCAGCTGTTCGGGGATTGGCCCGGCGAGGTGCCGGTGGATATCGCCCGCCACTGGCGCAACACCGCCAGAGCAATGATCGTGGCCATACCCGCCGAGCCGCTGTCTGGCGTCGACCAGCAGCTGTGGACCGAGACCCGAAGGTCAGCGGTACGCGACGCCCAGGCTGCCACCGGCTGGCTCGCCCGGGCCGATGTAGGCGCCGGCGATGTGCGGCTCACTCATCGGCTGGCGCAGATGGGCTGGCGGGGCGAGGTGGCCGACCAACCGGCATGGACCGCCATGGAACAGTCTGCCCGGGCGATCCTCAAGTGCCAGGCGTTGGCCGAGCTGACCTGAGCGGCGCTAGCCCGCCAACAAGAGCACTGCATTCAAGGTGGCCTGGGCGCCCGCTGTTGCGTGCTCAGGGAGAATCGATTCGGCTTCGTTGTGCGACAGCCCGTCGGCGCACGGGATGAACAGCATCCCGGTGGGCGCAACCCGGGACACGTAGCAGGCGTCGTGGCCGGCCCCGGAGGTGATGTCGACCGGCTCGAAGCCCGCCGCGAGAGCACCTTCCCGCACCGCATCGACCACTGTGGGATCGAACACGATCGGCGGCGAGTACCAGATCGGGGTGATCTGCGGCTGGGGGAGCGAGCGTCCGCTGGGTTGGCTGACGCCGCTCAATGCGGCGCTGGGCTGCCGTCCGAAGGCAGGGCTCTCGGCGAAGGCCAGCAGCTCGTTGTGCATGGCTTCCAGCTCGGCGGCGTCGGGATGGCGCAAGTCGACAGTCAGCGAGACTGAGCCCGCCACGGTGTTGCGTGAGCCGGTGCCGACCGACAGCGTGCCGACGGTGGCGCGTCCCTCGGGAGCACGGCGAGCGGCGATCTCGTCGGCCTCGCACACCAGCCGTGCGGCGGCCACCATGGCATCAGCGCGGTGCTCCATCGGCGTGCTGCCCGCATGCGCCGACTGACCTTCAATCGACACGTCGTACCAGCGGATGCCCTGCACCCCGGTGACCGCGCCGAGCGTCACCTCGGCGGCCTCCAGGATCGGACCCTGCTCGATGTGCGGCTCGATGTAGTGCCCTATGGGTCGGCGACCGGCACCGTCAGGGGCGCCGCATGGGTCGTCTCCGGCATAGCCGATGCGGGCGAGCTCGCTGCCGAGGGTGGTGCCGTCCACTCCTGGTGCGGCAAGTCCCTCGTCCAGGCTGAACGCTCCGGCATAGACGCCGGAACCGATCATCGCGGGCGGGAAGCGCGCTCCCTCCTCGTTGGTCCACGAGACGACCTCGACGGGTGCCGCAGTGCTGATGCCGTGGTCGTGGAGCACTCGCAGCACCTCGAGGCCCACCATCACGCCGTAGGCGCCGTCGTACTTGCCTCCCGTGGGCTGGCTGTCGAGGTGGCTGCCGACCACCACCGGTGCCCGCTGCGAATCGGTGCCCTCGCGACGTGCGAACAGGTTGCCCATCTGGTCGACATGGACGGCGCAGCCCAGCTCCTGCACCCATGCCACGAACTGGTCGCGCCCCACCCGGTCCTCGTCGGTCAGCGCCACCCGGGCGACACCACCGGCGGCCGTCGCGCCGATCTCTGCCAGGGAATGGAGCGTCTCCCACAGACGCTCGCCGTTCACCGGGTACTGGCTCGTGCTCACCGTTGTGACCTCTCGCCTTCAGTTGAGCGGGCGCGCCGAGGGGGGAATCGGGTACGGGAGCGCCGTATGGCCCATGAGAGCCTCATCGACTGCCGCGGCGCACGCTCTGCCCTCGGCGATTGCCCACACGATCAGGCTCTGCCCTCGGCCCATGTCGCCGCACACCCACACACCGTCGACGCTCGTGCGGTACTCGTCGTCGCGCACCACGTTGGAGCGCGCATCGGTCTCCACGTCGAGCTGCGCCAGCAAACCCTCCTGCTGCGGCCCGAGGAATCCCATGGCCAGCAGCACGAGCTCGCATTCGAGCTCGAATTCGGTGCCGTCCACCTTGGCGAACCGGCCGTCGCTGAACACGACCTCGTGCGCCCGCAATGCCCGCACCGAACCTGCGCCGTCGTTCAAGAACTCTTGCGTGTTCACCGAGTAGACGCGGTCGCCGCCTTCCTCATGCGCCGAGGATGTCCGGTAGATCATCGGATAGGTCGGCCAAGGGTTGGCGGAGTCTCGCTCGTCGGGCGGACGCGGCAGGATCTCGAATTGGTGCACCGAAGCGGCACCCTGGCGGTGCGCGGTGCCGAGGCAATCGGCGCCGGTATCGCCTCCGCCGATGATCACCACGCGTTTGCCAGCGGCGTTGATCGGCACGTCGCCCGGGTCGAGGTCTCCTTCTTGGGCCTTGTTGGCCCACGGCAGGTACTCCATCGCCTGGTGGATGCCGTCGAGCTCTCGACCGGGGATCGGCAGATCGCGCCACGCCGTCGCGCCACCGGCCAGCACCAGTGCGTCGAAATCGGCCTGCAGATCCGCCACCGGAATATCCGCACCGACCTCGACGCCGGTGCGGAACTTCGTGCCCTCGGCGCTCATCTGGTCGAGGCGCCGCTCAATGTGGCGCTTCTCCATCTTGAACTCGGGGATGCCGTACCGGAGCAGGCCGCCGAGCCGGTCGGCACGCTCGAACACCGTGACATCGTGACCGGCACGGGTGAGCTGTTGCGCCGCAGCCAGCCCAGCGGGCCCTGAACCCACCACTGCCACGCTGCGGCCGGTGCGCACGGCGGGCAGCTCGGGGCGGACCCAGCCCATCTCGAAGGCCTTGTCGATGATCGCGACCTCGACCTGCTTGATGGTGACCGGATCGGCGTTGATGCCCAGCACGCACGCGCCCTCACACGGCGCCGGGCACAGCCGGCCGGTGAACTCAGGGAAGTTGTTGGTGGCGTGCAGTCGCTCGATGGCGTCGTGCCAGCGATCGCGGTACACGAGATCGTTCCAGTCCGGGATGATGTTGCCCAGCGGGCAGCCCGAGTTGCAGAACGGCACACCGCAGTCCATGCAGCGACTGGCCTGGGTGCGCAAGTCCTCGTCGGCAAATGGCTCGTACACCTCGCGCCAGTCGCGCAGGCGCACCGGCACCGGGCGCCGCGTCGGCAGCTCCCGGTCGTGCCGCATGAATCCCCGGATGTCACCCATGCGCAGCCCCTGTGCTTGCTCCGGTGGCGGCTGCGCCGAGCGGATGAACGCGGTGCCTAGCCATGCGCAGCCGCCATGACTGCCTCGTCGGGGTCTTGGCCGAGCTCGGCCGCTGCTGCCCGTGCTTCGAGCACGCGCCGGTAGTCCTTCGGCATCACCTTGCGGAAGCTGCGCACCTCGCTGTGCCAGCGTCCCAGGATGCGCTGGGCCGGAGCCGAATCGGTCTCCGCGACGTGCTGGCGCAGCACCGTGCGCACCGTCTCTGCGTCGGCGTCGTCGAGCTGGGTCTCGAGGTCGACCATTTCGGCGTTCAGGTGTCGCCAGAAGACGTCGTCGGGGTCGTACACGAATGCCACCCCGCCCGACATCCCCGCGCCGAAGTTGCGGCCGACGCCGCCGAGCACCACCACCATGCCGCCCGTCATGTACTCGCACGCGTGGTCGCCCACCCCTTCGACCACGGCGGTCGCTCCGGAGTTGCGCACGCAGAAGCGTTCGCCGACCGTGCCGCGGATGTACGCCTCGCCACCGGTTGCGCCGTACAGGATGACGTTCCCAGCGATGATGTTGTCCTCGGCCACGAAGTCCGGGTGTGTGTCACGCGGCGGTCGCACCACCAGGCGCCCGCCCGACAGCCCCTTGCCCAGGTAGTCGTTGGCGTCGCCGTACAGCCGCATCGTCAACCCTCGCGGCGCGAATGCGCCGAAGCTCTGCCCGGCCGACCCGTTGAACGTGAAATCGACCGTGTCGTCAGGCAGGCCGTCGCCGCCGTGGGCAGCGGTGATGCGATGGCCGAGCATGGTGCCGACCGTCCGGTTCACGTTGCTGATAGGCAGCTCTGCTCGCACCAGCTCGCGGCGCTGGATCGCGGGTGCCGCCAATTCGATGAGCTGCTGGTCGAGGGTCCGGTCCAGGCCGTGGTCCTGGCTCTGGGAGCAGTAGCGATCCTGCGGCCACGGCGTCTCGGGCTCCGCCAGGATCGGCGACAGGTTCAACCCGTGGGCCTTCCAATGGGCAACCGCAGCGGTGGTGTCGAGCCGGTCCACCCGCCCGATGGCCTCGGGCAGCGACCGGAAGCCCAGCATTGCCAGGTACTCGCGGACCTCCTGGGCGATGTACTCGAAGTAGTTCACGACGAACTCGGGCCGGCCGCCGAAGCGCTTGCGCAGCTCGCGGTTCTGGGTGGCGACGCCCACGGGGCAGGTGTCGAGATGGCAGACGCGCATCATGATGCAGCCCGAGACCACCAGCGGCGCTGTGGCGAAACCGTATTCCTCGGCACCCAGCAGTGCCGCCACGATCACGTCGCGTCCGGTCTTCAGCTGCCCGTCGGTCTGTACGACGATGCGGTCCCGCAGCCCGTTCAGCAGCAGCGTCTGCTGTGTCTCGGCGAGGCCGAGCTCCCACGGCGCGCCCGCGTGCTTCAGGGACGTCAGCGGCGACGCCCCGGTGCCGCCGTCGTGGCCGGAGATCAGCACCACATCGGCCTTCGCCTTCGACACGCCGGCGGCGACGGTGCCCACGCCCACCTCGGCCACCAGCTTGACGTGGACGCGCGCAGCCGGGTTGGAGTTCTTGAGATCGTGGATGAGCTGCTTGAGATCCTCGATCGAATAGATGTCGTGGTGCGGAGGCGGGCTGATGAGCCCGACACCGGGCGTCGAGTGGCGGGTCTTCGCGATCCACGGCCAGACCTTGGGCCCCGGAAGCTGCCCGCCCTCGCCGGGCTTGGCGCCCTGGGCCATCTTGATCTGCAGATCATCGGCGTTGGTCAGGTACTCCGAGGTCACACCGAAGCGCCCCGAGGCCACCTGCTTGATGGCGGAGCGCCGCAGGTCGCCGTTGGGGTCCGGCACATAGCGCTCTGGGTCTTCGCCGCCCTCGCCGGTATTGGACTTGCCGCCGATGCGGTTCATGGCGATCGCCAGCGTCTCGTGTGCTTCCGCGGAGATCGAGCCGTAGCTCATCGCTCCGGTGGAGAAGCGCTTCACGATCTCAGCAACCGGCTCGACCTCGTCGATCGGGATAGGACTACCGGGCGCCGGACGGAGCTCGAACAGGCCCCGCAGTGTCGCCAGCTCGGTGGACTGATCATCCACCAGCTGCGTGTACTCCTTGAAGATCTCATAGCGGCCGGCGCGCGTGGAGTGCTGCAGCTTGTAGACAGTCTCGGGGTTGAACAGGTGGTACTCGCCCTCTCGCCGCCACTGGTACTCGCCGCCCGCCCACAGATCGCGGTGCGCGGCCTCGGTGGGGTTGTCGAGGTAGGCGAACCGGTGGCGCTCGGCAACCTCGGCAGCGAGCACGTCGAGACCGACGCCGTCGAGCTTGGATGTCGTCCCGCTGAAGTAGCGATCGATGAGGTCCGCCCCAAGGCCCACCGCCTCGAACACCTGTGCCCCGGTGTAGCTGGCCACGGTCGAGATGCCCATCTTGGACATCACTTTGAGCACGCCCTTGGTGCACGCCTTGATGTAGTTGCGCTTGGCGGTGCGCTCGTCGACTTCGGTGATGACGCCGCTGCGCACCATGTCGTCGATCGACTCGAAGGCCAGGTACGGGTTGACGGCGCTCGCCCCGTAGCCCAGCAGCAGGGCCATGTGGTGCACCTCGCGTGCATCGCCGCACTCGGTGACCAAGCCCACCATCGTCCGGGTCTTGTTGCGCACCAAGTGGTGGTGCACCGCGCCCGTCAGCAGCAGCGAAGGAATCGGCGCATGCTGCTCGTCGCTGTAGCGGTCCGACAGGATGATGATCCGGGAGCCGCCTGCGATGGCCTCGTCGACCTGCTCGCACACCTGGGCGATTGCCCGCGCCATTCCCGCGCCGCCCTCTGTGACCGGGTACAGCCCATCTACTGCGAACGGCCGGAAGCGGCCGGCATCGACATCGGGCTGGGCGGCGCCGTCCGATGCGGCGCCATTGGCCTGCGCGGGCGCTTGCTGCAGGTCCTCGTCGATGTACAGGATCTTGGCGAGATCCTCATTCGACAGGATCGGGTAGGGCAGCACGATCTGACGGCACGAGTCCGGGCCGGGCTGCAACAGGTTGCCCTCCGGGCCGATCTTGGCCTTGGTGGACGTCACCAGTTCCTCACGGATCGCATCCAGCGGCGGATTGGTGACCTGCGCGAACAGCTGGCTGAAGTAGTCGAACAGCAGTCTCGGCCGCTTCGACAGCACGGCGATCGGCGTGTCGGTGCCCATCGACCCGATCGGCTCGATGCCGGTGCGTGCCATCGGCGCCACCAGGATCCGCAGTTCCTCGGTGGTGTAGCCGAAGGTGCGCTGGCGCAGCGTCACCGAGGAGTGCTGAGGCGTCAGGCTGAAGCGCGGCGGCAGGTCCTCCAGGTGTGCGAGCCCGTCGGCGAGCCAATCCCCATACGGCTTCGCGCTCACGAGGTCATGCTTGATCTCGTCGTCGCCCACGATGCGGCCCAGCGAGGTGTCCACCAGGAACATGCGACCCGGCTGCAGGCGGCCCTTGCGGACGATGCGGGTTTGGTCGATGTCCGCGACGCCGACCTCGGATGCCATCACGACCAGACCGTCGGCGGTGACCCAGTAGCGGGAGGGCCGCAATCCATTTCTGTCGAGCACTGCACCCACGACGGTGCCGTCGGTGAAGGCGATGCTGGCCGGGCCGTCCCACGGTTCCATCAACGAGGCATGGAATTCGTAGAAGTCGTGCTTGTCCTGGGGCATGCGGGCATGGTTCTCCCATGCCTCCGGGATCATCATCAGCACGGCATGGGGGAGACTCCGCCCGCCGAGATGGAGCAGTTCGAGGACCTCGTCGAAGCTGGCGGTGTCCGACGCGCCCGGCGTGCACACCGGGTAGGTGCGCTCAAGCTGGTTGCGTCCATCAAGGTCAGCGAACAGCGGGCTCGACAGCGTGCCCTCGCGCGCACGCATCCAGTTGCGGTTGCCCATGACGGTGTTGATCTCGCCGTTGTGAGCCAGCATGCGATACGGGTGCGCGAGCGGCCATGAGGGGAACGTGTTCGTGCTGAAACGCGAGTGCAGCAGGGCGAGCGCCGATTCCATGCGGGGGTCGACCAGGTCGGGATAGAACTCTGCGAACTGGCTGCAGGTCAGCATTCCCTTGTAGATGAGCGTGCGGCACGACAGTGACGGGAAGTAGGGCGCGGGATCGATCTCATGCTCGGTGCGCTTGCGGGCGACGTACACCCGCCGTTCGAGCGCCAGCCCCTCGAGCAGATGGCCCTGTTGAGGGGACGGGGCGGCCACGAACAGCATCCGGAATACCGGCATGGGATCGGTGGCGAACTTGCCGAGCGCGGAGGGATCGGTGGGGACCTCGCGCCAGCCGAGCACCTCGAAGCCCTCGTCGACCATGATCGCTTCGATCGACGCTGCGGCTGCGTCAGGGTCGGCGCGGGGCAGGAACGCCGTGCCGACCGCATAGTGGCCGGCTGGCGGGAGCTCGAAGTCGCAGACCTCGCGCAGGAACCGGTCGGGCACCCCGATGGTGATGCCGATGCCGTCGCCGACGTTGGCCTCAGCGCCCGTCGCGCTGCGATGGTCGAGGTTGACGAGGCACTGCAGGGCCTGATCGACGACTGCGCGGCTCGGCACCCCGGACATGTCGGCCACGAAGCCCACGCCGCACGCGTCGTGCTCGAATGCGGGGTCGTAGAGGCCTTGTGCGGGTGGCGGCGTCGAGAAGGGGCCGGTGCGTACCGCAGGACGGTCTTCGGCACGCGGCGCAGCCGCTGTGTCAGCGGTCGCAGTGTCATTGATGGGCATCGGCGACGTCCCGGTGGGCTGATGGAGCTCCGATGTCGGAACCCGGCGGCGGCAGGGACGTCGTTGGCCCTGGTGGCGGGCAGTGTATCTGCGCGTGGGGTGCTTGGACGGTTGGGACTGTCAGATTTTTTTGTGTAGCCGGCCGTGGTGGTTTTCATCGGATGTGGTCGGCGATCCGGTCGCCGTAGTGGACGGTCAGGGTGTTCAGGACGGCTTTCCAGCCGTTGGTCTTGCCGGTCAGGTTGATGCGGTTGTCCAGCTTCTTGACGTGCTCCTCGTAGCGGGCCACATCGCGACGCCGCTGGGACTGTCATTTCCTCTGTGTAAGGGGGGTGGTCTGAGACAGTTGCTTCGGTGATGGATTCCGGAGCGGCGGAGAGGACCACATTGACTGAGGACGCACGACTGGCTGGGCTGACGCCGAGCGTTTCGCTGGTTGACGAGGACGCGCTGGACGCGCTGATGGAGCGCGCTGATGAGCAGGGCGTGCAGCTGCTGGGCCCCGATGGGCTGTTGGGCCAGCTGACCAAGGCGGTGCTCGAGCGGGCTCTGGCTGAGGAGCTGACCGATCATCTGGGCTATGAGAAGGGCGATCCTGCCGGCGCGGGGTCGGGGAACTCGCGCAA
>JAJDVQ010000077.1 GCA_022826045.1 Acidimicrobiia bacterium | reverse complement strand
TAAGAGCGTTAGCGGATTGATAAAACGACTGTATGCAATCGCATCGTCTGTCGTGTCGATGCTGCAGGTCAGAGACCCATCCAGAGGCGATTCCACGGCTCGAAATCGTTCAGAGCCGATCTATCCGCGCGGCCTCTAACTGTTGTTCGGCGCGAAGGGCCGTGGTGCCGCCGCGCCAGGCGCGGCCGGCTGGCCTGGCGCCATCAGGCGAGCTTGCGCTGCTCGACTTCGAGGTCGTGGGCCACCATCGTGGCGACGAGTTGGTCGAATGCCATCTGCGGCGCCCAGCCGAGAATCCGTCGTGCCTTGGATGCATCGCCCACCAGCAGGTCGACCTCGGCCGGGCGAAAGAAGCGCGGATCGATGCGGACGTGACGCTCCCAGTCGTCGATCCCGGCCGCTGCGAATGCCAGCTCCACGAACTCGCGCACGGCATGGGTCTGCCCGGTCGCGATGACGAAGTCGTCGGGTTCGGGCTGCTGGAGCATCAGGTGCATCGCCTGCACGTAGTCGCCGGCGAAACCCCAGTCGCGCTTGGCGTCGAGATTGCCCAGCGCTACCTCGTCCTGCAAGCCGAGCTTGATCCTCGCGACTGCGCTGGTCACCTTACGCGTGACGAATTCTTGGCCGCGGCGCGGCGACTCGTGATTGAACAAGATGCCGCTGCACGCGAACAGCCCGTAGCTCTCGCGATAGTTGACCGTGGTGTGGTGACCGAACACCTTGGCTGATCCGTACGGGCTGCGCGGATGCAGCGGCGTGAGCTCGTTCTGCGGCGTCTCGCGCACTTTGCCGAACATCTCGCTGGAAGAGGCTTGGTAGAACCGGATCGGGTTCGGGCTGCCGCCGACGAGACGGATGGCTTCGAGCAGTCGCAGCACACCCAAGCCGCTGACGTTGGCTGTCAGCTCGGGCTGCTTGAACGACAGCGCCACGAAGCTGATGGCGCCCAGGTTGTAGACCTCGTCGGGCTGGGAGTACTCGAGGGCGGCGATGAGCGATGCCAGATCCTGCAAGTCGCCCTCCACCAGCTCCACGAAGGGCAGCGCGCTGGCCACGGTCTCGGCCCGGGCATTCCGCTGGCCGCTGATCAGCCCGAACACCCGGTAGCCCTTGCCGTGCAGCAGTTCGGCCAGGTACTGGCCGTCCTGTCCGGTGATGCCGGTGACGAAGGCTGTGGTCATCAGGCGAGCCTCTCCAGCCGTGGCGACGCCAATCGCGTCCTTGCTGAGCTTCCAGTATGGGGCGGGAGGGGTCTGCCAGTACAGGGGCTTCATGGGTTACCTTGCGGCAGATGCGCAGTCGCGGCGCCGCGGGCGAACCCCTCCGGCGTCGGCGCCGGTCATCGCAGCGCCGAAGCCGCCGTGCCGCAGTGCTCGCGCCGGGCGTCGCGCTGCTGGCGGTCGCGTCGATGCTGGCGCCGGTTGCGCGTGCGGGCGCCGCGAACGCGGTGACGCCCGAGCGCCTCTGGGGGCAGGATCGCTACGAGACGGCGGTGCGCATCGCAGAGGCGTACGTCGCTGAATCAGCACCGGTCGACACGGTGATCGTCGCTTCGGGGATCGCTTTCGCCGACGCGCTCTCGGCGGCGCCGCTGGCAAGCGTGCTGAATGCGCCGGTGCTGCTCACGCCGCCTGACGGCCTGCCAGCGGCGGTGCGAAGCTTCATCGGGCAGCACGGCATCAGCCGCGCGGTCGTAGTCGGCGATGCCGACCGTGTCTCGAATGCGGCGGCAGCCGATCTCGCCCAGCTCACGGGCGCACAGCCCGAGCGCCTCTCGGGCGCCGACCGCGACGAGACGAATATCCGGGTAGCTGAACGAGTGGCCCAGGCAGGCATCGGCGACTACTGCGGCGACGGCCTCCGCACGGTGCTGCTGGCGACCCGCGACGTGTTCGCCGATGCGCTGGCAGTGTCGCCGCTGGCCTACTCCGGCCGCCATCCCGTGCTGCTGAGCGACCCGCAGGCGCTGACATCGCGTTCACGGGCGTTCCTCACTGATCGAGGTGTCGAGCAGGTGATCGTCGTCGGCGGCCCTGTCGCGGTGTCGCCGACGGTTCTCGACGCGGTGGCTGGTCTCGGCATCGCCACGCGCCGGTGGTGGGGACAGGACCGCTACGAGACAGCAGCCACCGTGGCGGCAGAACTGGCCGGCTCCTGCTTCGGTGACGCCGCGGTCGGGCTCGCAAGCGGCACCGCGTTTCCCGATGCGCTCGTGGGCGGAGCGTTGCTGGGCGCTCGCGCCGTGCCCATGGTGCTGGCCGACACGACGCTGCCTGCCCCGACTCGCCAGGCGCTTGCCCGCACGGCCGCAGCCGGCGGCGATACGGGCCTCACGGTGCTCGGCGGCCCAGCGGCGGTCCGCGAGACGGTGGTGACGGCAGCGGCGGCAGTGCTGACTCGCCCGCCCGATGATGTCGGCGCCGCCAGCGCCCCCGAGTGCACTGCGCCGCCTCCCGTTGCCGCTGGCCCGGTCTCGGTCGATCCGCCGAGCGACGCCTCCGACGAGGTCGCCCCGTCGGAGATCGTGGTGGAGGGGCGAGGCCACGGCCACGGCAACGGCATGGGCCAGTGGGGTGCCTTGGGCTACGCCACGCACTTCGGCTGCACCGGCGAGCAGATAGCGCTCCGTTACTACGGCAACACCACGCTCACAGATGTCGATGAGCGCGACATCTTCGTCCACCTGACGCGCAACGCCCGCCATGACCTGCTGGTCACCTCGAAATCTTCGTTCACGGCCGAAGGCCACTCCTTCGCGGGCGGCGAGATCGCGCGTCTGAGCGTCAGCGGCAACGCCTTCGACGTCCATCGCACCTCGGGCTGCGCGGACGACCCGGGGGCGAGCGTGGCGTCGGGCCTGTCCGGGCGCAGCGGTCGCAACGGCGACGCGTTCGTCGAAGTGCTGCCGTCGAGCGACGACTACGCCGCCGATGACCGGTCGGCCATGCTGACCATGATCTACTGCGGCGGCACCGGCGACGCCACCGAGATCATGCGCATCACCTACCGGGGCGCCCTCGGCATCGTGAAGCAGTCCGGCCGCCCCTACACCTTCAACCGCCTGCCGCTCGAGCAGTACCTGCGCGGCGTCGTGCCCAAGGAGTCGCCGCCGGACTGGGGCGCCCGCACGGGCCCGGCCGGCACGGGCCTGGCGGCTCTCGAAGCGCAGGCCATCGCGGCGCGCAGCTATGCGCTCTACCGGTCTCAGTACCAGATGGGCCGGGGGCGCTTCACCGACATCTGCGACTGGCCCGACTGCCAGCTGTACGAAGGCGCGGCGGCCGGGAGCGGCGGCCGGGAGCGGCGCAACGATCACGGCGCCGGCTTCGAGCACACGACGCTGGCCATCGCCAACACCGAGGGCAGGGCGCTGGTGAATTCCGACGGCGGGTTCGCCTTCGCCGAGTTCAGCACCAGCAGCGGGGGATGGTCTGCGGGGCCGCCGGCGTCCGCGTTCCCGGCTGTGCCCGATCCAGGCGACGCCATCTACGCCGACAACGGCAACAGCGGCCACCGATGGACCATCAAGCTGCGACGCTCCGACATCGAGCGAGCCTTCGAGCCGCTGTTCGCGCAGCACGGCAAGACGCTCGGACAGCTCGTGCGGATCGACATCACCGGGCGCGACGGCAACGGCGAGTGGGGCGGACGCGTGCGAGCCCTGCGAGTGGTCGGCACCGGCGGCGAGCACACCTTCAGCTTTGACCGGTGGGCACGAGACCCGTTCCGCCGGGCATTCCCTCGCACGGTGCTGTCGGACTGGTACCGCTTCCCGCAGTTCGACAGCGGCTCGAACCCGGTCGAGCCGGTGCAGGGCACCGCCGACGTTCACCTGTGGGTGCTCAAGGCTGACGGAACGGTGCGCGCGTACGGTCTCGCACGCCACTACGGCGACGGCGCGGACGAGCCGTCCGACGCGGCTGCCGACGACGGCACCGGGGCGCCCGCATACGTCGATATGGCGGTCACCCGCAGCGGGAAGGGCTACTGGCTGCTCGACGCCTCAGGAGCGGTGAGGGCACTCGGCGACGCTCGGCACCACGGCGATGCCGTCGGGCAGGTCGACGAGACTGTGCCGCGCACCGCGCCTGTCGGCATCGCGTCCCATCCCGAGGGCGGCTACTGGATCGCGCTGCAGAACGGCGAGGTGTTCGAATTCGGAGCGGCTGCCGATGTGGGTGCCGAAGAGCGCTCCGATGCTGATGCGCTCATCGTGGACGTCGAATCGACTCCGTCCGGCGATGGGCTCTGGCTGCTCGCCACGGACGGCGCGGTGCTGGCCTACGGCGGCGCCGAACAGCTGGGATCGGCGGACACCGCTGCCGCGGTGGGCATCGCGGCAGCAGCCGACGGCGACGGCTACTGGGTAACCGACGCGGGCACGGCCGTGCACGTATTCGGCAGTGCAGCTTCGCTGGGATCGCGTTCGGGTCGGGCCAACCGTCTGGCAGCAGTCGACATGGTGGCCACCGACACAGGCGACGGCTACTGGCTGATCTGGAGCGACGGCACCAGCTTCAACTACGGCATCGCGCCCGACTACCCGACGAGCCGGGCTGGGCCGGGCGTCGTCGCTGCCGCGTCGGTGCGCTGACGCCGCTGCGGCAGACTCGAAGTCGCATGGACACGAACGCCGAAGCGTCCGAGCCAGAAGATCCGGCCTGCGCCGCGAATCCGCCGGCTTCGGAGGCGCCGCCAGCGCCCGCGGCACTCGAACCAGCCGTTTTGGCGCCCCCGCCGGCGGTCGCAGTCATCGTCACGGCCTCGTCTCGATGGTCCGACACCGAGGCCACCTTGGGTGCACTGGCTGCCCAGGATTACCCCCGCTTGGCCGTCCTGGTGCTGTGCGACGCCGAGGGTCCCCAGGGCGGTCGTGTCCGCGAGGTGCTTCCCACCGCTGCGGTTGCGAGCCAGACGTCGTCCCGCCCCGATGAGCGCCGGGGCTCGCACCGGCGCCGCACCGGATCGGTCGACAACCGGGGCGCGTCGCTGGTGCGGGGGGCCGACTACCTGCTGTTCCTGACCGATGGCGTCGTGCTGACGCCTGATGCTGTCAGCGTCCTCATCGACGACGCCGAGAACGCCCCGGGCAGGGTCGTCGGTGTCGCTGGACCGAAGCTGCTCGACGCCGACGACGGCATGACGCTGCGCGATCTGGGCGGTACAGCGGATCGCCTCGGCGTGAGGATCCCAGCCGCCAGCCGAGGCGAAGTGGACCAGGCCCAGCACGACGAGGCACGAGACCTGTTCGTGGCGCCGACGCAGGCGATGCTGGTCCGGGCGGACGTGTTCGCGATCGTCGGCGGGTTCGATCCTCACCTCGACGGCGACGGCGCGGCCGTCGATTTGTGCTGGCGGATCCAGCTCGCCGGGTCGCGCGTGCGCATCGTGCCGGCCGCAACCGGGCTGGTGCAGTCCAAGCCGCCCGCAGCACCGTTCGGCCCCTCGGCTCGCCAGCATGAACATCGGGCCCGGCTGCGCACGATGCTGAAGTGCTACGGCTGGGTGCATCTGCTGCCCTCAGTGCTGCTCGCAGCCGTGCTGGCGCTGGGCGAGGTGCTCTTCGCGGCCCTGCGCGGGCGGTTCGCGCAGGCATCAGACGTAGCGCTGGCTTGGGCGTGGAATGCCCGGCGCCTTCCGGGCACGTTTGCCTTGCGTGGTGCTGCGAAGCGCTACCGGAGAGTGCGTGATGCCGACTTGCGCCGATTGCAGCAGGGCGGCTCGATCCGGGTCGCCGACTGGTTCCGCTACCGCCTCAGCCCCGAAGGCGGTCTGGCGGCGCGCACCACCATCGACGAGAGCATCCTCGGCACCTGGCGGCGCAATGCGCACCGGACGGTGTGGGTGGTGTGGGTGCTCGTGGCAGGCGGGATCGCCTTCGGTTCCCGCCATCTGCTGACCGGCGGCATCCCCGCATATGGCCAGTTCGCGCACTTCGCCGATGCTCCGACGATGCTCAGCGCCTACCTCGACGGCTGGCGTGTCGATGCGGCGGGAGACGCCGGGATCGGTCATCCCGCGATGGGCCTGCTGGGCGCCGGCGGGATCATCGTGCTCGGCGCCGTCGGGCTGCTGCGTCACATCGCTGTATGGGGGCTGCTGCTGGCAGGCCTCGTCGGCATGTGGAAGCTCTGTGCACCGTCGAACAGTCGCAATGGCCGGCTGGTCGCCCTCGCGCTCTATGCCGCATGTCCGCTGCCCTACAACGCGGTGGCCAATGGGCGCTGGGATGTGCTGCTCGCGTACGGCGTCGCGCCTGCAACAGTGCTGATGGTCAGCCGGTTGACGGGCGCGGTGGCGGTCGGACCCTCCGGTGACGGCAGCCGGCGTTCGACAGCGGCCCGTGTCGCGTCGCTGGGGCTGTTGTTTGCCGTCGCCGCGGCATTCGAGCCGTTCATCGTGGTGCTCGGGCTGGGCGCCGCGGCGGTGCTGGCCGTCACCGAGTCCACCTGGCGGGCGACAAGCCGGTCGTCGCCGGCGACACCGTGGCTCGGGCTGCTGCTGGTTTGCGCGGCAGCGGCGCTCGCCGTGGCGGCACACCTTCCTTGGCTGATCGAATTCGGTTCACTGCAGGCGTTCTTGGATGTTTCCGGGGGCAGCTCGACAGCCTCGCCGCCGGCGTCGCTCGCAGAGCTCCTGCGATTCCAGA
Source organism: Acidimicrobiia bacterium (assembly GCA_022826045.1). Classification (GTDB taxonomy): domain Bacteria; phylum Actinomycetota; class Acidimicrobiia; order Acidimicrobiales; family Poriferisodalaceae; genus Poriferisodalis. The sequence continues at coordinate 34,990 of JAJDVQ010000077.1, read as the reverse complement.
CGGGACCGCTGGGCGATCTGCCGCTGGGCTGGGGCATGGCGGGCGCCGCAGCGGTGCCGCTGCTCGTCGGGCGCTCGAGCCGGCTGTGGTGGGCGGCTCGGGGTTGGATGGTGGGCCTCGCAGGATTCGCAGGGGCGTGGGCAGTCGTCACCGGCTGGGCCGACGACCTGCTGGCCGAGATTCCGATCGGGGACTCGCTGGCTGAGGTCTCGCTGGTACTCGGCGCTGTAGGACTGTGCTGGGCGGCCGCAGCAGGCCCGCCGGTGCTGGCGGCGTCCGGCGGCGACACGTCGCCGCGTGTGCGCAGCGCGATGGTGCTCATCAGCGGCCTCGCCGTGGGCGCGATGGCGCTGCCCACGGCGTGGGCGGCGGTCGACGGAGACTGGTCGGCGCCGAGCTTCGACCACCGTGTGCCGTTGGGGCTGATCGATGATCGAGATGTCGGGCCCGACTACCGCGTGCTCTGGATCGGCGACTCCGACGTCTTGCCGCTGCGCGGGTCGGACCTGGGCATCGGCGGCCTCGCCGCAGGCACGTCGGTTCGCGGCTTTCCCGATGTCCGCCATCAATGGGCGTCGCCCCCCACGCCGGGAAATGAGCGTCTGCTGGACGCTGTGAGAGTGGGGTTGGCCGGCGACACCCTGCGCATGGGGCGGCTGCTCGGATCGTTCGGCATCCGTTATGTCGTCCTGGTCGAGCGTTCGGGTCCTTCGTACTCAGCAGGTTGGGAACGGCCGGTCGACCCGGCGATCGCGGAGGCGTTGGCCTCGCAGATCGACTTACGCCCTCTCGCGGTCGATCCGTCGGTGCAAGTGTTCCGCAACGAGGCGTGGTGGTCGTCGCGGGCGCAGTTCTCCCAGCCGATCCCTCCCGGCTTCGCAGTCGACCAGACCGATCTGGTGGTGAGCGATCTGAGCGACGGCATCGGCGTGCTCACCGACTACCGGTCCCCGACGGTGCAGCTCGGGCATGTGGGTACCGGCCCATTGCTCGTCGCGGAGGGGTTCGATCCGGGTTGGAGACTCCGGGTGGACAGCACGGAGGTTTCACCGACGCCCGCGCTGGGCTGGGCGATGCGATTCGATCCGCCCCATGCCGGCCAGGCTGAGCTGAGCTACGAGCGCTCTGCTGCGGTCACCGACCGGCTGTGGGCTCAAGCGCTGATCTGGCTGTCGATCGGGTGGGTGGCCATCGGCCAGCCGACGCCACTCGCCGACCGTGTGACGGCGGCATTCGGAAGGTTGCGGCGGCGATGAGGATCCTGCGTTGGCTGCCGAGGTTGTCGATCCCGCTGGCAGTGGCCGCGGCGCTGCTCGTCGACGCGCGCATCGATCGCGCTCCTGCTGAGGCGGCGGCTCTCCATGATGAGGTGCCGACGCAGATCGAAGTGCCGGCACCGTCTGCGCTGACCTCGAGCTGGTTCTGCCCGGTCGTGGGGATGCGCGCCGTCTCGCCCGGGTTCGGCGAGATCACAACCGAGCTGCTGCTCACCAACATGACCGGCGCATCGGTGTCGGTCTCGGTCGAGTTGCGCGGTCGCACCACGGGCCGCCAGTTCGTGACGGCGGACGTTGCGCCGCTGAGCACCGGTGTGGTGAACATCGCCGACTACGCGCGTGACGAGATCATCGGCGCCCTGGTCGAGGCCTCCTCGGGCGGTCTGGCAGTGACACGCAGGTTCTCCTCGCCGCTGGGGATCGACGAAGCCCGCTGCTCGAGCGTGCTTGCAGCCAACTGGTATGTGCCTGTCGGCGACACCCAGGCCGATGCGCTCGGGGTGATCGCGATCATGAATCCGCTGCCGCGCGATGCAATCGTCGACATCACCTTTGCCACCGAGGCGGAATTCGGGCCCTTCGTCGTGCCGGAGCTGACGGGGGTGGTGATCCCGGCGTGGAGTTCTGTCGCCTTCGACCTCGGCCAGCATGCGCGTCGGCGTGATGTCGTAGCTGCGTCGGTGCAGGCGCGCACCGGTCGCATTGCCGCTGACTCGTTCGCGATCTACGACGGCAGCATCGGCAGGCGCGGCTTTGCCGCGGAGTTGGCGTCGGTCAGCCTCAGCGAAACGTGGCTCGTGCCGGCAGCGGGCATCGACAGCGAAACCCAGCTGAGCGTTCGGGTGTTCAATCCCACCGACGAGGTGGCCCAAGTCGTCACGGAGGTGGCGGTCGACGGCGCCGACAGCGACCGCGCGGCTTTCGCCATTGCAGCGCACGATGTGCTCGAGCTGACGGTCGAGCCGCCCAGCGACCGGGCGCCGGGGCTCGACTCCCTGCTGGCGCCCGCCGGAGTCCCGCTGGGCATCTCGGTGACCGGGCAGAACGACGTGCCCTTTGTCGTATGGGCGGAGACCCTGGTCGGCTCCGCGGCGAGCCCTCTGACGGACATCCCGATCGCTTCGGATCCTGCCGACGACACCACCGAGCCTGCCGACGATCCATCCCTCGCCCCATCTGTCACCGTGGCAGCCCAGCCGGACGTGTCACCCGACACCTCATCTGAGGCTGCCAGCGCTCTGCTGGACGGCTCCGGACCGCAGGACAACCCAGACGATCCTGGCGTTGCCGTCGCCGAGGTGCTCCCGCCGGTGCTCCCAGCACGGTCGGGCCTGGCCTCGGTGCCGGGCATCGGGGTGGAGCGCGAGCGCTGGCTCGTGGTGGCGCCCGCTGAGCCCGGCGTCGAGACTTTCCTGACCGTCGTGAGAGCTCCGCCGCAGCCGGCTGGCGACGGTGAGCCCCCCGATGAGGGGGAGGGTGATCGTCGGGTCGTCATCGGGACGTTGCATCGCGAGACGGTCGCGGTGGTCGACGTGCCGGCGTCGGGTGTGGTGACGCACCGACTGACGAGCGGCACGACCCGCATCGTGGTGTCCGACGTCCCGTTCGCCGTGCTGCTGTGGCAATCCCGATCCGGCGGTGCGGGCCTCAGCGTGGCCCATCCGGTGGGATGGTGAGGCCCTGATGGAACGCCTCGCAATAGCCGCGGTGCTTGTTGTCATCGCGCTCGCGGTCGCCTTCGTCGCCCAGCGCCGCAGGAGTGCTGCCGCCGGCGGGGTGCCGCATTCGAGCGTGCCCGCCTCGGTCGATCTCGGGTCGTTGGGCATTGATGCAGGCCCGGCAATCGTGGTCTTCACCGAGGAGACATGCCGGACGTGCGCGGCCGCGATCGCGGCAGCACGCGGACCGGCCGGCGCGGGCCTGCCGGTCACCGAGGTCCCCTTCGCTGCCGAGCGCGAGCTGCATCGGCGTCACGGCATCGACACGGTGCCCACGACGGTGGTCGCAGATCCCGACGGCAATGTCGTCGACGGCTGGATCGGTCGCGTGGAACTGTCCTCGCTGGCTGCTGCGCTAGCGCAGGTCAGGAATCGCTGAGGGCGTCGTCGAGGTTCAGTCGGCGACCTGGGGCGGAGGGGCGGCTTGCTCGATGATCGGCACGCCGCGTGCGTGCTCAGCCTCGGCATCGGGCTCGGGCCCGGACTCTGCCTCGACAGGTTCTTCGGCGCCTTCGAGCTTCCCATTGGCGGCCGCCGATGACTCAGCAGGCTCGGGATCGGCGACGAGCGTCGCGATCTGGGAGCCAGTGACCGTCTCATGCTCGAGCAGTGCGGTCGCGATCCGGTCGAGCGCCCCGCGATGCTCGACGAGTGCCCGCCGAGCCCGGTCCTGCTGGGTCCGCAGGATCCGCTCGACCTCCTCGTCGATGACGCGGGCGGTCTCGTCGGAGTAGTCGCGCCCCGAGACGAGGTCTTCGCCCAGGAACACCTGGGCGTGAGATCCCCACGCCATCGGCCCCACCCGGTCGCTCATGCCCCACTCCGACACCATCTTGCGAGCCAGCTCGGTGCCTTGGACCAGGTCGTTCGCGGCGCCGGTGGAGGTCACGCCGAAGACGGTCTCCTCTGCCATGCGCCCGCCGAAGAGCACCGCAAGCCGGTCTTCGATGTACTCCTGGCTGTACGCGTGGCGTTCCTCGGGCAGCTGCATGGTGACGCCCAAGGCCTGGCCGGTCGGCAGGATCGTCACCTTGTGGACCGGGTCGGCATGGGGGAACAACGTGGCGATCAGGGCGTGGCCGCCCTCGTGGTAAGCGGTGACCTCCCGCTCGCGTTCGGTCAGGGCGACCGACTCGCGGCGCTGGCCCATCAGCACCCGGTCGCGCGCCGCCTCGAAGTCGGCCAGGCCGATCGACTCCGAATCGCGCCGGACGGCGTGCAGGGCCGCTTCGTTGACGAGGTTCGCCAAGTCGGCGCCGCTCATGCCGGGCGTGCCCTTGGCCAAGGCTTCGAACTGCACCTCGTCGTCGGTTTTCTTGTCCTCGGAATGGACCGCCAGGATGGCCAGCCGCTCGGAGTACTCGGGCAGCGGGACCACTATCTGGCGATCGAACCGGCCCGGTCGCAGCAGGGCCGGATCCAGGATGTCCGGTCGGTTCGTGGCTGCCATCATCACGATGCCGCCGGTCTCCTCGAAGCCGTCCATCTCGGCCAGCATCTGGTTGAGCGTCTGCTCGCGCTCATCGTGGCCGCCGCCCAGCCCTGCGCCGCGCTTGCGGCCGATCGAGTCGATCTCGTCGATGAAGATGATCGCCCGACCCAGTTTGCGAGCGCTCTGGAACAGGTCGCGCACCCGGCTGGCGCCGACGCCGACGAACATCTCCATGAAGTCCGAGCCGGTCACCGACAGGAACGGCACGCCCGCCTCGCCGGCGACCGCCCTGGCGATGAGCGTCTTGCCGGTGCCTGGGGGGCCGACCAGCAGCACGCCCTTGGGGACCTTGGCGCCGATCGCCGTGAAGCGCTCCGGCGTCTTGAGGAAATCGACGATCTCGGTGATCTCCTGCTTGACCCCGTCGTAGCCGGCAATGTCGTCGAACTTCGTCGACGGGCGCTCGGTGGTGTATGTCTTGGCCTTGCTGCGGCCGATCGACATGATCCCCGACATCTGCCCCTGGGCACGTCGCTGCATCCACCAGAAGAACAGGAAGATCAGGCCGAACGGCAACAGGAACGGCAGCAGGCTGACGAGCAGGTTGGGCCTGTCGGTGTGGAACTCGATGGCCACTTCCTGCTGGCGCAGCAATCTCAGATCGGTCTCGGGCAGCTCGACGGGACCCTCGGATGAGAACTCGGTCCCGTCGATGTATTCGCCGGTGATCTCGCCGGTGCCGTTGGTGATCGTGACGCTGCGAACGCTGCCTTCGGACACCTGGGCTATCAGCCCGCTGTAGTCGACGGCGTCGCGGTCCTCATTGTTGAGCAGGCCGGGCAGGAACATCACCGACAGCAACACCATGGCAAGCAGCCAGATGGACCAGCGGGGCCAGCGCTCGCGGCGCTGGCGCGTTCCGGTGCCCGACGGCCCGGGATTGTGGCGACGCGATCGCTCGTCGGAATCGTCGTAGGTGGGCGCGTCCGGGGGTTCGCCGGCACGGGGCCTGCGTGCTCGGGAGTGCCCTTCGTCCGGAGGCGCCTCGGAAGCCATGAGTTCATGCTATGGCGGACTGGTCGGAACCCATAGCCGCGCAATTCCGGCTTGGGCACAGCACTAGCCTGCGCTGGTGGCCGCACCGACCATGCGCCCCCCGCGCAAGGGGGCGGTGCTGGCGACGTGGGTCGAAGCGGCAGCGGTCGTGGCGAGCTGCGTGGCCGTCTTTCTGTGGCTCGATCCGGCCGGCATCTTCTCGGCCGCGACGCCAACCGGCGGGGACATGGGCGCCCACGTGTGGGGGCCGTCGTTCCTCCGAGACGAGCTTCTGCCCTCGGGCTCGCTGCGCGGCTGGACGACCGAGTGGTATGCGGGCATGCCCGCCATGCAGTTCTACATGGTGGTGCCCTACCTGTTGATCGTGGCCGCCGACCTGGTGCTGCTCTCGGGCGTCGCGTTCAAGGTGGTGGCGGTCAGCGGCGTCGTCTCGATGCCCGCAGCCGCGTGGCTGATGGGCCGACTGGCGGGCTGGGCGCAGCCACTGCGGATGCTGTTGCCGGCAGCGGGGCTGCTGTTCGTCTTCGACGTGAACTTCACGATCTACGGCGGGAATGCTGCATCGACCTTGGCGGGGGAGTTCGCCTTCTCGATCGCGCTGTCGGCGACGCTGGTGTACCTCGGCATGCTGTGGCGCTCGCTCGAGCGGGGCACCGGCCGCGCCAGGACGAGCTTTGTGCTGGCGTTCGTCGCGCTCTGCCACCCGATACCGCTGGCGTTTGCCGTCGCCGCCAGCGTGCTGATGGTGGCGGTGCGCGGCCTGCACGGCCTGCCAGGTCGCATCGGCCGGGTGCCGGCGATGGGTGTGTCGATCGCGGCGATCATGCTGTGGGCCGCCGTGTGGAACATCACCGAGGCGCCGCAGTGGCGTCTCGCGGTGCCTGCGGCGGCGATCGCCGCACTTGCGCTGACGGAATGGCGCAGGTCATGGCACGCGCTCGTCATCGGGGTGATCGGCGGCGCGGTGTCGGCGTTCTGGACGGTGCCGTTCGCAGCCCGCCGGGCATTCATGAACGACATGGGCTGGGAGCGGCTCACCTCGGTGCGGGAGCACCTGTTCTTCACCGACGAGATCGGCGGTGAGGGGACCTTTCACAGCATCACCTGGCTGCTGGTGCTCGCCGGCGCAGGTGCAGCGGTGGGTCTCGTCCGTTGGTACCGCCCGGCCATGACGTGGACGGTGATCGCATTCGCCATGGCCATGGGATTCGTCCACTGGCCCCAGCACCGCCTGTGGAACGCGCGCATCCTGCCGTTCTGGTACCTGGCTCTGTACTTGCTGGCGGCGATGGGGCTGTGGCTCCTCATCGAGGGTCTGACACGCCGGGAAACGTCTGCGACCGAGGGTTCACCGCGATCGGGACTGCCGGTCGTGCAGTGGCTGCGGGTGACGCTGCCGGTCGTGGCGCTGATCGCAGCTGTGGGCCTGCTGCTGTTGCGCTTCGGCGATGCCCCCGGCGGCAGCTTCGACGCCAGCGGAGCATTTCGCTGGGGTCCTCTCACGGTGTCATCGGAGGACCGAAACTTCGTGTCGGGATGGGCGCGCTGGAACTTCCGCGGCTACGAGAGACGCCCCTCCTATCCCGAGTACTACGAGTTCGTCTCGACGATGGACGAGGTGGGCCAGCAGCACGGATGCGGACGATTGCTGTGGGAATACGACCGCGACGTCGTGGGCGCATACGGCACTCCGATGGCTCCGATGCTGCTGCCGCAATGGACTGACGGCTGCATCGCCTCGATGGAAGGTCTCTATTTCGAGTCGTCGCCGACCGTGCCGTTCCACTTCCTCATGCAGTCGGAACTGTCGGCTGCGCCTTCGCGCCCCATGCGAGGTCTGCCTTACAGCGCACTGGACTTCGGGCTCGGCGTCGCCCACCTGCAGATGTCGGGGGTGCGTTACTACGCAGCCTTCAGCGCCGAGGCCACGGCCGGGGCGCACGGCTCGGCCGATCTGGCCCACATTGCCTCATCGGGACCGTGGTCGATCTATCTCGTCGACGGCAGCGACGTGGTGTCGCCGCTGCGATTCGAGCCCGCCGTCGCCGAGGGCGTGTCCCACGCTGGACGAGCGTGGACCGATCCTGCGGCGATCTGGTTCATCGACCCGGCGGCGTGGGACGTGCCCATCGCCGCCGCCGGCCCGCCGCACTGGTCTCGGGTGACGCTGCTGCCGCCGCCCGATCCTGACGGTGCTCCGCCCGCCTCGCTGACGAGATTCGGTGCAGCACCTCGGCGCGCCCTGCCACCGGTCGAGATCAGCCGCCCGGCGGTGGAACAGGGCCGGCTGTCATTCTCTGTGGATCGGCCCGGAGTGCCGGTGCTCGTCAAGATGTCCTACTTCCCGAACTGGTCGGTCGACGGCGCCGACGGTCCCTACCGCGTCACGCCCAATTGGATGGTGGTGATCCCCACACGCACCCATGTCGAGCTCACCTACGGCGCCACCGCCGTCGAGTATCTCGCGTGGCTGACGACGCTCATCGGGCTCGCGGCGCTGGCGCTCGTCGCCGTTCGGCCGCCGGCACGATTCGAGAGCCGCTCGGCCGCCGAGGCTCGGCGCGCAGCGCAGCTCGAGGCGGCGACAACGCAGGCCGACACAGCGACAGCCCAGTTCGACTCCGGCGGCGGACACGACACAGCAGACATCGGGCGGGTGCAGCCGGCGGTGTCGGTCGTGCTGCCGGCCTATCAGGCTGCACACCTGGTGGGTCCGGCAGTGGCGCAGGTCAGCGCCGCTCTGCGCGGCAACCAGGCCATCGGCGGCGACCTCGAGATCGTCGTGGTCGACGACGGGTCCACGGATGGGACTGCGGAGGCGGCTCGGCGTGCCGGCGCCGACGTCGTGGTTGCCGAGGCTGCGAATCGCGGCAAGGGCGCTGCGGTTCGGGCGGGCATGCTCGCGGCCGGCGGCCGGCTCCGCCTGTTCACCGATGTCGACTTGGCCTACCCACCCGGCCAGCTCAACTCGCTCATCGAAGCGTTGGAAGCCGGTGCCGATGTCGCACTCGGCAACCGGCGTCATGCCGAAGCCCGCACGATCACTCCTGCGCCAGCAGCGAGGGCGTTCGCGAGTCGCCTCTTCAATGCGTTCACGCGGGTCGTGCTGCTCCACCGCTATCGCGACACCCAGTGCGGCTTCAAAGGCTTCACCGAAGAGGCGGCGCGGACGATCTTCGGTCGTTGCGTCATCGACGGCTTCGCCTTCGATGTCGAGGTGCTGTACCTCGTCGAGCATCTCGGTCTGACAGCGACCGAGGTCCCCGTGGCGGTTGATCACACTGCGGACACCACGGTTCGCCTGGCGGCGCATTCGTTGAGGGTGGTTGCCGACATCTGTCGCATACGCCACCGCGCCGGTGCCGGCGCGTATGACGCAGACGCTGCGCCGTCGACTGTGGACGCAGCCCAGGCGTGAGCGGGTCAGGCCTCCCGGGCGTCGCGCATGGCGGGCTCCGGGGCGCCGCCGGCAGGGCTCTTGAGGCGCGACCGGAGATCGTTGCCCCCGACAACGGCTATGAGCGGCGCGGGTCTCGCCGTGGTGCCGGAACGGCCGTCGCGGGCGCCGTGGTGCCGTGAACGCGAGCGCCCGATGGCGACGCCGCTCGGCCGATGCTGGCTGAAGAGGCCCGCTTCGTCGAGCAGTACCCGGTCTTCGTACTCGTCGAACCAGAGCGCTTCGGGGTTCCGGCCGACGATGGTCACCTTGCCCCGGTCAGGGGCGTGGGCCGGGTTGCGCAGCACCTTGAAGATCACGACGCCGTTCTCGGCTCCCCGCAGCCCTGCGATCGGACCGTCGGTCACCGCTGAGACTTCTGTCTTGCCCTTGTAGTGCACGATGGTCAGCCGCGCGTGCGACTCCACACCCGACAGGCCACGCTGGGAATCGTTGAGCAGCTGCCACGCCCGCTCGATCGGCACGTTGAACGCCTTGTAGGCCACGATGTTGCGCCCGCAGAAGAAGTAGTGGTTCTCGACGCCGACGCCTTTGAGCGTCCGCTGCAGAATCCGCAGAGCGTCGGGGTCGTCGTTGACGTCGGCGATGATCGGTGTCTGGTTCTCGACGCTGATCCAGCCGCGCGACACCAGCGCGTCGAGGGCCTGGCGCGTGTTCGCACGCCAGCGCAGGAAACCCTTGTCGTCCGCGATATAGCTGCCGTCGGCGTCCTTGACGAGGAACTCGTCGGGATGGTTGAAGTGGATCATGAACCGCATCGCGACATCCGGATAGACTTCGTGAAAGCGATCGAGCATCGCAAAGAACGCACCGTCGAAGCGGTCGGGGCAGAATGCCAGCTCCTTGGTGCCGACACGGATGGCTTCGGTGCCGGCCTCCGCCAGCGATGTGAACCAAGCAGCCAGCTTGGAATTGGGCAGCACCATCGGATCGCCGCCGGAGAGAAGGATCTCTCTCAGCTTCGGTCGACCGGTCTCGGGGTGCGTACCGCCATTGGCAGCGACTGCTTCGTTATGCGACCGGATGTAATCGGTTATCTCCAGAACGTTCGCAAGGCCCTTCTTCTTGAGCGTGCCGTCAGCACGTTCTATCTCCTTGCGGCCGATGAGTTCTTCTCTATAGCAGAAACGGCAATGCGCTGAACATGTCGAAATGACATACAGCAGACCCATCTCATACTTGTGCAGAAGTCCTTCGATCGGGCTGTAGTCCAGTTGATTCGCAGGATCCGGATCCCCCTCCAAATCCATCGTTTCATCTGGCGATGCCTTCACGAGTTTTTGTAGTGCTGGACTTGACGTCGCCATGTCGAAATAGTGACGCGTCAATTTGACTGGCATTCGCGCTTCAACATCACGCTCAGTACCGCGTAATTCCTGCAAATCTGCGAGTTCTTGCGAGGTATAGAAACTCTTGAATTCGTCGGGTGCAGAGCCGCTCATGAAGGGCTCGAGACCATTGACAATCTGGCGGTCGTATCTGGGGTTCTCGACCGCATCAAGAACCAATTGTTCCCGTTCTGTTGGCTGGTATTTGCTCTTGCTCATCACACCTCTCACTTGCCGCAGGCAGGTTTATGTCCTGCACTCTGCAACCACCATAGGGAGAAACGGGCGCGAATTGCAAGGGCGTCGCCGCAGAGCGCCGCGCACTACTGCGCGGTGCAGTCAGGCTGGGCTCGTGCCGAAGGCCCTTCGAGGAAGCCTCGATTACTGACAAATCCTTGCCCTCTGAGGCCTAGGCGCCGTGGCGCTTGCAGGGGTCCGCTGCTCCGCCTCATAGGCTCTGGCAGCGTTATGGCTGACCGCATCCCACCTGAGTCATCGGCACGTCTGGCAGCGGTCGTCAAGGCATATGACATACGTGGGATTTGCCCGGAGGAGTTGGGTCCGTCCACCGCGCGAGCGCTCGGCTTTGCGTTCGCCGAGTGGTCGGGTGCCGCGTGCATCGCGCTCGGCCGCGACATGCGCCCGAGCGGCATCGAGCTGGCGGAATCGTTCGCTGACGGTGTCCAGTTGGCCGGGGTCGACGTCATCGATCTCGGACTCGCTTCGACGGATCTGCTCTACTTCGCTTCGGGCTGCTTGGACATGCCGGGGGCGATGCTGACGGCCTCGCACAACCCGGCGGAATACAACGGCATCAAGCTGTGCGGACCTGGCGCTGCGCCAGTAGGCGCCGACAGCGGCCTCGTCGAGGTCGCCCAGCGAGCAGCGGCCGGCGGGGTCGCGGGCGACGCCCGGGGCCAGCGCACCCGACGCGACCTGCTCGACACGTTCGCGGATCACGTCCGTTCGTTTGTCGATGTCGCGAGCCTGGCGCCCTTGCGCGTCGTGGCGGACACGGCCAACGGCATGGGCGGTCATGTCGTGCCGGCGGTCTTCGGGCCGCTGCCCTTCGAGGTCGAACTGCTCTACGGCGAGCTCGACGGCACGTTTCCCAACCATCCCGCCGACCCCATCCGGCCCGAGAATCTCGTGGATCTGAGCGAGCGGGTGCTGCACGCAGGTGCAGATGTCGGTCTCGCATTCGACGGCGACGCCGATCGCGTCTTCCTGGTCGACGAGCGAGGCCGCGCCGTGACCGGGTCGATGCTCACCGCGCTGGTCGCGCAAGCCATGCTGCGACGTCACGGGTCGGGGCCGATCCTGTACAACCTCATCTGCTCGCGGGCCGTTCCCGAGGCCATCGCCGAATCCGGCGGCCGGCCCGTGCGCACTCGGGTGGGCCACAGCTACATCAAGACCGAGATGGCCCGCACCGGCGCCTCGTTCGGCGGCGAGCACAGCGGCCATTACTACTTTGCCGACAACTACCGAGCCGATTCCGGTCTCATCGCTGCGCTCATCGCTCTCGAGGCGCTGAGCAGAGCTGATGTGCCCTTGTCTGAACTGCTCGCGCCGCTCGACCGCTATGCCTCATCGGGTGAGATCAACACCCGCGTTGGCGATGTCGACGAGGTGCTCCGCCGCACTGCGGCGCACTTCGCCGGGCTGCCGCAGGACCGGCTCGACGGGTTGACCGTGGACGGGGGCGACTGGTGGTTCAACTTGCGGCCGTCCAACACCGAACCGTTGCTCCGCTTGAATCTCGAGGCTCCTGACGCCGCCGCCGTGGCGCAGCGTGTGAGCGAGATCAGCACGCTGCTGGCATGATCGGATCCGCAGCCGACGGCGGCGCACGGCCGCCGTGGCCTCAGGAGGCGTGCGTGGGTCTTGATCCGGTGCTCATGGAGATCTTGGCCTGTCCGGCAGACAAGGGACCGCTGTACTGCGTCGATGAGGCCGGCATGCTGTACAACCCGCGCCTCGGTCGGGCCTACCGGATCGACGGCGGCATTCCCGTGCTGCTGATCGACGAGGCCGCCGAGGTGGATCCGTCCACAGCGGCGATGTACGACGCGCGCATCGCGAACGGCGAGCTCAGCCCGACCTTTGTTCCCACTGCTCATTCAGGCCCGAGACAGACCAGTGACTGACTCGATGGGAATGGCGGCTGCGGTCGACTCGCTGGCTGAGCAGCTCGAATCGGCGCTCGCCGCCGCGGCAGCAGTGCCCGGACCGACCCCTGGCGGGCAGATCGCCGGCGTCGTCGCATTGGGCATGGGCGGGTCGGGCGTTGCCGGCGACATCGTCGCCGCGCTTGCGTCGCCGCAGATGCCGGTGCCGGTCACCGTTGCCAAGGGCTACGAGTGCCCTGCGTTCGTCGGCCCGTCGACGCTGGTGATCGCAGTGTCGTTCAGCGGGAACACCGAAGAGACGCTCGAGGCGGTCACGGCCGCCCACCGGGCCGGAGCGTCGATCATCGCCGTCACCGCGGGCGGGCGGCTGGGCGAGCTGGCCCGCCAGTGGGACGTCCCGCTGTACGAGGTCGACGGCACCATCCCGATGCCGAGAGCAGCAGTGGGAGCCATCTCGGTCGCTCCGCTGGTGGCGCTCGAGGGGGTCGGGCTGCTGAGCGGGGTCGCCGATTGGGTCACCGCAGCGGTCGATCAGCTCCGCGTGCGCCGGGGGACCGTGCCCCGCAGCGATCTCGACGAGCTGGTGCGTGCCGTCGGCGCCGGGGACATGGTTCCGGTCTTCTATGGCGCCGGTGCGCTCGGCATGGTCGCGGCGGGTCGCGCCAAGGCCCAGGTCAACGAGAACGTCAAGATGCCCGCCTGCGCCAGCGCGATGCCCGAGATGTGCCACAACGAGCTGGCCGGCTGGGATCTCGTCGGCTCACCCGGCAGCGGCTCGCCGCTCGCGGTCATCGCGCTCAGGCACGACTTCGAGCATCCCCAGATACAGCGTCGCTACGACTTCACGCGGGGCGTCCTCGAGGGCGGACAGGTCGGCGTGCCGTACTGCGAGCTGCGCGCCGCCGGCGCCGGTGCTCTGGCGCAGCTGTTCGACCTCATCTACCAGGTCGACGTGCTGAGCCTCCGCTTCGCCTCGGCTGCGGGGCGCGACCCCGGTCCGATCCCGCTGCTCGAAGAGCTGAAGGCATTCCTTGCCCGAGACGGCAGGCTGTCGGCCGACTGCTAGCGAGGTGATCCCATGCCCCCCCCGTCGCGCTTGATCGATGATTTCGAAGTTGCCGATCTCAGCGCGGCCCCGGCCGGGCGACGCCAGATCGAGCTGGCGGAGACCGAGATGCCCGGCCTGATGGCGCTGCGCGCCCAGCACTTCGACGCGCAGCCGCTGCGGGGTGCCCGCATCACCGGTTCGCTGCACATGACGGTGCAGACGGCGGTGCTCATCGAGACCCTGGTCGATCTGGGCGCGCAGGTGAGATGGGCGTCGTGCAACATCTTCTCCACCCAGGACGAGGCCGCAGCCGCCGTGGCGGTCGGCCGCGACGGCTCGCCTGCCGAACCGCGGGGAGTGCCGGTCTTCGCATGGAAGGGCGAGACGCTGGCCGAGTACTGGAGGTGCAACTACCGGGCCCTGCGCTGGCCTGACGGACCCGGGCCGACCTTGATCGTGGACGACGGCGGGGATGCCACCTTGATGGTCCACCTCGGCGCCCGCTATGAAGCCCGCGGCCCCGTGCCCGAACTGTCAGCCGAGGGCCCCGAGGCCGCCTCGCCTGATGAGGTGGCGGTGCACGAGCTGCTTGCCGAGCTGCAGCAGACCGAGCCGGGCCTGTGGACGGAGATCGCCGCCGGCATCCGCGGCGTCTCCGAGGAAACCACCACCGGGGTGAACCGGCTCTACGACATGGCGAGCCGCTCCGAGCTGACGTTTCCGGCGTACAGCGTGAACGACTCAGTCACCAAGTCCAAGTTCGACAATCTCTACGGCTGCCGGCACTCGCTCATCGACGGCATCAACCGGGCCACCGACGTGATGCTCGGCGGCAAGGTGGCGTTCGTCGCCGGCTACGGAGACGTGGGCAAGGGCTGCGCGCAGGCGCTTCGCGGCCAGGGCTGCCGCGTGATCGTCTCGGAGATCGACCCCATCAACGCGTTGCAGGCCGCGATGGAAGGCTTCGAAGTTGACCGGCTCGAGAACGTGCTCGGCATCGCCGACATCTACGTCACCGCGACAGGAAATCGCGACATCATCTCGGCCGAGCACATGTCGGCCATGAAGCACCAGGCCATCGTCGCCAACATCGGGCACTTCGACAACGAGATCGACATGGCGGGCCTGATGGCGATGTCCGATGTGCGGCGCAACGAGATCAAGCCCCAGGTGGACGAGTTCGTGTTCCCCGACGGCAACTCGGTGATCGTGCTCGCCGAGGGCCGGCTGGTGAACCTGGGCTGCGCCACCGGTCATCCCAGCTTCGTGATGTCGATGAGCTTCACCAACCAGGTGCTCGCCCAGCTCGAACTGCACGCACACGCCGAGGAGCTGCCTGCCGACGTGCACGTGCTGCCCAAGCGACTCGACGAGGAGGTCGCCCGCCTGCACCTCGACAAACTCGGCGCGAGGCTCACCCGACTCACGCCGTCGCAGGCCGACTATCTTGGTCTGGACGCCGACGGTCCCTACAAGGCTGACCGCTACCGCTACTAGCGAGATAAATCGCTTCAGCAGTCGGCAGGGCCGCACCTATGGTCGGCCTGTGCTGTTCGAGGTGAGGTGCCCCGGCTGCGGGCAGTTGGGTTGGTGTCCCTGTGCTGCGTGCGTGGATGCACTCGAGACGCCTGAGTCGGCGTCGGTGCCCGGTGCAGACTCGGTCGCTCTGCTGTTCTCCCACTCCGGGGTCGGGCGCGAGTTCATCCACGCGCTCAAGTACCGCGGCGAGCGCGCGATCGCCAGGTGGCTGGGAGATTCGCTCGCGCTCACTCACCTGCGCGCATCGGCATCGGCTTTGCCGATGAGCATTGACACGGCATCGGCTTTGCCGGTGCAGATCGACACGGTCACCTGGGCGCCGACGACGGCAGCTCATCGCCGATCCCGGGGCTTCGATCAGGCCGAGACGCTGGCGCGTGCAGCCGCCAGGGCGCTGCAGGTACGTCCTACGCGCCTGTTGCGACGGATCGGATCTGGCGCGCAGTCGGGCACCGGACGCTCAGCGAGGCTGGCCGGGCCGCGCTTTGCGGGCCGTTCGAATGCGGCTGGTCGCCGGGTGCTGCTCGTCGACGACGTGCTCACAACCGGCGCCACGCTGCGGGCGGCGACATCGGCGCTGGAGGGTGCCGGTGCTGCTGCCGTCCATGTGGCAGCGTGTGCACGACGGGGTCGCGACCGCGTCCCCGCGGGTGCCTAGCATGGCACTCCCGTTATTTCGGGCGGCGCCGACCGAGCCGGGCAGCCGCCCAGAAAGCTGAGGCGATGCAGATCACCATCACTGGCCGAAAAGTTCAGGTTCCCGACGATGTGCGGGCTGCGGTAGAGCGGAAGATCGGGGCCTTGGACCGGTTCGTAGGCGGGCTGGATCGAGCCGAAGTGGTGTTCCGTGAGGAGAAGAACCCACGCATCACCGAACGCGAGCAGGTGGAGGTCACCCTGCTCGGCCATGGCCATCATGTGCGCGCCTCGGTCGCCGGAGTCGATCAGCACCAGGCGGTCGATCTCGCGGTCGGCAAGCTCGGCAAGCAGCTGCGCAAGCTGAAGACCCGCGTCGTGCGCCGGCACCGTCCGAACCTGCAGCGCGACGAGGTGCATCATCCGCTGGCCCGCCTCGAGAACGATCTCGTGAACGGCGAGACGGCGCCACAGCCTGCGGCGGGTCCCGAGGACACCGGGTGGGTGCCGCGCATCGTGCGCCGCAAGACGTTCGACCTCGAGCTGATGGATCCCACCGAGGCGGTGACCCGCATGCAGCTGCTCGATCACGAGTTCTTCCTGTTCGTGAACGCCGACAGCGGCATGCCCAGCGTGGTGTACCTGCGCTCGGACGGCGATGCGGGTCTCATCGAGATCGACGCCTGAGGGCGGCGGCCGCGGGACACCTCATCCATTGCGGCCCTCGTCTCGGGTCAGCAGCCGGGTAATTCTCGGCTTTGGCGCCGGGGGCAGCGGTAGCCTGCGAAGGTGGCTCTGTTTCAGCGCATGCTCCGTGCCGGGGAAGGCAAGAAGCTGCGACTGTTGGAGGCCCTGGTCCCCGAGGTCAATGCGGTCGAGCCAGACATCGAGCGGCTTTCTGACGACGATCTGCGGGCCCGCACCGGTGACTTCCGCGCCGAGCTGGACCGCGGCGCAGACCTGAACGACGTCCTGGTGGACGCCTTCGCAGTGACTCGCGAAGCGGCCCGCCGAGTCATCGGCCAGCGGCATTACGACGTGCAGATCATCGGCGGTGCGGCGCTGCACTTCGGATGGGTTGCCGAGATGCGCACCGGCGAGGGCAAGACGCTCGTCTCGACGCTTCCGGTGTACCTCAATGCGCTGAGCGGCAAGGGCGTGCACGTTGTCACAGTGAACGACTACCTCGCGGCACGCGATGCCGAGTGGATGGGCCGCATCCACCGGTTCCTGGGCCTCGAGGTGGGCCTCGTGGTACCCGGGCCCTACGACGCCGCCCACAAGCGTCGCCAGTACGCGGCCGACATCACCTACGGCACCAACAACGAGTTCGGCTTCGACTATTTGCGCGACAACATGGCGCCCAATCGGGCCTCCCAGACCCAACGCGGGCACAACTTCTGCATTGTGGACGAAGTCGACTCGATCCTCATCGACGAGGCACGCACTCCGCTGATCATCAGCGGGCGGGTCGCCGACGCGGCGAAGCTCTACCAGCAGTTCGCCCGCATCGCGGCGACGATGACCCGAGACGTCGACTACGAGGTAGAGGAAGACAAGCGCAACGTGGCGGTGCTCGAGCCGGGCATCTCCAAGGTCGAGCGAGCGCTCAACATCGACAACCTCTACGACCAGGTATCGGCCAACCTCGTCCACCAGATGAACGCGGCGCTGCGAGCCAAGGAGCTGTACCGCCGCGACAAGGACTACGTCGTGTCGCACGGCGAGGTGAAGATCGTCGACGAGTTCACCGGCAGGATCCTCGAGGGTCGGCGCTGGAGCGAGGGCCTGCACCAAGCCGTGGAGGCAAAGGAAGGGGTGGCGATCAAGGAGGAGAACCAGACGCTCGCCACCATCACGCTGCAGAACTACTTCCGCCTCTACGACAAGCTCGCCGGCATGACCGGCACGGCCACCACCGAGGCCGCCGAGTTCGGCAGCACCTACGGGCTCGACGTCATCCCGGTGCCCACCCACCTGCCGGTCGTGCGGGCCGACCACGGCGATCTCATCTACAAGACCGAGGGGGCCAAGATCGAAGCAGTCGTCGATGACCTCGCCGAGCGCATCAGCTCGGGCCAGCCCACCCTCGTCGGCACGGTCAGCGTCGAGAACTCCGAGAAGCTGTCCGCCGCACTCGGGCGCCGCGGCATCGACCACAGCGTGCTCAACGCCAAGGAGCACACCCGCGAGGCCGACATCATCGCCCAGGCGGGACGGCTGGGCTCGGTGACGGTGGCCACCAACATGGCCGGCCGCGGCGTCGACATCCTGCTCGGCGGCAATCCCGAAGGTCTGGCCCGGCGCGACCTGCTGCGCGAGAAGCTCGATCCCGATGATCCCGACAATGCCGCCGATCTGATGCGACGCATCGAGCGCTACGAACCCGAGTGCCGGGCCGAGGGCGACGAGGTGCGCAAGCTGGGCGGGCTGTACGTGCTCGGCACCGAGCGCCACGAGTCGCGCCGCATCGACAACCAGCTGCGAGGCCGCTCGGGACGCCAGGGAGACCCGGGCGAGAGCCGGTTCTACCTCTCGCTCGAGGACGACCTGATGCGCCTGTTCGCCACCGGGGCGGTCAACTGGGTGATGGATCGCACGCTGCCTGACGACGTGCCGCTCGAGGCGAAGATGGTCACCAAGGCCATCGAGCGTGCCCAGAACACGGTCGAGCAGAAGAACGCCGAGGTCCGCAAGAACGTCCTCAAGTACGACGAGGTGATGAACGAGCAGCGCAAGGTGATCTACGCCCGCCGTGAGCAGATCCTCGGCGGCGACGACCTGCGCGTCGAGTCGCTGGGATATGTCCGCGATGCCGCCGAGGCCGCGGTGGTGGACCACTGCGACAGCGACGAGATCACCGAGTGGGATCTCGACGGGCTGCTGGCCACGATCCGCACCTACTGGCCCAGCGAGCTGTCCGATGCCGAGCTGTCGGGAGATGCGCCGTCGGGAGATGCGCCGTCGGGTGACGGCCAGCGAGGCTGGGGCTTCGACGACGTCGTCGATCTGGTGTGCGCCGACGGCGAGCGCCACTACGAGGCGCGCGAGGCCGAGGTCGGCCCTGACGCGATGCGCGAGGTCGAGCGGCAGGTGATGCTGCGGCTCATCGATCAGCGATGGCGTGAGCACCTCGCCGACATGGACCACCTGCGGGAGGGCATCCACCTTCGCGGGATCGGCCAGAAGGACCCCGTCGCCGAATGGCAGCGGGAAGGCTTCGACATGTTCGGGGCGATGCTCGAGCGGGTGTACCGCGACTTCGTCACCTACGTCATGCACGTGCAGGTCACGCCCGCGCCGACCGATGGCAACACAGCCACCGACGGCGCTGCCCCGTCGGCCGGGGTGTCACGGTCGAGGGCGGCTGGCGGCGCGGGCCGGACAACCGACGTGCAGTACTCGGCGCCAGATCTCACACTGTCCGCCGTCGGCGCCGGCAACGGTGCTTCGGCCAACGGCCCCGCTCCGTCGGCGCCGCGGGGCCCCTCCGGGCCGTCGCAGTCGCGCCGGATTGCCGCAGCGTCGACCGGCACCGTCGTCAAGTCGTCCCAGGAGAAGCTGGGCCGCAACGATCCCTGCCATTGCGGATCGGGCCGCAAGCTCAAGCACTGCTGCGGTCGCTAGGAGGCTGAGCCGAATGGCGAAGCCGTGGCCCGAGCGGCCCGTGAGCCCGTATCAATGGAAAACGGGGAACAAGAGCGGAAAGCAACACGTGATGCGACGAGAAGATCCTGCTAAAGGGACGCTGCGATGAGCCGATCCTTGAGCGATCTCGCCGACGCGCTGGCGGATCTGGATCGGCGCGTGGGCGAGGCGCATCACTACCTGGGCATCGACGAGGCGCGCACGGCTGCGAGCAGTCTGGAGGCTGAGGCATCGGAGCCGTCGCTGTGGGATGACCCCGACCGGGCCCGGGCGGTCACCACCCGGCTGTCGCGTGTGCGCGACGACATCGATCGCTGGCACCGGGCGCGTGTTGAGGTGGACGATGCCACCGCACTCGTGGAGCTGGCGGCAGAGGAGGACGACGCCGAGCTGCTGCCCGAGATCGACGACGCCGTCGAAGCAGCAGAACGCAGGCTCGCCGAGATCGAGCTGATGGCGCTGTTCAGCGGCGAGCACGACCACAGCGATGCGGTGTGCGAGATCAATTCGGGTGCCGGGGGCACTGACGCATGCGACTGGGCCGAGATGCTGCTGCGGATGTACCAGCGCTGGGCCGAGCGCAACGACTTCACCGTCGAACTGACCGAGGCCACCGACGGCGGCGAGGCCGGCATCAGCTCGGCCACCTTTCTGGTCAAGGGGCGGCACGCGTTCGGTTTCCTCGCCGCAGAGCGGGGCGTGCACCGGCTGGTGCGCATCTCGCCGTTCGACGCGCAGTCCCGGCGCCACACGGCATTCGCCTCGCTCAAGGTGGTGCCGTTCTTCGACGAGGTGTCCGACGAGGTGCCCATCGACGAGGGCGATCTGCGCATCGATACCTATCGCTCCTCAGGCGCCGGCGGCCAGCATGTGAACGTCACCGACTCTGCGGTGCGCATCACCCACTTGCCCACGGGCATCGTGGTGGCGTGCCAGAACGAGCGCAGCCAGCACCAGAACAAGGACCGTGCGATGCAGATGCTTGCGGCCAAGCTGGCCGACCTGCAGCGGACCGAACGCGAGGCTGAGGTCGCCGCGCTGGCGGGCGAGCAACGCGACGTGGCGTGGGGCAGCCAGATCCGCTCCTATGTGCTGCACCCCTACCAGCAGGTCAAGGACCTGCGCACTGGCATGGAGATCGGCAACGTGGACGCCGTGCTCGACGGCGACCTCGACGGCCTGATGGAGGCGTACTTGCGCTGGCAGCGCTCCCAGCAGGTCCCCGATGGCGCGGCCTCACGCTGAGCGAACCCCAGCGGGAGCTTGGGCGCATGGGGTGCCCGAGAGTTGCGCCACCGCTGGCGTACCGTGGGAAGCGACTTGGTGATGTCGGCGCGGGACGGGCAGGACCACCCCGCCGCACGACCTGAAGGCGCGCATGATCCGCTTCGACAACGTGACAAAGATCTACAAGGGCGAGACGCGAGCGGTCAACGACGTGTCGCTCAATATCGCCAAAGGCGAGTTCGTGTTCTTGGTGGGGCCGTCGGGCTCGGGCAAGTCCACGATGCTGCGCCTGATGACCTGCGAGGAGAAGGCCACGACGGGCAGCATCCATGTGGCCGGCAAGGACCTGTCCAAGCTCAACAGCTGGCGCGTGCCGTACCTGCGGCGCAACATCGGGTCGGTCTTCCAGGACTTCAAGCTGCTGCCCACCAAGACCGTGTACGAGAACGTGGCGTTCGCCCTCGAGGTGATCGGTCGTCCCGACGGCGTCATCCGCACGCAGGTGCCTGCCATCTTGGAATTGGTCGGGCTGCAGGACAAGCAGCGGCGGTTTCCCGATGAGCTGTCCGGCGGCGAGCAGCAGCGGGTGAGCGTGGCGCGGGCCTTCGTGAACCGGCCGCTCATCCTGCTCGCCGACGAGCCCACCGGGAACCTCGACCCCGACACCTCCGAGGAGCTGACGTCGCTGCTGGACCGCATCAATCGCACCGGCACGACCGTGGTGATGGCCACTCACGACCAGACGATCGTGAACCGCATGCGTCGCCGGGTGGTCGCGCTGCGCCACGGCGAGCTCGTGCGCGACGAGCAGCGCGGCGCCTACGGCGGCGAGCCAGAGCACGGGACAGCACCCGACGACGCCACGCCGCGTGATGGGACCGGCTCGTGAGCCGCATCCGCTATTTCGCGCGGGAGACCTGGGCAAACATCCGGCGCAATCTCACGCTGACCTTCGCCGCGATCCTGACTGTTGCGGTCGGCGTGATGCTGGTCGGCATGGGGCTGATGGCGGGTTACGCCAGCGGCAACGCGCTCGACCGCTGGGAGGGCGGCGTCCAGTTCGAGGTGTTCATGGACCCTCAGATCGATCCGAGCCAGATCGACGCGCTCGGCCTCGAGCTCGAGACTCACCCAGAGATCGACCGCATCGAGTTCTTCAGCTCCGAGGAGGCCTACGGACTGGTGTCCCAGCAGATGGCCGACCAGCCCGAGCTGCTGGCCCAGGTGTCGCCGGAGGCGCTGCCGCCGTCGTACCGCGTGGTGCCGCGTTCGGTCGAGGCCGAGCTGATCGAGTCGCTGGCGGCGCAGTTCCGCCAACGGCCGGGAGTGATGTCGGTCCAGACCGGCCGCGAAGAGGTGGATGCCATCCGCACCTGGTTCTCGTCGTTCCAAGGCATCGTGCTGCTGCTGTCGATCGTGTTGGCGGGTGCCAGCGTGATGCTGATCTTCAACTCGATCCGGGTGGCGATGTTCGCTCGCCGCCGCGAGATCGAGGTCATGAAGCTGGTCGGGGCCACCAACAGCTTCATCCGGTTCCCGTTCATGCTCGAAGGCATGCTGCACGGGCTCGCCGGCGGGATCATCGGAGCGATCGCGGCCGGGGTGTTGCGCGGACACGTCGAGGGACTGTTCTCGAGGTCCGACATCTTGGCGTTCTTCAGGTCGTTCGTGGTGACGTCCAGCCAATTCACCACCGTGGTCTTCGTCACGGTGATCGCCGGCGTGCTGGTGGGGATGCTGGGCTCGGCGTTCGCAGCCAGCCGCTTCCTGGACGTGTAGCTGGACCCGGCTCAGCCTCTGGCTCGGCCGCTCGACGTAGCGAGCGGTCGGGCGTGTAGAAAAGCCGCCGACACCGCCGTCCGCCACCCGGGCGGCCATTGCCTGAGGGGGCGCTGTGCCGGAGTTCGAGACGATCCTGTACGAGGTTGACGATCGCGTCGCCACCATCACGCTCAATCGCCCCGAACGTCTGAATGCGTTCAACAGCCAGATGCTGCGTGATGTGATGGACGCCATCGACCTGGTCGATGCCGACGACGACGTACGGGCGGTGATCTTCACCGGCGCCGGCCGTGGCTACTGCGCCGGGGCCGACCTGAGCGGGGGCGCTGACACCTTCGACTTCGACAGTCAGTCCGATGAGCGCAAGGCCGAGCGAGCCTCTGAGCGCGGCGAGGGCGGCGACCTGGCGTGGATGCGCGACGGCGGCGGGCTGCTCACGCTGCGCCTGTACGAGTGCAACAAGCCGCTGATCGCGGCGATCAACGGCCCCGCCGTCGGCGTGGGCGTCACGATGACGCTGCCGATGGACATCCGGCTGGCGTCCGCCAAGGCCCGCATCGGGTTCGTGTTCGCCCGCCGGGGCGTGGTGCCCGAGGCTTGCTCGTCGTACTTCTTGCCGCGCGTGGTGGGGTTGTCACGGGCGCTTGAGTGGTGCTTCAGCGGGCGGGTGTTCGACGCAGACGAGGCGCTCGAGGGCGGGCTGGTGCGCAGCCTGCATGAGCCCGACGACCTGCTGCCGGCAGCCCGGGCCGTCGCGGCCGAGATCGCCGAGAACACGTCGGCCATCTCGGTGACGGTGATCCGCCACATGCTGTGGCGCATGCTCGCGGCCGATCACCCGATGGAGGCCCACAAGATCGACTCCCGGGGGATCTTCCACCTCGGACGGGGCGCCGACGCTCACGAAGGCGTTGCGTCGTTCCTCGAGAAGCGGCCGCCGGAATTCTCACTGCGCCCCACCCAGGACTTGCCCGAGTACTTCCCCTGGTGGGACGAGCCCGAATTCAGCTAACCCCAGCTCGGCTGGCTTGGATCAGTCGGCTCAGGCCTCGGATTGCCCCGCGGGCACAGGGTCGTCGCCCCAGCCGGTGAGCAGGATGCCCGCCACGCACGCAGCGACGGCGAGCCCGAAGGCGGGACCGAAGCTGTCGAACCAGTCGGCCGTGACGCCGCCGAGCCACGGCCCGGCCGCCAAGCCGAGTCCGAACAAGATCGTGGCAACCCCGTAGGCGGCGCCGAACTCGTCGCCGGAGAGGTTGTCGCTGACCCTGGCCGCTATCGAGGCGATGATGCCGGTGAACGAGGTGCCGAAGATGAACGCCGCCGTCCACGCCAGTGCCTGCCCGCCCACTTCGAGCAGGGGGTACGCGGTCATGAAGACCATGGAGATCATCGACACGCAGAACCCGATGGTGACGGTGCGCCGCCTGCCAAGACGGTCGGCTGAGCGTCCGAAGATCGGCCCGCCGGCGATGCTGCCGATGCCGATCGACGAGAAGGCGATCGTGGCGTCCCGCGCGTTGAAGAGGTCGGCGTAGCCCTCGAGATGCGCCACGATGAACGTCAGCGCCGTGGTGACGACGAAGGCGTGCAGTGTGTAGGCGGTGATGAGCCGTCCGGCTTGCGGCACCTTGGCGAGGGCGGCGCGGGCACCCCCGAAACCCGTGCGACCGGGTGTGCGCGACCATTTGCGCACGGCGACGGCGAGGGCGATCAATATCGCCGCGCCGATGATGAGCTCGACCCGGTACACGTTGCGCGGGTGGCTGAGATCGGCCGCGACCAGCACCGCCTCGCCCGGCTCGGTGCCGTCGGGACGGCTCAGCAGCGCGTCGATGGCCGCCGCCGCGACCATGCCGCTGCCGACGCCGCCGGTCATCCAGCCGGCTGCTGCGCCTCGCCGCTCGGGTCCCAGCAGCTCCGCGGCGAGCCCGGGAGTGCCCACCCACACGCCGGCTGCACAGAAGCCCGTCAACGCCAGCGCGAAGGCCGCAACGCCCACGTTCGGGCTCCAGGCCAGCAGGGCCAGGCCGACCACGTTGCCGGCAAGGCCGATCCGCACGGCGCCGCTCAGGCCGGTGCGTCCCACGGTGAGCGCCACCACCAGCGAGCCCACCACGTACAGCAGCAGGTTGAGCGAGCTGAGAGCGCTGGCGACGGTGTTGGACAGGCCGAACCCGTCGCGCATGTCGGCATAGAGCAGCGAATAGGTGAAGCGGCCGAACGACTGCGACACCGCCGCTGCCCCCGCCAGCGTCAGCAGCGTGCCGATTCGGCGTGCAGGGCTGAACGCGTCGGCGTGGGGCGCGGCAGTCATGATCGGCCCGCTGTGTCGCTCATGGCGCGAGGAAGGCGTGGCTTGGCGCGGGCGGCTGTGAGTGGGTCAGTCGTGCGGCCAGGTCACGGCCGGCAGCGGGGGACGCTGGCGGTAGATCGTCTCGGTGGCGATCACCCGCCGGGGTGAGCGCTCGGTGTCGGCGAACTTCGCCACGTCGGCACGGATGACGTCGCGGTCGTGGTCATCGCCGAAGAAGCGCTCACGCATGTCGTCGAGCGAGGCGAACGCGACGAGGGCGAAACCGTCATAGGACGGGCCGTTGAGGGTGGCCACCACGCTGAGCTGGGTGTAGTCCCACATGCCGGGGTGATGCTGCAGCGCCAGCGGAACGTGGGTGTCACGCCAGTGGCTGTCGCCCTGCGCATGGGTGAGCCGAGGGTGGTGGACCATGGGGAAGATGGCGGTGAGGCCCGGCGAGGGCGTGCCCGGGTCGGCCCCCAGCGGGCGCTCGCGGATGACGCGTGAGAACGCCAGGTAGGTGCCGACCGTCGCGGCGGGCGTCAGCAGGTCCGGGGAATCGGTCATGGCGCGCACGAGCGTGCGGAAGGGAAACTCGCGGCGATCGTCGGGGTCGGCCGCGTAACACACGCCCCCGACGCTGGCCGCTACCTCTGCAGCGGCATCCGGATCGTTTCCCGTGACGACGAGCTCGTGCATGCCTGCAACTTACTGCTGGCCCCAGCACAGCGCCCGACCCCCCAACAGTGCCTTGCCGCTGACGCGGGCCGGCTGGCCCGGCAGGATGGGGGCGTGCTCGAGATGGACGAAGGCCGGTTTGCCGACTTGGTGGAGCAGGCGCTCGAAGACATTCCCGACGCACTGCGCTCGCTGATGGACAACGTGGCCATCTTCGTGGAGGACCGCGGGGAGGATCCGGATCTGCTCGGCGTCTATGAGGGCATCCCGCTGACCGAGCGCCATGACTACGGCGGCCTGGCGATGCCCGACAGCATTGTCATCTACCGGCTGCCGATCCTGGAGATGTGCGAGACCGCCGACGATGTCGTCGAAGAAGTGCTGGTGACAGTGGTGCACGAGATCGCGCACCACTTCGGCATCGACGACGACCGGCTGCACGAGCTCGGTTGGGACTGACGACGCCGCAGCTATGGCATCTGCGCTTGCAGCTTCGAGTCCTCAGCAGTCAGACGCGGCCGAGCCGTCACACTCGGCCGAGGCCGAGGTCCAGCCGGCCCCGGGCCACATTCGCGGCGAGCACCTCTGTCGGTCCTTCCGCGAGCCGGAGAGCACGCACCCGTCGATCCGCATGCCTCCCAGCGTCACGCGTTCCAGGTCGGTGCCGACCCGCGCCGGTTCGCCTGCCGAGCTGCGCCGCCCCGCCCGCTCCACCAGCGTTTGCTCGACGAGGTCGATTGCGAATCGGCACTGGCCGATGCAGTCGGCTGCAATCGCCATGCGCGTCGCGTTGATCTGGCTCATCGCTCGCCGCAGGCCGCCCCCGGCCTCGCCGATGACGTGGATCGCCGGAACGCGCACATCGGCACACATGAACTCAGCTACACCGCTTCGCCTTACGAACCGGGCCCGGGATGCTCGTGGAGCGGGAACTTCGCAACATCGAAGTACTCGCCCCACGGCGCTGACTCGACGAGGCTGATCTCGTCGACCTCGAACGTCTCACCCAGGCGTGGCCAGTCCACCGTCGGCTGGCGCTTGCGGAATCTGGCAACGGTGAGGTGCCCCACGAAAGGGTGATCCGGCGGCTGGTCGCCGATGTAGCGAGTGCAGTCGATGACGGACGCGGCGAGATCGTCGACGCCCACAGCCGGAAGCATGAGCACGCCCCGACCCAGTCGTTCGGGCGCCGTGCCGAGCGTGACCCGCACCGCCGGAAATGAGGCCGCCTCCAACGTGCTCAGGGCCTCGTCTTGGTCGCATTCGCCGAGGAATCTCAGCGTGATGTGCAGCCGGTGGGGCTTGGTCCAGCTGACGCCTGGCCCCGACGGTCGTGGCAGCGCCGCCAACTCGTCGACGACGGCGGGGGGCGGCCATACGGCGACGAACAGGCGCGGCACAGCGCGAACCTATCGGTGTGTTCCTGCCATGCAGGAGACACTCAGCCCCCGGCTCGATGCCGCCTCTGAGCCTGCGTGCCGGAGACACTCGGCTCAGGGATCGGTGCTGCGTCTGAGCCGGCGCAGAGGAGGGTTACGCTCGCCAGCGTGATGCTGGTACTGCGCCGAACGGCCTTGGTGGCTGTCTCGGTGGCTGTCTCGTGTGTCGTGGGAACTGGCCTGCTGGCCGGTTGCAGCAGCGCCAGTGACGAGACACCCCAGACGGTGGCCGCCGGCACGGCCGCACCAGCGGTCACGACGACCGAGCCGCCAGCGAGCCCGACCACGGCGCCCGTGTCTGCTGAGTCAGCAGATTCCGAAGGCGCTGCAGAGGACGCCGGAACCGCCGACGAGGCTGTCGGCGACGGCACGGATCAGGCCGCTGCCTCTCAGCCCGACGATGCGAGCGGCGACACAAGCGACGACCAGGCCCAGACTGACGGAGAGGAAAGCGACGCCGCGGACCTGGCGGAACCGGCCGGCACCGAATCCAGCGAGACCGCAGAACAGCCGGCCGACGACGAGGGTGAAAACGAGGCCGACGAGAGCGCCGATGTCGACGAGGGGGCGACTGAGGACGTCACTGATGATCCAGCCGACGAGGCTGACGATGAGTCCGACGGGGGTGTGGACGAGACCGACGGCAGCGAGGTGTCTGAAGAGGAGGACGATGCCGAGGATGCCGAGGCAGACGATTCTGCGAGCACCGAGGACGAGGGCGATGCCGAGGAGGTCGAGCAGGACCCAGAGGGAGAGGACGCCGAGGAGGCCGTCACCGAGACCGAGCCCACCGAGGATCGGCCCAAGGTGCTGGCGCTGGCCGTCGCGCAAGTCGACGGCACGACGCTCGACGTCAGTGCATTCGCTGGCCGCGACGTGCTGGTGTGGTTCTGGGCGCCGTGGTGACCGAACTGCCAGCGAGAGGCGCCTGCGGTCGCAGCGCTGAAGACACGACACGAAACCAGCCTGGCCCTCGTCAGCGTCGGGGGACATGACACGGCGCCGGCCATCTCACGCTTCGTGAGCTCCTACGGACTCGGACACATGCCGAACTTGCCCGATACCGAGAATCGGCTCGCCAGAGCGCTCGGCGTCAGCTATCACCCCCGCTGGCTGCTGATCCGTGCTGACGGCACTGAGCAGGCAGGCGGCGGCGCGATCCCCGACGCCGTCGTGACCGACGCCCTCACCCCCGGCTGATCGGGGAGCGGCTCGGCACGCTCGCTTTTGGAGCGCCTGCTGGTGCGGCTTCGCAGCTCCCAATGGGATCCGGAAGGGCCCTAGTCGTCCTCGGCGTCAGTGAGAAGACTGCGCAGCAGCTCGGGCGGGTCGTCGGCCACCACGAGCGCTTCGCCGATCAGCGCAGCGTCGTAGCCTGCGTCGGCTATCGCTCGCATGGACGTGCCGCCGGGCACGCCGATGCCTGAGGCCGCAATCAGCAGTATCCGATCGTCGATCTCTTCGAAACTGCGGCTGACACGGACGGCCTTGTCGTAGTCGACGGTGAACTTGGTCGACTCGGGGTTGTCGCGCTGGTTGATGGCGATCATGTAGGCGCCGAGATCGACTGCCACCTCCAGCTCGGCTTCGTCGCGGACCTCGGTGAGTACGTCGACGCCGAGTGACAGCGCTAGTTCCTGCATGGGCGGCAAATCGGCCGGGTCGATGTCGGCGAGGATGACGAGCATTGCGTCGGCGCCCATGGCGTGGCTGTCGCGCACGTCATCGAGCGTGCGCAGGAAATCCTTGCGCAGCACAGGCAAGCCGGTCACCGTCTTGGCCGCCTGCAAGTCCTCGGGCGAGCCGCCGAACCGCTCGCTCTCGGTCAGCACCGACAGGCACGCAGCTCCGCCCGCCTTGTATCCGGCTGCTAGATCGGCCGCGTCGGCGTCGGCGTTCAGCGCCCCGCGAGACGGCGAGCGCCGCTTGATCTCGGCGATGACCGACAGTCCGGCTTCCCGCAGTGCGGCCGCAAACCGGTGCCCAGCCGCGACCGAAACCGGCTCGGCGTCGTCAGCGGGATTGTCTGCAGCCATACGACGATCTCATTCCGCGAGCTGGCTTGATCGACCAGCGACTCTACGCCGCCGCCCGTCACGCCGGCCCTCACACCGGGCCGCAGCACCGGCCCAGTGCGCGTGTGCGCTCGTACTCACTGATGTCTCCCTTGCCGACCGGCCTGCGAGTGGCGATTCGCGGACATGGTGCCTTCAGCGCGCTTGAAGGCACGAACGGCATAAATCACTTGGATGACAGGAGATCAATGGAATAATCTGAAATATATGGAAGATAAGCTGATGAACGATGACGGCGGCGAGCTTCAACGTCGTCAGCTCCGTGCGGCTGGGGTGCTGGTTGCCGCCGATGCACGCCTGCGGCCGACGACCACGATGGTCGCGGACGACGAGTCGGGCGCCACGGTCGCCGTCGCCACGCTGCTGCTCGACGTCACCCGCCCGGATTGCATCGACCGGGTCGTGAGCTGGATGCGCGACACCGCCACCCTCCTCGAAACCCTCCGCGAACTCGAACGCTGACCAAGCTGGCATCTGATCGCCGGGTGAGGCGCGGATGGGCGGGACTGGGGGCGAGGTAGCGTCGCCGCGGTGCTGAGCGAACTGCGGGAGCTGCCGAGAGCGGTGTGGCCGAGAGCCGTGGTGCACGGCGTCATTGCCGCCGTGCTCATCGGCATCCCGTCGGACCTCATCGATACGCCGATCTTCGGTCGGCCCATCGACGCCCGGTGGCTCGACTACGTGATCTTGGCGACGACCTCGGCGTTGATCGGGCTGATTCTGGCTGTCCGGCCGCCGCCAAACGATGTCGACGCCGAGTCTGCTGTGGAACGACAGGGCACCACGACGCTGTGGGGCGGGCTGGTCTCGTTCCTTGCCGTCGGCTGTCCGGTCTGCAACCAGGCAGTGGTTGCGCTCGTGGGCATCTCGGGAGCGCTGTCGTGGTGGGCGCCGGTGCAGCCCGTCGTCGGGCTGGCCGCACTCGCGCTTCTGCTGTGGACGCTGCGCAAGCGGCTGCGCACCTACCGAGCCGTCGCCTGCCCGATTCCCGTCGCCTAATCGAGCATCGAGAGCGGGGCAGCAGAACGCCGACGGTCAGTCGGGCGACGTGAGCTCGGTCCGGATCCGGTGGCGGGTGATCCACAGCCGCAGCAGTATGAGCGCTGCAAGCAAGAACGCAGTGCTTCCGTACACCATGATCGGTATCGCTTCCACGAGCACGCCGTAATAGCCCCACAAGACGCCCTCGCCTGCCGTGAGCACCCAGGTGAGCGGGGCCACGCCCACCGGCGCGTACGACCGCCAAACCGCATGCACCGACGGGCCGAGGTACAGACCGTTCGACAAGCCGAGCACGGTGCCCAGGACCGTCCAGCCCGCGACCAGCTGCAAGCCAACCGATGCCACCCCCACGGCAATGCCGGCAATGACGGCGACGCGGACCTCGGCGCCATTGCGCCAGAGCAGGTACAGCACGAGACCGAAGCTGATAACGGCGGCGAGTACCGCAGGAATGGTGACCCAGAACTCCTCGGCGATCGCGTAGGCCGTCCAGCCGATGTTGATCACCATGCCGATGGCTGCCCAGGCGGGCGAGGCGCCATCAGTCCGCTTCAGGCGCACGAGCCGCATCACCTGGGGCACGACTTGCACGAAGGTGACCGCGGTGGCGACGACGGCGACCAGGTTTGCGGGCTGGTCCTGGCTCACGGAACGCGCTGGCGATCTCGTGCGGCGCCGCGCCATGACAGCCGTCCACGACAGCGTCGGCACACCGCGACCATGCCGAAAGTGTCTCACCCCAGCGCACTTCAGAGAGCGTTGACCAGTCGGAGTGGCGATGATCTTCGGATGGGCCGCTGTTCATCGTCCTGGACATCCTCGTTGCCGCCAACACAGAGTTCCTCGCGGCCAACCCTTCGAGCTGTCGCCACACCGGCGCGTCCTCAACCGGGCCGGGGGCGCCACGAACTAGCGTCATCATTGATGTCTGGTCCGAGCGGACCTCGTGTGCCGACCGGCAATCCGGTTGTGCCGTTGACGCCGTCGGACATCGCTGCGCAGGTGTCGCACCTGGCCATACGCCGGGCAGCGCTGAGCTTCGGATCGATGTCGGTGCTGGCCGCGATGGCGGGCGTGTTCGTGGCGCTCGGCGCCATGCTGACCAACACCATCTCGGCGTCGTCGAACCTCGGCCTCGGCCCCACCCGGCTCCTGATGGGCATCGGGCTGTCGACGGGGCTGTTCCTGGTGGTGATCACCGGCGCGGAGCTGTTCACCGGCAACAACCTCATGGTGATCGGGCTGCTGGACCACCAGATCACCGTCCGCCAGCTCGTCCGGAACTGGATCTCGGTGTACCTGGGCAACTTCGTCGGCGCCTTGGCCGTGGTGCTGGTGGTGTTCTGGTCGCGCTGGTGGGAGATCGCCGATTATTCGTTCGGCGCCGCGGCGCTCACGAACGCGCATGCCAAGGTCGATCTCGGGCTCGGCACGGTGTTCGCCCGGGGGATTCTCGCGAACGTGTTCGTGTGCCTGGCGCTGTGGCTGGCCACGGCGGGCCGCTCGCTCATCGACAAGCTGGTCGCCGTGGTGCTGCCGATCTCGGCCTTCGTGGCCGGCGGCTTCGAGCACAGCGTGGCCGACATGTACTTCGTGCCGATCGGCATGCTGGTCTCGGGTCAGTCCGAGGTGGCTGCGGCAGCAGGGCTCTCGACCGCGCAATTGGACGGCCTGAACGGGGCGTGGTTCGCCGGCTTCCTGGCGATCGTGACACTGGGCAATGTGGTCGGCGGCATCGCCGTGTCGCTGGCCAACTGGTTCGTGCACCTGCGGAGAATCCCGACCGTCGGCTGACCCTTCGCCGATCCCGGCTCGGGTGCGCTCAGCTGCTCCCCGCCTCAGCGTCTTCGGCGGGCTCGAGCATGACGATGGGGAACTGCCGGTCTGTCCGCGCCTGGAACCGGAGGTAGTGGTCGTCCTTGGCGGTCACTTGCTCCCACA
Organism: Acidimicrobiia bacterium; assembly: GCA_022826045.1. Classification (GTDB taxonomy): domain Bacteria; phylum Actinomycetota; class Acidimicrobiia; order Acidimicrobiales; family Poriferisodalaceae; genus Poriferisodalis. The sequence continues at coordinate 3,279 of JAJDVQ010000077.1, read as the reverse complement.
GCTCGGCGCGCTCGTCCCCTTCGGTGAGGCGGGCGGTCATCTGGCGAGTGCCGCTGCGGTTGCGAACCGTGACCGCCGGGTTGTCTCGCATGTTCAGGAACCATGCGGGGTGCTTCGAGTCGCCCCCGCGTGAGCCGATGACGACGAATGCGCCGTCCCGCTCGGCGACTGCGGACAGCAGCGTGGTGCGGGGCTCGCCGCTGCGCCGGCCCGTCATGGTCACCTCGATGATCGGTGTGCCCTTGTGGATCCAGCCGATGCGGCCGCCGCTGCAGCGGATCGCCGTGCGGTTCGCCCAGTTCGCCAGCTTGAAGGTGAAATCGGACCACACGTTCACTGCCACACCGCCATTCTCGCCGCGCAATGCCCCCAGAAGTGCGCGCAGTACTGTGGGCCGCGTGACGTCACAGCCCGAAACGGCCACAGTGGCCGAACTCAAAGAACTCCTGGCCGATCCGGCGTGCCGCATCGAGCTCCACGACTTCGTCAGCGACGAGACGCTGCGAACCATCGACGCCCTCCGCAGCGCCGACTGCGAGGGCTACGACGAGTGCCTGCGGGCCTACGAGCAGGCCTCCGCCGACCTGATCGGGCTGCTCGTCACCGGTGCCTACTTCTCCAACTGCGCTGATCACGACAAGGCCTGGGCGCACGCCCTGCGCCTGCTGGCCAACCGGATCCCCTACACGAGTTCCGAAGGCGGTCCCGCCATCAATCTGCAGCACCACGTCACGCTGCTGGCGATCTACGCCGTGGCCTTCGGCGCCGCTGCCGCCGATCGGATCGATCCGCTCGCGAGGATCATCGGGACGGTGCGAGCCGAGGAGGACGGCAGGATCGGGCGCGTCACCTACCTGGTCAACTGCGACCGGCTGAAGAAGCCCGACGAAGCGCCGATCCAGGCCTCGCTTCGGCTGTGGATGACGCTGCGCTCGATGACCGACGAGTTCATCCCCCGCACCACCGAGGACACGCTGTTCGATGCGATGCTCGACGAGATCGAGTACCTGCTCGGGGTGACGCACGGCCGCAACACCGCAGAGGGCACCGGGCCCGTCGGCTACGGGGCGATCCAGGTGCTGGCGACCCGAGTGGCGCCAGATCGTCTCGTGCGGCGCAATCTGGACCTGCTGATCGCCCACGAGGCATTCCAGAGCGCCGACGAGTTCTACATCTGCCGGGAGCGGTACAACAAGGCCTACGCCGCAGAAGCCCGCGTCTGAGCCGCTCGACGTCATGCCGATGATCCAGGGAGACGGGGTCGAGCTGTACGCGGAGGAAGCCGACGACGGGCATCCCATCGTGTGGCTGCACGAGTTCGCCGCTCCGCGTCACGCTGACCAAGCAGCTGCTGTTGTCAATCCCAATCGGCGACGCAGTCGGCGAAGCCGAGAAGCAGCGCCATGTCGATGAAGACGGCTTGAACGGTCCCACTGGACTGGCCAGGTTGATTGGCCTCCTTGTCGATGGGTCGCGTCGCACGAGGCGGTGGCTCGTGCGGTTCGGCCTCGGGGTGGGTGCGACCGATGTGACGGCAGCGGCATTGCGGCGGCCGTTAGCGGGCCCTGCGCTGCTCCGACACGCTCGACCCGGGCGGGCACCGGAGCGATTGCATCTCGGTGTTCGGAGGTTTTGTATCATGGAGAGCCGAGATTTTGTATTTTTGGTGCCGGAGTAAATGTAGTCTTGCGTCCGTGCCGGGTTCCGGCGCGTTGTGAGCTCCAGGGGAGACGCGCCATGGAGGACTACTGGCGTCGCATTGTTGACGACCAGATCGACGAGCTCTTCTCGGGCTTGCCCGCCATCAGCATCGAAGGTCCGCGTGGCGCCGGCAAGACGACCACTGCTCGCCAGCGGGCCGGCACCTTTGTGGCGCTCGACGACGGCGCGGTACGTCAGATCATGGCGTCGGATCCGCAGCAGATCGCCGACGCGTCCCCGCCGGTAGTCGTGGACGAATGGCAACGGCTGCCCGAATCGTGGGATGTCGTACGGCGCGCCGTCGACGACGACTACGCGCCGGGCAGATTCCTGCTCACCGGTTCCGCATCGCCGACAACGCATCCGACGCACAGCGGCGCCGGGCGCATCGTGACGCTCAAGATGCGTCCGCTGGCACTGGCGGAACGCCGCGACTCGCCGGTGTTCGCACAGCCGACGGTCAGCCTGCGAGATCTGCTCACCGGAGGCCGGCCTGCCATCGTCGGGTCCACCGAGGCACGGCTGGCCGACTATGTGTCCGAGATCACACGGAGCGGTCTGCCAGCGATACGCCGCCTGGACACCCGGGTGCGCAACGCGGCACTGGACGGCTACATCGCCCGGATCGTGGAACGCGACATGCCCGAAGCAGGCCACTCCGCCCGCAACCCTGCTGCTCTGATGAGATGGCTGCGGGCGTATGCGGCCGCGACCGCCACGTCGGCTGCCTATGAGCGCATCCGTGATGCCGCAACGTCCGGCGACGGCGACAAGCCGAGCAGGAGCGCGACAGTGCCGTTCGTGGACATGCTCGAGCGACTCTATGTGCTCGAACCGCTTCCCGGCTGGGTGCCGACCCGCAATCAGCTCGCGAAGCTGACAACGGGTCCCAAGCATCATCTCGCCGACCCGGCGTGGGCAACAGCGCTGCTCGGCCTCGGCGACGACGCTCTCCTCGAGGGACGGCAGTCCGGCACGCCGGTGCCTCGTGACGGCACTCTGCTCGGCGGCCTGTTCGAGTCGCTCATGGCCCTGTGCCTGCGCGTCTACGCCCAGACCAGCGATGCCGCCGTCTTCCACCTGCGCACCCACCAAGGACTGCGCGAGGTCGACTTCGTAGTGGCCCGTCGAGACGGCCGCGTGGTGGCGCTCGAAGCCAAGCTCGCCCGCACTGTCAACGACCACGACCTGCGCCATCTCCGATGGCTCAAGCAGCAGATCGGCCCCGACATGCTCGACGCCGCAGTCATTACCACCGGCCCGTACGCCTACCGTCGACCAGACGACAACATCGCGGTCATCCCCGCTGCCCTGCTCGGCCCCTGACAGAAGCGGCTGCGCCATCGACATCGCCGAGCGCCCAGCGTGGAGGTGGCGGGAATCGAACCCGCGTCCTTCAACGTTTCGGTGAGTCTTCTCCGAGCGCAGTCGCTGGGAGATTGTCGGGCGATGGCGGGCAGCGACACCCTGGCAGTCGCCGTAGCCGTCTGTGCGTGTCCCCGCCGCCCCGTCGGCACGGGCGGCGGGCGAGCCCTGCAGATGGTGGCACCGGCGCCCGCAGGACGGGGGCTATCGGGC
>JAJDVQ010000037.1 GCA_022826045.1 Acidimicrobiia bacterium | reverse complement strand
TAAGAGCGTTAGCGGATTGATAAAACGACTGTATGCAATCGCATCGTCTGTCGTGTCGATGCTGCAGGTCAGAGACCCATCCAGAGGCGATTCCACGGCTCGAAATCGTTCAGAGCCGATCTATCCGCGCGGCCTCTAAGTACTTTCCCGGCGCAGCACGCCACCACCTGAACGTGAATTACCGCTGCCCGCCGCCTGTGGTGGGCGCCGCAGTCAACCTGCTGTCGCACAATGCCCGCCGCATCGACAAGCAGATCACCGCGCCGACGCAGATCAGCGAGGCAACTCCCGAGGCGTGCCTCGGCGACGCAGCATCGGCGATGGTGCCGGAAGCCCAACACGACGGCAGCCGGGCCGCTGATGGTGACTGTGACGACGGGGCACTCACCGTCGAGATTGGGTCGGAGCCGGCCGTGGCACTGCGGGAGACCGTGACGGCCCTGATCGACGACGGTGTCCGGCCGTCAGACATCGCGGTGCTGACACGGGTCAACAGCACGCTGCTCGTGCCGCAGATCGTGCTCGGCGAGATGGGGGTGGCGGCCGATGCCCCGCTGGGTCGGGGGTTCCTGGAACGCACCGGCGTCGCCGGTGCATTGGCGTGGCTCCGGTTGGCGGTCGCTTCCCGTCAGGCACTGCCGGGAGGCGCGCTGTCGGATGCGGCGCGCCGCCCGCCGCGTGGAATCTCGCCGCGCGTGATCGAATGGATCGGCGAGCAGCGCAGCCTCGGCGCGCTGCGTGCGCTGGCGGGCCGACTCAGTGACGAGCGCTCGGCGACCAAGGTCGACGAGTTCGCTGATGACATCGACATGCTGCGCCAGCGCACAGCCAACGAGCAGCTCTCCACCGAGGCCATCCTTGAGATCGTTCGCGATGAGCTGGGCTTGGGGTACAGCCTTGACACCCGCTTGGACGCCTCGCGCAGGTCCGTGGACAGATCGGCCCACGGCGACGACCTGCGGGCGCTGATCTCGGTGGCGCACCTGCATCCCGACCCGGCCAGCTTCGCTGCGTGGCTGGCTGACCGCCTGTCAGGTTTCGGCGCCTCCGACGCAGCCGGCTTCGGCAACGACGAGGCTCGCTCGCCAAGCGGCGCTGCCCCGGCAAATCCGAGGAGGCAACCGGGTGTGCGGCTCGGGACCGTCCACCGGGTGAAGGGCCTCGAATGGCCCCACGTCATCGTCTATGAGGCCTCGGTGGGCCTGATGCCGCACCGCCTCGCTCACGATATCGAGGAAGAACGACGTGTCTTCCATGTGGCACTGACTCGCTGTGCTGCATCCGTGACTTTCATCAGCGACGATCCGCCGTCGCCGTTCTTGGTCGAGCTCAGCGAACTCGCTCCGCCGCTGCCCGCCGAGCTCGAGCCGATGCTCGCCGGATCGACGCCGCGAGAGTCTGGCGGCGGCGCGGGGCCCAGGGGAGGTGCCGAGTCTGGAGCCGGCTCAGGGGCCGGTGGCCGTGCCGACCCGGACGGCGCAGCCGACCCAGCCGTTCTGCCGGGCACCGGCTCGCGGCCAGCGGCCCGTCGACCCAAGCCTGAACCGCCGACCGATCCGAGTGATGCGGCGCTGTTCGAAGCGTTGCGCGCGTGGCGCCTGCAGCGAAGCCGTGCCGACGGCGTACCTGCGTACGTCGTGTCCGCCGATGCAGTCCTCATTGCGCTGGCCACGCAGCGTCCCCGTACTGACGTTCAGCTTCTCGCCGTACCGGGCATCGGGCCGGCCAAGCTCGGGTCCTACGGTGCCGAGATGCTGGCCCTCATCGCCGAACACGCCTGAGCAGCACGCAGCTGGGCCTCGGAGCCAGGCGGGAAACCTGCGGGTGCAGGGCGAGCGATCGGCGTCGCTGCTAGACGGCGAGCGGGCCTTGGCCGGCGAGAAATCGCTGCGCCATCACCATCAGCACCACCCAGTATTCGGAACTGGGCACGAAGTCGTCGAGCGTCACTTCGAGCGTGACCTCGCTGGCGTCGGGATGGCCGGCCGAGGCGATGCCCTGCACGGTGATCGAGGGCGCACCGCCGAACAGTGCGAGCAGGTCGGCGATGGGCGCGTCGAGCACCGCGTTGACCTCGTCGCGGGCCAGCACGTAATCGGTGAGCGGGCGGTCGTCGCGCAGCAGGAACACGCTGGTCAGCTCGCAGTTCAGCGTGCCCTCGCCGCTGTCGTCGGCCAGCCGGCGGACGCCGAGCGGCACCAGGTCGGTGCTGGCGGGGGATATGCCGAGTTCTTCTTCGAGCTCCCGGACGCCGTCGAGCGGTGTTTCACCCGCGGCGAGGTGGCCGGCCGCGCTGATGTCGATCAGCCCGGGAAAGGCAGCCTTGGTGCGAGAACGCTGCTGCAGCACCGCCGTCGGCACGCCGTCGCGCAGCGTCACGATCTGGCAGTGAAAGACCCGGTGCCACTCGCCTCGCTGGTGCACCTCGTCGCGTGGGGCGGTGCGCAGGTAGCGGCCCACCTCGTCGACGACGTCGAGCTGTTCCACGCCGGGCGCGCTGTCAGTCACTGTCACATTGTTCTCATTTCAGTCTGCTCAGCGTCGCCGCCGACGGCCTGAGACGCTGCGAGCGCGACGCTCTCTCCGTCTCTGCCGTCCTGGCCTGTGCGGCCCTCGTCGGCTGCAGCGGCGTGCTGACGCCGTCGACGGCTACAGCAGCTCGGTGTACTTGTCGAGGATCGGCAGCACGGTGTCGGCGTCGGCCGGCGGGAGCCCGAGCACCACACGGGTGCAGCCCGACTCCGCCAAGCTCTCCAGGATCTCCGGCTTGGGGGGCGTGCCGAACTGGCCGAACTCGATCTCATCGGGGTCGCGGCCGGCCTCGATCGCCGACTCACGGATCTGCTTGATCGGCGCGTCGAAGTCGTAGCGGCCCGAGATCGGCATCCAGCCGTCGCAGAACTCCACGATGTCGGCGATGGTCTTCGGCCCGGCGGCACCGCCGAGGATGACCTTCGGGCCGCCTTCCTGGATCGGCTTCGGCCACGCCCACGACGAGTCGAAGTTCACCCAATCGCCGTGGAACTCGGCCTCGTCATTGGTCCACAGCTCGCGCACCGCCAGCATCATCTCGCGGGTGATCGCGCGCCGGTCGGTGTACTTCACGCCGTGGTTCCGCAGCTCCTCCTTGTTCCAGCCGTAGCCGATGCCCAGGATGAATCGGCCGTTCGAGATCCGGTCCACCGTGGCGGCTTCCTTGGCCAGCCAGATCGGGTCGCGCTGGGCGACGAGCGTGATGCCGGTGCCGAGCATGATGTTCTCGGTAACCGCTGCGGCGGCGCCCAGCGACACGAACTGGTCGTGTGTGCGCCAGTATTCCTCGGGCAGCGGCGGCGCGCCCTCGTTGCCGCCCCAAGGCGTTTCGCGGCTCGTGGGAATGTGGCTGTGCTCGGGGAACCACAGCGACTCGAAGCCTCGTTCCTCAACAGCCTTTGCCAACTCGACGGGCCCGATGGCCTTGTCAGTGGGGAACATCATCACGCCGATCTTCACAGTGGTCCTCCTGTAGGTAAGGGATGCGCTTGCGCTAGCGGCCGGTCGCGGCCGCCGCTGAGAGTAACGGGCACGAGTCGCCGGTGCCCGACTGCTGGTAGGTGCAGGCGTGGGCCGAAGCGGTGCCGGTTCCGCGGCGACGTGGCGTAGCGTTGCGCTGGCGCGTAGGGAGCAAGCGTTCGGCTCACAAGAATGGGAGCCGGCAACTGAGATGCCTGACGAGCTGGAGGCACAGTGAAGATCACCATCGACGTCGACAAGTGCATCGGCAGCGGTTCCTGCGAGATGATCGCCCCGGGCATCTTCGAGGTGGGCAACGACGGTCTCGTCCAGCTCCTCGAAGACAGCCCCAGCGCCGAACACCACAGCGCCGTGCGAACGGCGGCAGTGAGCTGTCCCACCCAAGTCATCTCGGTGGACGACTGACCGCACCGCATCACACAGCCGACCGGCAACACCACGGCCGACCGGCAACGCCGGCGCAGTCGCCAGCCCAATAGCCCACGCAGGCCCTCCGTACCGCCAGCGGTACGATCGCTCTTCGAAGTCGAGCCGTCAGCCTCGCTGACTCAGCTCTTCACATCTTCACACTCGGGAAGTGGCGCAGCCTGGTAGCGCACCTGCTTTGGGAGCAGGGGGTCGTGGGTTCAAATCCCGCCTTCCCGACTCGCCTACTGCCCGGTTGCCCAGAACTCGTCGAGTCGCTCGATCGCTTCGCCTCGCGACAGAGCGGCAATCTCGGCTTCTGACAGGCCAACCTGCTGCTTGAGCTGGTACAGGACTCCGATGGGGGTTCCACGCTGCGAAATGACCGGGGCTTGGCCGCGAGCCGGAACGATGCCCCGCTCAACACAGTCCCAGAACTCACCTTCGGTCACAGCGAGCTGGTCGCGGAGAATGTGCGCCCACGCACTGGGGCCGTAGGTCTCCTTGTTCGCCGGCCGTGAAACCCGGGTCCGCAGCACGTCGCCGTTCCCGAGGCTCAACTCGTACGTGTCGTGGTGGGTGTTGCGCTTGCCGGACGCCGAGCGCACTACCTGCCATCCCTCCGCCTTGCAGAATCGCGCATGGGCGCTGCGCGTAGGAGCGGGAAAGCTCACCGATCGCTGCCGCGAATCCAGTCCGCGAGCTTCGCATCGGTGCTCAGGCACACCAGTTGCACCAAGGGCCAGTTGTCCGCGTGATTCGGAGCGTTCTTCAAGCGCTCGATCCAATCCTCCGCATACTCGCGAAGCGCCACGATCAACTCCTCGACGGCATCATCAAGACTGTCTCCCTCAGCGGCGATCGGCGTGCCGGGCAGCAGCACCGACCAACCGCCGTCCTCAGCGACTGCCACGGGGCGTTGGACCTGCGGACAGGAGGTCAACAGCTCCAGCAGCAGATTCACGTCGACGAGCGCGACTCGCCTGTCCCGACGGCTGATTCCGACCGGCACGCCGGCTTCTGCCGTGTTGAGCGCATCGCGCAGGTGCCGGCGGGTGTCGGTGTAGGACAGATACGTCATCGGAGCGTGCATTCCTTCTGTTGAAGTACTTGAAGTACTTAACGTACCTCATCTGATGTGTCGCCACAGATGTCGAACCGTCGCCTCAAGCCCAGTGACTCGCCAAGGTGCTTCAATGGAGTGAGTCCACGGCGAGATCGGTGGTCGCGAGCGATTCGATATGAACGACTCCAATAACGGACCCGAGTTGCCGATGAACACCTACTGGGCCGTACCCGGGCGTTTTGCCGCCGGCGACTGCAAGGTTGGCGTGTACCTGTTCATCGACTACGACGGAGAACCGATCTACGTCGGTCAAACGAGAGAGCAGCTGCGAACGAGAATCAGACGGCATCTGACGAATCAGCGCACCGACGCTGTGGCGATGCGAGTCCTCGACCCGTTTGAGGTCGCGGAGATCGAGATGTGGTCGTTTTGGGACCTGCAAGAAGCGACCGACGAAGTCATCAAGGACACGCTGGACCGAGCGGAGTTCACCGTGTACCAACAGGCGTTGTCGGATTCTCTGTTCAGCACCGTGCTCAATGAAGGCGACATTGCAAAGGCCGAGTTGATTGAGCTGCCCAGTTCGGTGCGAGGCGAAATCCTGCCGGATGCGTCCCGCACGAAGCGTGAGCACCCCGACATTCGAATCGCTCGGCGCGCACGGACCATTGCCGATCTGGCGCGGGTCATCAGCGAACGGAAAATTCAGACGGGGATTCGCCGCACGCTCTGGGTTCAAGCACAGCGGTTGGAATACCTCGCACGCACGCGACTAGACGACGTCACCTAGCAGAGTGGCCGGGGAATTCATCTCCTTGGCCGACCGGCTACACGACCGGTCTGCCGTGGTCTGATCTGGTGCTCAGCGGGCGGTGGGGAATCCTAGGTCGACGCCGCGGTCGGCGGGGTCGGGCCAATGCTCGGTGACCGCCTTGAGGCGGGTGTAGAAGCGGATGCCTTCGGGGCCGTGCATGTGGTGGTCGCCGAACAGCGAGTCCTTCCAGCCGCCGAACGAGTGGTACGCCATAGGCACCGGGATGGCCACGTTCACACCGACCATCCCGACGGGCGCCTCCCGCCGGAACCGCCGAGCGGCACCGCCGTCGCGGGTGAACAGCGCCACGCCGTTGCCGAACCGGTTGTTCTCGATCAGATCCATCGCCTCTTCGAAGGAATCCACCCGCACCAGGCACAGCACGGGGCCGAAGATCTCGTCCTCGTAAACCTTCATCTCGGTGGTGACCTCGTCGAGCAGCGTCGGGCCTACCCAGTAGCCGTCGGGGTGTCCTTCCACCTCCAGGTCGCGACCGTCCCGCTGCACCACCGCGCCCTCGGACTCGCCGAGGTCGATGTAGCTGAGCACCCGGTCGCGGTGCTCGGCAGTCACGAGCGGTCCCATGTCGACCGCCTCGGCGCCGAGTCCGTTGCCGATGCGCAGACCGTCGATCCGCGAGCAGATCGAGTCCGACAGCTCGTCAGCAATCGCGCCCACCGCCACCACGACTGAGATGGCCATGCAGCGTTCGCCTGCCGAGCCGTAGCCGGCCGACACGGCGGCGTCAGCCGCTTGGCCGATGTCGGCATCGGGCAGCACGATCATGTGGTTCTTGGCACCGCCGAGGGCCTGCACCCGCTTGCCCGCCATCGACGCCGTGCGATGCACGTGCCGGGCGATGGGCGTCGATCCCACGAAGCTCACTGCGTTGATCCCCGGGTGCTCGCACAGCGCATTCACCGCATCGGCATCGCCGTGGAGCACGTTGAACACCCCGTCGGGCAGCCCGGCTTCGGCGAACAGCTCGCCGATGCGCACCGCCACCGACGGATCCTTCTCCGACGGCTTGAGCACGAAGCAGTTGCCGCAGGCGATGGCCACCGGGTACATCCACATCGGCACCATCGCCGGGAAGTTGAACGGCGTGATGCCCGCCACCACGCCCACCGGCTGGCGCACGGTGTAGGCGTCGTGCTCGGTGCTGATGTCGTCGGTGCGCTCGCCCTTGAGCAGCTGGCCGACGCCGCAGGCGAACTCCACCACCTCGATGCCCCGACGCATCTCGCCGAGCGCATCGGCGCGCACCTTGCCGTGCTCGGCCGACACCATCTCGGCCAGCTCCAGGCGGTGCTCCTCGAGCAGCTCGCGGAACGCGAACATGATCGCGGCACGCGACGAGATGGATGCCTCCCGCCACCCCTCCCATGCTGTGCGTGCCGCGCCCACGACGGCGTCCACATCGCCCGGCGAGGCCATGGGCACCGCGGCGATGACGCTGCCGGCGACCGGGTCGGTCACCTCGAACATCGTCTTCGGCGAGCCCGCGGTGCGCTGACCGCCGATCCAGTGGTCAACCTGCCTCATGGGAGTCCTCCTTGTTGGCAGCGCTCAGCGTCGGGCGAGCGTGCCGGGCCATCGCATTTTCGCAGCCCTGCGGGGCAGATGGGGACGCCCCGAGGCTGAGCCGAATGGCGAAGCCGTGGCCCGAGCGGCCCGTGAGCGCAGCGAACAAGAGCGGGAGACAAAAGGTGACGCGTGGGGAAGTTCCGCACTCCGCGCAGGCCCTCCGCAGCGGCATCGCGGCCAGCAGGCCGTGGCTAGAGTCCGCGCCCATGAGTGACGTGAATCCCATACCCCCGGACCGGCCATTCGTCGTGCCGTACCTGACGATCGGGGCTCGCACCGACGGATCGCCCGGCGGCGCCGCCGATGCCATCGAGTGGTACACCGAAGCCTTCGGCGCACAGGAGACCAACCGCCAGATGGCACCTGGCAGCGACAAGCTGATGCACGCCGAACTGGTGCTCGGCGACGGCATGCTCTTCCTCGCCGACGACTTCCCCGAATGGGGCGGCGAAGCCTCTGCGCCGGCGGCGCTGTCTGGCTCGACGGTCACGCTGCATCGCTACGTCGCCGACTGCGACGCCACCATCAACAAGGCGGTGGCAATGGGCGCGGAGGTGCTGATGCCGCCCGAGGACATGTTCTGGGGCGACCGCTTCGGCAGCGTCCGCGACCCGTTCGGGCACAAGTGGTCGATCGCGACCCACGTGCGTGACGTCACGCCCGAGGAGATGGAAGCCGCAGCTGCGGCGATGTTCGCCGACGGGCCTCCGGAGGGTTGAGCAATGGCAGTGACTGAACTCACCGGTCGAATCGCCGTCGTCACCGGCGGCGGTACAGGCATGGGAAGGGAACTGGTTCGCCAGCTCACCTCGGCCGGCGCGCACGTAGCCGCCTGCGATCTCAATACCGACGAACTGGCGCGTACGGCAGAGATGGCCGCCAGCGGATCGAGCGGGGTGCGCATCACGACGCACCAGTGCGACGTGACCGACGCGGATGCCGTGACGGCGTTCGCGTCCGAAGTCGCCGCTCAGCACGACACCGACCACATCAACCTGCTGTTCAACAACGCCGGCATCGGCGGCGGCGGCAGCTTCGTGATCGACGACCAGCGAGCAGCCTGGGACAAGACCTTCGAGGTGTGCTGGAACGGCGTGCTGAATTGCGCACGGGCGTTCATGGACATGCTGGTGCGCTCCGATGCGGGGGCGATGGTCAACACCAGCAGCATCAACGGCTTCTGGGCGACCGTCGGCCCGGGCCTGCCGCACACGTCGTACTGCGCGGCCAAGTTCGCTGTGAAGGGCTTCACCGAGGCGCTGCAAGTCGACCTTGCCCTGCACGCGCCGCACGTCAGCGCCCACGTGGTGATGCCGGGGCACATCGGCACCTCGATCGCGCTGAACAGCTTCACCGCACACGGCGTCGACATCCCGCTCATCCGCAAGAACATGGCAGCGCGGGGCGTCGACCTCGATGCCTTCAGCGACGAGCAGGTCGAAGCAATGATCACCGACCGCAACACCCGATTCCGTGACGATGCTCCGACCAACGCCTCTCAGGCGGCCGAGATCATCCTGACCGACGTGCTGGCCGGCCGGTGGCGCATCCTGGTCGGCGACGACGCCTATGCCATCGACCAAGCGGTGCGGACCGGCCCTGAAGACGCGTACACCGAGGCGTTCATCGAGCGGATACGCGACCAAGGGCACCTGCAGGTACTCGGCCGCTAACCGTCCCCCACCAAGCTCGTCGCTACCCTCGTCGGTCGTCGCGGACGTAGTTCAATGGCTAGAACCTCAGCCTTCCAAGCTGATGATGCGGGTTCGATTCCCGTCGTCCGCTCGACAGAACCTCAGCCTTCCCAGCTGATGATGCTGGCAGCACATGGTGTGCTGCGGGTAGCTCAGTGATTCCCGTCGTCCGTTCCGACTAGGCAGCGCGGATCGGGCCGTCCTCGAGCACCTGGCGGTTCGCGATCACCTCGTCGATGATCCCGTACTCCTTGGCCGCCTCGGCGTCCATGATGAAGTCACGGTCGGTGTCGGTATGGATCCGCTCGAGGTCCTGGCCGGTGTGGTGCGCAATGATCCGCTCCAGTCGCTCGCGCATCCGGTCGATCTCCCGCGCCGCCAGCTCGATATCAGTCGCCTGGCCCATCGCCTGGCCGTAGGGCTGGTGTAACAGCACCCGGGCATTGGGCAGCGCCATGCGCTTGCCCGGCGTGCCGGCCGCGAGCAGCACTGCCGCAGCAGACGCCGCCTGGCCCAGACAGATGGTGGTGATGTCGTTGCGGATGTACTGGCTCGTGTCGTAGATGGCGAACAGCGAGCTGATGTCCCCGCCGGGGGAGTTGATGTAGATGTTGATGTCCTTGTCGGGATTTTCCGACTCCAGGTGGATCATCTGTGCGCACACCAGGTTGGCGACGACATCGTCGATCGGGGTGCCCAGGAAGATGATGTTCTCCTTCAGCAGCCGCGAATACAAGTCGTAGGCACGCTCGCCCCGGTTGGTCTGCTCCACCACCGTGGGCACGAGGTAGTTGCGAGCGTCATGCAGTCCGGCGCTCGGGCCAGATGGATTCGCCATTGCGGAGAACTCGGTCGTCACGTTGCTTCCCCAGTTTCGTCGGTATCAGTCTCGTCGGAGCCTGTGTCGTCAGAGTCAGTGTCGTCGTCGCTGCCGGCGGACGAGGGGAGTTCGAGCGCCGAATGATCGATCTCGTCGCCGTCCGGTCCTATGAGTGTGGCGGCATCGACGGCCCATTGCAGCGCTTTGCCTTTGCAGATCGCTGCTGTGAGGTGCGCCAACCCATCGTTGTCCGCCATGATCTCGCGCAGCTGCTCGGCGCTGCGACCGTCGGTGGATGCCAGGCGCTCGAGCTCGTCGTCGATGTCGGAGTCTTCGGCCTGCAGTTCCTCCGCGGCGGCCAAGGCACGCAACGCGAGGTCCAAGCGCACCCCTCGCTCCGCGTCGTCACGCAGCTCGCCGATGAACGACACCGGCTCTTGACCGGTCGCCTCCAGCCAGCTCTCGATGGTCATGTTCCGCTGCTGCAGGCCGCTGCCCAGCTCGTTCACGCGATCGGCGATCGCCCCGCTCACCATGGCGTCGGGAACCGGTCCGTTCACGAGGCCTGCGAGCTGGCTCTGCACTCCCTCGCGCAGCGCCATGTTGGCCTGCATAACGAGCCCGAAGCCGAGTTGGCGAGCCGTCGATTGGCGCATGTCGGCAACGTCGTCATGCTCGGTGTTCTCGTCGACCCAGTCGTCGGTGAGCTCGGGCAGCACCAGTTCGGACACGGCGTTGACGGTGATCTCGAAGTCGATCTCCAAGTCGGTCTGCGCGGGATGGGGTGCGCTGAACGACAACTCGGTGCCCGCCGCGCAGCCGATCAGCTGCTCGTCGACCTCGGGAACGATGCCGCCGCTGCCGACCTCGTAGAGGTAGTCCTGCGCCGAGAGCCCGGGAAGCGGTTCGCCCTCGACGGAGCCCTCGATGTCGATCGTGACGCGGTCGCCTTCCAACGCCGGACGGTCCACCTCGGCGATGTCGGCGAACTGGCGCCTCGTCTCGTCGATGCGTGCGTCGACTTCCTCGTCGGACGGCTCGGGGCTCGGGATCTCCACCTTCATGTCGTGGTAGCCCGAGATCGCCACCACCGGCCGGATTTCGACGGTGGCCTCGAACGCCACCGGTCCGTCGCTCCCGTCGAGGGTCAATTGCAGCTCGGGCTGGTTGACCACGTCGACCTGATTGTCGCGCACCGCTTCGGCGTAGTAGCGGGGCAGGGCCTCTTCGAGCGCCTGGGCGCGCCCGATGTCGACACCGAAGTGAGATTCCAGCACCCGTCGCGGCGCCCGCCCCGGACGGAATCCGGGGATGCGCACTTCACGAGCGAGCTTGCGGAACGCAGCGTCGACATCCGCGTCGAAGGTCTCCGCGTCGACCTCGACGGTCAGCTTGACGCGCGGGCCGACGAAACGCTCGGGGGGAGACTCGTCGGTGTCCCCCTCATCGGCGCCCACTTCATCGCTGCTCGCTTCATCGACCACTACTGCATCCACAACGGGCGCAACCGGCGCCTCGCCCTCAGCCGAGGGGTCGGGTTCGGAAACCGGCGCGGGCCCGATGAAATCCGCTGGATCCAGCGGCGTCAGCGTCGTCTTCACGAAGCGCGGAGCCTACCGGCGCGCCCCGACCGCTCCCCGTGCGGGGCGCGGCATCACCGACACCCCCGCTGAAACGGATCGCGCCGCGCCGCCGTTGCTGTGCCATCCTTGGCGGTCAATCCGAATCGACCAACGGGGTGTCGCGCCCGTACCTGCCGTGTGCGACCCTTGTACGGCCGTCGACGTCAGATACGACGATGGACGCTCAGCGGGAGGGAGGTGCAGCGTGGCGAAGTTCGGCGAGGGAGGCGAGCTGCTGAAGTGCTCGTTCTGTGGCAAGTCCCAAAAACAAGTGCGCAAGCTCATCGCGGGCCCGGGCGTCTACATCTGTGACGAGTGCATCGACCTGTGCAACGAGATCATCGACGACGAGGTCGAGGAGCAGCCGCAGACGCCATTCGAGTCGGTGCCCAAACCGCGCGAGATCTACGCCTTCCTCGACGACTACATCATCGACCAGGACCGCACCAAGACGATCCTGTCGGTGGCCGTGTACAACCACTACAAGCGGATGCGCCTCGAACCTGCGGGCCCCGGCGTCGCCGAGGATGTCGAGATCGCAAAGTCCAACATCCTGCTGATCGGCCCGACGGGCTGCGGCAAGACGATGATGGCGCAGACCCTCGCTCGCATGCTCAACGTGCCGTTCGCCATCGCCGACGCCACAGCGCTGACCGAAGCGGGATACGTCGGCGAAGACGTCGAGAACATCCTGCTCAAGCTGCTGCAGGCAGCGGACTTCGACGTGAAGCGTGCCGAGACCGGCATCGTCTACATCGACGAGATCGACAAGATCGCCCGCAAGGCCGAAAACGCCTCGATCACCCGCGACGTGTCCGGCGAAGGCGTTCAGCAGGCGCTGCTGAAGATCCTCGAAGGCACGGTCGCATCGGTGCCGCCTCAGGGCGGTCGCAAGCACCCTCACCAGGAGTTCCTGCAGATCGACACCAGCAACGTGCTGTTCATCTGCGGGGGTGCGTTCGACGGTCTCGAGCGCCTCATCGCTGACCGCGTGGGGGAGCGAGGGATCGGATTCGGTGCGAGGCTTCGCAACGCCGCCGACAGCTCGGCGCTTGACATCCTGCCTGATGTGCTGCCCGAGGACCTGCGCCACTTCGGCCTGATTCCGGAGTTCATCGGCCGGCTGCCGGTGGTCGGCGTCGTCGACCCGCTGGGCCCGGACGCGCTGCGACGGATTCTCACCGAGCCGAAGAACGCGCTCGTGCGCCAGTATCGCCGGATGTTCGAACTCGACGACGTCGAGCTCGAATTCACCGAGGACGCGCTCGAAGCGATCGTGGATCAGGCCATGCTCCGCAACACGGGCGCTCGGGGGCTGCGGGCCATCCTCGAAGAGGTCTTGCTGGGGCTGATGTACGACCTGCCGAGCCGTGACGACGTGGCCCGTTGCATCGTGGACCGCGGCGTCGTGCTGGAGAAGGTGAATCCCACACTGGTTCCCCGCTCGACCGTGACGCGCCGGGCCTCGTAAGCCGCGCATCTTGAACCCAGGGCCGCCAGACACCGGGCCGCCGACAGAAGGGCCATTCAGCGCGCCAGCAGGGCCGCTGCGCGACTACGAGGCTGCGCTCGACTGGCTCGACTCTCACATCGATCTCGAGCGCCTGCTCGGCGGTCCCGAGGCGACCGCGCCCACGCTCGACCGGATGTGGACGCTCATGGGAATCCTGGGCGACCCCCAGGACAGCGTCCCGGCCATCCACATCACCGGCACGAACGGCAAGGGCAGCACGGCCCGACTGTCGGCGGCGCTGCTCGGCGCCTGCGGTCTGGCCGCAGGCAGCTACACCTCTCCGCACATCGAACGCGTCAACGACCGGATCACCGTGGCCAACGAGCCACTCGACGACGAGTCCTTCGCGCTGGCCATCAGCGAGATAGCAGTCTTCGAGCCGATGGTCGTCGACCGCTGCGGGGAACGGCCGAACTACTTCGAGGTGATGGCCGCTGCGGCGTACAACTGGTTCGCCTCGACGGCGCATGCGAACGTGATCGAAGTCGGCATGGGCGGCCGCTGGGACGCAACGAACGTCGTCGACGCAGCCGTGGCGGTGATCACCAACATCGGCGCCGACCACCTCGAGATCATCGGGCCGACGCTGGCAGACGTGGCCGCGGAGAAGGCAGGCATCATCGCGCCCAGCTCAATTGTCGTGTGCGGCGAGACCGCTCCCGAGCTTGTCGGCATCGTGGCCGGCGTCGCCTCCGACAACGATGCAGAACTGTGGCGCCGCGGCGTCGACTGGGATATCGCGGCCCGCCACCCGGCGATCGGCGGGCAGCTCGTCACGGTGATCACGCCGTTCGGGGAACAGAGCGACCACTTCGTGCCGTTGCACGGCGCCCATCAGGCGGTCAATGCCGCCTGCGCCATCTGCTCGGTCGAAGCGTTCTTCGGCCGGAGCCTCGATCACGATGTCGTCGAGGCTGCATTGGCTGATGTCACATTGCCCGCTCGCTTCGAGATCGTCAGGCGCCAGCCGACGGTGGTCATCGACGGGGCACACAACCCTGCCGGTGCAGCTTCGCTGCGCGACACGCTCGCCGAGACGCTGTCGATCGGCGCCGACGCAACGGTCGGATCCGGCGATGCGGCAGCGACACGTCGCGAATCGAAGAGCGTGCTGGTCATCGGAGCCAACAAGCCGCACGATCCTGGTGCGTTCTGCGAAGCACTCGATCTCGGGGTCTTCGATGCCGTGGTCGCAACGGCTGCGGCGTGGCCGCGTGCGATCGCGCCCGACGATGTCGCCGATGCAGTCGAGCGGGTCGCCGCCGGAGATGACCACAGTCCTGAGATCATTCCCATTGACGGAGTCTACGATGCGGCGCGTTGGGCGATGGATCGGGCCGGCGCAGACGGGACTGTCGTGGTGAGCGGTTCGCTGTATGTCGCTGCTGAGGCCCGGCGACTTCTGGGGGGCGCGCCCGCATTAGCCTCGGACGCGCAGCCGATGGCGTCACGCGCTATTGCGCGGAGACAGGCCGAGGGAGACCGCGATGTCCCAAACGCTGGTGATCTGCAAGCCCGACGCGGTCGAACGGGGCCTCGTCGGGGAGATCATGGGCAGGTTCGAGCGCAAGGGTCTCACAATCGCTGCCTTGGGACACCGCCGCATCGATCGTGAGACCGCCGAGCGGCACTACGCCGAGCATGCGGGCAAGCCGTTCTACGAGCCGCTGCTGGAGTTCATCACCCGATCGCCGTCGGTCGTGATGGTGCTGGACGGACCTGCTGATGCCGGTGATGACGTCTTCGCCGTCGTGCGCACGCTGATGGGGGCCACTAACCCGGCCAAGGCGGCGCCCGGCACCATCAGGGGCGACTACGGGATTTCCCCCACGGAGAACCTGGTGCACGGCTCAGACAGCGAATCCTCTGCCGAGCGGGAGATCGCCCTGTTCTTCGGCGCCGTTGCCGCTTCGAACAGCAAGGCTGACCGCTGATGGCCCTGAACGCGCCACCCCGGCCTCGCAGGCGTGGCAGCGTCCTCGGCGGACGGGACATCGCAGTGGATTTGGGCACCGCCAACACGATCGTGTTCGTCCGTGGCCGGGGCATCGTGCTCAACGAGCCCTCCGTCGTCGCCGTCGACTCGATGACCGGAAACTCGCTCGCTGTCGGCCAAGAGGCCAAGCGGATGATCGGTCGTACGCCGGGCAACATCACTGCGATCAGCCCGCTCAAGGACGGTGTGATCGCGGATTTCGACATCTGCGAGAAGATGCTTCGGCATTTCATCAATCAGGTCTCCCAGACGCGCTGGCCCAAGCCGCGCATGGTCATCTGCGTGCCCTCGGGCATCACCGGTGTCGAGCAGCGCGCCGTGCAGGAAGCCGCCGAGTACGCGGGCGCCCGCCGGGCGTACATCATCGAAGAGCCGATGGCGGCAGCGATCGGCTCGGGCTTGCCGGTGCAGTCGGCGCAGGGAAGCATGATCGTCGATATCGGGGGCGGCACGACCGAGGTGGCGGTGATCTCGCTCGGCGGGATCGTCACGGCGCGTTCGGCCCGCGTCGGGGGCAACATGATCGACGCGTCGATCGTCGCGCACGTCAAGAAGGAGCACGGCCTCATCGTGGGCGAGCGCACCGCGGAGGAGATCAAGCTGGCGCTCGGCTCGGCGTGGCCGCTGCAAGAGGAGATCTACGCCGAAGTCCGCGGTCGCGACATGGTGAGCGGGCTGCCCGAATCGGTGAGCGTCGACAGCTTGGAGATCCGCGAAGCGATCGCAGCGCCGGTCAGCGCCATCGTCGACTCGGTGAAGGCAACGCTGGACGACACCGCGCCAGAACTTGCCGCCGATGTCATGGACTACGGCATCACCCTTGCCGGAGGCGGTGCCATGCTGCGAGGAATGACCGAGCGGCTGCGTTCTGAGACCGGTGTCGCGGTCCACATCGCGGAAGATCCGCTGTTTGCCGTGGTGCGCGGCTCCGGCCAGACGCTTGAGGAGTTCGACGTCCTGCACGGAGTGCTCTACTCGTCCACTGAGGGGCGCTGACGCCCCCGGCTGTGGCCCGCCGCGCCGGCAATCGGAGACGTCTGTGGCTCCGTCTGGGCCTGCTCGTTGTCACGGCCATTGCGCTGCTGACGCTTGACGCCCGCGGGTCAGGAGGCGTTCTCGACACCGCGCGCGGAGCGGTGCTGGACGTCCTCGGACCGGTGCGGACCTTCGGCGACTGGGTGACTGGGCCCATCCGGGACGCCTGGCGCGGCGTGGTCAGCTACGACGACCTCGAAGCCGACAACGCGCAGCTGCGCGGCGAGTTGGCCGAAGCGGAGGCATCCATTCTGCGGGTCGGAGAATTGGAACGGGACCGCCAGGAGCTGCTCGCGCTGCTCGGGGCACGCGACACGGTGCAGGCCATTCCCCGCATCACCGCGCGGGTCATCGATGC
This sequence comes from Acidimicrobiia bacterium, assembly GCA_022826045.1. Taxonomy (GTDB): domain Bacteria; phylum Actinomycetota; class Acidimicrobiia; order Acidimicrobiales; family Poriferisodalaceae; genus Poriferisodalis. The sequence continues at coordinate 58,623 of JAJDVQ010000037.1, read as the reverse complement.
ACCGTTGTCCAACTTCGAACGCACGATCGAGTTGGACAAGGGCCACCGCGACGGCGTCCGGAATGGGATGCCCGTCGAGAGCGGCCACGGCTTAGTCGGCCGGGTGGAAGAAGTCAGCGCGAACAGGTCGCGGGTGGAACTGCTGACTGATCCCAACTTCGATGCTGGTGTTCGCATCGTGCGCTCCGGCGACGACGGCCTCGTGTCGGGAGGCGGGCCCGACCGCGACCTCGAGGTCAGCTACATCGAACTCGAGACCGTGGTCATTCCCGGAGAGACCGTGGTGACCAGCGGGTTCGCGGGCAGCACGTTTCCCGCCGGCCTGCTCTTGGGAACGGTCACCGATGTCGTGCCCGATGCGGTACGGGGTGCGCAGCGGGTCACTGTGCACCCCGCTGCAGACCTGACGCGCCTGCGCTGGGTGCAAGTGCTGCTCTATGAACCGGACGTGCCCGAGCCGGTGATCGTCGACCGTGAGCCGGGCCCGGAACCGGAGCCGGACGCGGGGAGCAGTGCGTCGTGATGGGAGATCTGCGGTGATGGCGAGTTCGGGCCCGCTGGCCCGGTCGGCGCTGTTGCTGGTGGGTGCCGTCGTGATTCACGTCGGCCTGCTGAGCCACATGACCCCTGCGGGAGTAGTCATCGACCCGCTGGTCGTGCTGGCGGTGGTCGGCGGGATGGTGGGCGGCAGGGGCACAGGTGCCTCTTTCGGCGCCGGCTGCGGGTTGGCGACCGATCTGATCGTGTACACGCCCTTCGGCATGTCCCTGCTGGTGCTGACGCTCGTCGGCTACCTGTCGGGCATCATCGCCGAGCAGATTGGTTCGGCAGGCAGGATTGCCCGCGCAGCTGTCGCGGCGGCGCTGACGGCCGGCGGCATCGGTCTGTTTGCATGTGCAGGCTGGCTGTTGGATCTCGCGCACGTGACCGAAGCGCCGATTGTGCGCATAGCGATCGTCACGGCGCTCGCCGCCCTCGTGGCGCATCCGCTGGTCGAGCGCGTCGTGCGGTGGGCACTCGTGATCCGCCCGCGGATTGTCACCGGTCGCGAAGGAAGGTCGCGCGGTGGATGAGACGGTCCGCCGCCGGATGGCCTTCTTGGGCATCGTGATCGTGGGCCTGTTCGGGGCGCTGTTCACTCGCCTGTGGTACCTGCAGGTGCTCGAGACCGAGCAGTTCTCCGTGGCTGCGGAGTCCAACCAGGTGCGCATCGTCATCACACCGCCGACCCGAGGACGGATCCTCGACCGCCACGGCGTTGTGCTTGCAGACAATGTCCGCACCGGCGTCGTGACGATCGGCCAGTCCAGCTACACCGAAGATCAGGCTGCGTCGGTCATCGCCCAACTCTCCGATCTGCTCGATGTGCCGGAATCTCAACTCGTCAGGGGCCTCGCCGATCAGCAGACCCACCCGCTCGCCCCGAAAGTCGTCGCGACCGGCCTGGACGAGGACGGCTTGCTGCGTGTGGCAGAACGGTCGATTCCCGGCGTCGAGGCCAAGTGGGACTGGGTGCGGACCTACCCCCAGGATGAGGTTGCCGCGCACATCGTCGGGTATGTGGGGGCGATGTCGGAGCGTCAGCACCGCGAGCTGATCGATGACGGCTACCTGCCCTACGAGCGCGTCGGTCGGGCAGGCATCGAGGGTCTGTTCGAAGCAGAGCTGCACGGCGAGCCCGGCCGCACCAAGCTCGAAGTCGACCGGCTGGACCGCGTGCAGCGCATCTTGGCCGATGTACCGCCGCAGCCCGGCCATGACGTCGTGCTCTCGATCGACGTCGAGTTGCAGGCTGCGGCAGAGTCGTACCTGCGGCAGGGCCTGATCGCTGCACGCAAGAACGTCAGCGAGGACTCGGGCTTCTTCTACCCGGCGCTCACCGGCGCCGCCGTCGTCCTCGACGCCCGCAACGGTGACGTGCTGGCGATGGCGTCACATCCGACCTACGACCCGAACTGGATGGTGGAGGGACTGAGCCTGGCCGAGTACCAGTCGGTGTTCGAGAATCCGTACGCGCCCGGCGCGCTCAACAACCTGGCGGTGCAGGGCCTCTACTCGCCGGGATCGGTGTTCAAGCCCGTGACGGCGCTGGCGGGGCTCGAAGCCGGACTGATCTCGCCCAGGGCAGCGTTCCACGATGTCGGGTACTACAGCATTCCCGAGGCGCGGGGCTGCACTGGCCGGTGCACGTTCTTCAATGCTGATCGCGCTGCGCTCGGAACGCTGGATCTCTCGGGCGCGCTGACCCGTTCGAGCGATGCCTACTTCTACAAGGTGGCCGACGATCTCTACTGGGTCGACGGTCCCGAGCAGTGGGCGATCCAGGACATGGCTCGCTCGCTCGGGTTCGGCTCGCCGACCGGCGTGCAGCTTCCGTTCGAGAAATCTGGCCGGATCCCCGACGGCGAAGTCAAGAAGACGCTGTTCGAGATCAGCCCCGAGGCGTACAACCCCTACAACGAGCCGCCTCGCTGGTTCCCGGGCGACAACATCAACACCGGCATCGGCCAAGGTCTCGTCGCGGTGACGCCGGTCCAGTTGGCGAATGCCTACGCCACCATCGCCAACGGCGGCACCTTGTTTTCGCCCAACATCGTCGAGAGCGTGGTCTCGCGCAAATCTGAGTCGTTCGGCGAGGCCGTGCTCGAATTCGAGCCGAGAGTGCTCGATGTCGTGGAATTCCCCGACGGGAGCGCAGTGGTGCGGGAGGGGCTGAGCAACGTCACCAACTTCCGGCTGCGCGGCACCGCGGCGAAGGCGTTCGAGGGATACGACCACGAGGGCTATCGGGTGTCCGGCAAGACCGGCACGGCTCAGGCGCAGGGCCTCAACGCGGTGCTGCGGCGCAAGAAGGAGGACACCGCAGTGTTCGTGGCGTGGGCGCCGACCCACGACCCGCGCTACGTCGTGGCCGTCGTCATGGAAGAGGCGGGGTACGGCGGCGAGGCGGCGGCGCCGGTGGCGCGACGCATCATGGAGGCGGTGCGTGCCTACGAGCAGCGTTGGCCGGAACCGCAGATCGCGTTTGTGCCGCCGCAGCCTGAATGCCCCGAGGTGCCCGAGGCACTGCGAGGCGACCCAGCCTTCCTCGGATACGTACCCGAGGGCTGCCCGTGGGGAATCCAGTTGCCTAGGGCCAACACGCCAGCGGATGCGGACGGCGACGGCATCCCCGATGTGGACGAGATCACCGGCGCGCCCCAGAGCGATATGCCCCGCCGCAGGGCGGCACTGCGGCGCCATCAGATGCGTCGCAGGGAGATCAGGTCATGATCGCCCGGCTGCTGAATCGCACGCACACCCGGCGCGAACTGCGATCTCCCGCGTGGTTCGCCGATTACTCGCTCGGATTGGCTGCGATTGCCGTCGCTTGCGTGGGCATCGCCATGAACTATGCGGCGACATGGCGCAGCCTCACCTTCGACGGCGAGGATCCTTGGACGGTGGCTCGGCGCCAGGCCATCTTCGTCGGCGTCGGCGTCGTGGTCATGGTGGTCGCGGCGGTCATCGACTACCGGGTGCTTCGCTTCTATGCGACGCCCGCGTACCTGGCGGTGCTCGTCGCCCTCGTGGCGCTGCTGCGTTGGGGTCCCGAGATCCGCAACGCCCGCTCGTGGTTCGAGCTGCCGTTCTTCGGCTTTCAGGTGCAGCCCTCGGAGTTTGCCAAGCTCATCGTGATCGTGTCGTTGGCCGCATTCGTCGCCAACCACGAGGGCTACCTGCGCTTCGACACGCTGTTCAACGCGGGATTGCTGCTGATCGTGCCGATGAGCCTGATCTACCTGCAGCCAGACCTCGGCACGATGCTGGTCTTCGTTGCTGTGGCGATGGGCATGCTGCTGGTGGCCGGCGCGCAGCTCCGGCACATTGTCGTCATCACGCTGGCCGGCATCCTGGCGCTGGTGCTGATCTTCAGCGTCGACGCCCTGCAGGGGCCACGGTTGCTGAGTGAGACGCAGCGGAACCGCTTGACGGCCTTCCTGGACCAGGATTTCGAGCCGCTGGAGGCTTCCTACAACCTGCGCCAGAGCCAGATCGCGATCGGCGCGGGCGGCATCTGGGGCCAAGGCTGGAAGCAGGGCACCCAGACGAATCTGGACTTGGTGCCCGAGCAGCACAACGACTTCATCTTCACCGCTCTGGGGGAGGAGTTCGGCCTGATCGGCGGCTCGGTCCTGCTGGCCCTCTACGCGTACATGTTGGTGCGCATCTGGCAGATCGCCCGCAGTGCGAGCGACCCCTTCGGGCGACTAACGGCCGTCGGCGTTCTCTCGATGCTGCTCTTCCAGGTGTTCCAGAACGTCGGGATGACGATCGGCATCATGCCGATCACCGGCATCCCGCTGCCGCTCATGAGCCACGGCGGTTCGGGGACGGTGACTGCCTTCGCTGCCGTGGGCATCGTCATCAGTGTCGGCGCGCGCCGGTATTCCCTCTGAGAGGCCGCCTCAGCCCTCTTTATCGGTAGGTGCCGGTAGCGTTGAGCGTGCATGACAACACTGTGGCCACGGCTCGAGCCCTTGCTGCCACGTGTCTCCAAGCCGGCTCGATACATCGGCTGCGAGGACGGGATGCAGCAACCACGTGTTGGCTCCGACTTCACCTCATGGCTGTTGGCGTATCCCGACACGTACGAGATCGGCCTGCCCAATCAGGGGCTGCAGATTCTGTACGAGCTGGTGAACGAGCGGCCCGATGCGAGCGCCGAGCGGGCGTACGCGCCTTGGATCGACCTCGAAGCCGAGATGCGCACCCATGGGCTGCCGCTGTTCTCGGTGGACACCCACCGGGCTGCGGGCGAGTTTGACATCATCGCCTTCAACCTCTCTGCGGAGCTCGTCTACACCAACGTGCTCAACTGCATCGACTTGGCCGGTGTGGCGGTGAGGTCGGCGCAGCGCAGCGATGCCGACCCGCTGATCGGCGCCGGCGGTCATTGCGCATTCAACCCTGAGCCGCTGGCCGATTTCGTGGATTTCTTCGTGATCGGCGACGGCGAGGAGGTCGTCGGCGAGATCACCGACGTCGTCGGCGCCTGGAAGCACTCCGGCAAGCGAAGCGGTACCCGCGAGGGGCTGCTGCGGGACCTTGCCGGCATCGAGGGCGTGTACGTGCCGTCGATGTATGCGGTCTCCTACGACGGGGCCGCGCTCGTCGAGGTCACTCCGAGGTATCCCGACGTGCCGCCGCTGGTTGCCAAGCGGACGGTCGCCGATCTTGCCGACTGGCCTTACCCGCGCCGCCAACTCGTGCCCGTCACCGAGGTGGTGCACGATCGTCTGTCCGTCGAGGTGTTCAGGGGGTGTACCCGAGGTTGCCGCTTCTGCCAGGCGGGCATGATCACCCGCCCGGTGCGGGAGCGGCCTGCCGCACAGGTGCGCGAGATGGTGTCGGCAGGACTGGAGCGCAGCGGGTACGACGAGGTCAGCCTGATGTCGCTGTCCACGGCGGACTACAGCGGCATCGCCGAGCTGGTCCGCGACACGGTCACAGGCGACGCCAGCCCACATGACACCGCTGGCGGAGCCAGCGGCTATGGAACAGCCGACGCTGGCGCTGATCCCAGCCGCATCAGCGTCTCATTGCCGAGCCTGCGCGTCGATGCGTTCACCGTGGACGTGGCGGCACAGGTGTCACGGGCGCGCCGCACGGGGCTGACCTTTGCCCCCGAGGCGGGATCGTGGCGGCTGCGCCAGATCATCAACAAGCTCATCACCGAAGAAGACCTCTACGGCGCAGTGCGTTCGGCCTACAGCCAGGGCTGGCACCGCATGAAGCTGTACTTCCTGACGGGCTTGCCGTCGGAGATGGACCCCGACACCGAGGCCATTGCGCATTTGGCTGCGAACTGCGCTCGCATCGGGCAGGAGTACACCAAGCGGGCGTCGGTGACGGTGTCGCTGGGGGGCTTCGTGCCCAAGCCGCACACGCCGTTCCAGTGGTTCGGGCAGAACCCGCCCGACGAGCTGTCCCGCAAGGTGCGGCTGGTTCGCTCTGCGCTGGGCCGGAACCGGCGCGTCCAGCTCAAGTGGCACGACCCTGCAGCGTCGACTGCCGAGGGCATCGCCAGCCGCGGAGACCGGCGGGTCGGCGCGGCCATCGAGTACGTCTGGCGCAAGGGCGGCACATTCCAGGAGTGGAGCGAGCGCTTCGACCTCGCCCTGTGGCAAGAAGCGATGTCGGCGTGCGGCCTTGATCTGGACTGGTACGTGCACCGCCACAGAGGCGAACACGAGATGCTGCCGTGGGACCACATCGGTGCCGGGCTGCATCGCGATTTTCTCTGGCAGGACTGGCAGGACGCCCTCGCTGGGCATGGTCTGCCTGACTGCCGATGGACCCCGTGCTACGACTGCGGGGCCTGTACTGAATATGGGATCGAGCACATCGTTGCGTCCCCTGTCGCCCCCAATGGCGGCAGTCAGGGGACGGGACAGGATCTCGCGACCGGCCATGTGGTGCCGGTCGAGCTGCGACCTCGCCAGCTGGCGGGCGCAGGAGCACCGGCAGGAGGCGGCGCATGATGCGCGGCCCCGACGCGCCGGTGCTGAGCCGCAGTGCCGCTCCCACCCTCGTGGGTGGGAGACCGCATTGAGGCTGCGCGTCCGCTTTTCCAAGACCGGCAAGATCCGGTTCATCGGCCACCGGGATGTGGCCCGTGTGACCGAGCGCGCCGTGCGCAAGGTGGGGCTGCCCGTGGCCTACAGCGAAGGCTTCTCGCCTCGCATGCGAATGAGCTTCGGCCTGGCACTGCCGACCGGGTACGAATCGGACGGCGAATTCGTGGAGCTGCCGCTGGTTGACAGTGCGCTGGTTGACGGTGCGCAAGGCGGCGCCGGCGCAAGCGATGATGTCGCTGCTGGGGGTCCAGCGATCGTCTGCCGGGGCGGTGCCCACGCACCCTGCGAACACGAGCCAGAGCTCGACGCCCCGAGCTACTGCACCATCGCCGAAGCGCTGAGCGAGGCGCTGCCGGTGGGCATGGAAGTGTCTGCCGCTGTGCTGACCGACGGCCGCGGGCCGTCGCTGCAGGCCGCCGTCCGCACGTGCGGCTGGCGGTTCGAGATCGTGGGGCTGGATGAGGCCGCAGCGGCGAAAGCAGTTGCGGCACTGCTTGCCGCCGGTACCGTCGTGACCGAACGGGTGCACAAAGGCGAAACCGTGAGTTCGGATATTCGACCCAGCGTTGAGGTGCTGCAGGTGGTCGGACGTTCGGATCTGGGGGCGGTGCTGAGCGCCGAGCTGTCAGCCACGCCCCGGGTGGTGCGCCCCAGCGAACTGGTGCCGGCGCTCGCGTCGGCACATGACATGGGCAAAGCCCGAAGAACACATCAATGGACGTGTGGCGCCGCAGGACGAGCCGAACCGGCCGTGCCTTCCCGATGCGCCCAGAGACAGAAGGAAACTCTCAGTGGATGAATCGACACTGAACGACACAGCAAACGAGAGCAGGAACAACTCCAAAGACAGCAATTCGACCGAGACCAGCGCAGCGGATTCCCCGCCCGCCGTTCGCAAGCGCCGATTGGTGGCGCCTACGAGCGGTGACAAGCCCGACAAGCCCGAGCCGGGTTTGGGAGCCACAGAGCCCGCAGAGTCCTCGCCGCAGCAGACGCGGCGCAGGCGAGCGGCCACATCATCGGAGGGGGCCTCCTCGAAGCCCAAGCAAGCTCCGGGGCCCAAGGAAAAATCAGGGCCCAAGGCCAAGGCAGAGCCCGAGCCAGAGTCCAAGGCCACGTCTGGGTCCGGGACAAAGTCAAGGGCTCGACCGAGCGACAAGGCCGGGTCCAAGACCAATTCGAAGACCGATGCGGCCGGAACCCCCGCTGAGTCGGCCAAGCCGCTGCCGCCCCCGGTACCTCCGCCGGCGCGCAAGCCGCAGATAGGGGACAGCCGTCCGGCACCGACCTCCCAGCCGTCCGAGGGCGACGGCACCACTGGTCGTCGCCGTCGCCGCCGAGGAGGCCGGGGACGCGGCGGGCGTGGTCGATCCAGCGAGGCTCCTGCGACGACGGCGAGCGAGGTGCGCAACGGATCCCACGCGCCGGTAGAGGCGATCCTGGCCGACCAGCAGCCAGTCGAACTCGACGATGCCCAGCTCTCCGAGCGCCGCGGGAAGTACCGCAACGGCAAGCCGATCGGCCGCTACCGCATGTGCGTCCACGTCGCGGAAGGCGCCACCCACATTGCCGTGCTCGAAGGCCGGTCGCTCATCGAGTACTACGTCAGCCGTCCGTCGGACGACATCTCCGAGATCTACGGCAACCTCTACATGGGCCGGGTGCGGCGGGTGCTTCCGGGCATGGAGGCAGCATTCGTCGACATCGGCACGCCCAAGCAGGCAGTGCTCTACCGAGGCGATCTGACGGTCAACACCGACGACAGCGACGACGACGCTCCCGAGCGCAAGCGAGCCGGCGGGCGCCGGGGCCGCTCTGTGGAGGGACCCGCGATCGGGGAGCTGATCCGCAATGGCCAGAAGATCATGTGCCAGGTCATCAAGAACCCGATCGGCCACAAGGGTGCCCGCCTGACGACTGAGGTGTCGCTCCCGGGTCGATTCGTGGTGCTCATTCCCGACAGCAGCGTCACGGGCATCTCTCGCCGGCTGCCGAGCCGTGAGCGACGCAGGCTGCGCAGCTTGCTGGCCAAGGAGACCCCCGAGGGCTTCGGTGTGATCCTGCGGACGGCGGCCGAGAACGTCACCCCCGCGGAAATCCGCCGCGACATCGAGCGGCTGACCCGCCAATGGACGCAGATCTCCCAGCTTGCCGAGCGATCTGAGGCTCCGGCGCTGCTGTTCCGCGAACCGGAGCTCGCCGTCCGCATCATCCGGGAGCAGTTCACGGCGGACTTCCGCGAGGTCGTGATCGACGACCCGTCGCTGTTCGAACAGGTCAAGGGGTACATGGAGGCCGTTGCCGCACCGCTGGTGGATCGGATCCGCTACTACGACCCGGTGGCCGAGCGTCTCGCGCTGTTCGAGCGGGTCCACGTCGCCGAGCAGGTTCGCAAGGCCACCGATCGCAAGGTCTGGCTCCCCTCAGGCGGCTCGCTCATCATCGAGCACACCGAGGCGCTCACCGTGATCGACGTCAACACGGGGCGCAACGTCGGCAGTTCCAGCCTCAACGAGACCCTCTTTCAGAACAACCTCGAGGCAGCTACCGAGATTGCGAAGCAGCTTCGTCTGCGCGACATCGGCGGCATCATCGTCGTGGACTTCGTCGACATGGACGACAAGCGACAGCGCGAGAAGCTCATGTCGACGCTGAACGAGGCATTGGCACGCGACAAGACGCGAACCGCGACCGAGCCGATCTCGGACATGGGCATCGTCCAGATGACCCGCATGCGTACCGGGGAGGGTCTGCTGGAGTCGATGTCCGATCCCTGCGAAACCTGCGACGGCCGGGGCATCGTGCTGCGCGAGTCGCTCTTTGCCTAGCGGCTGAGCCAGAAAATCGGTTGCGCCGAACTGGGGGGTCATCGGTATCCTTCCGGGGTGATGTACGCAGTCATCGCCACCGGCGGCAAGCAGCGCCGTGTCGAGGCCGGCCAACGGCTCGACGTTGAGCTGCTCCCGGTGCAGACCGGCGAGGAGGTCACCTTCACGCCGGTCCTCGTCGTCGACGACGGCACGGTGCTGGCGACGCCCGACGAACTCGACGGCGCCCTGGTGCGAGGACGGGTCGTCGGCGAGACCAAGGGGCCCAAGATCGACGGGTTCACCTACAAGAACGCCACCACCAACCGGCGCAGGTGGGGCCACCGGCAGCGCTACAGCACGGTCGAGATCACCGCAATCGCCACCGCCTGACCCATCGCGCCGAGCGCGCCCCACCGGACACCAAAGGACAGCAGGATGTCGAAGACCAAGGGCGGAGGCTCCACCCGCAACGGGCGCGATTCAGTAGCGAAGCGCCTCGGCGTGAAGATGTACTCGGGCCAGACGATCGATGCCGGGGGCATCATCGTGCGCCAGCGGGGCACCAAGTTCCATCCGGGCCGCAACGTGGGTCGTGGCAAGGACGACACCCTGTACGCCACGGCACCGGGGGTCGTGCGTTTCGGCTATCGCCGCGGACGCCGGCTGGTGGACGTCGTCACCTCGTAGTCCCGGATGCCGTGACGTCCGGGCGGGCGTCGAAGGGCACAGTCGAGACAGCCTGGACCCCCGACCGCCGATGAGCCACTTTGTCGATGAATGCCAGCTGCACGCCAAGGGAGGCGACGGCGGCGCCGGCTGCGTGTCGTTCCGCCGTGAGGCGCACGTGCCCCGCGGCGGCCCCGACGGGGGAGACGGCGGTGATGGCGGCGACGTGTGGCTGGTGGCCGACCGCAACGTGGCCTCGCTGCTGGCATTCCGGGACTTCCCGTTCCGGCGCGCTGCCAACGGAACGCACGGCCAAGGCCGCAAGCGACACGGCCGCAACGGCGACGACGAGTTCGTCAGCGTGCCCGAGGGCACCGTTGTGCGCGATCGGGACGGCACGGCGATCGCCGATCTGGTGAGCGAAGGCGATCGGTGGCTGGCCGCGCACGGCGGCCGAGGCGGACGTGGCAATGTGCGCTTTGCTTCCAACCGGCTGCGAGCACCCCAATTCGCCGAACAGGCAGAGCCCGGCGAGGAGCACTGGTTCGGCTTGGAGCTGAAGCTGATGGCCGATGTCGCACTGGTCGGATTCCCGAACGCCGGCAAGAGCACCTTCATCAGCACGGTGTCCGCAGCGAAGCCGAAGGTTGCCTCGTACCCGTTCACGACGCTCACGCCCTCTCTGGGCGTCGTCCGGCTCGATGACGGCGCTGTTCGCGATTGGCGCAGCCACGAAGGAAGTTTCGAGATGGTTATCGCGGATGTGCCGGGGCTGATCGAGGGGGCCGCCGAGGGCAAGGGACTCGGGCACCAGTTCCTGCGGCACGTCGAGCGTGCCCGTGTGCTCCTGATCATGGCGGATCTCGCCGAGGTCTCAGGTCGCGACCCGCATGAGCAGGTCGACGTACTGCTCGGCGAGCTCGAGCGCTACAACCCCGTGCTCGCGACCCGGCGCAAGGTGATCGTGGGCACCAAGACCGATGTGGCGCACCTCGACTGGGACGGGCCGCGTGTCAGCGCGGTGACAGGCGAAGGCGTGAACTCGGTGCTCGGAAGCCTGCGGGACCTGGTTGCCGAGGCACGCGAGTCCGATGACGCCCCCACCCAGTACGTCGTGCACCGCCCGTCACCGGGAGGCGTTGCCGTGCTGCGCCTCGCGGACGGGATCTTCGAGATCGAGGGACGTCAGGCACGCCGAGCGGTGGCGCTGTCGGATTTGACCGATCCCGCCGCGCTGGCATGGGCGCAACGGCGGCTGGAGAAACTCGGTGTGTCGCGAGCCCTGGCCCGCAACGGCGCCCGGTCGGGCGATCTTGTCCGCATCGGCGACTTCGAGTTCACCTACGAGCCCGACACATGAGTCCTCAGCACGCACACCCGGTTGCTGTCATCGCGACGGCAACACGGCAGGATTGACGGCGATGCCTGCCTCACAACGGCTGATTGCGAAGATCGGGACGTCGTCCATCACCACGTCGGACGGGCGCGTCGATCTTGATGCCGTCGCGAAGCTGGCGTCGGAAGTCGCGGGCGTACGCGCCGCGGGGCATGAAGTGATCGTGGTCACCTCCGGCGCGATCACCGCAGGCGTGCAACGGCTCGACGTCGAGCGGCCCACCGAGCCTGAGCGGCTCCAGGCACTGTCCGCAGTGGGGCAGATCGACCTCATGGCGTCCTACCGGGAGCTGTTTGCCGACCATGGCATGGTCGTCGGCCAAGTCCTGATCGCCCCGCACGACTTCCGCGACCGCGACCAGTACCTGCACGCCCGGACGACGTTCCATCACCTGCTCGACCTCGGTGTCGTGCCCGTTGTCAACGAGAACGACGCGATCGCCGACGACGCCATTCGTTACGGCGACAACGACCGGATCGCGGCGCTCGTTGCGAACCTGGTGCGTGCCGATGCGCTGATCCTGCTGACCGACATGCCCGGAGTGCTCACCGCGGATCCCAACATCGATCCCGAAGCTTCGCTCATCTCGGAGATTCTGGAGGTGAGCCCGTCGCTGCAGGCTGCCGCGGGCTCGGCGAGCGCGGTCGGCAGCGGCGGCATGGCCTCGAAGCTGGCAGCGGCTCGGATGGCCTCGTGGAGCGGGGTGCGCACGGTGATCGCCTCAGCCCGACGGCCCGATGTCGTCGCTGACGCAGCCGCGGGCCGACCAGGCGTCGGCACCACGGTGCCTGCACGGGACGCCCGAGTCTCCGCCCGCAAGCTCTGGATCGGATTCGCCGTGGCTGCCCGAGGGACGGTGACCGTTGACGACGGCGCTCGGCGCGCCCTGTCCCAAGGCGGGAAGTCCCTGCTCGCGGCCGGCGTCGTCGGCTCTGAGGGATCGTTCACCGTCGGCGAGGCGGTGGACATCGTCGATGAGCACAACGAGATCTTCGCCAAGGGGCTCGCGGCCATTGATTCTGAGGGACTGGCCGTCACTGCGGGGTTGCGCAGCGATCAACTGCCCGAGGGATTGCATCCCCTCGTCGTGCACCGCGACGATCTCATCGTTCTGGGGTAAGAGTGGATAGATGAGTCGCCTCTTGCTGGGACCTGTGTCGTTTCCCGCTCTTGTTCGCTTCGCTCACGGGCCGCTCGGGCCACGGCTTCGCCTCTGGGATGATTCGGGGCGATGCCACTAGTCTGCTCGGGTGCCTGACGTGGTCTCTCAGACTGCGCTGACCTCGACCGGCAGCCCTGTCTCTGCGGAGATGGCTGCTCTCGGCGAGCGTGCCAAGGCGACCGCGACGGTCCTGGCGCAGGCGCCCGGCGCCGTGCGGGATGAGGCCCTGCTGTCTGCCGCATATCTGCTCGAAGAAGCGACCGACCGCGTTCTCGCTGCCAATCGGGACGACGTCGCCAACGCCCAAGCAGCAGGCATGTCGGACACGCTCGTCGACAGGCTGCGGCTCGATCACGGTCGCATCGGCGCCATGGCGGCAGGGCTGCGCAACGTCGCGGCGCTTGCCGATCCGGTAGGGGAGCGGGTCGACGGCTGGGTGCGGCCCAACGGGCTCGTCGTCGAGCGCGTCAGGGTTCCGCTCGGAGTCGTCGCCATCATCTACGAGAGCCGGCCCAACGTCACCTCCGACGCATTCGGGTTGTGCCTGAAGTCGGCCAACGCGGCGTTCCTGCGGGGTTCATCGGCGGCACTCCAGTCCAATATCGCGATCGCCGGAGCGCTGCGCGAGGGCGTGGCCAAAGCGGGACTTCCCGCAGATGCGCTGCTGCTGGTCACCGACACCCGTCACAGTGCCGCCACGGAGTTCATGCGCCTGCGTTCCTGCATCGATTGCCTGATCCCGCGAGGCGGGCCTGCGCTGATCGCCTCGGTGCTCGCGAATGCCACGGTGCCCTACGTCATCGACGGCGACGGCAACTGCCACGTGTACGTTGACGCCGCGGCCGACCTCGACATGGCAGCCGACATCGTCGCCAACGCCAAGCTCAGTCGGCCCTCGGTGTGCAACGCCGCAGAATCACTGCTGGTTCACCGCTCGGTGGCCGAGACCTTCCTGCCGCGCATCGTCGGCGATCTGTGCGACGTGGAACTCGTCGGCGATACGGCATCGCAGGCCATCTCGCCGCGCATCGGCGCTGCCAACCCCGATGACTTCTCGACGGAGTTCCTCGCGTTGAAGATGAGCGTTGCCGTCGTGGACGACCTCGACGCTGCGATCACCCACATCAACCGGCACGGAACCGGCCACAGCGAAGCCATCGTGACCGGTGACCTGGCCGCCGCGCAGGAGTTCACCCGCCGCGTCGATGCCGCCGCCGTGCTGGTGAACGCCTCGACCCGCTTCGTCGACGGCGAGGAGTTCGGCTTCGGCGCGGAGATCGGCATCAGCACCCAGAAGCTCCATGCTCGTGGCCCGATGGGCCTCACCCAGCTCACGACGACGAAGTTCGTGGTGACCGGTCAAGGTCACACACGCGGGTGACCGTGCCGAGCACCCGCCGCGGCTGCCACACTGTCAGACCGATTCATTCCCCAAGATGCTCCCGGAGACCCCCACTATGAGCGAGACAATATTCGGAGACCTCTCGGGTGTCCGCGAAGGCTTGGCGAAGGTCGAATACCTCGCCGACGACGGCATCGCCAGCGTCGTCTACTTGGCTGAACGCCTCGGCAAGCCGGTCCTCATCGAAGGACCGGCCGGCACCGGCAAGACCGAGCTGGCCAAGTCAGTGGCGGCGATGAGCGGTGCGCGTCTCATTCGCCTGCAGTGCTACGAGGGGCTCGACGAGGCCAAAGCGCTGTACGAGTGGAATTACAAGAAGCAGCTGTTGCGCATCCAAGCCGACCGGGGGGTCGACGCAGAGCACGAGGACTGGGTGGAGCTGCAGGACGACATCTTCCAGGACGAGTTCCTGCTCACCCGGCCGCTGCTCGAGGCGATCAGCGCCGAAGACCAGGTCGTGCTGCTGATCGACGAGGTCGACCGCGTCGAGATCGAGACCGAGGCGCTGCTGCTCGAGATCCTCTCCGACTACCAAGTCTCGATTCCCGAGCTGGGCACCATCATGGCCAGCCAGATTCCGCTGGTGTTCCTGACGTCGAACAACACCCGCGAGCTGTCCGAAGCGCTCAAGCGCCGGTGCTTGTTCCTGCACATCGACTATCCCGACCTCGAGCGCGAGAAGCAGATCGTGCTGACCAAGGTCGAGGGCATCAGCGAGAACCTCGCAGAGCAGATCGCACGGGTCGTGCGCTCGGTGCGCCAGCTCGAGCTCAAGAAGGCGCCGTCGGTCTCCGAGACGCTGGACTGGGCGCGGACACTGGTGCTGCTGGGCATCGAGAGCATCGATGTCGAGCAGGCCAAGCAGACGCTGCACATCCTGCTCAAGTACCAGTCCGACATCGAGAAGGCCGCCAAGGAATTGACGGTCGAGGCCTAGCCGCCGCCGGGACCCGGACGGGAGTCGATCATGCTGGACCTGCTCAGCGGCTTCGTGGGTGAGCTGCGCAACGCGGGGCTGCCGGTCTCGTTGACGGAGAACCTCGACGCGATGGAAGCCGTCAAGCACATCCCCATCGAAGACCGTGACGCCTTCAAGTACGCGCTCGCGGCCACGCTCGTCAAGAACGAGCAGCACTGGCGGGCATTCGAGACCGTCTTCGAGGTGTATTTCTCGCTGCGCGGACCCGAATACAACGTCGGCGACCCCGACGGCAACGGCGAGTTCGATCCCGAGAGCCTCGAAGAGTGGATGTCCCAGCAGATGCAGGGCATGGGCGGCCGCGGCGGTGGGCAGGACATGTCCCCCGAGGAGATCGCCGAGATGCTCTTCCGGGCGCTGCTGAACGCTGACGAGGCGATGATGGCGGCGATGGCCCGAGCCGCCGTCACCCAGTTCGCCGGCATGGAGCCTGGCCGACCCGTCGGCGGCACCTACTACCTGTACCGCACGCTGCGCAACCTCGACCTCGACGGCATGCTCGAACGCCTCGTCGACGAGTCCGCGCAGCGGTACGAGGGCGAGTTGACGCCGCTGGCTGAGCGGCTCGAACGCGAGGAATTCGAGAACCGCATCGAGCAGCTGAAGCGCGAGATCGAAGCCGAGATCCGGCGTCGGCTGGTGGCAGACCGCGGCGTCGAAGCGATGGCGAAGACCTTGCGCAAGCCGCTGCCCGAGGACGTCGACTTCATGCATGCCAGCCGCGAGGAGATGGCGAACATCCGCAAGGCCATCCAGCCCCTCACTCGCAAGCTGGCCGCTCGCCTGGCCCGCAAGCGCAAGCACAAGCGGCGGGGCCCGCTGGACTTCCGGGCCACCGTGCGCCGTTCGCTCTCCTACGGCGGCGTGCCCGCAGAACCTCGATTCCGCCATCCTCGTCCGAACAAGCCTGAGCTGATCGTGGTGGCGGACATCTCAGGCTCGGTCGCGGCGTTCGCCAGATTCACGCTGCACTTGGTGTATGCGCTGCAGAACCAGTTCTCCAAGGTGCGCTCGTTCGTCTTCATCGACGGCATCGACGAGGTCACCCACATGTTCCAGAACGAGGAGGACATCACCAACGCGGTGCACCGGGTGAACACCGAGGCCGATGTCGTCTGGGTCGACGGCCACTCCGACTACGGCCACGCGTTCGGCGTGTTCTGGGAGAACTTCGGCAAGGACGTCAACGCCAAGTCGACGATGATGTTCCTGGGCGACGCCCGCAACAACTACCACTCGACGAATGCATGGGTGCTCAAGGAGTGCCAGAAGCGAGCCCGTTCGGTGTTCTGGCTCAACCCCGAGCCCCGCTCGTACTGGGACACCGGCGACTCGGTGATCACCGAGTACTCGACCTACACCGACGGCGTCTTCGAGTGCCGCAACCTGCGCCAGCTCGAAGGCTTCGTGGACAACCTGGCCTAACGCCGCAGCCCAGCTCGGCTACTTGGCGGCAGCGAGCAGCTCGGCGGCCAGGAAAGCGAGATCCAGCGACTGGCGGCCGTTGAGGCGAGGGTCGCACATCGTCTCGTAGCGGTCCCCGAGCTGGTGCTGGGCCAGCTCGTCGCCGCCCCCGACGCACTCGGTGACGGCGTCGCCCGTGATCTCGAGGTGGATGCCGCCGGGCCACGTCCCCGCTTCGGCGTGCTCAGCGAAGTACTGCCGGATCTCGGCCAGGATGGCGTCGAAGTGGCGGGTCTTGACGCCCTTGTCGGTGGAGTAGGTGTTGCCGTGCATCGGGTCGCACTGCCACACCACCGAATGCCCGGCATCGGTGACCGCTCGCAGGATCGGCCCGAAGGCCTCACGGATGTTGCCGGCCCCCATGCGGCTGATCAGCGTCAGGCGGCCGGGTATCCGGTTCGGATTCAGCGTCTCGCACAGCGCGAGTGCCTCGTCGGGCGTCGCCGTCGGTCCGAGCTTCGCCCCGATCGGGTTGTGCACGCCCCGCAGGAACTCCACGTGGGCGCCGTCGAGCTCCCTGGTGCGCTCGCCCACCCAGAGCATGTGCGCGGAGCAGTCGTACCAGTCCCCGGTGATGCTGTCGGTGCGGGTCAGCGCCTCTTCGTAGCCCAGCAGCAGCGCTTCGTGGCTCGTGTACAGCTCGACCTGCCGCATGGCGCTGTCATCGGTGTCCAGACCGCAGGCGTTCATGAAGCGCAGCGCCGAGTCGATGCCGTTCGCCAAGGTCTCGTAGCGCTGGCCCGCCGGGCTTGACGCCACGAACTCCTGATTCCAGTTGTGCACTTGGCGCAGGTCTGCGTAGCCGCCGCGGGTGAATGCCCGCAGCAGGTTCAGCGTTGCCGCTGAGGTGTTGTACGCCTGCAGCAGACGAGACGGGTCGGGCGTGCGGGCGGCAGGTTCGAACGCGATGTCGTTGACGATGTGGCCCCGGAAGATCGGCAACGTCATGCCGTCGCGGGTCTCGGTCGGCTGGCTGCGCGGCTTGGCGAACTGACCGGCGATCCGGCCCACCTTCACGATGGGCAGGCCTGCGGAGTACTGCAGCACGACCGCCATCTGCAAGATCACCTTGAGGCGATCGCGGATCTGGTCGGCGGTCGAGAGCTCGAATGACTCCGCGCAGTCGCCGGCCTGCAGCACAAATGCCTCGCCGGCGCAGACGCGGCCCAGCAGTTCGGTCAGGCGCCGCGCCTCACCTGCAAAAACCAGCGGGGGCCTGCACCCCAGCTCGCTCAGCGACACCGACAGTGCAGCCGGATCAGGCCATTCGGGCTGCTGGCCGACGGACCGTTCGGCCCACGAGCCGGGATGCCACCCGGGTGCGTGCTGAGGCGAGGCGGCCGGGTCAGTCCCGGCCGAGGGCGCGTCGGCTGGCTCAGACTGCGTCTGCGTCGGCATCGATGTCTACGAACTCGCCGTCAGCGGCGAGGCTCTGCAGCTCATCGACAGCGCGCTTGACCAGACGGCGCGCCGCTTCGGCGGTCACGCCGAGCTCCTCGCCGATCTCGCGGTAGCTGCGCTGCTCGCCGTCGATGATCCCGTTCCGGCGAGCCACTGCATAGCGGGCGCGCTTCTCCAGCCGGCCCAGCATGGACATCACCATGCCGCGGCGGTCCGCTTCGATGGCGAAATGCTCAGGCCCCGGCGCATCATCGCCGATGAGGTCGATGAGCGCGCTGTCGCCGTCGTCGCCGACCGTCTTGTCCAGCGAGGTCGGGGTGCTGATCCGCTGCAGCCAGGCGTTCTCGTCGTCGAGCGAGTCGCTGTCGCCGCCGTTGTGGCGAAGCGCAGCGCGCAGCGTCGCGGAGCGATCCGACGGCAGGCGGATGAGGCTGCCCTTCTGATCCAGCGCTCGTCCGATGGACTGGCGGATCCAGAACGTCGCGTAGGTGGAGAACTTGAAGCCGCGCCGCCAGTCGAACTTCTCGACTGCGTGCTCGAGGCCGAGGTTGCCCTCTTGGATCAGGTCGAGCAGTTCCAGCGTGGGGGGAAGCGGGTAGCGCCGCGCGATCGACACCACCAAGCGGAGGTTCGCCCGGATGAAGCGGTCGCGTGCAGCAGCAGCGGTCTGCACGGCCTTGCGCAGCTCGCGCCGCTCTGCCACCGACAGTTCCTCGTCGCTGTCGAGGCGCTCGCGTGCGTCGCGGCCGGCCTCGATCTGCTGGGACAGCATGCGCTCGTCCTCGGCGGTCAGCAAAGCGACCGCACCGATCTCATTCAGATACTGGCCAACGGAATCCATCACACACGCTCCAGCCGGCGGGGGCAGCCGGTTTTCTCGCTTTCGGTTGCATGCCGTCCTGGCATGCCACCCGGTGGGGGGCACCGGGCATTTTCTTCCCTTGCCAGGCCTGAACAGCCCCGGCGCAGGCGTGACGCCGCCGCTGTGGCGGAGCCGAATTCGCTTGTACGCCCGCACACGATGAACGACCCGAGATGCCGGGCCGTGCACAGCACTGCTGTGAGCGGACGGCCAAACGTAGCACATAGCGCCTAGCGCGCGCAAATCGCCGCACCGGAGGACCCACTTTCTGGGCTGAGTTGCGCCTCGGTGCGCACGAGCTATGTGTTGTGACGGGCGACTCTACACTGCCGCGGTGCCGCCGCAACTTGGGATCTTCGGAGGCACGTTCGACCCTCCCCACGTCGGACACGTCGCCGCTGCTGTCGAGGCACGAGACCAGCTCGCTACTGGCAGCCTGCGAGTCGTCGTCGCCAACGATCCGTGGCAAAAGTCCCGAGGCCGTTCGGTGACGCCGTCTTATCACCGGCTTGCGATGGCGCGTCTGGCCTTCGACACGATCGAGGGCATCGAGGTCAGCGACATCGAACTGGCGCGCGGCGGGTCCACCTACACGATCGACACCGTGGCTGAGCTCGATGGTGATGGCACGGAGATCGTGTTGATCATGGGCCCGGCCACGGCTGCAGGTCTGTCGACGTGGCATCGGGCGCACGAACTCGCGCGGCGCGTGACGATCGCAGTGATCCAGCCGACAGGTGAGTCCCCTGCTCACTTGGACGGCTGGCGCACCAGTTCGATCTTCATGGACCCAGTGGAAGCATCGGCAACTCGGGTGCGCGAACTGCTGCAAGGGGCCGGTGGGCCGGAAGCGGAGGCAATCCTCGCCCGCCTCGTGCCGCCGGCCGTCATGAGCTACATCGCGGACCACAAGCTCTATTCTGCGTAACCGTGGCATCGGTTCAGCAGGCGTTCCCGGCGAGCGGCGGGGCGCACGCTCTGAAGCCGGCAGCAGAACGCGAGGCGTCTGCCCCGCCGCCGCTGGTGCGCGCCGCTGTCGACGGGGCGGCAGAAATGTCCGCCGAGCGCGTCGTCGTGCTCGATGTCGGCGACGTGCTGGCCATCACCGATTGGTTCATCATCGCGAGCGCGCCGAATGTGCGTCGCGTGCGACGCATTGCCGAGCTGATGGAAGAGCACGTGAAGGTGGCCGGGGGCGAGGGCCCGATACGCACCGAGGGGCTGGACGACGCGAAGTGGATCCTGCTCGATTTCGGCGAGTTCGTCGCGCATGTGTTTCACGAGCCCACGCGTGAGTACTACGACCTCGAACGCTTGTGGTCAGACGTGCCTCGCCACGAGTTTGGCTGAGCTGTCCGCTGCGACAGGCGACGCTGCCGCGGGCTTTTGGCCCGCGCACGTTACGGCACGAGGGTGGCAGTGCCCTCCCGGGCAAGCGCGATCCAGGTGCGTCCTGGCGTGAGCGGGACGATCACGGCGTTGTCTGAGCGGAACACGGTGACGTCACGCTCGGACAGGCGCTCCCAGGTTCCCCGCACGAAGAGTCCGTCACTGAAGATCCACGCTGCACCGCTGCCGGTCAGCACCGGCTCGGGGGTGAGCGGGTCGGCCGGACTCTGGCGATAGCGCACGAACTGCACGATCACATTCTCGGGGGCAACGCGGACGCCGTCGAAATCGGTGTGTTCGCTGCCGTTCTGGGTGCGGATCCAACCACTGAGCGCGGCGTCCCACCGGTACGAGGCTTCGATCTGGCCGAAGTCAATGTCGACGCCGCGGACGGCATCGGCCCGTTGCAGCGATTCGCCTGCGTCCCGGAATCGGAAGTAGGCGGGCGGCGTGCGGCCGTGTTCGGCACCTGCCGAATAGATGCGTGCCGTGTCGGTGACGAGGTTGTGCGGCGGGCTCTTTGCAGGCGAGCGCTCGAACACCCCGTTGTCGAACGAGCCGCCGTCGGTGACGTTGATCGCATCGACGCCGCGCAGAGCACGTTCGGTGTAGTCGTTGGCGCCCGAGTTCACGAAGATGGGCCGGTTGAGATTCGACAGGAGCGCGAAGTCGCCCGTGCGTGCCGATCGGACGGGACCGACCATGTCGGCGTTGCGGGAGTGGAAGATTGCTGCGAACCGGGTGAGCCGAGCCTCGACGATCTCTTCGTAGACGACATCGGCCATGTTGAGGCCCCACTGCGGCAGCGCATTGGGGTGGTTGTCGATCTTCACCACGGCAGCAGGCCGCACGATCTCGCTGGGAGTCGGCAGGCCGGTCAGCGGTGCGGTGAAGAGGGGGGCCGCAGTCGTGGCGGCGGCGGGCTCGGTGGTGACGGCAGAGGTGGTCGGCGCTTGAGTTGTGGCCGCTGCCGTTTCGGGAGGCGCTGCCACGGTGCTCGTGGGCGCAACCTGCGATGGCGCCGTCGGCGCGGCGGTCAGGGTGGGCGCAGGCTCGACCGTCTCCAGCACTCTGACCTGTGAGCATGCCGCGAGCATCACCAAGACGCCGAGCCAAGGTGCCCATGCCAAGAGCCAGCCCCTCTTGCCCTGTGCGCCGCCGCGCCTGTCGCCCATCAGCACAGCACTCGCGGTGTTGCCGTGGGCCCCGGCCGCGCCGTGGCGGTCTGCGGCGAACGGTTCGCGGATGTGCTCCAAAGATCTGCTCCTCGACATCTGCAGCAGGGCCACCGCGGCCATCCGACCGAGCATTCACCATATCGGGTCGGGGTTCGCGGGAGGGTGGCACACTGCCCCCATGACCACGCTGATCACTGGCGGCGCCGGATACGTCGGCAGCCACACCGTGGTCGCGCTGCACGCTGCAGGGCGGAACGTCGTGGTGCTCGACGATTTCTCCAATGCGCGGCGTGATGTGATCGACGAACTGCGGTCGCTGACAGCGCCGGACTTGATCGTCGTCGAAGGCGATGCCGTTGATCGCCCGACCGTCGAGCAGCTGTGCGACGAACACGACATCGACTCGATCGTGCACTTCGCGGCCTGCAAGAGCGTTCCAGAGTCTCTCGTGGACCCCCTGCGCTACTACCGGAACAATGTGGTTTCGACGCTGAGCTTGGCCGAGGTCGCTGTCGATCGGGGCATCGGGCGGTTCGTCTTCAGCTCATCGTCCGTGGTGTACGGCAGGCCCGAGGTCTTGCCTGTCACCGAGGAAACGCTGGCTGCACCGCTGAGCCCCTATGGCGAAACCAAGCTGATGTGCGAGCGCATCCTCGCCGATGCTGCGGCGACTTCCGATATGAGCGTCGTCATCCTGCGGTACTTCAATCCCGTCGGGGCTCATCCCTCGGGCCGCATCGGTGAGCAGCCGTTGGCGGATGCGCAGAATCTCGTTCCTGCGGTGATGCGGGTGGCTGAAGGCTCCGCGGAGCGGTTGGGAGTGTTCGGCGACGACTACGACACGAGTGACGGCACGGCAATCCGCGATTTTGTGCACGTCGCTGATCTCGCCGAGGGCCATGTGGCGGCGATCGACGTCGATCTCGGCGAGCACACCGGCCGCATCTTCAACTTGGGCACCGGGGTGGGCACGACGGTGTTCGAGCTCATTGACGCTGCAGTCACCGCAACGGGGCGTCCGATTCCCTACGAGATCGTCGGTCGCCGGCCGGGGGACATCGCGGTGTCGTGGGCCGATTGCAGCCGGGCACATGCTGAGCTGGGGTGGCGGGCAGGACGCGACCTCGCTCAGATGCTGACCGACCACTGGAACTTCGCTCAGCGCTGGCGCGACCTAGGCGCCTGACGCCAGGCGAGCGCATCACTCGAACTGCGTCACTCGAACAGAGCGGCCGCGGTGATCAGGGTGTAATCCTCTCCCGCGGCCAGTGGCTCGGCCATAGCCGAAGCGGGAACGAACTCGGGAACCCGGTCATTGCGCACCAAGATCACATCGGTCGGAATGACATCATCGAGCGTGGTCTCGTCGAGCATCCAAGTGGGTCGATCGAGGTAATACGCGATCCAACGGGGAGTCCAGATGCCGGAGGTGAACCACACCAACTCGGCCTCGGCGGCCTCGGGAGATTCCCGTGCTTGCTCGAGCACAGCCCCGGCATCGGCGGGTCGGTCCAGGTAGAAGTCACGAGTCGAACCGGTGGCGACGAACGCCAGCGTCACCAGGGCAACTGTCGCAGCAGCCAGACTCAGCGGCACTCGCAGCCGCGCTGCCCAGCCGCGAAGGCCGCGCCGCACGGCATCGGCAAGGGCTGCGACACCGATCGCCGTGGGCGCCACCCAGGGGAAGTTCCACAGCCGGTGAATCCAGGCGCCCTGCTGCAGGGCGAACGTGAGTGACGCCGCAACAGCGAGCGTGACGAGTGCCGGTCCCCGGGTGCGGCGGTCGACGAACGCGGCGATGAGCGCTGGGAAGAACAGCAGGCGAAGCCACCATGAGGTCAGCATCTCGTGGCTGGCAAACGTCCATTGGCGGCGGAGGAACTCGCCGAGGGTGAATTGGGCCTGCTCGGCAGCCGTCGACACATCGTTGCCGGTGCGGAACGCCACGCGCTCGCTCAGTTCGGAGATGTCGGTTGCGTTCAGCAGCCATGCAGCGGTCAGCACACTGCCGGCGACCGCGCCGATGGCGACCGCGGTCAAGCCCGGTGACCACCCCAGGCGAATCCAGTCGGAGACGCTTCGAGGCGAGGTTCTCACCGAGTGCCAGCCGTGCGCTTCATTGCGCCGTCGCTGGACAGTGCCGATGAACAGCCACGGCAGCAGCAGCCCCAGCGAGGCAACGGCGATCCATGAGTGCATCGCCGTCAGTGCGGCGAGCACACCTGCGCCCGCGAGCGCCCAACGCGGCGGATGGGCTGCCTGGCGCAGCCAGGCGATCGCGGCGGTCAGTGCCAGGATCATCGAGAAGCTGATGCCCATGCGGGCGTACACGTAGAAGAACCCGGTGCTCACCATTGCCAGCGCTGCGAGCAGCGTGGGCCCCCACGACATGCCGACCGCACGCAGCACAGCAGCCAGGAACGCCACCGTGGCAGCGCCCAGCAGGAAATCGGTGATCCGAACCGCCGCGGGGCTGTCGCCGAACGCACCGACCGACGCAATGGTGAGGAATTGCTTCAGCGGCGGGTGGTGCGCGTAGGTGACGGCTTCGAGGGGAGGCTCAGCACGTGGGGGCACCTCGTACTCGGCCCGGATGAAGGGATCGGTCCGAGTGCCGAAGCGAGACTCCACCGGGCCGAGATCCCAGAAGTTGCGGGCCTGGATGCCCGCCCGTCCGAAGATGCGACCGTCGTCGCTGTTGCCGAGCGGCAGGTTGAGATCCGGGGCCCACAGGGCGAACACGCCGATGCAGATGAGCGCTACGACAGCCCAGCCCGAGCACAGGCGGGTGAGAGATCCTCGGCGTGTCATGAGGGATCTTTCGGTTCGCGGCGGTCGCTGCCACCGTACGAAGGGGCGCAGCGTAGTATCGGCCCGGTGGCAGTCGACGGACGGCACCGGCTGCCGGATGCCGCATACCGAGCGCCATGTCCCTACTCGCCATGAACCTCCCGTGACGTCAGCTGCGCCGCAGAACTGGAACGGCAACGCCCCGGCCCGGCCGGGCTTCCGGCATCTGTACCTCATCGACGCGGTGACGCTGTTCGCCCTGATGGCTGCGATCACGGTGGTCCGGTTCGGCTTCGACTGGCCCACCTACCCGCGCAGCCACTACTTCATCGGTTTTGCAGTCGCCACCGTGCTGCACATGACGGTCTGTTACTTCGGCGGCTTCTACGAGTACGAGCAGCGCCTCGGCCATCGGCCGTGGCTGCCGCGCGCAACGCTGCTGACGTTCATGGCGGTGGGCGGCGACGCCACGGTGACGCTGCTCACGGGCCGCTATCTCATGCCGCGAGGCAATCTGGTGGTGCTGGCTGTCGCGGCCAGCATGCTCATCACGTTCAACCGCTGGGCGGCCCGGCGGGTACGGCTGCGACGCTTCGGACGGCCGCGGATGCTGCTTGTCGGCACGAACGACGACATCGACTCCGCCAAGCAGCATCTCGGAGACAACGAAGGCGACGCGGTGATCGTCGGCAGCCTGACAGTCGGCGAGGACCTCAGTTCGAGCATCTGCGCCGAGGTGGATCGTGTTGGGGCGACAGACCTGTTGCTGCTCTCGGGGCAGCCGCTCGAAACGATCTATCCCGAACCGCTCGGCGAACTCGAATTGCGGCAGGTCGGCGTCTATCGCCGGGTCACTGCGGCTGACACGCTGCTCGGTCTGCAGCGGAGCCGCCAGATCGGCGGCATGCCCTTCGTCGCGCTGCGGGAGCACGCGCTGCCGCAGTGTCGGCTGCGATTCAAGCGACTGCTCGACTTGGCGTACTTGACGGCGTCAGCGCCGATCACATTGCCCCTGTCAGCAGCGGTGGCCACCTATGTGCGTGCCCGGGCGGGCCGGGGCGTGCTGTACCGCCAGGAGAGGGTGGGCCGCGGGGGAGTCCCGTTCGTGCTCCTGAAGTTCCGCACGATGACCCGGGACGCGGAACGCAACGGACCCGTGCTGGCGCGCGTGAACGATCCGCGGGTGATTCCCGGCATGAGATGGCTCCGGCGGACCCGGCTCGACGAGTTGCCGCAGCTGTGGAACGTGCTCAGGGGGTCGATGTCCATCGTGGGGCCCCGTCCCGAACGGCCGCAGATCGTGGCACGGCTCGAGCGGGTGATTCCCGGCTACGGCAGGCGCCACGATGTTCCGCCTGGCATCACCGGACTCGCGCAGACGCAGGGTCACTACCAGACCGATCCCGGCTACAAGCTGGGACACGACCTGCAGTACGTCGTGAATTGGTCGCCGGTGCTCGACTGGGAGATCATGGCCAAGAGCCTCGTCGTCATGGCTCGCCGCAACGCCCGGTGAACACTGCCGGCACGGCCGAAGGGCCGGATGCGTCAGCCGGGCGGCCGAATGCGTCAGCCGATGGGCCGAGTGTCCCGGCCGATAGGCCGAGTGTCACAGTCGGAGGGCCGCATGTGACGGTGGTGATTCCCGCCCGCAACTGCGCGCAGGAGCTGCCGGGATGTCTCGAAGCCATCGGCGCCCAGGTGTATTCGGGACCGCTGGAGGTGGTGATCGCAGTCGCACCCAGCACCGACGGAACCGAGCAGGCGGCAGCCGAGGCGATCTGCTCGTGGCCTGCCCGGGTTGTTGCCAACCCGGCAGGCACGACCTCGGCAGGTCTCAACGCCGCGATCCAGGCTGCCCGGGGCGAGGTCATCGTGCGCGTCGATGCGCAGTCCCGGCTTCCGGACGGCTATGTTGAGCAGGCAGTGGCCACGCTGACCCGCACCGGGGCAGCCAACGTGGGGGGCGTGCAACGGCCGGTGGGGCAATCCGGCCTGAGCCGTGTGATTGCCGCGGCGATGTCGTCAGGGTTCGGGGGCGGCCCGGCACACTTCCGGCGCGGCCGCCACGAGGGTCCCGTCGACACCGTCTATCTCGGGGTTTTCGACGCAGCGGCACTCGCGGCTGTCGGAGGCTTCGACGAGTCGCTCGAGCGAAACCAGGACTACGAGATGAATTGGCGCCTGCGAGAACAGGGCCGATTCGTCTGGCTAGATCCCAGTCTCGTGGTCGACTACCTGCCGCGATCTAGCTGGGACGGCCTGGCCCGTCAGTACTACGACTACGGGGCCTGGAAGCGCGTGGTGATCGGCCGCCATCCGCGTTCAGCGCAACCTCGTCAGCTTGCCGCGCCTGCATTGGTGTGCGGGCTCGTGCTGTCAGCGATCGAGTTGATTCGCGGGCGCCTGCGAGGAGGGCTGGTGCCGGCTGCATACATCGGCTCCTGCGCTGTGGCAGCGCTGCGTCTCGGGCGCGGCTTGCCCGCTCTTGGGGATCGACTCCGGGCAGCGGCTGCCTTCGCGGTCATGCATCTGTCGTGGGGGATGGGCTTCCTGGTCGGCAAGCGCCGCGGCCGCTGAGTCTGGCCGACGCGCTCGGAGACGGCAGGCGGCCCGGGACCCATCCCGCGGCACTCAGTACGCTCACCCCTGTGGCCGAGGTCGTGATCCGCAACGGGACTGTCGTGGACGGAAGCGGTGAACCGCCCCGCACGGCGGACATCGCTATCGACAATGGGGTGGTCGCCGAGGTCGGCGAATTGAGCGGCCGGGGTCGGCGCGAGATCGACGCTGAGGGCCATCTCGTTCTGCCGGGCTGGGTGGACATTCACACGCACTGCGACGGGCAGGCCACTTGGGATCCCGACATGACGCCTTCGTCGTGGCACGGCGTCGCCACGGCGATCTTCGGCAACTGCGGCGTCGG
Source organism: Acidimicrobiia bacterium (assembly GCA_022826045.1). Lineage (GTDB taxonomy): Bacteria > Actinomycetota > Acidimicrobiia > Acidimicrobiales > Poriferisodalaceae > Poriferisodalis. The sequence continues at coordinate 31,578 of JAJDVQ010000037.1, read as the reverse complement.
CTTTGCGCCGGTGCATCCGGGCACCGAGGACTAATGGATGGACTACGCGCTCACCCGTGCCTTCGAGCTCGGCGACGTCCCCGACGTACCTGCTGACCCACTGGGCCCGGGACCGCAGCCGGGGCGAGGGCCTTCCGCTGGAGTTCCTCGTGCACAAGCAGACCCGCGCCAACGCGCTCGCGTACGGACTGGCCGACCGCGGCCTGCTCGCGCCGGGCTATCGAGCCGACATCAACATCGTCGGCTTCGACGCGTTGGGTGTGGGTCGGCCCGAATTGGTGTACGACCTGCCGAGCGGCGGCAAGCGCCTGATCCAGCGCTCGACGGGGTACCGGCACACGTTCGTGGCCGGAGCCGAGGTGTCGGCCGATGGCGAGTTCACCGGTGCCCGTCCCGGGCGGCTCGTGCGTGGCGCCCAGGCGGACCCGGCGCATCGCTGAGCCAGTGAGCACCCCGACCGGAACCGGTGACGATCCGGCGAGCGAGACGCTGCCGCTCGCCGGCATCACGGTGCTGGACCTGACGATCGCACGTGCAGGGCCTACTGCTGTCCGCCAGCTCGCCGACTGGGGCGCCGACGTCATCCGGGTGGACGCCCCCACCGACGGCTTCGAGGAAGGCCGGGAGGCATCGCCGGACCACCTCAACATCCATCGCAACAAGCGCTCGCTGGTCATCGACCTGAAGCACCCCTCGGGCCGCGAACTGCTGCACCGCCTCGTGCAGTCAGCCGATGTGCTGATCGAGAACCTGCGACCGACCGTCAAGTACCGGCTGGGCTTCGACTGGGACACGCTGCACGCCGTGAATCCAGCGCTGGTGATGGGATCGATCTCGGGTTTCGGCCAGGACGGCCCGTACGCGACCCGCGGCGGCGTGGATCAAATCGCTCAGGGCCTCGGCGGCATGATGGCAGTGACGGGGCTGCCCGGTCACGGCCCGGTGCGTGCCGGCGTGGCGATCAGCGATGTCACCGCCGGCCTGCAGCTCGCCATCGGTGTCCTGGTGGCGCTCATCGAGCGATCCCGCACCGGCGTGGGTCGTTGGGTGCACACCTCGCTGCTTGAGTCGATGATCGGCATGCTCGACTTCCAGGCGGCTCGCTGGACAGTGGCGGGGGAGGATCCGCCGCAGGCCGGCAACGACCATCCCACGATGATCCCGATGGGCACCTACGAGGCCGCCGACGGCTACATCAACATCGCGGCGCCCGGCGGGCGGCTGTGGCGAGCTTTCTGCGCCGAGATCGGCCGGCCCGATCTGCCCGACGATGAGCGGTTCTCATCGACCAAGCTGCGCTCGGCCAACCGGACTGAGCTGAACAAGCTCATCGGCGAGCGGCTCGCCACCGCAGGCTGCGACGAATGGGTGGAGCGCCTGAATGCCGCGGGCATCCCGTGCGGGCGCGTCAACAGCGTGGCCGAAGCCTTCGCCGACCCGCAGGTTGAGCATCTGGGCATGGCCGCGCCGGTGCATCACCCGGTGATGGGCGACATCCGCATCGTGCGCAACGCCACCCAGATCGACGGGGTGCCCGGTGACATCCGGCGGCCGAGCCCCGCGCAGGGCGAGCACACCGACGAGATCCTGACCCAGTTCGGACTGGAACCCGACGAGATCGCCGCCCTGCGCGACGCCGACGCCGTCCGCTAGCCGTACCGACCGCCAGCTGGCGAGCTGATCGATGTCTGTCTCATAAGCATGTGACACCCCCTCAATACCATCGCCTCATGCGATTCTTGGCTTTCTCCGATCTCTGGGCTTCCCCCGGATTCTGGGAGGCATGCTCTTTGAGGAAGGGGAGCTGTGCCAGAGACACGAAGAAGGTTCGATCCGGAGTTCCGCGCTGGTGCGGTGAGGATCGTGACAGAGACGGGCAAGCCGATCGCTGTGGTCGCCCGCGATCTTGGGATTCATGCGGGCACTTTGGGGAACTGGGCGAAGGCCGAGCGCGGTGCCGGCGAGGGGGCGCTCGAGGAAGCTCTGGAGGGTCAGAGCCTTGACGAGTGGAAAATTCGCGCTAGCGAAGCGCGGAATGCCGCGGCGGAAGCGCAGCAGGTGTTCGAAGCACTGGGCGGGTCAGGTGATGATGTCGGCGATGTCCAGGAGATCGAGCGATGCTTGGAGCAACTGGGCAAAGACCTGCAGGAGGCTCGCAGCGACGCGGACACTGCTGCGGGCGAGCTGAACGGCATTGATCCGGCGAGCGTCGACATTGCGGGGGCCGAAGCGGAGCTTGACGAGGCAGTTGCTGAGCGCGGGCGCGTTCGGCGACTTGACGCAACCTTGAGTACGACGGCGCGCTTCATGCAGCAAGCAGCCGACAACGCACACCGGCTGCTCGCTCCACGAGTCGAAGCGGAGGTGGGCACTCTGGTGTCCCGGGTGACGAACGGCCGATACCGCAGCATTCGGGTGGACCCGGCTGATCTCAGTGTCAGGCTGGTGACTGAGTCCGGCAACCGCCGGGATGCCCGGGATGTTTCGCGCGGCACGACGGAGCAGGTGTATCTGGCACTGCGAATAGTTCTTGCCGAGGTGCTCTCAACAGGTCGTGAACGGTGTCCGCTTCTGCTCGACGATCCGACGGTGCATGCAGACAGCGACCGCAAAATGGCCATCTTGGAGTGTCTGCTCGATGTTGCCGATGATCGACAGGTCATCCTGTTCTCTCAGGAGCAGCAAGTGCTCGACTGGGCTCGGTCACGCTCGGATGCAGGCGTCCACTTGATCGAGCTCGGGCCTGTGCAGCCGGCCTGATCATCGCTGACTGGGTGGGCCGCAGAGCGTGGTGATGAGTGCGAAATCTAGCAGGAATAGATCTGCGTAAACACACATGAATTGGCCTGCGAAAAACTGCATAAATGGCCCATTGCCAGCTATGCTCGCTGTATCGCTGAGTACATTCCCCGTATCGCGGATCGGTTGCTTGCCGATGATCTGATGCACTGGCCCGCGCTGCTCGTCACCGGGCCGCGGGCTGTCGGCAAGACGACGACGGCGCTTCGCCATGCCGCTGCGGCGTTGCGGTTCGATCGGCCCGGGCAGCGAGGCCTTGCACTCGAGGATCCTGACGCAGCGATCTCCATCGGGCCGTTCCCGTTGCTGCTTGATGAATGGCAGCACGCCCCTGAGGTGCTGGGTGCAGTCAAGAGAGCAGTAGACGAGGATCGGAGCGGACCTCGTCGATACATCATCACGGGCTCGGCCCGTAACGACCTCATCGTCGGATCGTGGCCCGGCACGGGCCGCTTCCTCAACATTGAGCTGTGGCCGCTCACGGGCCGCGAGCGATTCGGCGACGCCACGGAACGAACGCTGTTCGACCGCTGGGACAGCGACCGCCGCTTCGCCTTGCCTTCCGAGCCGCCGGGCATTCTCGACTACCTGCAGACAGCGCTGGCAGGCGGCTTTCCCGACGCCATCGAGGCAGCCGATGAGCGTCGGCGTGATCGATGGATGCGGGCTTATGTGGAATCGACGGCCTCACGCGATCTGGGGGAGTTGGAGGCCGGTCCCGGACGGCGGCGCACGCCGGAACGGTTGACCCGCTATCTGCGGGCGCTAGCAGTGCATACGGCCGGCGTCGTGCCGGACGCCGCACTTGCGAACGCAGCGAAACTCGACGTGCGCACCGCCGCCGGTTACCACGACGTGCTGCGAACGCTGCGCTTGGTGGATGACCTGCCTGCATGGCGGACGAACCGGCTCAAGCGCCTGGTCGCGATGCCGAAGCGTTACCTGACTGACTCAGGTGTCGCCGCCTGGCTGGCACGCATCGACCACAAGACCCTTCAGCACAATGCCGACGCCCGCGGGCGTGTGCTCGATACCTATGTGGCAGCCCAGCTGCGGGCGGAAGCCGAGGCCTCGCAGACCATGGTGCATCTGCATCACCTGCGCACGCAGCGAGGCGATCACGAGGTCGATCTCGTCGCGGAATTCGATGGCCGCGTGGCGGCTTTCGAGGTGAAATCCAGCAGTGCTCCCACTCGGCGCGACGCTCGGCACCTCGAATGGCTGCGCGAGCAGCTCGCTCCTGACGAATTCGCAGGCGGTGTGGTGTTTCACACGGGACCGCAGCGGTACGGACTCGGCGAGAACATCGAAGCCGTGCCGATATGTGGCCTCTGGGGATGAGCTACCGGCCGCCTTGCCTCGCTGCGCGCAGCTGCGGCGACGCCAGCGCTGTCCGCTGAGGCAACCCGCAGGAAACGGAAGGAATTGCCCTGCGAATTCCCGCAGGAATCAACCCGTAGGAACCAGCAGGAACTACCCCGCGAATGCCTGGATGAATTGCATCAGGCGGCGGGCTGGCAACCTTGAGCCGCCAGCCCGCCGGCCGTTGATGTCAAGCGTCAGATGCTGCGAGCGGCCTCGAAGCCGATGTCGAGGTCGGCGATGATGTCGTCGATGGTCTCGATGCCGACGGAGAGTCGAACCAGGTTCGGCTCGACGCCGGTGTCGGACTGCTCCTGCGGCGTGAGCTGGCTGTGCGTAGTGCTTGCCGGGTGGATCGCCAGGCTGCGCACGTCGCCGATGTTGGCGACGTGGCTGTGCAGCCGCAGGCTCTCCACGAACTTCTGACCGGCCTTGATGCCGCCGTCGATGCCGAAAGCCAGCACCGAACCGGCGCCCTTGGGCAGGTACTTGCGTGCCCGCTCGTTGTAGGGGCTCGACTCCAGCCCCGCATAGAGCACCCACTCGACCTGCGGATGGCCTTCGAGATAGTCGGCCACCGCCACGGCGTTGGCCACGTGCCGCTCCATGCGCAGCGACAGCGTCTCGATTCCCTGCAGGAACAAGAAGGCGTTCATCGGCGACACCGCGGCCCCGATGTCGCGCAGCAGCTGCACCCTCGCTTTGAGGATGAACGATCCGGCACCCAGAGCGGGCCAATAGGCCAGCCCGTGATAGCTGGGATCGGGCTCAGTGAACATCGGATGCCGTCCAGACGCCCCGAAGTCGAAGGTGCCGCCGTCGACGATGAGACCGCCGATGGACGTGCCGTGGCCGCCGATGAACTTCGTCGCCGAGTGAACCACGATGTCGGCCCCGTGCGCCAGCGGCTGGCACAGGTAGGGCGACGGCACTGTGTTGTCCACGACCAGCGGGACGTTCACGCTGTGCGCCGCTTCCGCGACCGCCTCGAAGTCGAGGATGTCGTTCTTCGGGTTGCCGATGGTCTCGCCGTAGAAGGCCCTGGTGTTGTCACGCACCGCGCCACGCCACGAGTCGATGTCGTCGGGGTCTTCCACGAAGGTGACCTCGATGCCCATCTTCGGCAGCGTGTAGTGGAACAGGTTGTACGTGCCGCCGTACAGCGACGGGCTCGCAACGATGTGGTCGCCTGCCTCCGCCAGGTTGAGCACCGTCAGGGTCTCGGCCGCTTGGCCCGAGGCCACCGCAAGCGCTCCCGGCAGCCCGACCGCTGTGCGCACGCCGCCCTCGAGCGCGCTGATGCGCTCTTCGAGAACGTGCTGGGTCGGGTTCATGATCCGGGTGTAGATGTTGCCGATCTCCGCCAGCCCGAACAGGTTCTGAGCATGCTCGGAGCTGTCGAAGGTGAACGACGTGGTCTGGTAAATCGGCACCGCGCGGGCGTTGGTGGCGCTGTCTGGCGCTTGGCCCGCGTGGATCATTCGTGTTTCGAATCCCAGCTCGGCGAGTGGGTCCGTGGGTGTTTCGCTCATGTTGAGCTCCATTTCTTACGCCCCATAAGGCGGGCTGTGCCTGACTCGGCGGGATTGCCGAGCGCGCCGCACTGTACCGGCAAAACCCGACCTGTCCAGTCGGATTTTCTGTGACAGATCAGTGTCGGATTCAGCGGCCGAGCTGAAAGCTCAGAATCCGGTCTGCTTGTCCACGACGCCTTCGAGCGGGCGGCCCTCGCGCAGGGCGACGAGGTTGCGGCAGAAGCGCTCCAGGTTGCGCCGTGCGCGGTGCTGGCTCGCCCCCGCTGTGTGGGGCGTCATGACGCAGTTGTCGAACTCCCACAGCGGGCTGTCGGCGGGCAGCGGTTCGACCGGAGCCACGTCGAGGGCAGCGCCGCCGATCCGGCCTTCGGCCAGCGCCCGCTCGAGCGATGGACCGTCGATGATCTCGCCGCGGGTCACGTTGAGCAGGATGGCGCCGTCGGGCATCAGGGCGAACATCTCGTCGTCGAACATCGACCGGGTGTCAGAGGTGAGCGGCAGCCCTACTGCCAGCACGTCGCTGGTGGCCACGATGTCGCGCAGCGACTCCGGCCCGCCGACTGTCTCGACGCCCTCGCCGGGCGGCACCGGGTACAGGTCCATGGCCTGCACCCCCATGCCGAACGCGGCTGCCCGGCGGGCAATATGCCGGCCCGTGCCGCCAAAGCCCAGGATGCCCATGGTGAGGCCCTCGAGCTCCAGCTCGCTGTAGCGCATCTGCTCCCGCAGGTCGTTGTCCCATCCTTCGGGGCCGAGCTTCACGGCGGTTGCGATGCGCCTGACCAGCGCCAGCAGCAGGCCGAATGCGTGGTCGGCCAGATGGCTGCCGACCAGTCCCTTCTCGCCGGTGAGCACCACATCGCTGGCGAGGAACTTGGGGTACATGAACATGTCGACGCCCGATGCCGTCGCATGGATCCAGCGCAGGCTCGGGGCTGCGTCGAACAGCCACTCGGGCACGATGCCGAGGATCACCTGCGCGTCGCCGGCCAGCGGAACGCCGTCTCGTACACGGTCCACGATGTTCACGACGGCGCCGGGCCCTGCCGCGTCGCGGATTGCCGCCTCGTCGGCGGGGCTGACATCGGGCAGCGTGAGGGTCTTGGTGACCAGCACGTTGAGCGGCCCGTCGGGCACGTCGAGGACGGTCGGGCCGGGAATCTGAGCGCTCATGAGATCGTTGCCTCCACGTCGCCGATGCCGCTGTAGCTGGTCGCCCAGCGTTGGCCGGGTTCGGCCCGGAAGCGGGCATACGCGCCGGTGATCACGCTCTGGCCCGGCTCGAGCGCCATGCCATGCCGGTGCAGCGTGGCTGCGAGCCGGGCGATCGACAGGTAGGGATTGTCGACCTCGTCGGCGGCGGTACAGCTGAAGCGTTCGGCGCCATCGCACAACACCGTCACCACGCAGCGGTCGAGCTCTTCCGCCGACGGTGCGGCCACGCCCGAGCCCCGCACGATGGCCCAGTTCGTCAGGTTGTCGGCGATGAGCATGGCGAGGTTCCCGGCCACGGCCACCCGTGCCTCGTTGACCTCGTAGCCGGCGCAGACCTGCGCGATCCGGGCGGGCACCGAGGCCGGCTCGACATCGTCGCCGGCAATGCGCTCACCGATCACGAAGCACATCTCGGGCTCGATGCTCACCTTGCGGATCTCTGCCGACGGCAGATCGGCAGGCGACGTGAGCACCCGGTTGACGTGCCCGAATGGCCGGTCGTCGATGCCCACGGTCGTGCGGGCCCGGTCCGACGTGAGCCCGACCTTCCAGCCGGCGTGCAGCGCGCCGCTCGCGACGGCTCGTCGCTGCATCTCGCACTGGATGGCAAGCCCGTCCTCGAATCCCAGGTCGGCGAACGCCTCGACCGGCGCCTCGCCCCCATCGGCGAAGTAGGCGGTCAGGGCGTCTGCAGCCGCGAGCTGGCCGGGGTTGAGCTGTTGTGGCGGAGTCACAGCGGGGCACCTTAGATCGCTGGCGGTCGGCCAGTCAGATGTCCGGGATCGTCCTTTGCCGCACAGGGTGCTCGCCGTAGTGTGAACCCATGAGGTTGCAGCTGGCACTCAATGTGGATGACATCGACGAGGCAGTCGACTACTACTCGCGGCTCTTCGGCGCCGAACCGGCCAAGCGGCGCGACGGGTACGCCAACTTCGCTATCGACGAGCCGCCGCTGAAGCTGGTGCTGTTCGAGAATCCCGGCAACGGGGGCACCATCAACCATCTCGGGGTCGAGACCGAATCAGCCAGCGAGGTGGAACAGGCTCATGCCCGCATGGTCGAGGCCGGCCTCACCACCTCCACCATCGACGAGACCATGTGCTGCTACGCCGAGAAGGTGGAGACCTGGGCCACCGATCCGCACGGCATCGACTGGGAGTGGTACGTGAAGCAGGGCGATGTCGAAGTGATGAACAATGTGGTGCTGTCGCGACGTGGCGACGGCGTGGAGCGCGAGAGTCACGCTGACGACGCCTGCTGCGCATAGCGGCGCCGACGGGCCCGAGAACGTGCGCGGATCGATGGACCTTCTCGTTGGGTCACCTGTTGCTTCCCGCTCTTGTTCGCTGCGCTCACGGGCCGCTCGGGCCACGGCTTCGCCGTCCGGCTCAGCCTCCTAGCTCTGAGGTCGGCGCTCGCGCAGCAGCACTTCTTGGGCGATCGTCGCGACGTGGCTGCCGTCGGGAGCGAACAGGTTGCCCACCGTCATGCCGCGTGCGCTCGTGAGACCGTGGCAGTCGAACTGGTACAGGTGCCACTCATCGGCGCGCATCGGGCGGTGGAACCACATTGCATGATCCAGTGACGCGCCCATGAACGTCTCCTGGTACTGCTCGCGGGGCACTTGCAGCGGGTGCAGCGAGCGAGCGGCGTTGAACTGGATGGCATCGGAGGTGAACGCCAGCCCGCAGATGTGCAGCCGGGGATCGTCGTCGATGGGATCGACAATGCGCACCCAGCCCATCGACTGGCCCGCCCCTGGATGGCTCGGCAGCGGGCGGCGTTCCATGATCCACGGCCAGCGCTCTTCGTCGATGTTGCGGCAGTCCTGCGGGTCGGGAGCGAGCGGGGTGCGTGCGGTCTGCACTTCAGCGTCCCGCTCGGCCACATGGAACGAGCACGACAGGTTCAAGATGGCGCCGCCGCTCTGGCGGGCCACGACCGCCCGGGTGCAGAACGAGCGGCCGTTGCGCAACCGGTCGACCTCGTAGCGGACTGGCTCGTCGAGGGTGCCGCCGCGGATGAAGTAGGCGTGCACCGAGTGCGGCACGAACGCTTCATCGACGGTCTGGAACGCCGCCCACAAGCCTTGCGCGATGACCTGCCCGCCGTAGATCCGGCCCCACATGTACTCGGGGCTGACGCCGACATAGGTGTCGGGGCCGTGCTCCTCCAGGAACATGACCTCGCCGTAGGTCGTGGGCCAGTCGCTCATGGTCGACACCTCGCTCGGGTTTGCCAGTGTCTAGCGCGGCTCGCAGGTGCTGACGATCGCGATCGAACTGGGCCGCGCCGGGTGCCAGTGCCCGCGCCGCCTAGAGCAGTCCCCGTCGGGATTCGCGCCAGGGCACATCACGGTCGAGGCGGGGTTCGCCGGGCAGGCCGAGCACCCGCTCGCCCAGGATGTTGCGCTGGATCTCGTCGGTGCCGCCCCGTATCGACATCGACGGCGCCGTCACCGTCTCGATGTAGCCGTGACCGTCTTCGAGCATGCCTGCGGCTCCCGCGGCGCGATTCGCCAGGTACGCGCGTCGCTTGTACGACGACACCGTCCTCAGCTTTGCGCCGCTGCCGGCCGGTCCCGGACTGCCGCCCGACCGCGCCTCGTCTGCTGCCCGCTGAGCGGTCCAGCGCGACGCCATGTCGGCGGCGTAGATCGACATGGCGTCGTCGCGTCGCGCTGCGTCACCTTCCATTGGGTCATCGAGTGCACCGAGCGCGGCCAGATCGGCGATCCACGTGGGAATGCGGGAGCCACGCTTCGCACCGTCGCCACCGCCGCGGCTGCCGGCGCCTGCCCGCTCGTGGGAGAGGATCGTCATCGCAACCCGCCAACCTTCTCCCACATCGCCGACCCGCCATGCGTCGGGAACGACCGCACCGTCCACGAACACCTCGCTGAAGTGGGCGTCGTTGTTCATCTGCCGCAGCGGTCGCACGTCGACGCCGGGTGCGTCCATGGCGATCACGAACATCGTGAGTCCCTTGTGCTTGGGCTGCTCTGGGTCGGTGCGAGCCAGGCAGATGGCCCACTTCGACCACATCGCCCGGCTGGTCCAGGTCTTCTGGCCGCCGAGCCGCCACACCTCGCCGTCCTCCGCAGCGCTCAGCGCAACGTTGGCAAGGTCCGAACCGGCCTCGGGCTCGGAGAACATCTGGCACCAGATCTCGGCGCCCGACGCGATCGGCCGCAGCCAGCGGTCCTGCTGCTCTGCTGTCCCGTGCGCCAGCAGGGCAGGGCCCACCATGCCGAGCCCGATCGCGAACGGGTAGAGATCGGGCACCACGTACTCGCGCAGCACCGAGCCGATGAGCTGGTTCTCCGCCACCGAGGCATCGCGGCCGCCATGGGCGGACGGCCAGGTCGGCACATGCCAACCGCCGTCCACGGTCGCCGCGAGGTAGGCCCGGCCCTCGTCGAGATCGTCGCTGCCGGCCCCCATCGACGTCAGTCGCGTCTGGTCGGTGCGGCGCTCGAGCAGTCCGTCGAGCGCTGCCCGGATGTCGTCTGCTGTCAGCCTCGTCGCCACGCCGTCTGCGCCGACTGTCGATGCTGGCGTCCCCGTCGAAGCCGGCATCACACGCCTGCACCGGAATCCGTCGGTATCGAGGGCACCGCGTCTCGTCTGTTTGCAGTGGCGGCGAGATTCGGCATCAGCTGCGCGTGAAGTTGGGCGTCCGGCGCTCGTTCATGGCATTGACGCCCTCGCGCCAGTCGTTGGTGGTGCGCAGGCGATCCTGCTCGGCCTTCTCGTTGTCGGTGGCCACCTTGATGGCATCGGCCAAGTGGCCGCGCATGGTGTAGCGGATCGACTCGACGGCCAGCGGCGCCGAACCGGCGATCTCGCAAGCCAAGTCGTAGGCAGCCGCGCGCAGGTCGTCGAGCGGCACCAGCTTGTCGGCCAGCCCCATCTCGACGGCTTCGTCGCCCTTGACGCGGCGGCCGGTGTAGAGCAAATCCAAAGCCTGCTGGTTGCCGACAAGCCGGGGGAGCGTCACGGTCAGCCCGAATCCGTGGTGGAAGCCGAGCCGGGCGAAGTTGGCCGTGAAGCGGGCCTCGGGGGCAGCGATGCGGAAGTCCGGGAAGCAGGCCACGCCCAGGCCGCCGCCGACCGCTGCCCCTTGGATGGCGCCGACCACCGGCTTGCGCCCCGAGAACAGGTCGAAGGCTGCGTCGTAGAGGTGGCGCGGGCTGCCGTCTGCGTTGGTGGCGGTGATCTCGCCGCCCCGCCGCCCGTCGGAGCCGAACTGGGCGCCGGCGCAGAAGTTCTTGCCCTCCGAGCACAGCACGCTGGCCCGGCAGCCGTCCTCTTCGTCGAGGTCGCCGAAGGCGGCAACGAGCCCGTCGATGAGCTCCAGATCGAAGAAGTTGTTCGGTGGCCGGTGAATCTCCACGACCGCGACGTGGTCATCGCTCAGCTTGACCGAGACATCCCCGTACTCGCCGAATTCGTCAAAGGTGCTCTCATCCATGCGGCGAGCGTAGATGCGCCGCCCCCAGAGCGCTCAGTGCGACCTCCAATTCGCGTTCGCCCACAGCCCTCGGCTGCGGAGCCTCAGATCACGCCCGATACAGAAAATTCCTGACAGGTCCCCTCACGGGACTTGACCGATGATGTGGTGGGCTTCGCATTCGCGCGGCGGCTCCCGGCGTCGGTCTGCTTGGCGCAGCTGCTCGGCTTGGCGCCGCAGGCGCTGCTGGATGCGGGCGCCCATCTCGGCATCGAACGAACCGCGCATCTGCACTGAGCCGTCGTCGCCGTTCCAGAACCGCACATGGCGGTTGCGCCGGTTGCGGCGATGCTGAGCGGCGAGGTCGTCGGTACTCTGGTGCCGGATCGTCCAGCGCTGGGCAGCCTGGGCGAACTCGTCCTCGGGCAGCGTCTTGGCCATCTGGGCCATCTGGGCCATCTGGGCCATCTGGACCAGATCGGCATCGCCCTGCACTGCGTCGGGGCTCGTCTTGTGCGGGCTGCCTGTGCGAGCTTGGCGGCATTCGCAAGGCTCATCTCGCCCTCTGAAACCGCCGTGTGAGCCGCGGGCAGCTCAGCGAGCTCCGCGTCGGTTCGCCCGTCGGTGCCGTTTCGACACCGTCGAGGGTTGCGCCGAGGCCTTCGAGCGCCTGCCGCAGATGCGAGAACATACGTTCACTCTACCGACTCAGTGCGACGCAAAATCATATTTGGCAAATTTCAATCATTACAAATCTATTGCGGATATAATTATGTATATTCATTGATTATCGATCGACAGTCAACCGTGATCGAAACAGCTTCGACAGCACGGCAATCAGCCGCTCAGAACTTCAGTTCATCTCGATCAGGCGACAGAGCCCGACGATTCCGATTGGAATTCGATCCTCCCGGTGTTTGCTGAGGCCAAGTTGCGTCGATGAGTTCGGCGGCCCGGCGCCGCTCACAGCTCTCAACCGGACGTGCGTTGAGAGGGCCAGATCACGGCCAAGCCAGCACCTCCGGAGCATTCGGCGCCGCTGCGGTGCCAAGAGATGCGAAGTCGTCGACGTCGGAAGTGAGGATGTCGTGACCGATTCGTTCTGCCACCACGTAGAGATGCGCGTCGACGACGTCGGCAGTGCCCGACCTGCGAAGTGTCTCGCCTACGACGCCAACGTCTCCCGGCAGGAAGGGATGCAGAGTCATGAATCGGAGCGCTCGTGTGAGCCGGGCTTGTCGGCTGCCATTGCGCCACACCTGTGCAGCGACCGGGGCAGTCGTGTGGAGCGGCTCGGCGAGCCGGTCCACGCTGACGAGCAGGGCCTTGCCGGTCTCGGTGCCGCGATCAATCGCGATGAGCACACCGGCGTCGAGGATCACCGGTTGAAGTAGCGCCGCTGCATCTCGGCAACCATGTCTTCGTCGACCGGGCCTGACTCGGCCTCCCATTCCTCCAGCAGCGCCCGGAGCTCTTGTCGCTGTCGCTGTTCCTCGGCAAGCCTGCGGATGCCATGCCTGATGACGCTCGACTGGTCGCCGTACTCGGGGACCAACTGGGCCAGCAGTTGCCGATCCTCGTCACTCAGGCGGATCGTGGTCGTACCGCCCATGCCTGCATTGTAATACGTCTGTAGCACGCCTGCTCCTGACATCCCCGCCAACTGGGTCGGCGTCAAACACACGTTGGGATCATGGGTCGCCGAGAGCACCTCGACCAAATCGTTTTGTCGCGCGCCCGGCATTACCTGACCTGCTGTCCCCTCGGTGAACTGCGGTTCGTGCCGGTTGCGGCTCAGGCCAGGGGGCGGTGCCGCTGGTGATGAGGGGGTAGAGGCCGTCGGCGCCGACGCCGGTGGCCATCTCGCCGAGCACGGCCGACCAGTGGGCATCAGAGCCGTATTCCTTGCGCCAGCTCCACAGCCGGCGGCTGAAGTGGTGCAGCGGGTATTCCTGGGTCATGCCCATGGCGCCGTGCGCCTGGTGGCAGGCCTTGGTGGCCCGGGCCGCTGCCTGGTTGGCGATGAGCTTGGCCGCGGCGACCTCGAACGGCGCATCGCCCCGGGTGGCCTCGCGGGCGGCGACCTCGGCGGCCATGCGCACGAGCGCTGCATCCTGCGCTGCCCAGACCAGGTGCTGCTGGACCGCTTGGAAGCGCGCCACCGGGCGGCCGAATTGGACCCGTTCGTTGGTGTAGCTGACCGTGAGCTGGCACATCTTCTCGATTGCGCCGGCCATCAGCGCCACACGCGACAGCGCGCCGCGCTGCGCCAGCGCGCCGGCATCGACACCAGTGGGCGCAGGTGCCGCTTGACCCGTCGCTCCATCGAAACTGACGGTGTCGCGGGGCTCGCCCGCCATGTTTGGCAGCGGCGTGATCGTGCACTCCGATGCTGGAACAGATACGACCATCGACGTGCCGTTGCACTCGCAGACGCACACGATCGCCTCTGCGCTGCGCGCCCACGGCACCCGGTGGGCTTCGCCGCTCAGTACGGCGGTGCCGTCGCCATTGAGGCTCACCGAGCACGTCCCGCCGCCCGACCAGCCGCCTTCGCTTGCTCGGGGCGGGACCACTGTGACCAAGCCGTCGGGGCGCTCGAGGCCGGCTTCGGCCAGCAGCCAGCCGCCGAGGATGCCGTTCTCGGCGGCCGGGATCGGCGCCGAGTGGTAGCCGACGAGGCGCAGCACCTCGATGGCCTCAGCCAGCGTGCCGCCCGATCCGCCCGCCTCCTCCGGCACTGCGATCAGGTCGAAGCCGGTCTCGCAGAACGCCTGCCAGATCTCTGGTGCGCCGCCGATGTCCTCGGCAGCCTGCACCGCTTCGTGCGTGCACAGCTCGCCGAACAGCCGGTCGGCCGTCTCAGTGATCAACTCGTCGACCACGACGGGCTCGGGCGCAGTCCTGACGGTCATGCCGGCAAGCTGGTTCGATGGGGCTGCCGTCATGTCGGCAGCCCTTGCAGACCCTTCGAGGCGACCGAGCGCAGGATCTCGATGGTGCCGCCCCGGATCGTGTTGCCCGGGAACGTCACTACGCACTGCGCCAGCAGCCGCTCGAACAGCGATTCGGACTCGGGCGAGTACTCCTCGTCGATCAGCTGCACCAGCTTCTCGACGACTTCCTGCTCGTAGCGAGTCCCCATCTCCTTCACCAGCGCCGACTCCACCGACGGCGCCTCGCCCTCGTCGATCAGCCGTGCCACCGACAGCGACAGGTTCCGGATGCCCCACCAGCGAGCGGCCAGCTCGCCGAACAGATCCGAGACAGCGTCCTCCATCGGCGTGCCGGAGGCCTCGCGCAGCAGCTGCTCCACCGTCGAGAACGGCGACAGCCAGCGGTCGGGACCGCCCCGCTCGTAGGCCATCTCGGTGGTGTTCTGGTGCCAGCCCATCCCCGGCTGGCCCACCACGTTGATGTCGGGTACGAACACGTCGTGGAACGTCACCTCGTTGAAATGATGGCTGCCGTCCAGGAACGGGATCGGGCTGATCTCGAGACCCGGCGAGCGCAGATCGATCAGGAACTGCGACAGGCCCGCGTGCTTGTTGCCGTCTTCCATCGGCGCTGTGCGCAGCAGACAGATGAACCAGTCGTTCATGTGCGCGTTCGACGTCCAGATCTTGGTGCCGTTCACGACCCACCCGTCGTCGGCCCGCTCGGCTCGGGTCGACACCGAGGCCAGGTCTGAGCCGCTGTCGGGCTCGCTCATGCCGATCGAGAAGCCCAGCTCGCCCCGGCAGATCGGCGGCAGGAACCGCTCGCGCTGCTCGTCGGTGCCGAACTTGAGGATCACGTTGCCGGTCTGGCGGTCGGCCACCCAGTGGTGGCCCACCGGCGCACCCCAGCGCAGCATCTCCTCCACCACGATGAAGCGCTGCACGGCGGTCCGGTCCGAGCCGCCCCAGCGTGACGGCAGCGCCATGCCCACCCAGCCACGGGCGGCCATCTTGGCCGAGAATTGCCGGTCGTGGTCGGCAGCCATGCCCAGGCACGGCTCGTGGGTGCCGGGCGGCAGCTCGCTTGCCAGGAACTCGCGCACCTCTGCCTGGAGGTCAAGCTCAGGACCGGTCAGTTCGGTGGGCGTGAATCTCATCGGCAGGCCTCCGCAGGAGTTCGCGTGATTAAGCCAGGGCGAAGCCGCGGTAGTTGTCGGATGCCACGTCCTCGCACACCTCGACATAGGGCGGGAAGCCCGGCAGCGGCATGAACACCCGGGTCTTGCCGGGGATGTTCGCTCCCAGGTACCACGAGTTGCATGTGGGATACAGCGTCAGGTCAGCCACGGCGTTGACGTAGTCGACCCAGTAGGCCTCAGCGTCGGGCTCGGGCTCGATGGTGCCGGTGCCGCGCTCGCGAAGTTCGACCAGGCAGCGCGAGATCCAGTCGACGTGCTGTTCGATGGACGGGATCATGTTGGTCAGCACCGACGGGCTGCCCGGCCCCGACACGGTGAACATGTTCGGGAAGCCCGCCACGCCCAGGCCGAGGTACGTGCGCGGGCCGGCGTCCCAGTGGTCCGCCAGCCGCACGCCGTCACGCCCAGTGATGTTCATGCGCAGCAGCGTTCCGGTCATCGCGTCGAAGCCGGTGGCATAGACCAGTGCGTCGACGGGGTATTCCTGCCCGTCCACCACGACACCGGCCGCAGAGATGCGATCGATCGCCGTCTCGGACACATCCACCAGGTGGACGTGCGGCTGGTTGAACGTCTCGTAGTAGTTCGTGTCGAGACACGGGCGCTTGCAGGCGATGGTGTTGTGCGGGGTGAGTTTCGCGGCGGTTTCAGGATCGTCGACGATCTCGGCGATCTTGCCGCGGACGAATTCCGCAACTCGGCTGTTGGATTCTGCGTCGAGGGCAACGTCTCCGTATGCCCGGTAGAAGGTGAAGCCGCCCACCCCCCACCGCTCTTCCATCCGCTCGTTGAACGATTCGTCGCTGGCTTCTTTGGCGAGGTCGTCGCTGTCGGGAAGGCGCTGCACCATCGCCGCGTTCTGTTCTGACATCTTGGCCCGCAGCTCGCGGTAGTTGTCCTTCCAGCGAGCCTGCTCAGCCGGGTCGAGCGGCTCGTTGCGGGCAGGAACCGAGTAGTTCGGGGTGCGCTGGAAGATCGTCAGCTCCCGGCACTCGGCGGCGATGACGGGAATGGCCTGGATGGCAGACGAGCCCGTGCCGATCACCCCCACCGACATGCCGCTGAAGTCGACGCCTTCGTGCGGCCACCGGCCGGTGTGGTACGTCGGCCCCTCGAACGTCGAAGCACCGTCGAACTGGGGGACGTTCGCGGTTGAGAGGCAACCGGTGGCCATCACCACGAAGCGCGCTCGGTAGTGCCCCCGGTCAGTCTGCAGATGCCAATGGCTGGCATCGTCGTCCCAGTCGACGCGCTCGACCGTCGTCTCGAACTGGATGTCACGACGCAGGTCGTACCGGTCGGCGACGTGATTGGCGTAGCGCAGGATCTCGGGCTGGCCCGAGTACCGCTCCGACCATTCCCATTCCTGTTCGAGCTCGGGGTCGAACGAGTAGGAGTACTGCATCGACTCGACATCGCACCGGGCGCCCGGGTAGCGGTTCCAGTACCAGGTGCCGCCCACGCCGTCGGCTCGCTCGACCACGACCATGTCGAAGCCCAGCCCGCGCAGCTTGTGCAGCGCGTACATGCCGGCGAAGCCGGCGCCCACGACGACGACGTCATGGACCTTCGACACGTTGCCGTTCGAACTGACCCCGTCGGTGCTACTCATCGCCGCAGAGACTACCGATGACGCGGACGCTGAGCCCGGGCCCGAATGGACCGCGAGGGAGAGCAGGAAGCACTGCGCGAATCCGTGCACTGAGGCACCTGAACGCGGCCGGTAGCGGCCGGCTGTGGCACGCTCCACAGCATGAGTGAGCCCTGTGATCTCGATGCGGCGCATGCGCGAGCGCTGCTGAAAGCTGGCGAGATCTCAGCACGCGAGCTGCTGGAGTCATGCCTGCAGCGGGCCGATGCGACTGATGGTGCCGTGAACGCGCTCGTCGTTCGCGACGACGACGCTGCGAAGTCGACGGCGCAGGCGATTGATGATGCCCGCGCCCGGGGCGAGCCTCTCGGCCCGCTGGCGGGCCTGCCGGTGGCGATCAAGGACATCCAGGCCACGGCCGGGCTGACCACCACCTACGGCGCCGTGCCGTTCGCCGGCAACGTGCCCGAGGCCGACGACGGCATCGTGGCGCGTGTCAGGGCGGCCGGGGCGGTCATCATCGGCAAGACGAACACACCCGAGCTGAGCATCGGCGCCAACACGGTCAACCGGCTGTTCGGCGCCACCGGCAACCCTTTCGACCCGTCGCTGACCTGCGGCGGCAGCTCCGGCGGCTCAGCGGTTGCACTGTCGTGCGGGATGGCGCCGCTGGCCACGGGGTCGGACCATGGCGGCAGCCTGCGCATCCCGGCCTCGTACTGCGGTGTGGTCGCGCACCGTTCCACGCCCGGCACCGTGGCTCACGACGAGCGCACCATCGGTCGCACCAACTACAGCGTGTCGGGACCGATGGCCCGCACCGTCGCCGACGCGGCGATGCTGCTGTCGGTGATCGCGGGCCGCGATCGCGATGCCCGGCGCGACCCCATGGCCTTCCCGCTTGATGCCGCTGCATTCGCCGATCTGCCGGCGGAAGATGCGGCATCGCTGCGGGTCGGCGTGAGCGCCGACCTCGGCGGGCTGCTGGTTTCGGAATCCGTGCGGACTGTCTTTGCTGACCGCGTCGAACGGCTGGTCGGGATCGTGGGCTCAGTCGACGAGGCCGGCATCGACCTGAGCGATGCGCTGGACGTCGACTGGCAGCTCCGGTCGGACATCTTCGCCACCAACTACCACCGCAGCATCCACAAGTTCGACCCCGACGCTGCGGGACCTGACGGCGGCTTCAACCCGAACATCCGCGCCACCTACGACGAAGCGCTGAAGACCACGGTGCTCGACATCGCCAAGGCCCGTCGGCGCCAGGTGGAGCTGTACCGGGCCACCGATGCGCTGTTCGACACGGTCGACGTGCTGATCTGCCCGGGAGTCAGCGTGCCGCCGTTCGACTGGCACCAGCTGTATCCCGCCGAGATCGACGTCCGGCCGGTGCGCAACTACATGGCGTGGCTGGGACTGTCGGCTGCCCTCACGGTCGTGGGCCACCCCACCACGGCGCTGCCGTGCGGATTGGACGGCCAGGGCACCCCCTTCGGCCTGCAGATCGTCGGCCCGAGCTACAGCGACCGGCGGTTGCTGGGGGTTGCTGCAGTACTGGAGGCAGCATTCGCTGACGACCCCGTCACGGCACGCCCCATTCCCGATGTAGAGCGGCTCAGCACGCTCGAGACAGCCTGCCGCACCGAGGGCAGGCTGGTTCACGCTTCCGCCCCACCCCAGGCTTGAGTGCCCCGGCTGCGCGGCCGGTCACTGCTGCAGGGGTTGGCCGGTGGCGGTCACGCGCAGCGTCGCTTCCACGAAGAGTTCGCGGCCGTTGCTCGGAGCGGTGCGTGTCTCCCAGTCGACGGTGACGGCAGCGTCGCTGGCACCCGCAGCGGCAGCCTCCGCCTGGGCGGCCGCAGACGCTTGGGCCGTCGCCCACTCGCGGGCGTCGTCGAGACTGTGCCAGATCGGCGGGTCGTCGCCCCAGTGGGCCCGGTAGCTGCCGCGCCGCGGTGCGGTCACCGTGATCTGTTTGGTGATCCTCACCCGGGCGACCGCTGCGCCGACAGCGTTCGCCACCTCGGCATGGTCCGGAACGATGGGCACAGCGCCGAGCAGTGCAGCGACGAGCGGCGCGTAGGTGGCGGCCGGGGCGCCGATGGCAACGATGGGAACCCCGACACCGGCGTCGACTCGCGCAAGCGGAACGCGATCCGGCCGAGCCGGGGATGCATCCCCGGTGACCGGGACGCTCGCTGACTCGCTGGATTCGAGCAAACCCCACAGCGGGTCGGCCCGACGCTCGTCAGCGGCGTCGCCGGGCAGATCAGCGCCGGTTCTCTCCATCTCCCGACGCCGGCGGTCCAGGGCGGTCTGTGCAAGCTGCCGCCGGGTTTCGCCCGGGGTTATTCCGTCTGCGCCGAGCGCGACGCTGAGCAGTGCTTCGGTGGCGCTGCGCAGCGCGACGTGCATGACCCGCCGGCAGAGATCGATTGCGTCGGTACCGACGCCAACGCCATAGCGATCGCGCTGTCGGCTGAACAGCTCGGCACCGGTCTGGGCGGCTTCCGCATCCCACGGTGCGCTCTGCTCTTGTTCCCCATGCCCAAGGGAGTCGGGCTCACGGGCCGCTCGGGCCCCGGCCCCAGCATCGATCAAGCCGAGCACAACGCAGGCGTCGGTCGGTGTCAGTGCGGCGCGCCGCACGCGGCCGCTGCGTTCGAGTCGCTCAAGGGCGCCGCGCCACCGAGCCGACCGCTTGAGGTTCTCCAGCGGAAGTGCACCGTCGGCGCCGTCGACGAGTCGCATGATCTCGCTGTCGCGGCTGTTCTGGCCTGTGCGACTGTTTGCTTCCTCGGCTGATGCCCCGGTTGCTGCGCGCAGCAGCACCTGCCCGAACTCGGCAAGCGGACGCTCGGCCTCTAGCTGCCGTCGCAGCATCGGCAGCACCACATCGGGATGTCGCTGGGCGGCGACGCACAGGGGCACCACCCGTCGCGGTCCGACAGCGAGTTCGCCGCGGCTCCCATCAGCCGGGATCCGGATCTCGCTGTCACCGCCGAGGCCCACCGTCACGGTCGGCAGTGCAGTGACCATCGTGGCGTGACCGCCCACGGTGGCCGTGTCAGCGTCGTCGCTGCCGTCCGCTGCAACGGCGGCGCCGCTGCGGATCGCGGCGATGTCGGTGGTGGTGCCGCCGACGTCGACCACCAAGCTGCCAGCGTCGAGCGTTTCCGTCCCCTCCATTGAGGATCTCGCGAGGTGACGTGCACCGATGACGCTGGCTGCCGGCCCCGACAGCACCGTTTCGATCGGTCGCTGAGTCACGAAATCGGCCGAGACGAGGGAGCCGTCTCCCCGGACCACCATGAGGCGGGCGTCGAACTGGAGCGATTCCATTGCTGCTCGGATCGCCCCGGTGAAGCGGGCGGTGATCGAGATGAGCTGTGCGTTGAGCAGCGTCGTCACCGCCCGGCGAGGACCGCCGAGCCGTGGGGACAGTTCGTGGCTGCAGGTCACCGGCTTTCCGGTGCGTTCGCGAATCGCTTCTCGAGCCTGAAGCTCGTGGGCGGCATTGCGGACGCTGAACTGTGCCGCGACGGCATATGCCTCGACCGACGTATCGATGCGGTCGAGCTCACGAGCGAGCTCGTCGAGATCGAGCGGGTCGCGTTCGTCACCGTGAGCGCCGTGGCCACCGCCAACGATCACGACCGGCGCCGACACGAGGCTGCCGGTCCGTCGATCGAGCCCGCCATCGGCGGGGGAAGTGCTGCCTTGCACGCCCGGCGTCGCACCAGTGCCGGTGCGCAGCCCGACACGAGCCAGTGTCTCAGCTTCGAAGCCGATGGCCACAAGCGCGGCGGGTCTCCCGGCGCCCTCGACCAGCGCGTTGGTGGCCAGCGTCGTAGAAACCGCCACAAGCCCGATGTCGGCCGCCCTGACGGCGTCGGCCGAAGCGCCCCGGCCGCCTGCCAGCACGCTCGTCATGGCCTCGATCACGCAGCCGTACAGATCTTCGTGCCGCGTCGGCGTCTTGGCCGCGGCCATGACCCGGTCGGTGTCGTGGTCGTACACGACGGCGTCGGTGAATGTGCCGCCGGTGTCAATGCCTAGACAGAAGCGGCCTGGCGGCGTCCGGAGCGGCGCTGTCACCGCCGCAAGTGTGCCAGCGTTCGCAGTCGCTAGGGGCTGAACCGGGCATCGAGTGGACTCCGGTGCTCGCGTCGGTGAGACTGCGGGCACGGCGACCGGCCGAACCGCTTCGGGCAGTGCGACGGTCGACCGGGCAGGGAATGCAGCGCCACCAGGAGGAACCGATGGGCGTCAAGTCAGTGAACGAGATGGTCGCCGAGGCCAAGACCCGTATCGACAACATCTCGCCGGCGGAGGCCCACCGTCGTGTCACCGAAGAGGGCGCGTTGATCGTGGACATACGAGACGTGCGTGAGCTCCAGCGAGACGGGGCCATCCCCGGTTCGATGCACACCCCCCGGGGCATGCTCGAGTTCTGGGTCTCGCCCGACTCGCCCTACACCAAGCAGGAGTTCCTGGAGGACCGGGAATTCATCCTGTGCTGCGCCGGCGGCGCTCGTTCGGCCCTGAGTGCCGACACCATGCAGGACATGGGCGTCGAGAAAGTCAGCCATGTCGAGACCGGCTTCGGCGGCTGGCGCGCTGACGGCATGCCCGTGACCGACTACGACACGTTCAGGTCACAGCGCTGAGCGCAGTCAGCTTGCTGACTGATGCGAGCACACGGCAGTGACCGACTCAGACGCGTCCGACACGCAATTGACTGAGCTTCCCGACACTGATCCGGGCAAGCAGATCGTCGGCTACTGCGAGCCGTGGACTCTGCGTGCGGGCGAGTCGATCCGGCTGATGGCCTCATCGCACCAGCCCGGATCGGCCGACGTTGACATCACGCGGATCGTCTGCGGCGACCCCACCCGTTACGGACCCGGCTTCGACGAACGCCCTGCTCCCGCGGCCGGGAGCTGGTCGGTGACCCTCGACGAACAGCCGCTCACACCGGGCTCGTACGGCGTTGCAGCGCTGGATGACGTGCAGAGTGCGCGCCGTCTCGGTCTCCGAGTGTGGGTGATGCCAACGCTGCCAGATCGGCCGGCGCGCATCGCGACCCTGTGCGCGCACACCGCGGGCGCTGCAGCGGACTCAGCGGCGATCGAGGCGCTGCGCCTTGATCTCACTGCGGGACGCGCCGTCGCCTCGACGTCGGCGCTCGGCGACGAAGTCCGGGTTGTGGTGGACGATCTGCCGCTCACCCGCAATCGGTGGTACCTGCTCGATGCCGAAGTGGATCTCGACTCGGGAACCCTGAGCGCAGCGGTGACAACCGCGGTCTCCGATTCTCCGGGGCGCGATGCGGTGGAGGGAAGTCGGCTGAGCGACCTGACGGTCTCGAAACTGGAGGCAGAGCTGGCCGGGGTGCCACACGACGACGTGTTCCGACACGGCACCGGCGGCGCGGCAAGCGGCACGACGCCGGTCAACGCGGGCGATCTCGCTCCGACCGAGCTGTGGCTCGCAGCGGGGCCTGCAGGCGAACGCTTCGACGGACGGCTGGCGCGCCCCACGTTCCGGGCCGACAGCGCCACCGTGTCGTGGGATCTCTCTGTCGACATGGCCGGACGGACAGTGCCAGCCGACGATCCAGCCTGCGGGCCGATGGTGCTGCATCAGCTTCCGACACGTGCGGTCAGCGGCCCGGCATGGGACGGCTCTGATCATCGTTGGATCGACAACCGAGAGCACTATGACGCTGTCCACTTTCATCGAGACGACCTGTACGGCGCCGGGTGGGCAACCACGGTCGAGGCGACGCTGCCGGAGGATCTGCCGAGCGGGATCTATGCGTTCCGGGTGCGCGGCGATGCGGGCGAGGATCGGGTGCCGTTCTTCGTGCGGCCAGCACGCGGCGCACGCACGGCCGATGTCGCATTGCTGATGCCGACCGCGACCTATATGGCCTACGCCAATCACCGGACGCTCATCGACGGCGCAGACTTCATGCCCACCCGCGCCAAGCTCCGGCCAGAGCATGCCTACGTTCGTGACCACCCTGAGATCGGCCTCAGCCACTACGAGAAGCACCCGGATCGCAGCGGCGTCATGTTCAGCTCGCGCCGCCGGCCCGTGCTGAATCTGCGCCCTGGCGCCGACGGCTGGAACTTCACGCCCGACACCGACATCAACGCATTCCTGGAGCATCTCGAAGTCGGCCACGACATCGTCACCGACGAGGACCTGCATGTCGAGGGTGTCGACGCCATCGCGCCGTACCGCGTGCTGGTGACCGGCAGCCACCCCGAGTACTGGTCGACCGCCATGCTGGACGCGCTGGCCGACTGGCAGCGCAACGGCGGGCGGCTCATGTACCTGGGCGGCAACGGCTTCTACTGGAGGGTGGCGTTCAGCGATGACTGGCCAGGTGCGATGGAGCTGCGCCGGGCCGAGGACGGCGTGCGCAACTGGCAGACCGGGCCGGGGGAGAGCTATCACGCCTGGGGCGGCGAGTACGGCGGGATGTGGCGGCGCCAGGGCCGGGCGCCCAACGAGATCTGCGGCATCGGCTTCGCCGCGCAGGGATTCGACAAGGCCACGTACTTCGTCCGCGATCCTGCGGTGGACGGCTCGAGGGCAGCGTGGATTCTCGACGGGGTCCCGGGAGAGCGCATCGGTACATCGGGGTTGGGCGGCGGCGCCGCGGGGCAGGAACTGGACCGCTATGACGTGCGGCTGGGATCGCCCCGTCACGCCGTGGTGCTGGCCTCGGCGACGACCTTCGGTCCCGACATGCTCCGTACCAAGGAGGAGTTCGAAGGCTCCGTGTACTTCCCGACGCCCGACCCCATGGTGCGCGCAGACATGGTGTTCTACGAGACGCCCAACGGCGGGGCGGTGTTCTCGGTGGGCTCGATCTCGTGGTTCGGCGCGCTGGCGCGTGATGGCTTCGACAACGACATCGCGCGTATCACGGCCAACGTGGTGCGACGTTTCGCCGACCCCGAGCCGTTCCCGCCGCCCGCCGCGTAAGAGGCTGAGCCGAACGGCGAAGCCGTGGCCCGAGCGACCGGTCAGCCGTCTTTGCGTGCCTCGGAGATGAGCTCGCTCACCCGATTCGCCGCCGGGGCGTAGTCGGGATCGACCTCGGGGCCCGGCACGAACTCCGGTATCTCGACGCGCTCGGGACCAGACGGCGGCGCTGAACGCGCTGGCGCGGCCGCAGGTGCCGGTGGGGGTGCAGCGGGCTCGGCCGCGGGTGCCGGCGTCGGCTCGGCAGCTGAGCTCTCTGCCGCGTCTGTCGAACTCTCCGCCGCTGGGGCCGGACTGCTCTCAGGGGCCGGGACACCGGTTGCCTCGCGTGCGGACTTGGAACGGGCGAGTATCGCTGCAAGTCGGGGATCCGCTCCGCTGTCATCGGCGGCCGGCTCCGCCGGGGCGGATGCCTCCACCGCTGCCTCGGCGGGTTCTGCCGCAGCGTCATCGGTGCTCGCGGCGGGCAGTCCGCGCGACTCCGCAGCTGCGGCACGGGCTTCCGCAATTCGCGCGCGCTCTTGGGCGGCCTCGATCTCTTCACGAGCTCGCTTGGCGAGGAACTGCGGCCACTCGTCCTCGGGCACCAGCTTGTTGTGGGCCACCGAGATGATCTCGACGTCGTTGTCGAAGCGCACGCGGTAGCGCTTGATGGCGAAGCCGAGCCCCCGGCCGCATTTGCCTGGCGTGCCTTCGGGCACGCCGGGGAGGTCTTCGTTGACTACGACCCGGGTGCCGCGCCTGTACTCGCTCATGACCCGGTTCCGCTGACGCTCGCGCTCATCGTTGCGGGAGCGTACCGGCGAATGAGGCCAGCTTCACCGGCACCCGTCGTAGGGCGCAGTCAGCCGTTCCGGCTGATCAGTCGCGGCTGTCGGGGGCGAGATCGACCTCGGTGGCTTTGACGGAGACCCACAAGGTGGTGCCGGGCCGGATCAGGAGCTCGTGAGCAGCACCCGGCGTGATGTCGGCCGTGAGCGGCAGGGGAGAGCCGAGCAGCACACGGGTGATGTCGCCCAGCGGCTCGACGGCTTCGGCGGTGGTGCGCCACACGTTGCGGGGGCTGCCGCTGGGCCGCTCCCGGTGCAGGGCGATCGCCCGCGGGTGGATCGTGGCCAAGACCGCCCCGAACATCGATGTGTCCGCAGCGTGCAGCACCACAGCCGGGCGGCGGCCGGTCGGCGACGGCGTCGGGTCGTCATCCGCCACGGTGATCTCGCCGTCGCGGGCGGTGCCGCGCACCAGGTTGATGCCCGACAGATCGGCGGCATAGGCGGTAGCCGGCGCGCGTCGCAGCTCGTCCGGCGTTCCCGACTGGGTGAGGCGACCGTTCTCGAGTATGTGCACGTGATCGGCCAGCACGAACGCGTCGGTGGGATCGTGGGTGATCAGCAGGCGCGGCACACCGCCCGCGCCGTGGCGCCGCGCCGCGGGTGACGCACTGCCGCCGTTGCGCCCGCTGCTGAGGTGGGCGGCCAGGTTGCGCCGCAGACGGTTGCGGGCGGTGACGTCCAACGAGCCCAGCGGCTCATCGGCAACCAGCAGGTCCGGCTCGCAGGCGAGAGCGCGAGCGAGCGCCACCCGTTGGCGCTGGCCGCCTGACAGCGCACGAGGCCGTCGATGGCCCAGATCGCCGAGATCCATGGCATCCAGCCAGTCCTGTGCCCGCTCGCGAGCGAGGGCTCGACGCATGCCGCGAGATGTCAGCCCGAACGCCACGTTGTCGAGCGCGTTGAGATGCCGGAACAGCACTTGGTCTTGGAACACGACGCCGATGCGGCGCCCTTCAGGCGGAACGAAGACACCGGCGGCGGGATCGTCGAGGACGCTGCCTGCCAGTCGGACGCTGCCGCCGTTCAGCGGCAACAACCCGGCAACCGCAGCCACGATCGTGGACTTGCCGGCGCCGTTGGGTCCGAGCAGGGCAGCGGTCTCGCCGGCTTCGACGCTCAGCGACACGTCCAGCTCGAACTCGCCGCGCCGCAGACGGATGTCAGCCTCCAAGCCGCTGGCTGTTGTGCTCATGGCGTCGGTGTTCATCGGCTCGGCCACCAGCGGTCTCGCAGCGAGATCAACAAGCCCAGCGACAGTGCGACGAGCACCAGGCTGATAGCCACCGCCGCATCCCGGTTCGACTCCAGCGCCACAAACACCGCCAGCGGCAGCGTCTGGGTCCGCCCGCCGAGACTGCCTGCAAACGTGACGGTCGCGCCGAACTCGCCGAGGGCTCGCGCCCACGCCACCACCACCGCGACGCCCAGCGCAGGCCCGATCATCGGCAGCGTCACCCGCCACAGCACACGCAGCCGCGAGGCGCCCAGCGTGGCGGCCGCGTGCTCGTAGCGACGGTCGAGATTCCTCAGGGCACCCTCGACCGTCAGGATCACAAGCGGGGTGGCCACGAAAGCGTTCGCCAAGATGACGCCCCAGATCGAGTACGGCAGCAGCAGGCCGGTGGCATCGTGCAGCGGCCCGCCGACGACGCCCCGACGCCCGAGCGCGAACAGCAGCGCGGCACCGCCCACCACCGGCGGCAGCACCATCGGCAGGGTCACGAGCGCCCGTATGGCCGAGCGGCCCGGGAATGACACCCGCGCCAGCACCCACGCCAGCGGCACGCCGACCAGCGCGGCAACCGCAGCAGCAGCGATCGAGGACACCACAGAGAGCACGGCAGCATCCACCACGAACCGGCTCGACAAGTGCGTCCACAGCCCAGTCCACGGCGCACGCGCAACAAGGCCCACGAGCGGCAGTGCGAACAGCACGACGCCGATACAGGCGAGCAGCGCGACCGGCCAAGGCGGCAGGTCACGCGCTGACCGGCGGGCCGGCCGACGGGCGGGCTCAGGGGCACTTGTGGAGGTGGTCGTGCTGGTCATGGTGCCCCAAAACCGTGGGCAACAAACGTGTCTCGGGCGGCAGCGGAGTGCAAGAAGTCCACGAAGGCCTCGGCCGCCTGGGTGTTGGGCGCTCGTGTGAGCACGGCGGCCTCGTAGGTCGTCTCTGGGGCAGAACCAGCGTCCCAGCCCAGGCTCTCGATTCCAGCGGCGGTCCGTGCGTCGCTGGCGTACACCACGGCGGCATCCAGCTCCCCGGCGGCCAGCTTGGTGACCAGAGCGCGCACATTGGGCTCGTCGGTGTCGGGCACAGGCTCGATGCCGGCACGGGACAGGCCTGCCCGCGCATGGGCACCGCACGGCACTTCGGCGGCACACAATCCGATCAGCAGCTCAGGGCGAGTCAGATCGGCGAGCGCAGCAACCCCGGCGTCGTTGCCCGCGGGCACTGCGAGCACCAACGAGTTGCGAGCCACTACGACGGGCTCGCCGCTGATGCCGACCTCGTGGCGGACTGTCTGCAGATGACTCGGGTCAGCGGGAATGAACACGTCGGCCGGCGCGCCGGCGAGCACCTGCTCGCGCAATGCCGAGCTCCCGGCTCCCGCGATCTGCACATCCACTCCCGGATGGAGCAGTTCGAAGTCACCGGCGAGCACCTCAGCGACCGGCAACAGCGACGCAGCAACTAGGACATGCAGGCTGCCTTCGAGCGTTGCGCCGCTGACGCTTGCGCCGGAGCGGTTGGATCCATCAACGTCGCCTTCAGACGCCGCGCAGCCTGCTGCCAGCGGTGTCATCACCAGCAGCGCCAGTGCGGCACAGCGGCGTGTCCACGTCGCACGCTGCGCGACATCCGTGTCGTGCGTCGCCGCGCATACGCCGCCCATAGCTTCGCCAGTGTGCCCGACGCTCACGGATGTCGAAAATTCGGCGCGATGTCCGGCAGCAAGCGCTCTATGGTGGAGCCATGGTCGCCGAAGTTCCCGCCGCCACTCAAATCGTGGTCGACGCGTGGGTGCTGCTGGTGGCCGCTGCGGGCATTGTGATCACTGTCTTGGGCACCGGCCTGTCGATCACGTTCCATCTCGCTGGCCGCATCGACCATCAATCCGATGAGATCGGGCATGTGCGCGAACGCGTCGCGCGCTTGGAGGTCCTCTTCGCCAATCGGGGCGACTCATCGGGACCAGCAACGGAGCCGCCAGCAGCGGACGAATAGGGTCCCCAGCATGGCTACGACGCTGGATTGGTACGGGTGCGCAACGTTCCGGCTGCGCACGGCTGGCCTCACGGTCTTTCTCGACGCCTACATCGACCGGGCTGACAACGCGGTGGGTCCGGGCCTGTCGGCCGATGATGTCACCGAAGCGGACTGGGTGCTGGTGGGCCATTCGCACTTCGACCACCTCTACGGGGCAGAGCGCATCGTGGCCAACACCGACGCCACCCTGATCGCCTCCTACGAGTCGGTGCGGGTGATGGCCGAGGCCGGAGTGCCCGAAGAGCGGATGATCTGCGTGGCCGGAGGCGAGACGGTGGATCTCGCTCGGGGAGACCGGGGGGCGGGCGTGCGGGTGTCGGTGTATCCGAGCCAGCACTCCTGCGTCTGGTCGCACACCCAGATGGACCAGCCCGACCACGTCTGCCTGGGCGACCTCGGCGTGACCTGGCAGGAGCAGCAGCAGAAATTCGCCGAGCTGATGAAGTACCTGGCGACCGAAGTCGATGCCGACACCAGTGCTCACATCGCAGCGTCAGCCGCCGGCCACAGCGACCGCGGCGACGGGGGAGCGCTGCTGTTCCTGGTCGAGGCGCCGGATGGCTCGGTGCTGTTCCAGGACACCTCGGGACACTGGTCGGGTGTGATGCGCGACCTCCGACCCGATGTGGCGATCCTCGCAGCAGCCGGCCGCGGCAACATCGACGGCGAGCCCATCCAGGGTTCGCTGGCGCAGTTCATCGGCCGCCAAGCCGACCTGCTGCGACCCCGCAAGATCATCCTCGGCCACCACGACAACTGGCTGCCGGGATTCTCGGTGCCCACTGACACGTCGTCGATCGCGGCCGAGCTGGCCCGCGTCACGCCGAGCGTTGAGTTCCTCGAACCCGGCTACATGGAAGCCACACCGATCCTGCCGTAGCGGGCTCGCCGCCGACAGGCCGCGTTCGTGCGACCGGTCCGCTAGCGAGCGCGTATCGGTTGCCAGCGGCGGTACGTGGCGCAGCGCCACAGCCATTCGACGGGGCCGAAGGCGAATCGGTCCAGCCAGGCCTTCGACCACCACAGCTGCACCACCCACACGGCCACGACGAACACGGCGATGCCGCTGCGGCCCAGGTCCAGATCTCCCAGCAGCGCGCCGAGCACGAGCAGGCCGAGTGCTGTCTGGGTGAGGTAGTTGGTGAGCGCCATGCGTCCCGCAGCGCGGATCCGCTGCCGCAGGCCCCCCGCCCTCGCCGTGTTCCACAGCGCGATCAGGCTGAGATAGCCCAGGCACAGCGGCACGGTGGCCAGCGTGTTGGGGATGGTTCCTGCGACTGCCCAGTCGATATCGAAGCCCGTGGCCGCCATCAGTGCGAATCCGGCAGTCGACAGCGGCAGCCCGACGCCGAGGCCCCATGCGGCCATGCGGCGGTAGAACGACGGAGTCCGCTTGCCGCTGATGACACCCGTCCGGTAGAGCGCCGCGCCGATGAGCATGGCGCCCAATGCTCGACCGAAGTAGTCCGTCAGGAACCACGTCCCGATGACGCCGTAGTAGTCGCCATAGTTCCAGAAGTCGATGAGCACGCTGGAGAAGCTGCGCAACGACGACTGCACGAACCACGAGATGACTGCCACTGCGACATAGCACCCGCCGCCCAGTGCGAGCAGCACCTTGGCGGGCAGGCGTCGCAGCGCGAGCACGACCGGCGCGCACAAGGCATAGGCGAACAGGACGTCGCCCTCCCAGAACGACAGGTGCACGATGCCGATGCCCAGCAGCAGCGCGTTGCGCCACAGGCTCAGCAGCACGCTGCGCCTGCCCTTCGCTGCGGCACGCTCGGCGAAAAGCACGACGCCGGCGCCGAACAGCATCGAGAACAGGCCCATGAACTTCTGGTCGGCGAAGATCTCTCCGGCGCCGCCGACAACCCAGTCCAGCGCCGTCCGCGAGCCGCCGGCATCAAGGTTGGCGTAGGCGGCGGCGGGCAGGCCGAATGCCACGGCATTCATCGTCAAGATGCCGAGCACGGCCACGCCGCGCACCGCGTCGAGCGTCGTGATGCGTTCAGCGGCCCGCGTTGCCAGCGGTCCCGACGTCATGGGAGTCGGGCGGGTTCGCCAGGTGCCTAGCCCGGCTCCGGGCCTCAGTCGAAGGTGATGACGGTGCGGGTGGCCTCGCCGGCCTTCATCCAGCCGTAGCCCTCGTTGATCTGTTCGAGGTCGATGCGCGCCGAGATCATCTCGTCGAGCATGAGGCGGCCGTCGAGGTACAGGTCGATCATCATCGGGATGTCGCTGCGGAACTGGTTCGAGCCCATCATCGAGCCCTGCAGCTTCTTCTCCGACAGGAAGTCGATGCCGCGCAGCTCCACTCTCGTCTTCGACGGCACCATGCCGATCACGGTGGCGGTGCCGCCGATGTCGAGCATGTTGAACGCCTGCTGCACCGTCTCGGCCAAGCCGATGGCTTCGAAGCTGTACTCCACGCCGCCCTTGGTCATGTCCTTCACGGCGGTCACCACGTCGTCGACCTCCGCGGCGTTGACGGTGTCGGTGGCGCCCATCTGACGGGCCGTCTCGAGCTTTGCCTCCGTCATGTCCACGGCGATGATGCGGCCGGCCCCTGCAACGCGGGCGCCTTGCACTGCCGACAGGCCGATGCCGCCGCAGCCGATCACGCACACCACGCTGCCCACGCCGACGCCTGCGGTGTTCACCGCCGCGCCGAAGCCCGTCGTGACGCCGCAGCCGATCAGGCACGCACGGTCGAGCGGCATGTCGGGACGCACCTTCACAACGGCGTTCTGATGCACCAGCATCTGCTCGGCGAAGCCGCCGAGCCGAGCCATCTGGTCGACCGATGTGCCGTCCTCGCGGGTCAGCCGGGCTGCGGCATCTCTCGACCGGGAGGTGGCCCGGACATTGGTGCAGCGGTGCGGGTTGCCCGACAGGCAGCGGTGGCACTGGCCGCAGAAGATCGAGAGGCACGCCACGACGTGGTCGCCCGGCGCCACATAGCTCACATCGGATCCGACCGCTTCGACGACCCCCGCCGATTCATGGCCCATCACCATGGGAAGCGGCGTCCGGAACAGCCCTTCCATGAAGTGCAGGTCGCTGTGGCACAGGCCGGCGCCCATGGTCTGGATGAGCACCTCATTCGGCCCCGGCGCGTCGATACGCAGGTCCTCGAGCTCCAAGTCGCCCGGCTGTTCGCAGAGCACCGCTGCCTTCATGTCACGCCCCCTCGCGTTGTGCGGCCACGTGAGTGGCTTCGCTTGACGCTGCCGAGATTAGAGCGTTAGCGGATTGATAAAACGACTGTATGCAATCGCATCGTCTGTCGTGTCGATGCTGCAGGTCAGAGACCCATCCAGAGGCGATTCCACGGCTCGAAATCGTTCAGAGCCGATCTATCCGCGCGGCCTCTTAGG